>NZ_JBIYSN010000004.1:0-487108 GCF_046464135.1 Bacillus sp. z60-11 | reverse complement strand
CTAACCTCAGGGAGCAAGCTCCCATCGGTCCGCTCGACTTGCATGTATTAGGCACGCCGCCAGCGTTCGTCCTGAGCCAGGATCAAACTCTCCATGAAAAGTTTGATAATGACTACGCACATTCGCATGTGCGATTTATTTAAAAATGAATTAACAGGTACGTTTTGTCTTGTTTAGTTTTCAAAGATCATTTTTCAAAAAATGGAGCGGGTGATGAGAATCGAACTCACGACATCAGCTTGGAAGGCTGAGGTTTTACCACTAAACTACACCCGCATTATTGTTATGGCGCGCCCGAGAGGAGTCGAACCCCTAACCTTTTGATCCGTAGTCAAACGCTCTATCCAATTGAGCTACGGGCGCTTTATCAGCGACTTAACTATAATACTATGAAAATCAGTTAAAGTCAACAGGTTTTTTTATTTTTTCGTGTAAGGATCATGGCTTTTGTTTCGGCCTTATCTATTATACACATTTTAATTCATTTGTACACCCTTCAGATGAAAAACATCAACTGTTGTAATCTGAAGAATCATTCCGCTGTCATCAGCGACGAATAATAATATATCATGTACTCAATTCGATAGTCAATACTTTTTTTGATTTTTTTATTCAAAATAAACATGCCTTCTCCGAGTCTTCATGCTCTAAGTTCAACTTGGCTTTTATTTATATGTTTATTCTCATAAAATGTTCCCTTTTATTATACCGATGTTCCACGTTCTAATCAAAGGCAGCGGCACATCTTATCAATGCATTTAATGAAGCTTTTATTTTGCAGCATCTTTTTCGACAGCTGTTTTCAACTGTGCGCACGCCGCAAAAGCTGGATTGTACCTCCAACTTGCGAACGGAGCTGTTCTGCCAGCTCTTTAAGTTTTCGCCTCTTATTATTGATCGCTTATATACATTGAACAAAAATAGGCGGGAGTACATCTTCTCCCGCCTGCATTCCACCTGCTATTGTTTTACTTGATCTGTTATCCGCTAACTTTCACACTGTTTTGTACATTTTCATCCTGGTAGTTGCGGAAATTATGTTCGAGCTGCTCAAGCGTAAGTCCCTTCGTTTCCGGCAGGAATTTTTTCACGAATGTGATCGAGAGAATTCCCAGTCCAACAAAGATGTAGAATGTCGAAGACAGCCCGATTTTATCAAGAAGAATCGGAAATAAGAGTCCGACAAAGAAATTGGCGATCCATAAACAAAATACGGTAACTCCCATTCCAAGACCGCGCAGGCGCAACGGGAAGATTTCTGAAAGCATCAGCCATGTGACCGGCGAAATAGCTCCCTGTTGAAATGCGAGGAACGTTACGGTTAAAGCAAGCACAACATACGGAAGAGCTGTTGAGCCTTCAAGCACAGTTGAGAAGATTCCAATAAGCAGAAGCGCTGATGTCGTTCCTACTAAACCAGTTAAGAGCATGGGCCGCCGTCCGACTTTGCCGAGCAGCCAAATCCCAACAAATGTTGCCAGAACCGAAATGACACCGTTTGCAATATTTCCGATAAGTGCTGCTTTCGTTTCAAAACCTGAATTTTTAAGGATTTCGGTTCCATAATACATAATGGAGTTTACACCCGTAACCTGCTGAACGATGGCGATTCCGATTCCAAGGAATACGATTCGGCGCACCCAAGGAACCGCAAGATCTTTATATGTTGCCTTCTTGATCTCCGATTCTTTCGTGATAGCGGTTTCAATTTCTGCCAATTCTGAGTTGGCGCGCTTGTCATCACGGATTTTTTTCAAAACGTTTAAGGCAAGTTCATTTTTTCCCTTTGAAACAAGCCAGCGTGGGCTTTCAGGCATTCTTAACATCCCGAAGAACAAAAAGATTGCGGGAACGGCAGCAATGGCCAGCATATAGCGCCAAACATGAGAGCTGTCACCCATTGTCGTGCCGAGAATGGCATTAAAAGTAAAGGCAGCAAGCTGTCCGCTTACGATCATTAATTCGTTCTGGGTTACCATCCGCCCCCTTCTTTCTGAAGGAGACATTTCCGCTAAATAAGTCGGCACCGTGACAGACGCTCCCCCTACAGCAAGCCCCAGAAAGAAACGAGAGAGAATCATGACAGTTACATTTGGTGCAAGTGTACAACCGAGCGTTGCGATAAAGAAAAGAACGGCAAGAAAGATAATGTTTTTACGACGGCCGACATAGTCAGACAGCCTGCCTCCAAACACAGCGCCAAGTGCAGCGCCTAAAAGGAGGGAGCTCGCCACAAGCCCTTCGGTAAGTGCGGTTAAATTAAGCTGATCCGGCTCGGCCATGTATGGCAAAGCGCCATTGATAACTCCGGTGTCATATCCGAAAAGCAGCCCGCCGAATGTCGAGACGATAATAATAGTGCGCAAAAATGACTTTTGATTTCCGTGTTCATTCATATATTTCTCCCGCCTTTGTTTGTCATGTTTATTTGCAAAGGTATCGATAACTCATTCCTTAATCGAGATTTAAGTACCAAATTCAAACCTTGTTCATCGCCTAAGTCATCCCCTCCTCTTTTTAAAACATCCTTTCTTATTAGAAAAAGAAGATACCTGAGTTAACGGAAGAATAAAACGTTCTCTTCCGACATCACACAGCTGAAGAATGATGCCGCCAGCTTTTGGAATCGTTTTCATTTTAACGGTTGAGGCTAATCCATTCATTCTTTTTGATAGATTGTTATGTTGTAGTTATGTTTTTGTGATCTTTTTGTGATGTCTGTTATTATCATAATTTTAAAAGCGCTTTCAGTCAACACAAATTTCAGAAAATTATTTTATATTTTCATTATTTTTTCGCCCTAAACAGAGAAATATCAGGCATTAATACCGGTTTTCAACATTTTCTCTTTTATTTTTAGGCATCAATCCCTCATTTTTTATTTTTGTTATGTTGTAGTGATGTTTTTGTCACTTCTTTGTGAATTGTAGAATCACCACAAATAAAAAAACACCAAGGATTATTTCCCATCCTTGGTGTATGACCACATAGATTCGCGCAGCCTTAAGCGACCAATCCGGTGTCATCCTCCGCTTTAATGATTCGTCCGTACTTATGTTTGATGATCAGCGACTTGTACCAATGTCCCTTTCACAACGAGGCGTCTGTCGGTTCTTTCTGCTTTGTCGCATGTGATCAGTGTAATCTGCTTTTCCTTTGTTTCAAACACTACGGCTGCGTCCATTTCCGACATCACTTTTTTGGAAGTAACAGAGTAGATATAATCTTTTTTAAAATCGGTGATCACGATTCGAGCTCCCTTTTTTATATCAAGCAAAGGTCCAAACAGAAGGCTTTTCTGCCTTATATGATGGCCGGCCAATGGGTAGTTTCCCTCACCCATTTTTTGATCGGGTCGCATGGTCGCCGCTCCGAAGAGGAGGTTTTGATTGGTTGTGCCTTTTAATATCGGAAGACGGATATCGACGCTCTTGATCGTGATTCGGCCGATGACCGCTTTCGGTTTTTGATCGATACCCGTTTTTAATGTTTCCAAAAAAGAAGGCGGCTGAATCGCATCGAAGTCAAACAATGCTTCTTTTTCATTATTTTTTTGCGCCTGCTCCGCGCTCGGCCAATCTTGCTGATGGCTTAGATAGCCAATGATGCTTTCTTTAATGAAGGGCGAACAGACGAGCACCCCCCCTGAAAGAATCAACAGAGCAATCATCATTTTTTTCAGCATGTGAAAAATCCTTTCAGCCGCCAATCCTGGTTCTGGCGGCGCAACTCGTTCTTAAAAAAGCACCTGATCAGTTTTTCAGGTGATCAGGTGCTGTCAAAGCCTATTGCGTGTTTCTTTGTCTCTTTCTTGCGTGCAGGGCCAATGCTCCTCCTGCCAGAAGCAGCAGAATGCCGGTCATGATCTGGATCATGTTGTCTGTATCCCCGGTCTTCGGAAGCGTTTTGTCTGCTTTCATATGACTTGCTGAACCATCGTTGTCAGAACGGGGGTCGTTGCCACCCGCTGTGTTTTTATCGACCGGTTCCGTTTTGACTTTTGTATTAAAAGCCGTTACTTCAGCCGCTTTTGACTGTCCTTTTTTAATCGTAAAGACTAGCGGTGTGTCATCCAGTTCATAGCCGTCTGGCGCCTTTGTTTCGACCAATTGATAGCGGCCAGGCTCAAGGCCTTCGATCATAAGTTGACCGTCCTTATCGGTTTTCCAGACTGAAGGCAGGTCTTTGCCGTAGGCGTTTGTTGTCACAGGCTTTCCATCGGCGTCTAAAAGCTTGAATTCGGCACCTTCCAAAACGGTGTGCTTATCGTTTCGATCGACTTTTGTCAGCTTTACGGCGCCCGGCGTCAATTTGTTTGCGGCGATGATTTCAACCGGTTTCGTATCGGTATTTTTGATCTTGAACGAAATTGGCGTTTGATCCAACTCGTAATGTTCAGGCGCTTTTGTTTCGACAAACTGGTATTCGCCCGGTTTGAGACCGTGGACTGTAATCTGTCCTTTGTCATCGGTGGTCAAGCCGGTTAACAGCACTTTGCCGTTTCCGTCAATCAGATTGAACGTCGCCCCTTGGAGAACGGATTGTTTATCATTCTGATCAACTTTTGTCAGCACGACGCTGTTTTTCGCGTTAACGGCCTTCACTTCAACCTGTTCCGGCTTTCCTTGATCTTGCGCCGTGATGGTGAAAGCGACAGGGCTGGTTTGCAAAAGATAGCCGTCTGGTGCGTGTGTTTCAACAAATTGGTAGCGGCCAGGAGCCAAATCGGCGACCTCAATTGTACCGTCTTTTTTAGAAACAAGTCCGTCTTTGATCGTGTTTCCATTGTCATCAATGATTTTGAAAACAGCGCCTTCCAATCCGTTTCCGTCTTGATCTGTTTTGGTTAATCGAACAGAGCCTTTGTAATTGACGGCTGCGCCGGCATCTACCGCTTCCGGTTTTCCTTCAGCCGCTTCGGAGATGGTGAACGCTTTTCTTTCGCTGTTCAACACAAATCCGGACGGTGCTTTTGTTTCAATGAAGGCGTAGCGGCCAGGTGCGAGATCTGAAGCCGTGATCTTTCCATCTTGATCTGAGATCAGATTGTCTTGAACCGTTTTTCCTTCCTCATCAACGATTTTAAATTCGGCTCCTTCAAGTCCATGTCCTTCCGTATCTTCCTTCGTCAATAGAACGGAGCCTTTGTAGTTGACGAAGATACCGGCATCCGCCGCTTCTGGCTTTCCTTCAGCCGCTTCGGTGATGGTGAACGCTTTTCTTTCGCTGTTCAACATAAATCCGGATGGTGCTTTTGTTTCGATGAAGGCGTAGCGGCCAGGTGCGAGGTCTGAAGCCGTGATCTTTCCATCTTGATCTGAGATCAGATTGTCTTGAACCGTTTTTCCTTCCTCATCAACGATTTTAAATTCGGCTCCTTCAAGTCCATGTCCTTCTGTATCTTCCTTCGTCAAAAGAACGGAGCCTTTGTAGTTGACGAAAATACCGGCATCCGCCGCTTTCGGCTTTCCTTCAGCCGCTTCGGAGATGGTGAACGCTTTTCTTTCGCTGTTCAATACAAATCCGGATGGTGCTTTTGTTTCGATGAAGGCGTAGCGGCCAGGCGCGAGACCAGAAACCTTCACTTTCCCGTCCTGATCTGAGACCAGATTTTCCTGAACCGTTTTTCCTTCCTGATCAACAAGCTTGAATACTGCTCCCGCTAACGAATGGCCTTCCCCATCTTCCTTCGTTAGCTGCACACTGCCTTTATAATTGATCAGTTGGCCCAAATTAATATCAGGCACTTGATTCTTGTCATTCTTCGTGACTGAGAATTCAATTGCTTTTGTATTTACGATATATCCTGCCGGAGCCTTGGTTTCAGTCAGGCGATAATCGCCAGCCGGCAAACCTTCTATTTCAACTTTTCCGTTTTCATCGCTTGTAATATTCGTCCTGATCGTCGTAAAAGTGCCGTTGCTGAATTTTTTCTCCAGCTTGAATATAGCTCCTTTTAAAGGGTTGTTTTGTTCATCTTTTTTGATAAGCGTCACCTTGTTTTTCTGATTCACGACTTTATACAGCGCCCCGGCACTGGAGGAGTTGCTGTCAATCTCCACAGTGACTCCGTTTGCAAAAGTATCGCTGATGGTGTATCCCTCAGGCGCCTTTACTTCTTTTAATACGTAAGTGCCGTAGCGGATATTACCGAACGTCATCTTTCCTTCGGCATCTGTCGTTCCTGTGCGCAGAAGCTGCTTTTTGTCTTTGGACCACAATTGAAAATCGGCTCCCTGAAGAGGTTTATTGTCCTCTCCTGTTTTAAAGATGGTCAGGCTTCCTTTCTCCCCTGATCCGGACCCGCCGCCGCTTGAAATCACGACAAAGACGGAACTGCCGTTTTCCTGAGTCTGCTCTTGAACATTCGTACCGGAAATCGACACTTTGTTGCCGACATGGCCGCTCGTGCCCGCTATGTTAATCAAGGAGCGATATTGAATGACATAGGCGCGGTCAATCTGTTTGTAGCTTCCTATGAATTTCAGGGTAAATGATTGTTCACCCGTTGCAGGATCGGTTGTGATGTCCAATGTATAGTCTTTGTCTTTCTGAAGCTGAACATCGCCCGCGACAAGATTTCCGCTGCTGTCTTTGACCACTCCGTTTTCATCGTATTTGGCTTGATAAACTTTAAAAGAATCCCCATCCAACATTTGATTTGCATCCGGGGTGTCAGTGACTTTGACATCGTCCAGCGTCGATTGGCTGGCGTTGACATTGATGTTCCAATCGATATAGCTGCCATTCTGCTTTCCGCCTTTAAAAATCAGGCTTCCGCCGTTTGCGACTGAGACAGAGCCTGTCAAAGTCCGGTCTGTATGACCTTCATTATGGTATGTGGCCTTGTTTGTATACGGGCTCTGATGAATGACCTTTCCTTTCAGTGATGTTTTAAATTCAATCAGATACGGGGCAGAGTCATCTGTTTTCAGCTGCACGGTCAATGTATGGTCATTGTCGGCTGACGGTTCCTCCACCTCGTATCGGGAAGGATCAAGCGCGTCTCCTTCTGTGATGGAGCCGTTTTTATTGATCGTATACTTCTTCACAGAAAGCGAACCGGGAACATATCGCTGATCGTCTGCGATCACATCTTTTATATAAGGATTTTTTGCGGACTCTCCATTATAGTTGGTTCCGATTTTCCAGGTGATGTCTTTAGACACTGCATTGTACGAACCGTTTTTGAATCCATTATGGGAAGTCTGGTTATTCGGTGTAAAACCGCTTGATTCCTTATTCTTGCGTTTCGTGCCGCTATGATCCGTCCATGTTGATTCAGCGGTATTTTTTGTATTCTCATTGGAAAAATCAGCGTTCATTTTCGTTCTATACGTGATCTTAAACTGGCTGTCCGTCTTCGCATAATCTCCGATGAATGCCAATGTAAAGCCTTGATCATCAGGTTTCTTTGTCAAGGTATAATCTTTGCCTTCCTCAAGTGTTGCGTTCTTTGTTACATCTTGAATGGCGAGTGAACCGTCAATGAGCGCCAGTCCACCGCTGACAAATTGATCATCCAACGTCCAATTGTTCATCATGTAGTTGTTCCTATTAATTGTAATCGTCCAATCAACCGTCTTATTCTCATAGTCAACATTCGAATAGCCTTTGATCAGGTTCTGCTGGACGGCGGTTCCTGAAGACTCCTTTGATTCCCCTGTCCCGGCCGTTGCAGTATTGGTGTATTTTGTCGCTTGATCAATGATCACTCCATTGTTGACCCCTGTTTGGTAAGTGATCTTGTATGCACCATTGATATCTTGTTTAAATTGAACGACAAAGCCGCTTCCATTGTCTGTCAGCGTGTAGTCCTCGCCTTCCACTAACGGGGTTCCGGCTTTCTCGCTGCCGTTTTCACCAAAGGTAATCGGAACGACCTTCAAGGAATCCGAAACAAGGTGCACATCTTCGGAACCAAACGTGTCGGTGATGCTGGCCTTTGATTGCTCTATCGTTTTTTCTCCGTAGTTGTATAAAACTGCCCAGCTGAACGTTTGTGAATCCGCCTTGTAACCGCTCAGGGATTTGTCGATCATTTTTCCATACTTGGCAGTGAGGCTGGCCTCCGCCGAAGCCGGTTCCAAATTGTCCCCGCTGAATGCCGCCTTGTTCGTCAGCGTCACATTTCCGCCTTCACTCGGTTTTGCACTGTTGTCAATGTCTGTCTCATAGACAAGACGATAAGCTGAATCGATCTGCCCGTCGAATGTGATGTTTCCATTTCCATCGACACTGTAGCCTGAAGTGATTTCACTCCCCTGACTGACAGAGCCGTCAATGTTCACATCAAGTTTATAAACTTTAACCGAACGATAGATCAATCCTTCTGGAAGGCTTTCAGTGAGTTTGGCATTTTTGACCTGGTCTAATTTTTTGTTGATATCGACCGTCCATGTCGCTTTGCCAGGGTTGATGCCTTTATCCAAAGCCCCTGATTTATCAATCTTTTTGCTGACATTCGGTTTAAAATAAACCGTTACTTCCGGCGTATCGGAATGAACCGGGAAAACAATTTTTTGCGTAGTTGAACCTTTAATGTTTTGCTGGTTGAACTGTGTGTTGACAAACAAAGTCCCTTTGACATTTGAATCTGTTTTGACCTGGTCGTTAAATGTCATGACGACATGGCCATTTCTATCGATCGAAAATGAACCATATGTGGTGTCGCCGGCATTCAACGGCTGATTTGTAATGTCATTATGCATGATAAATTCCTTAGGCAAATCAAATTCGTAGCGATCGCCAGCGTTTATTGTTTTGCCCAAATCATCCGGGATCGCCCAGGTGATTGTGATCTTGGCCGGAGAATTCGTATTGGCGCGATTGCTTTGATCGTACGGATTGCCATTCTCATCCGTCAACTCAACGCCTGTCAAAATGTTTTGTGTGATTTGATTTTCTGCGGACGCAAGGCTGCTCCCAGCCGATTGATTTGAGAATGTTGCCGCTTTTGCGCTCTCTGTCTCAGAGTCGTCAGATGGTTTTGCTTGCGAAGCTTCTTGATCCTGTGCGCTTGACTCATCTGATTGATCAGCTGCCTGCTTTCCACCTTTAGATTCCGAAGAATCGTTATCAGCTGTTTCTGATCCGGTGTCAGATGTCTCCTCTTTCTTTAATGGGATTATGACCTGCTGGGTCTTGCCGCCGCCTAAATCAAACAACGCTGTTACCGTTTTGGCATCAGCTTTCACATCAGCGGCAAATTTGGCAGGCAGTTTGATAGCCCCTTTTGCCTCATTCAAATCGCCAGCGGTGCTGTTTAATTTGACCGTCAGGGTATGTTCTGCCGCCGACACTTTAAAGCTGCCGAGCACCTGTTGATCCGCTGTTTTCACTTCACCTGCAGCATCCTGGTCGAATGCGAAATGTTTAGGAATCTGCACAATGATATCTTTTCCTAAATCTGATTTCTGATCTTGTTTTAGTGACCACTCGTATGTCAGTGTCACTTCATCCCCCGGTGTTAATGCGGGCTCTTCACTGATTGAGCCGTCAACCGTTTGGCCGCTGCCGTTTTTGACTGTCACAGAATCGACGAATGACCCGCTATTTGTCGGATCGCCGGCTGCCTGTATTTGCATTGAAAAGCCGAGCACCTGGCTGACAATAAAAAACAGCGTAAGACCTGTGAGCAAAAACGGCTTGAGCCTTCTGCTTTTTCCTGGGCCGGACGGCAATGTTCTCGATCTCAAAATAATTATTCCTCCTTTTTCCATAATCGATATACTCTTGGAATCTTTGCTTGCGGCCTCCTTCCTGAAACAAGGCTTAACTGCCGAATGATTTGGTATTTTAAAATCATTGCTGAATGTTGAGCGGTGATATCAGGGTTATCCCGAGGCGTTGTACGTTGTTTTCCCACTTTAGAAATGACTTCATCCGAACCAAACTACATTGTATGAAATCGAACTATACAATATCTGTACATAAAAAAAGACCGGACATTCCGGCCTTTTAGTTCATTTGATCCTTCATTCGTTTGTAGCGCTGGTATTCCTTGATCGCCTCTTCCACTTTCCCTGTTTTATTAAATAATTGAATCTTGTATTGCATCATTTTACTGTCACAAGGTTCTATTTTGTCGATCTGCATACATACATCCATCGCTTGGCTGTACCGCTTTTCATCTATGAGATACTCGATCAGTTCATAAGCCTTTCCAAGCCACAGCTGGGTAAGCCGCGTCTTTTCAGGTTCTGCCCAAAGATAACCGTGCTCCATAAAGTAATGGTTTTCGTATGCCTTTAAAAGCTCCATGTGGCGATTGACTGCAGATGGATTGAGGGGCGGAATTTCTTTAATCGACTTTTCCCATTCAATGACATCGATTTTTGCGTCGGACAACCTCAAGATATATCCTGTCTCGGTCTTATCGATGGATTGGCTGAAAGGAAGCCGGCCGATTAATTTCCTTATTTGATAAATCGTTGAGTAAAGCTGTGTACTGGCTTTGGAAAAATCGAAATTCGGCCAAAATAAGTCGATCAGCGTGTCCTTGCTGACGACACGTCCTTGATGATGCAGCAAGTATGCGTATACTTCACGAGCTTTGGACGTTCTCCATTTGACCGGCATGTATGTTTTGTCACCTTTGATCACTTCGTAAAATTGCAGGCTGCCAAAACATTGAATAAAAAAGTGTGCTCCGGTCTTTTCCGCGGAGTTCCTGCCGTTCGTTTTGATTCGTTCAACCGTCTTCAGCAGCCGGTCGTAATCCACGGGTTTCAGCAAATAATCAACGGCATTCAGTTCGAACGCTTTAATGGCAAATTCATTATAGGCCGTGATAAAAACGACTTGGATGTCGTCATTCATCGATTGAAGCGCTTCTGCCAGCTCAATGCCGCTGATCCCGGGCATTTCAATGTCAAGAAACACCACATCCACATCAAGAACTGAATATTCCAGTACTTCAACCGGATCTTGAAAGGTTGCAATGGATTGAAAGAAATTCGTCCGTTCAAGCATAACTTTAAAATGAAGCAATGCCAGTTCCTCGTCATCAACAATTAACGCTTTCACGAATCATCCACCCCATTTTTATACAAATCACCCAATTATCATTTCATTATATCATGCCTAATGACCTATTAAGTTGGATTGTTTTGTAGAGGATTGAAATTTTTTAACATATGTGACTACAATATCATGACTGATTAAATAGGATTTTAGAAGGGCTCAGAAGTTAATCAGGATAAGGAGTGCTGCTGTTTGAAAAAGGTATTCATTTTTATTTCAATTATTCTAGGATATGCTGCCTTCTTTTTTATTTTCGTAGCCGTTAATTCGCTGTCGGAGACAAAATATCCCGAAGCCAGTCAAGGAAGGATCAACCTTGAAAACTGGGATTTTCAAAAAGACGGAAACATGGAGCTGAACGGGGAGTGGACATTATACAAAAATCAGCTTCTGTCGCCGAAAGCCATTCACTCAGGAAAAGGCAAAAATCCGGTATTTGTTGATGTCCCCAGCAATGTAAAATTGTTGAAACCGGAAGAAAATGTGGACTACGGCACGTACAAACTGACCATCCGCACAGATCAGGATAAGCAAACGTTCGGACTCAGCACTTCATTTATTTACAATGCAAATCGCATCTATCTCAACGGAACATTAATCGGGCAAAGCGGAACCCCATCCGACCAAGCTGATTTTCCGGCGCAAAACAAACCGTATACAAGCTTTTTCACGATTCACCGGGGCGAAAATGAACTCATTGTGCAATTTTCAAATTTCGCAAAAGTGCCCGGATGGGGAATCGCAAAGCCGTTGACTTTTGGGACCCAAGAACAAATCCTGCGTGAAAGCAAAATTTCTTTCCTGAATGATGCTGTTATGATCACGGCATTTTTCATTACAGGTTTATACTTTTTGGGCTTTTTCCTGCACAGAAGAAAGGATAAGCATCTGCTGTTTTTTTCTGTGATGTGTCTTCTCTTTTCGTTCATCATTTTGCTGATAGGAAAAGAACGGATGATATTTCTCTTCTTTCCGTCCGTTTCAACTTCTGTGTTGAGTCCTTTTCGTGCGATCACAACGGTGTTTGCCAGCATTGCGGTCTTTCTCTATCTCTATTATGGGTACAGGGAGATTGTCTCAAAACGGTTTTTAATCGCTGCGACCGCCTTCTCTCTGTTGGTGCTGGCCAATGATTTGATAACCATCGATTACACCGATCGTCTCTCATATATTTTGCATTCCGTTCTTGCTGTGACGACTCTCATTTATATTACCTATATTTTTGCGATTGCCGCCGTTCGAAAAATGGAAGGAGGCCTGTACCTGACACTCGCTTCTTTATCGATGAGCGCGTATATCATATTAACGACGATTTCCGCATACACCGGCAAAGCGGTCTTTTCATTCAACTCGATTTATTCATTGCCGTCAGTCATTGCTTTAATCATGATTGTTCTCTTGATGGCCCAGCAATTTGCCGGCGCTTTCCGCGATAATGAAAGATTGTCCCGGAAACTGCTTATCGCCGATCGATCAAAGGATGAGTTTATCGCTAAAACATCGCATGAGTTTAAAACACCGCTGAACAGCATTATTAATATATGTCAGACATTATTGGCAGGCAGAAGAAAGAGAACGGTAGAAGAAGAAAAAGACAATGTCCAGCTGGTCATCCGCATGGGCTACCGGCTGTCAAGTCTGGTGAATGATATTCTTGATTTGGAAAAAATGAAACAGGGCGTACTCACGATTCACCCGGTTCCCGTCGACATCGATTCGGCGATTGATACGGAAATGGACTTCTACCGGCTTTTATCCAAAAATAAAAACCTGGATATCATCCGTCATATTCCAGCCGGTCTACCTCCCGTTTATGCTGACGAAAACCGCTTCCGGCAAATCATGACCAATCTGGTCGACAATGCGATTAAATTTACGCCGGAAGGACAAATCACGCTTTCTGCCAATATGTCGCATAACGGCATGATCAAAATAACGGTAGCCGATACCGGTGTCGGCATCCCTGAGAAAGCTCGTCAAACGATATTTGAGTCTTTTCAGCAGAATGAAAAACATCAAAATGACGGGTCCGGACTCGGCTTAAGCATTGTTAAACAGCTGGTGAAACTGCAAAACGGGGACATATGGGTTGAATCGGAAATCGGAAAAGGATCCGCCTTCCATTTCACACTGCCTGTTGCAAAGGATGGCGATTTGCCCGTCAATAAGTCTGAGCCGTCTGAATTACCATCCGTCAGAGCGACTTCAGATGTTGCAATGAATACGCCTTACTATTCCAAGAAAGTTGACGCCGCAACGGTTCTGATTGTCGATGATAACATCGAGAGCTTAAAAATTTTAGCCGATATGCTTGAAGGTGTCCCCTATAATGTGATAGCTGCGAAAAGCGGAAAAGAGGCATTGGAAGTCGTTTCCCGCTCCAAGCTTGATCTCGTGATTTTGGATCTGATGATGCCTGATATGACCGGCTTCGACGTCTGCATGAAAATCCGTGAACGGTTCAGCCTGGTTGATCTCCCCGTCCTCATCATAACGGCGGCGATCATTGATTATGACAAATTCAAGGCCTTTCATTCAGGCGCGAATGACATTTTGCAAAAGCCTTACAATTACTCTGAGTTTACGGCGCGCATCAAAAACCTGATCATGATGAAACATACAGCCAATCAAGCGACAAATATGGAGATGGCGTTTCTCCAGTCGCAGATCAATCCGCACTTTCTTTATAATGTATTAAACACAATCATTTCCCTTACTCACATCAATATTGAAAAAGCGCGTGAGGTAACGGCTGAATTTACAAACTATTTAAGAAAGAGTTTTGATTTTCAAAATACATCTGCCATCAGTTCATTCCGGAATGAACTGTCGATTGTCAGCTCCTATCTTTCTATCGAAAAAACGCGCTATGGTGATCGGCTCGAAGTCATCTTCGATATTGATCAAGACATTGATTTCAATCTCCCGCCTCTCATGGTTCAGCCGCTGGTGGAAAATGCCGTCCATCACGGCATCAGCAAAAAAAGGGGCGGAGGCTGGATGAAGGTGACGGCCAAAAAAGAAAGCGACACCCGGTATTTGATCAAAGTGGAAGACAACGGAATCGGCATGTCTCCGGAAAAGCTGAATGGTCTTTTTGATTCGAATTCAAGCCAAAGCGTCGGCCTGAAAAACATCAATCAGAGACTGAAGCACTTTTGCGGAAGCGAGCTTGAGATTCAAAGCGCTCCGGATGCAGGAACCGTCGTTTCGATGACCATTCATATCAATGAAACGGCAGCAGAACATCGTAAAATAGTAAAATCGATTTAAACAGCCCTACGGAATGATTTTTAAGAAAAACGGTTTTTCCTTACATTTTATATATTTTAGTAGAAAACTGTTCTCAATTGAAAAATGTCAGCTCTTATCATCCAGTGAACAAAGATGACATCCATGCGATTCTCCGCGCATCGCTTTAAACAGACAAAGGACGGAATCAGTCGATTCCGTCCTTCTTTCCATTCTATTAACCTTCATTCACTCCAAGCCAGCTTTGTCCGCGCTTTTCCTTTGTCAAAACAAAGAAAGCAAAAGAACCGATGACCGCGGTGATAAACATGATCGCGCCCATCGGGACGGCGGTCGTCTCATTCATTCCGACAAGCGGTGACACGATTGAGCCGAGCAGCAATGGAAGCATGCCCAGCATGGCGCTCGCACTGCCCGCCCGGTGCCCCTGGTTTTCCATCGCCAGCGTAAAGGTGCTGGTCAAAACCATTCCTATTGTGATCATATAAATAAAGATGGAAACTACCAGTGTCACAAGCGGCCCTTTGATGATCGTCATCACCAGCAGGACGGCTGTGGCGATTAATGCCGTCATGACTGCGATCCGCAGCAGTTTCTTCTCATGAACGATTCCTCCGAAACGGCCGATAATGAAGCTTCCCGTAATTATGGCCAGACCATTAATGCCGAACAGCACACTGAAAACTTGCGGTGACACACCGTAAATATCCTGATAGACAAAAGGTGTTCCCGATACGTAAGCAAAGCTTCCGCCGTGAATGAACCCGACAGTCAGCGCATAGCCGATAAAAGAGCGATCTTTCATCAGACTGCCCATCGTCCTCACAGACGAACCGATCGAGCTTGGAATCCGCTTCTCCGGCGGCAATGTTTCTTTCAGCCTCAGGGCAATAATCAGAACGAGAAAAAATCCGATGATTGACAGCGTGTAGAATATCGTGTGCCATGTCGCGAACGGCAGCAGCAAAATCGCGCCCCCTGTCATCGGCGCAGCCATAGGCGCGACTGCGGTAATGACCATCAAAAGCGAAAAGAATTTCGAAAGCTCCCGTCCTGTAAAGACGTCGCGGACGATGGCGCGCGAAAGGACAATCCCGGCGGAAGCCGTAAATCCCTGCAAAAAACGGGCCAGTATCAATACCGCAATATTCGGTGAAAGCGCACAAAACAGTGAAGACAACGCAAACAAGAAAATCGAAATCAACAAGGGTTTCCGTCTTCCCTGAGCATCACTGACCGGCCCGATAATGAGCTGGCCGATGGTCAACCCGATCAAGCAAGCCGTCAAACTGAGCTGCACAAGTGAAGCGCCGCTAGACAAATCGTCAGCGATTTCCGGAAAGCTCGGCAAATACATATCTATGTTAAGCGGGCCGAGTATCGCAAGCATCCCAAGGAGAAAAGCCAAGGCCAAGCGTTCTTTCCCAGTTGGATTATGAAGCATGTCATATCAAAACCTTTCTTTCAACCTAGCAAAATCTTTTTTTCATTGACTGAGTCAACAAAACATTTGTATATTGTACCATATTTTTTGCAAGGTGAAAGCAGGTGTGAAGCATGACATTTTCTTTGACAATCATGAAACGGCGTGAAAGAAATGTCCACGCCGTCTTTTTGCCCGGGTGATGTTTAAACAGACCTTGATCGCGATTTTCCTGTTATTGACCGACCCTTTCGCCTGCTCCGTGCAGCATTTTTAAATATTCGTAAGTTGAAGGAAGTTTCGTTTTAAGCTCTGCCGTTCTTTGTTTCAGGGCGGCGAACATTTCCTCTGATTCCTGAATCGCTTCCGAACGATAATTGAGCTTTGGCAAAGATTGATCCGGGAGCCAGCCCATGCCGGTGAACATACAGTAATAGTTGCTGTTTGTCCAGAAATTGCGAAACTCATTCTCGAAATTGCTGTAGTAGGAGGATTCATTGGTGGTCAGCGGCGGACAGACAACAAGCCCGGATTGATAGGTCTTGAGTTTTTGCTTCAGCTCATCTGACAGCTTCAGATCGCTTTTGTTGGCGCGCCAAAATTCGGTATCGTCACGGGTGGTTGTGAAATAATGCGTTTGGATAAAATCCCGGCAATCGTCAAACATTCCGTCAATCTCTTCATTGAAATGATCAATCAATGCAGGGTTAAAGGACTTATCCGGAAAATGCTTGACGAGCTGATATATGCCCGAATAGATAAAGTACAGACCGGTAGATTCCAACGGCTCCAGAAAGCATGAAGACAAACCGATTGAAACGCAGTTTTTCACCCAGGCCCGGCGGTTCCGCCCGGTTCGAAAGCGGATTTGATTGAGCTGCACTTTGTTCGGATCTAAATCCCAAAGCTTGATAAACTCTTCGGTCGCCTCATCCTGAGAGACGAACTTGCTTGAGTAAACGTAGCCCGATCCAAAGCGGCCGAGCATCGGTATTTTCCATGTCCAGCCATGCTTCATGGCAATCGCTGATGTATAAGGCTCGATTCCATACTGCTCATCATCGTGAGGGACTGAAGCGGCCACCGCACTGTCGCAGAAAAGCTGGTCGCTCATTTCGATAAACGGCTCACCCAGCGCTTGATTGATCAGCAGACCGCGAAAGCCGGAGCAATCCACAAACAAATCCGCCTCATACCGGCCGCCCTTGCGCGTTTTCAGCGCGGAAATACTGCCGTCAGGCGCCAGCTCAACGTCAACGAGTTCATCCAGGATATGACGGACTCCCCAGCCAGTCGCGAGCTTGCGAAGGTAATCCGCCACCAGATGCGCATCAAAATGCCAGGCATGACTCATCACTTGAGTGCCGTCCATCATCCGGGGCGACAATTTTTCGTCAAGCAGCGGCGCCTGGTGGTAGCACGCATACGCCATCGGCTCTTTGTCGTTTTCCTCAAACCGGCGGCGGAGCCAGTAATGAGTAAGCGGGACATTGTCACAGTTTTGCACTTGTCCAAAGAGGTGGTAAAAATAATCATCTTTGTCCTCTTCAGGCGGTTTGCGCCAATTGACAAACTTGATCCCCGCCTTGAAAGAGGCATTGCATTCCCGCATCCATTCCTCTTCTGGTATCCCCAAAAAGTCGAAAAACACCCGCTGAAGATTGGGGATCGTCGCCTCTCCGACGCCGATCTTTGGAATCGTTTCGGCCTCGATCAGTGTAATATTCATTTGACTCCCGAACGCTTTTGACAGATAAGAGGCGGTCATCCAACCTGCAGATCCCCCGCCTAGAATCACGACATCCCGAATCGCTTCTCCCATTATTAACGCCTCCAATCATTTTTAACACATAGTGAATTCACGACATCTCTGTTGAACCTCATTTCAGTACACTTTCGCTTTGAACATAGCTGCTGCAAGGGGCCCACTCGCTGACCGGACAACCGTCGCAATGTTCAGGAGCCATGACCGCTTTATTCATTCTGTATTCTTCTTTAATGAACAAACACTCCGGATCAGACGCCCGCCCGCAATGAAACGTACTGTTGGCATTGCCGCGGCATCCTCCCTCACAGCCGATTAAGTGATATAATTCACAAACGGAACAAGGCCCCGCTATATATGTTTCTTGCTCACTAAAGATGCGCGATTGGATTTTCTGATTGACGATTTCCTGCAAACTGTTCTTTTGCATGTTTCCATGCGGAATCGACTGGCCGACGCAAGACAGCGCTTCACCAAAGCCATTTTGGTTATATTTTACATGAATTCCCGTCTGTGTCATGGAACAGGCGTTGGCGGAAGCAGGGGTAATCAAATATTCGATTCTTTTCAGCAAGACGTCCTCTTCCTGAACATCGTCCGATTTAAAGATCAGATGCGGATAATGGGTCTTATCATACTCAAAGATTTGATTCAGCAGTTCTTTTATTTCGTCACGGCCGGGAGCAAGATGGTGATTTCTTTGATCATCGGAAATCCTCATCCGTTCGAAAAATGGGTTAATCCCATTCTTTCTGCAAAATTTGTGCACTTCAAACGCATACGGAAGTGTTTGCTTGCTTAACACAAAGTCGCCGACAAATTCAAAATCCTGACCGACGGCATTCAGCTCTTTTCTGATCGTCAACATATTTTGGATCGCTGTCTCCAATGTTTTCGTGTAGCCCGGAAATCTGGTGATTTTATCATGTTCCTTATCCCCTTCTTCATCAAGATAAGGCAGGTGGGTGACAATAACCGTTCCGGGGAGACACACCTTTCTTGCATAATCGATTTTTGCCAGCTTGACTGCGTTGGTGATCAGTATCGGTGTCAATCCTTTGCTTAAGGTATATTCCAAGAGACTTGGCAAATGGCGGTGCAAAGTCGGTTCTCCGCCGATGAATCCAATTTGGCCAAAAAGCGTTTTCCCTGTGGCTTCATCAATTTCTGCCGCTTGATCAATGATGCTCATAATGTCTTCAACCGGGACCGGTTTAATCGACTCGCTTTTCGTATCCAAAGCGATATAACAGTATTCACATTTCAATTGACAGTGCAGCTGATGAACGATTTCAATCCCTAAGCATTCAAATAAAGCCGTTCCTTTCTCCCTAAAATTGTCGGCGTAGTAAGATTCCTTTCTGCGCACATGCCCCTTGTAATCACGCAATATGGAAACATACTTGTAATAGTCATCCGTAAAATAATCGATATTTCTCTCTTGAAAGGATTTCTTTATATCTAACATTGTTCTCACTCCCCATGATTTTAAGAGCTTTGTCGCAAAGTCTAAAACTAAGAAGTGGATGTTAAACTCTTATTTGATAGATCACCTAAACGCATTTCACAATTAGCCCGCTTTTTGTCACAGAGGAATTAATTCATCTACAAACCCCCTTATACGATGTAATCCGTCGGAGTAGGTGTTTGAATGCTGCAGCAAAGCAAGGTTTTTCTCAATCGTATGAACGATCGCACTGCCCACCACGACCCCGTCACAATGAGATGAAAGCTTTTTGAACTGCTCGGCATTGGAAACGCCGAAGCCCACGACTAAAGGCAAAGCAGTCGCCTTTTTGACGGCGGCTAAAAACCCTTCGATATCATTGTGAAAGTTTTGCCGTTCACCGGTAACTCCCAAAGAAGAAACACAGTAAACGAATCCGGAAGCCTGATTGACGATTGATTCAATCCGCCCCTCGGAAGTAGGAGCCACCAAGGGAATGTAATGGATGTTCTTCTCTGTGCAAATACAACGTATTTCCTCAACCTCCTCTACCGGAAGATCCGGAATGATGATTCCGTTTATGCCCGAGTCCTCCATCATCGAAAACGCCTTTTCAATCCCAAGCTGCAAAAGCGGATTAAAATAAGTAAACAACACGAGCGGCGTATGGATTTGTTCTTGCCTGGCCAGTTTCGCAAGGCTGATGACATCCGATATGCTGATATCGTTTTTTAAAGCTCGCAAGGTTGCTCTTTGAATAACCGGGCCGTCAGCCAAAGGGTCTGAAAAAGGCACGCCTAATTCAATGACGCTGGCACCGGCGGTTTGCAGTTCTTTCAAAATATCAAGGGACGTGCGAATATCAGGGTCGCCGACTGTCACATACGGAATAAAGGCCGGCTTGCCTTCCCGTTTTAATCTTGCAAAGGTCTGATCGATCGGATTCAATGAACCTCACCTCCGGAATGTTTCATGATCGTATCCATGTCTTTATCCCCTCTTCCGGAGATATTGACGACCATCAGATGGTCTTGGGAAAGCTTTGGCGACAGCTTCATACATTGCGCCAAGGCATGAGCGCTTTCCAAGGCCGGTATAATTCCCTCAATACGGCTCAGTAAATGAAGCGCATCAATCGCTTCTTTGTCTGTGACAGCCTTATATTCCACTCTGCCTGAATCCTTCAAATAAGCGTGCTCAGGTCCGACCGCCGGATAATCCAACCCGGCTGAAATCGAATGCGCCGGCTGCACTTGGCCGGAAGCGCTTTGCAGAAGATAGCTCATCGATCCTTGAAAAACGCCTGGCGAGCCCTTGGACAAAGTGGCGGCGTGCTCATTCGTATCCAGTCCTTTCCCCCCCGCCTCGGCGCCGATTAAACGAACTTGCGAGTCGCTTAAGAACGGGAAGAAAATTCCTATCGCATTGCTGCCTCCGCCTACGCACGCAATAATGGAATCGGGCAAACGCCCTTCTTTCGCCAAAATCTGCTCCCGGGTTTCATCACCGATGATTCTTTGAAAGTCCCTTACCATCATCGGATACGGATGCGGACCTGCGGCTGTTCCAAACAGGAAAAAAGAATCTTCCACATTGGCAACCCAGTAGCGGAGCGTCTCATTGCCGGCATCCTTCAAGGTTTTGGAACCTGAATAAACGGGCACGACCTCGGCCCCGAGCAGCTTCATCCGGTAGACATTCAGCTGCTGCCGATGGATATCCTCTTCTCCCATAAAGATCTTGCATTCCATTCCTAAAAGCGCGGCAACTGTGGCGGTGGCTACCCCATGCTGTCCGGCTCCGGTCTCGGCGATGATTTTTTTCTTTCCCATCCGCTTGGCCAAAACAGCCTGTGCAATCGCGTTGTTAATCTTATGAGCCCCGGTATGATTGAGATCCTCGCGTTTCAGATAAATTTTCGCTCCGCCCAAATGCCGGGTGAGCCTTTCCGCGTAATAAAGCGGGGTCGGCCTGCCGGAATAACCTTTAAGCAGCTGACTGACTTCCTTTACGAAATCAGGGTCTTCCCTGTACCGCAAATAAGCCTCTTCCAGCTCCACCAGGGCGCTCATCAGCGTTTCAGGGACAAACCTGCCCCCGTACTTTCCAAACTTCCCTGCAACTTGAGTTTTCATGATATATCCCCCCGTCTTTCTGCAAGAATTTCTTTGATAAAAAAAAGAAATCCTCTACAATGAAGTAGAGGAATAGAGCAGAAAAACGAACGACCCGAAGGTGCGGCTGAAGTGTTTCACGACCAATCGGCGCCTTTCGGTATTGCTTGATTATTTACTCTGCTCTGCTCAATTCCACTCTACTCTGCTCAACTAGAAAAATTTTCTTGCACGTTTATTATATCTCCTCATCGAACATAATTTCAAGGGTGAACATTTGTTCAAGGGAAAGAGAGGTTCAAAATGCCGGACATCAATGAAGAAAAAATTCGTCAACTTGTCAAAATCAGCACATTTTACTATCTTGATGGATTGAGCCAGCAGGAAATCGCCGAGCAGCTTTCTGTTTCCCGTTCACAGGTCAGCAGGATGCTGAGCGCGGCCAAATCGGAAGGAATCGTCCAAATTACAATTAAAAATCCTTATGGCGACGAACAGCAATACGAACGACGGCTGAAGGAAACTTTCGGTATAAAAAACGCGGTCGTCATCAATATGCCGGACGCCGAACAGCAGATGATCGACCTGCACCTTGCTAGAGCCGGTGCTGTATTGCTGGAATCCATCATCAAACATCACGACATTATTGGGATTATGGCTGGAAAGAGCGTCAATCTGCTCGCCCAGGAACTGCCTTTTTTTTCGCGGAAAAATCTGCGATTTGTTCCCCTTGTCGGCGGCTGGGGCGCCGAAGGGGCGACATGGCATGCCAACTCAAATACAAGATTATTCGGTGAAAAATTAAAATCAAAATACTTTTTGATCAACGCACCCGCCGTTGTCGTCTCCAAACAGGCGAGGGATATCATCACGGCTGAACGGGAAATCGCTGACGTCATTGAACTTGCCCGTCAAGCCGCAGTTTCTGTGGTGGGGATCGGAACCGTATCAGAAGAAGATACGATTGTCACTTCGGGATATTTCAGCAAGGAGGACCTTCATCGCTTAAGGGACAAAGGCGCTGAAGCGGTTGTGTGCACATCATTTTTAGATCGAAACGGAAACGTGATCAAGTGTGAAGAGGCATCCAGAATGATCGGTTTATCGGTCCATGAATTAAAAAACACCCAAAATGTAGTGGCCGTCGCAAGCGGCCAAAAAAAAGCGGCGGCGATCGGGGCGGCACTGCGCGGGGGATGGATCGATTTTCTCGTAACGGATATGGCTACCGCAAAGGAAGTATTATCGCTGCATCACTCTGGTTCACATTCTTAAACATGAAAAAGAGGCGCTGTCAGGCAGGCCTCTTTTTTTATTTCACCGCTCGAACGATGAGGTTTGTTAAAGCTTCGGCTCCTTCAGGCACAAGGTGAACGCCGTCAGAGGTGAAGTATTCGGGATGTTGAAGAGCTTCGCTGTGCCAATCGATCAAGGTCACGTTTTTCCGTTTTTTCGCCTGGCTGCGCAATGATTCGTTCACCTTGCTTTCCCATTGGCGGGGTACACGGGTATTGACGAGAAAAACATTTGCGTTTGAAAAGGCGTCAAGCAATTCGTCCATTTGGCTGTCCGTAAAATATCCATTTGTGCCGAGCTCAATGATCACAGCTTTATCCGGCTGATTATATGATGCATACGCTGAGGTCAATTGAAGCGCTTGCGACACCTGGCGGCCGACCTTTCCGTCGATCGTGATCCCGGTCATGCGCTTCTTTAGATTTGAAGCGATGTCAAGCATGACGGAATCGCCGATTGCCAAGACATCTTTTACAGAATGAGCCGGTGTCTGATCCGTTGTTTGCTCTTCTTTCTGTTCTTGATTTTCTCCGCTTGATTTCGACTGCTCATCATCTTTCGTTTCATCTGTTTTCGCCTTTTCCTCTTGTTGATCCTGTTCTTGTTCAGAAGACTGTTCAACTGCAGCACTTGTTTTCACATGAGACTCGGCATAAGGCCATTCCCGCTTTTTCTTTTCGTCCGCCAGTCCGGACAATCCGCCCATAAAGACAAGTAGGGCTGCTGCCATGAGTCCCACCGACAGTTTATTGAAAACGGACGATGTTTTCCATTCCAGCATCCTGTTCAGAAAAACGCGGCGGAAAAATCGGCGAAACCCGTTCTCTCTGATCGGCTTCTCAATGAAGCGATACGAAGCCTCGGCGATGATCAAAGTAACGACGACTTTGACTGCAGCATGCCAATACACCGGATTTCCAATTTCATGTACGGGTGTGCTCAAGACGATCACGGGATAATGCCATAGGTAAATGCCGTAAGACCTTGTTCCAATCCAGCGCAAAGGTTTCCACGACAGCAAATGGCCGATAAAGCTGCTCGGATGACTCACACAGCCAATAAAAATGGCTGCACAAATGCTGATCAAAAGCATTCCGCCCTGATAGAGAAAGGGTTCGTATTCATCAACCAAATAAATGCAGAGGATTAAAAAAAGAAAAGCGGTGAGTTCCGTTCCGTGCAATGCTTGCTTCAATTTTTTCGGCAATCGGTTTGAAGAAAGTCTTTTCATTGGCCACACAAGAGCTAAAGCACAGCCGGCCAAAAGTTCAAATGAGCGTGTGTCCGTTCCGTAGTAGACGCGGCTGGGATCTGCGCCGGGAACATACAGAACGGTCATCAGAATAGCTGAACAAAACGCAAGCACGACAACCGCGGCCGCCAGCCGGTCCCGCTTTTTCCATATGTACATTCCCAAAAGTAAAAGGATGGGCCAAACGATATAAAACTGCTCTTCAATCGCCAGTGACCACAGGTTTTTTAAAGGTGACGGCGCTCCGAAACTATCAAAATAAGATTGATTGTGAAAAATAAACCACCAGTTGCTGGCATATAAAAGAGAGGAGACCGCATCTCCCCGCACGGTATGAATCAGCTCTCTGTTAAACAGGACGGTCCAGATGACGGTGATGATAATCATGAGCGTTGCCGCAGGAAGCAGCCGTCTGACCCGGCGCAGCCAAAATTCGCGAAAATTCAGGGCAATGTCATTTCCATAGGCAGGCAATATGATGGATGTAATGAGGTAGCCGGACAACACAAAAAAGATGTCAACCCCAATAAAACCCCCGTTTGCCCAATGAAAGTCGAGGTGGTAGGCAATGACCGCCAAAACGGCAAAAGCCCGGAGCCCGTCCAACCCCGGTATATAGCGTTGATGGTGTGTCTGATCTTGCATGGTATTCCTCCAATGATATGTACGGTTATCTTGCTGTATACGGTACGGCGACCGCCAAATCAATAGACGTAATCGGGACCGCTTTTTGTTTCAAAAAATATCAATTCTTTTAGAATGCACTCTCTTTAGTATAAAAGTTTCCAGACGAATCTGCAGTTACAAATTTATAAAAAAGGAAGAAAAAAAGCAAAATCCATGATTTCAAGGAATTTGTCTAATGAATATAGCGGATCCCGGCCGGAAAATCCGCAATGACCCCAGTCGGTTTTCAAACGCTACGGTCCCCATGTACCCCGGTTTGATCATCCACAACCTTCAGTTTCTGTTTCCGCAAAAAATCGATAGCCGTGCGTTATAAAACCAGCTTTTGATCGTATCCGGGTTGCGGACAGATCCCACGGAAGCGAGCGCTTTTTTGACGGATTCCTGGACAATATCGAGCGCGTCGTCTTGGTTTTTCACATAACTGTAGGCCAGCCGTCTTGTCTGTGTTGCAAGCGACAAGCGCCGCTTTGGCTGTTGCAATATAGAGCTCCTTTTATGGAAATCCGAGATATAGAGATGTTTACAATAGGATAGACAGTTTGCGGAAGTCGGGCTTTTTTAAAGAAAGATAAACTGCAAGATGGCTTGATTTATTCTATAATCCGTTTTAGGGAGGTGAAGAAAATGGCAGTCATCAGAATGCCGGATAGCGCAGCGTCTCATGCAAAGCCTGTTATCGGAATGGCGATACTTTGCATGGGGTGGACACCTTCAATCGCCTTAACCTTCTGATATACGGCTTTGCCCCTTATCCCATCAAAAGAATAAGGAGCTGGCAAACATGGGTTATGTCAAAGCAGACGCTGTTTTACCCGAAAAGCTGATATCAGAAATTCAAAAGTATGTTCAAGGGGAGACCATCTATATTCCAAAGCCTGATTCCGCCCGGCAAAAATGGGGTGTGCGGTCCGGGGCTAGAAAGCTGATTGATGAACGCAACGCTTCAATTAAAAAAGCTTTCAAAAACGGCGATTCGGTCGAACGGCTTGCCGGGGAATATCACCTCTCCATTGAAACGATCAAAAAAATTGTTTACACAACATAAAAAACAGAGCACTGGTCATACAGGATCAGTGCTTTTCGATATGGCAAGTTTGTTTCTTAAGCGATTTCTGCATTTCTTATCTTCTGCGGCTGCTTTAATCTAAAAGAGAGGAGATGATTGTTATGACTTCAATAAAGAGCAGCATGATCCAAGTTTCAGGAACGAGCCTTTACTATGAAGTGCGCGGAGCCGGACCGTTGCTGCTGATGATTCACGGAGGAAACGGGGATGCTGATTCATACCCGATGGCAGATCTGCTTGCCGAGCATTACACTGTCGTCACCTATGACCGCAGGGGACACTCGCGCAGCAAACTTGAGGATATAAACGAAAACTACCGGATTTCCGCACACAGCGATGACGCGCACCGCCTGTTGGCCGGCCTGACCGATGAACCCGCCTATGTGTTCGGCTGTAGCTCAGGCGCGGTCATCGGCCTTGACCTGGCGATCCGTCACCCTGAACAAATCCGCGTACTGGCAGCGCACGAACCCCCGATACCGGAACTGCTGTCAGATGAAGACCGCACATTTGGCATAGAGAGCCTGGCGAAGCTTGAACGCGATTATCGACAAAACGGCTTATCCGCATTAGGAGAATTCGCAGAAGCGATGGGCATCACCGCATCCGCCCAGCCCCGACAGCCGAAAGAGCGGATGGAGCGGCTGATGGCCAACATCGACTATTTTATCTTATCCGAAGTGCCCGCTCTGAGAGAATACAAACCGGACACAAGCAGGCTGAAAGCTTCATCGGCGGTCGTTGTGCCTGCCGGCGGCATTGAATCCAAAGGCTTTCTCCCATACCGGTATGCGGAGGCTTTAGCAGATAAACTGGGAACGAAAGTTGTTGATTTTCCCGGAAATCATGTCGGCGCCTCCGTATATCCGAAGGCATTCGCTGAGAAGCTGGTTGAGATTTTTTCCTATATTAAATAAATCCGCCATTCACGCGAATCGTCTGGCCGGTGATCCACTGCGATTGTTCGCTGACCAAAAATTCGATGACATTCGCGATGTCCTCCGGTTCACCGATGCGGCCGAGAGCCGTCGACTTTTTCAGCCCTTCGATCTGCTGTTCCGATTTTCCCGCCGTAAAAAGTTCAGTGTCGACCGGTCCCGGTGCGACCGCGTTAATTGTGATCTGCTTTGCGGCGAATTCCTTTGCAAGCTGGCGGGTGAACTGCTCTACAGCCCCTTTTGTTCCGGCATATACGCTGTATGTCGGAAACATTTGCCCGATGACAGATGTGGAGAAGTTAATGATCCTCCCATTCGCCTCCATATCTTTCATGGCCTGCTTGCATGCAAAATATGTGCCTTTTACATTCAGGTTGAATTGCTGATCAAAGTCTTCTTCCGTGACATCTTGAATCGGTTTGTAAATACTCATGCCGGCATTATTGATCAGGATATCGATTTTCCCGAACGCCTCTTTTGTTTTAGCAAATAAAGATTCCACACCGGCAACTGTGCTGAGGTCGGCTTGAATAGCCGCAGCTTCCCCTCCTGCCTGCTGGATCTCATTGACGACTTCTTCCGCCTTTTGCCGGCTGCTTGAGTAATTGACGGCCACTTTGGCTCCAAGGTCTCCAAGCTGCGTTGCGATCGCGCGCCCGATTCCGCGGGAAGCTCCCGTTACGATCGCTGTCTTACCTTTTAAATCGTGCATGTTTTTAACCTCCGCCCTCTCCATGTTTCAAATACCCTTTTTCCAAAAGACCCCAAACAATATCAAATTCCTGTTCAATCGTATCTCTTTTCCATTCATTCGCATGCGCCGGATGGTGGAAACGTTCCGTCGCGTAAAAAATGCCTTTTGCCACTTCAACAGGATCATTTGCACAATCAGAACAGCGGTCGATGAGCCCGCTCAATTGCTCGACGATATTGGAAATGCTTTCATCGACAAGCTCTGGAGATTCATTGGTGACTTTGGCATACATCGCAAACAATTCTTCATCCTTCATGGCATAATACCGTTTGAGCTCAAACAATTTCTTTATATAAGCCTTGACATGCGCCGGACCTTCGCGGGAAGAATCGTGATAAACACCGGTAAGCGGCTTGAAAATCTTTTCATCCAGCCACATTTGGGTAGCTTCCTCGAAAATCTCTTTTTTGCTTTTAAAATGGCGGTAAATCGTACCGTGACTGACGTTCAATGCTTTGGCCACATCCGTGATCGATGTTTTCGCTGCACCGTACCGCCTTAACGTTTCTTCTGTTGCTTCAAGGATTTGTTTTTTCGTCAATGCTTCTGAAACATTCTTCATGATGCTGCGTGTTCCACCTCCTTTAGGATGATCATAGCAAGAAAAGTAACAAATGACAAATAATTTATTTTGTCATTTGTCATAAAATGAAAAACGACTATCAAGATAGCCGTTTCAAATCCTTTACTTAGGATGTGTAAGCTTTAAAATGCGTTCGTAAGCATTCATATAAAGAACAGGGTCGGGATCCACACCTTTTTTCTTTGGCACATCAAAATCAGAAAGTACAAAATGATGTTTTGGCTGAACGTCATGCTTGGCTAAACAGCTTTTGCAGCAGCACAAAGGACAGCCGTCGATGGCAATGATATCCCGTCCGGATTTTGCCGTTTTGACAAGCGGCTTGACATCACCGCCAACCCCGGCAATACAGGACATTTCAGCTATTTTTTCGCGATCCATTTTGATGGCGATCATGTTGGCCGTTTGCGCGGCCGAAGAACATCCAGAGCATGAATACACAAGCGGTAAATCTTTTCGTTTCATTTGTTCATTCTCCCCTTTTTGTCTTTTCGCAGCAAAACTATTAACTCACTTTACATGATGTGTATTTTTAAGACTGTGAGTTAGATCACTTTTTGACATTGGGGGCTATCCGAAGCGAGGGATATAGCGAAAAAAGAGCAAACCATCATCTAAAAAGGTTTGCTCTAGCAAGATACATATCCAGTTCGTCAGTATACTTCCATCAAACGGCTGTTGTTTTTGGGTGGGGTTTGGCATTGATTATTGGTATTAATCGGTCTTAGAAAAACCACCTTTCATTTCAAAAATACCAGTCGTTTTTCTCCGTGTAAACCGAATAATACACTCAGCCGCGGCCACGTTCAGGGCAATCGCCCCATAAACGCCGATCGTATAGCTGAGATCGTATGCCAAGCCGAATCCGCTGCGGCCCACAAAGGTGATGACATGAATAAACAGATTGGTAAAACAGAATAAATAACTGCGGATCATCCACTTTTGATGCTTGTCAAACCGCTTTCGCCGCGCTTGCCATACGGAAATCACCGTAGCCGCCGGCCAATACATGTTCACCAGATTAAAGGCGATGCTCACGATTCTTCCTCCCGTGGAGTGCGGCGCCATATAGCCTGACGTCAGCGTCACAATCAGCACGCAAACGACATAGACATAGCCGTTCAAGCGGTGGAGCTTGCGGCTTCTCACAGAAAAGTTAACAGCTCCCGCCAGCATGGCCAGACAGGCGGCAACCACGTGGACATACATCACCTTCAGCCAGACCGGGAGCTGAAAAGAAGCGCGCAGATGAGTTTTCTGGCTTAAAAAGGCTGTCGAATGCCGATCATGAAGCAAATTTTCAAACAAGGTATACAGAACATAGATCGCGATCAGCGTCAACATGACTGCGAACACCGAGCGTTGGAATGTCTTTCTGTTCAGCTTTTGTTCCTCCTAAAATATCATGCTATTTTTTCAATCAAGGTAGTCTCTTTTTAGCATACACCAATTATGCCGCGTTTAAAAATCGTTTCCAGCAGTTAACTGAATGTTGATTTTGAAGACGACAGACAGCCAACACCAGGTTCGCCATGATAAAATCTTCCCCATTAAAAACATCAAGTATATTCTTTTTACTATTCGCTTCGATATGTTCAAGTATCTTCCGCAAGAAACTGTCCAAACAAACGAATAGAGGGTTCACTTTCACACCTCTTTTCGGATCATGTTTTAAGAAAAATATACCAATAATCCTCGAATTTCGAATAAAAATAAGCTAAAATGTCATCATCGAAAAGGATTTTTAGGACTGTTACAAGACATTGGATATGTACAAGAACGAAACATTCTTTCAACAATCAAACCTTTTAAATTTTAGTGTTATAATAGAACATAAAAAAATACGGGAGCCAGGAGTTAAAACAATTATTGGAGGCAGTACAAAGTGACAGACGATATAACCGGAGACAATAACAGACATGAACAAACATTATCAAGGGGCCTGAAAAACAGGCACATTCAGCTGATCGCCATCGGCGGAGCCATCGGGACGGGATTGTTTCTCGGCTCGGGGAAATCGATCCATTTTGCAGGACCGTCGATTTTATTTGCTTATATGATCACCGGGATCATTTGCTTTTTTATTATGCGTTCTCTTGGAGAATTGCTGTTAAGCAATCTGGAGTACCACTCTTTTGTTGATTTTGTCAGAGACTATTTGGGCGATATGGCAGCCTTTATCACCGGCTGGACCTACTGGTTTTGCTGGATTTCGCTCGCCATGGCCGATTTGACCGCGGTCGGACTCTACACCCAATATTGGTTTCCCGGTGTACCGCAGTGGACACCGGGCTTTATCGCGTTGATTATTTTGCTGATCATGAACCTGGCGACTGTAAAGCTTTTTGGAGAGCTTGAATTCTGGTTTGCATTAATCAAGGTGATCGCGATTCTGGCGCTGATTGTGATTGGTTTATTCATGATCGCAACAGGTTTTTCCACCGCTTCAGGCCAAGCGAGCTTCACGAATCTGTGGAGCCACGGCGGCATGTTCCCAAATGGGCTGCATGGATTTCTTCTCTCATTCCAGATGGTGGTGTTTGCATTTGTAGGCATCGAACTTGTGGGACTGACGGCAGGCGAAACAAAGGATCCGGCAAACGTGATTCCGAAAGCCATCAACAATATCCCTGTCAGGATTTTGCTTTTCTATATCGGCGCTCTTCTTGTGATTATGAGCATCTATCCGTGGAATATCATCAATCCTGATGAAAGTCCATTCGTTCAAGTTTTTGCAGCAGTCGGGATCATTGCGGCAGCCAGCATCATCAATTTTGTCGTTCTGACATCAGCGGCTTCGGCAAGCAACAGCGCGATCTTCAGCACAAGCCGGATGGTTTACTCGCTTGCCAAAGAACAAAATGCGCCTGAAGCAATGAAAAAGCTGACTTCCCGCAAAGTACCGAGCAATGCGCTGTTCTTTTCAGCCGTCGTGATTCTCATCGGCGTGACGCTGAACTATATCATGCCGGAAGAAGTGTTCACGCTGATCACAAGCATTTCCACGATATGCTTCATCTTTATATGGGGAATCACGGTGATCTGCCATTTGAAATACCGCAGAACAAGACCGGATTTAGCGAAAACAAACACATTTAAAATGCCGTTTTATCCATTTTCAAATTATGTGGTTCTTATCTTTCTTGCGTTTATTCTCGTTGTGCTCGGATTGGCGCAGGATACCCGTGTTTCCTTATTTGTCACACCGGTTTGGTTTTTGTTGCTGATCGTTATTTTTAAAATGAGGAAACCGAAGGAACAAGTCTAGAAAGCGAAGATGTGACTCAGCCTGCAGAACATGCTCTGCAGGCTTTTTGTTTTGGAGCGGATGGCACCTCATGTAGAATGAAACTTAAGAAAACGGATACAAGGAGAGGAGAGATGAAAAAACAGAAAAAATGCCGGCTGGTCGCACTGTCTATCATGTTTTAAAAAATCACATGGCAGAAAAAGGAGAATAAACTTATGAAAATCGTAGATTTATCAGTGACCTTAAGGGACGATATTCCATCTGACCCTCCTGGTTTTATTCCCGAAATTGAATATGTGGATCATAAGCAAGGGGCCAAGCAAATGGTCCAAAGCTTCCCCGGGCTTTCTTCAGACGACCTTCCCGGCGGTGAAGGCTGGTCGCTTGAAAAAGTGAAGATGTCGACACATGCCGGAACTCATATAGACGCCCCTTACCATTATCGTTCGGTTACGGATGACGGCAAGCGGATGGCGACGATTGATGAAGTTCCTCTTGAGTGGTTTCACGGCCCTGGCGTCAAGCTGGATTTCAGACATTTTGAAGATGGACGAATCGTCACTCCGGATGACATCGAGAAAGAACTTCAACGAATCAATCATACGCTTGCTCCCGGCGACATTGTCCTTGTCAATACATCGGCCGGCGCCAAATACGGACAGAAAGATTACTTGAACAGCGGCTGCGGCATGGGGCGCGAAGCCACGCTCTCTTTAACCGAGCGCGGCGTGCGCCTTGTCGGTACTGACGCTTGGAGCTGGGATGCTCCGTTCAGTGTAACCGCCAGGCGCTTTGAGACGGAAAAAGACCCGGCGATTATTTGGGAAGGACATTACTCCGGAAGCAAAATCCCTTACTGCCAAATTGAAAAACTCGCCAATCTTGAGCAATTGCCTTCCACCGGTTTTTATGTGATGGCTTTTCCCGTAAAAGTTGAAAAAGCCTCAGCCGGATGGGCGCGTCCTGTCGCCATTCTTCACGCTGAACGTGAAATAAAGGATGAAATGGTCAATGGCAAGAATACAATTAGCTGATATTGATCGGGTACATAATGAACAAAAAGCGTAATACCAGCGGTTTCCGGCAAATTTAACGCGGGCTTTGCTGCGTTTGATTGATGAATGTGCGTACCCGCGTAAAAGTAACCGATTTAACATTTGAAAATACGAAACAAATATTCAGTGAACAGGAAAGAGCCGAATTCACTCTTTTGAATGTCGCACGTTTTTTGGAAACATTGGCTGTCGATCTGGATGAAGCGCCGCCCTCTTGGGATGGTATAGAGCGAGCATAAAAGACTGACAAATACAGAAGAACCGAGGGAATACCCCTTGGTTCTTTTGGTCATACAACCTGGGTAAATAGGCAATAAAATGAATATAAGACGGCTAAAACTCCCGCTATTAAATTGAATTCGTTGTGTTTATGTTCCTGTTTTATCAACGTGAAGAAGAAAAGACCTGAAAAGAAAAATCCAATGAACCATCCAATGGAGATTTGCAGAAAAGTTAAAACAAAGCCGGTAACCCCCATCATTTGAAACACTCTAGGTAATTTGCCCACCAATAATACCCTCCTTTATTCATCACGATAACTCAACGCCTTTCGGAATTCATTGAGTAAAGTTTTATCGTTCAAAAATTCTGGAACGTTCGGACATTACCTAGATAGTAAATTCAGATTCTTCTTTGTCAGCTTCATAAACCGAACGTAAGACAAGCTTAACAAAAGCCTCAACAGCCGGAAATTACCATTTTTTCTTCTTAGTCAGCATGTGGGAATAAAGCGGGGCGAGTTTTTCAGAATGGGTCAGAATGTTTTAGCTAGCCGCAATCCACTTCATCTTTCACTGTCATATAAGGTAAAGCAGAAAACCCGAGTCCGCTCATGACCATTTGTTTAATCGCTTCTATATTCCATCGTTTGAAAGTAGTGGAGATCATGTTTTAAAAGGTATCTTTCAAACATTGTCCGATAACTGCAGCCTTCTTCATTCGTTATAAAAAAATGGTTTTGATCATCTTCCAAATGATCCGGCCCTTCACTGCTGCCGACAAGGACGATCCTCTCCTCAGCCAGTGTATGATGAACGCATTTTTCTTTCAAGTTATGGACTCCATTCAGAAAAGTGATTCTTCACAAACTGCTTAAATTTCTCCACTGCCGGTGATAAATATCTTCCTTCTATCCAGGCGATGCCAATCAGACGTTGGCATTCCGGCCAGCTGATCCGGACTTTGGAGATATGGCTCTGATCCAGTCCTTTTAGGTCGGGCAGGATTGAAATACCGAGTCCTGAGGCGACAAAGCCTGCTGCGGTGGCCACTTCCTCACCTTCAAAGAGGATCTCCGGTTGAATTTGCGCTTTTTCAAAAAGTTCATCTACTGTGTATCGGAGTGCATAACCATTTTTTAATACGATAAAAGGCTCTTTGGCGACTTCATCCAATGTCACACTTTCACAATCGGCTAATCGGTGTCCTTTTGGCACAAACAAAAAAAGCTCTTCACTCCATAATTGCACCCAATGAATGGACTTTTCGGGCTTGATGGATTGCAGTAAGCAAAGATCCAGTTCACCGGACTTCAGTTTATCGAGAAGCCAGTAAGAGTGATTTTGTCTCAGGTGAAACTGAATTCCCGGATGCTGACGTTTAAAAGATCCGATTAAATCCGGAACGATCGTTGTCCCAAGCGTATGCAAAAAGCCGAGTGATACTTCCCCATGGTCCGGATCCAATAACTGTTTGATTTCTTCTTTGCCGTCATGAAACTCTTTCATCATCACATCCACCCGTCTTAAAAAAATCTCTCCATACTTGTTCAGCCTGATTGTGCGTCCTTGTCTGTCAAACAGCTGAACACCTAAATAGACCTCTAAACGATGGATAGAACGTGAAAGTGCAGGCTGAGAGATCGATAAACATTCTGCAGCTTTTGTGACGTGCTGTATCCGGGCAAGAGCTTGAAAATACTCAAGTTGTTCCCATTCCATAGGTTCCGTCTCCTTCCCATCTCATGACACTAAAACATTAAAAACATATTTATAATGCATTATATAATATAAATGAATAGTGCTACCATCATTGATAAAGGGGCCGAGAAGATGTGCAGAAGACAAGGCAAAGCGTTTCAACTATTCTTGATGTTGTAAAATAAATATCTTCATTGGGAGGAATTGATTGTGATCAAACGGCTTGATCATTTTGTTTTAACTGTAAAAGACCTTCAAGAGACAATCAGCTTTTATACGCGGGTTTTGGGAATGAAAGAAGAAACGTTTGGCTCAGGCAGAAAAGCGTTGCGTTTTGGCAATCAAAAAATAAATTTGCACGAGGCTGGCAATGAATTCACTCCCAAAGCAAAACATCCGCTTCCCGGCTCTGCAGATCTCTGTTTTATCGCGGAAGAAACAATAGACGATATAATCGAACATCTACGTCAAAACAATGTGAACATTGAGGAGGGACCTGTCAGAAGAACCGGCGCGCTTGGTCCGATTGTATCTGTATATATTAGGGATCCTGATCAAAACCTGATTGAAATATCACAGGATCTAGCCCCTTTAAAAAGCTGAAAAAGAAGGGATGAGTTTCCTCTCCCTTCTTTTTAGGACTCACTTTATTCGCCGCCACTTGTGTTAGCACGTTTTAACCTTGGCAGTTAATTGCTTTTCTCAGCGGAAGCCGGAAATGAGCTTAGATTAACGTCCTGCTTCATGCTTATCTCATTAATGCCAAGATTCGTTTACACCTCTTGAACTTGAATAAGGATTTTGGTGATTTGATTTTCAAATCCATCGACCATCACTTCATCAAGCATGAATTCCTCATATGCATACTCACCTATCTGCATCCCATTCTTTTCAATGAATTGAATGATTCTGCTGTAGGCATCTTCAACTTCTTCGCCTTTTTGGTAGCCGATTGCATACAGCCCTTTTCGTCTCACATGCTCGTTTGCCGTATCGATTCCTTCTTTTACTTTTACATAAAAGTGAATGTAATTATAGAAGTCTTTATTTAAGATTTGTTCCCGTGCCAATATACCGCCGACAGGATACCCCTCATCTAATCCACGAGACTCAACATCGTGAATGAGCTCTGAAATGGCTGCAACGTATTTTCGTTCTGGTAAATGTAAAGTATTTTTGCCGATCATAAATGTTTCTTCATTTAAATATTGGAAAGAAACCGAAGAGAAGTCTGTTTTTAACGCTTGTTCTGTTAACGACACTTTCGTCTCGATGATCTTTTGCAAATGCTTGAGCTTTTTCACTTTGTCCTCAATTTCAACAGACTTTTCTTTCAGAAGCGGTAAGATTCGGCCCGGTGTTTTACCTTTGATGAGGGACTTGATTTCTTTTAACGGTAAACCAACCTCTTTAAACAAGTTGATCACTTGAAAAAGCTCAAATTGATGATAAGAATAATACCTATAACCATTCTCTTTTTTGATCTCCGGAGAAATCAAACCGATCTCATCATAGTGAAACAGCGTTTGTTTTTTGATGTTGCAGAGCTTGGCAAACTCACCCGTTGTGAAATATTTTTTTAAATCTTCGCTCATAAAAAATCTCCTTGACTATACGGTAACCATATACTTTATGATTTTATTGTACTTGAACACAGCTTCGATCCAAAAAGAAAAGGATCATAAAAAAACGGAAAAACTCTCCGCTGGAAACGATTACGCTTTGCCTTGATTAATGTAAGAGGAGTTTTATAGATGAAAAAATCAATAAGAGAACAAAAAACGGTGCTTATTATATTATTAAGCAACATTTTCATAGCATTTCTTGGCATCGGTTTAATTATTCCAGTTATGCCTTCCTTTATGAATATCATGCATTTATCCGGCAGTACAATGGGGTATCTTGTTGCGGTTTTCGCCATTTCCCAATTAATCACTTCCCCTTTTGCGGGAAGATGGGCTGACCGTTTTGGAAGAAAAAAAATGATTGTCATCGGATTGCTTGTATTCAGTATATCAGAGTTGATTTTTGGATTGGGAACCCATGTTTCAATGTTTTATTTATCGAGGATATTGGGCGGAGTCAGCGCCGCCTTTATCATGCCTGCCGTTACAGCGTATGTAGCTGATATAACAACACTGCAGGTAAGGTCAAAGGCGATGGGCTATGTTTCGGCAGCGATTAGCACCGGCTTTATTATTGGACCTGGTGCCGGAGGATTTATAGCCGAATATGGGATTCGGATGCCATTTTTCTTCGCTGCCGCCTTGGCATTTACAGCAGCTGTCTCTTCCGTTTTTATATTAAAAGAATCCTTGTCAAAAGAAGAACGGGAACAACTCTCGTCTCAAACAAAGGAATCCAATTTCTTTAACGACTTGAAGAGGTCGATTCATCCTGTCTATTTCATTGCATTTGTGATCGTTTTTGTGCTGGCTTTCGGCTTGTCAGCCTACGAAACGGTATTCAGCTTGTTTTCTGATCATAAGTTCGGCTTCACACCAAAGGATATCGCAATCATTGTTACGATCAGTTCGATCGTTGCCGTCATTATTCAAGTTTTACTATTCGGGAAATTGGTCAATAAACTTGGAGAGAAAAGGATGATTCAGCTTTGCCTCATCACCGGCGCGGTCTTGGCTTTCGTGTCAACTGTCATGTCAGGGTTTTTAGCTGTTTTGCTTGTCACTTGTTTTATTTTTCTGGCGTTTGATTTGCTGCGCCCGGCCCTGACGACTTTCTTATCCAAAGTCGCCGGTAACCAGCAGGGTTTTGTTGCAGGGATGAACTCCACTTACACGAGCTTAGGAAATATCTTTGGTCCGGCTCTGGGCGGTATTCTCTTTGATCTTAACATTCATTATCCTTTCCTTTTTGCAGGCATCGTGATGATTATCGGCTTGGGTCTTACAATGGTGTGGAAAGAAAAAGCAAATGAAGTTCAATCTTGAATGAGGCCGGAATCACAATACAGTTGCGTTAAAAGAAAAACATACCAAATCATATTGGGATGTTTCAGATTGTTGACAAAATCCTTTCAGCGTGACCCTCAACCTTTGCAGTCTAGAAAGGCCGGGCATCGGAGCGGACTTTCACAGGATGTGATGACGGCGGCGTTCAGGCAGTAGGCCTGCGCAATTAGCCGCCGATCCTCGTTATCATTCGTGAGCACCGACTGAGCAGACCTGACAACGAATGCGAGGGTTAGTCGACACGCTGGCGCCCCTGTTTCAGGGGTTTTGATTTTAAAGAAAGTGTTAAGAACATGGTTCAATTTTTTACAGAAGTTTTATTAAAAATTGCCAATATTATTCCTGATGCTGCTAGACTTATCATTAAGGAGGAGATATCTAATCTAAATATATTGTTTATTCCATCAATGAAAAGTGTCCATAAAACATATATGGTAATCGCATTTAGTGCAAACATTTTAAACCATCTAGGTATCGCCAGCCAAGCTTTTAAAAGATCGGTAGAAAATTTGCCCATTTTGTTTCTCCTTATTATTTTTCTGATCTTTTATCAAAATAACATAGTTAAATTTTCAACGCTACATGCTCTGCCTTTTGATTTCTCACTTGGTATGTTTTTCAATCCAAAAAAACATAAATGTGCGGAAATAAAAAAATACCAAGGCGTCTAACCCTTGATATTTCTTTTGACTAATCCTTTAATCCCTTTCCATCGAGAATGTTCTGCACATATTTTTCAACCCTTGACTCTCGGGTTTTGGATTGTTTGGCTTGAGAAAAATAAAGAATATATGCTCTTTGCCGTCCCGGGGTTAATCCTTCAAAAGCAGCTTTCAAGCCAGGGATTTCTTCGAATTTTTTTTGAAGTTCTTCAGGAATTTGATATTCTGTATTCTTTTTAAAATCGACTTCCAAACCGGCTTTTTCAACTTCAATCGCTTCATGAATATAGGCTTTCAGGATGGTTTCCAGTTCAATCATTTCCTCAACATTTTTGAAGCGAATCTGCCGCGCCGCTTGTACATTCTCCGTTTGTTGAACAAGAATCCCATGCGGGTCCTTTAACAAGGCACCTTTATGAAACAGAAGCGCACAATATTCTTTAAATCCATGGATTAAAACGATGTTTTTGTTATTAAACGTGTAACAAGGATGCATCCACTTAAATTCTTCGGTCAGCTCACAGTCAAGAACGATATGTCTTAACTTCTCAAATTCTTTCTTCCACTTTGTAGCCCTGCTTAAAAATTCTTCGACCTTGGGATTTATTTGACTATTTGTCATCAAGGAACACCCTCTTTCCGAGCAGTTTGCTTTTTCCTATACTCTTTCTTACATTTCTTCTAACAATTTTTTAAGATCTTCGCCCATTTTCGCCCAACCGAATTTTGCACCATTGAACGCTTGATCTTCTTTTTCGAAACCTGTGTGTTCGAGATGCAGGGAGGTTTTTCCCTCCTCATGCTTTAATGTCCATGTGACTGTAGTGTTTATTCCGCCGCCGACCCAAGTGTAAGATAGCTTGTAAGGCTCGTCTATTTCAAGAACTTCGGAATCAATTATTAAATTCCACTGCTCATTGCGAAACTGAAATTGATGTCCGACGACAGGCTTAAAATCATTAGGCATGATCCATTTTGCAAGAGTATCTGCATCCGTTAAAGCGAGCCATACCTTCTCGATCGGGCTCTCAAAAGTAAAATCATGTGATACTGTTAAATCCATGTTTTGTTCCTCCTTTAATATTTGGTCTAAAAGCAACATTCTTTCACTCCAGAATTTCCTGTAAAACGATACCCAATCCTCTATTTCTTTCAATGGGGCAGCATTCAGCCGATAACGCGTTTCCCTGCCGGCCTTTCTGCTCATGACGAGACCGGCCTCTTTAAGGATTGCCAAATGCTTTGAAATAGCGGTACGGCCCATGTCAAAATGAGCGGTCAACTCTTTGAGCGGCAATTCTTCCACATCCGCTAACAAGCGCATCAATTGACGTCTTGTTGGGTCGGCAACAGCTGCATAAATATCACGATCTTGATTTTTCTCGTTCAAAATCCTCCTCCCCTTAATTGGACACCAATTGGTGTCTTAATTATATGACACTAATTGGTGTCATGTCAATTTTATCTTAGACATGACGGTTTCGGTTTTATTCTCCCAGCATTTAATTTGCCGGTTACGGAACAATAAAAGAAAGCTTGAGCATGAGACGACTTTAGCTTAATAAACGGGTTGTTCACCGCCTAGTTGAAAAAACCCGGCACAAAATGGGCACTGTTATAAATCAATGAATTAAAATAAACAAAAAAAAGAATAGCCTTTCGACTATCCTTTTATTTATCTTTGTACCTTTCCCTGCGGAACCAAATGACAATCAGTATAATTCCTTGTACCGCCGGACGATTTGAATGATCTATCAAATCAACAATTTGAGCAATGCACTAACTGCTCCGGTTCCATCCTTTCATTCTCACAGCAAAGGGTTTAATAAAAGTAGGCTTATATTTGATTTTTCATTCTCTTTTCCATCTGTTCTGCCACTTGTTTCGAATTTGGATTTTCTTCATTTTGCAATTGATCAATGATGTTCGTATAATCCGTTTCATTGCGATTTTGACTTAATTTATATGCAGCCTGAATGTCTTCCACCTTAATCTTAAACCCGACAATCGCTTTCAGTTGGCTTTCTAAAAGTTGAGGAGAAAGCCCATCCCATAAAATGGGGTTTTTTCGATGTTTTTCGTATTTTTCCATCATAATTGTTAATTCTTCTATTAATTCATCTCTCTCTAGCATGCTTGCTTTACCGTATATATGGACGGCTTGATAATTCCAAGTTGGAACATCTTCATGCCCATACCAAGAAGAAGAAATGTAAGCGTGCGGTCCCTGAAACATAACAAGCACATCATCACAGGTTTCAAATGTTCTCCACTGAGGATTTCCATAAGCGATATGCCCAGTGATATAGTAATCATCACCTTTTTTATTGAAGCCTAAAGGCAAATGAGTGGCAATAGGTTTTCCTTGTTCTGTCGTGACGATTGTGCCAAAAGCGTTTTTTTGGACAAAATCCCAAATTTCATCAACATTTTCGACCTTAAAATATTTTGGAATATACATCATCATCCCCCTTCCTATAAAGTTATAGGAGTGTTTTCGTCATGATAAAGTCCGTTTGTTCTTCATCCCCCATATAAAAAGAGTGGGCTCCGGTTTGGACAAAGCCCATTTTCTTATAAAAATCAATGGCATTTTCGTTTTTTTCCCATACGCCCAGCCAGATTTTCTTTTTATTCCGTTCCTTCGCAATTTCCACAGCTTTATTGAACAGATATTTACCAAGCCCGTGTTTTTGAAAGTTGTTCTTGATATAAATTCTCTCGATTTCAAGTGAATCATCACCCATTTTTTCAGACTGGGCCTCATCGGTGTTGACCTTTAAATATCCAGCGACTTCATTGTTAAAATAAACAAAAAAGAATTGCGAAGAGCTATTGGATAATTCTTTTTCTAATTGTTTTAAGTTAAATGCCTTGTCCAAGTAGGCTTTCATATTTTCTGGCGAGTTCTGATGCTTAAATGTCTCATTAAATGTTTCATAACCAATTTCCTGAAGCTTGTGTAAGTCTTCAAGGGTACACCTTTTTATATTTACTGTCATTCAATCTGCCGCTCCTTTACGCTGTCAATAATTTCTTTTGTTCCCCTTTTTCACGAATTCCCAGTCCTTTTCTACATTTTTTCTTACTCTTTGAAGAAGATTGAAGATAGTCTCCGCTTCCCCCTCGGAAAATCCCGCTAATGCCACACGATTCGAATGATCATTTTCTCTTTTGATAAAAGGAAATACCTCATTTCCCTTTTCCGTCGGAAAGAGTTTTTTTATTTTTTTGTTATGTTCATCATCTTTCTTTTCAATAAAGCCCTTCATTTCAAGTTTTTTTATTGCCCGGGCTGCGGTTGTCCGGTCTACTTTAATCATCTCAGCCAACTTCTCCTGAATGATTCCCGGGTTTTCGCATATTCGGACAAGGTACAAATACTGCCCTTTTGTCAGATCATGTTCTTTAAATTCGATATTGCTTATAGAATCCAATGCTCGGGCAATCATTCCAATTTCACGAAGGATTTCTTTCATCGCTGCCTCCTGCGCACATATTTTTGTTGTAAATGCAATAAAATTGTTGTACATTCAATATAGCCGATTTTTGTTGCATTTGCAAGGAAAAATAACAATAAAGAGGTCGAGTAAAGTGAAGTTTATTTTTTATGTATTAGGCATTTTAATATTAACCCTCGGTATTGCTTTCACGATCCAATCAGACCTTGGAGTTTCACCTTTTGATGCACTTTTGGTGGGACTGTCCGTAAATGTCGGGCTAACTGTGGGAAGTTGGGAAGTCATCATGGCTCTAATATTAATAGGCTGCAATTCGTTTTTAAAAAGACAAAGACCGGAAGTTTCGGGGATGCTAACGGCGTTTATAACCGGTATCGGCATTGACATGTGGCTTTTTTTGCTGCATTTTTTTGTGACACCAGAACAATGGTACAGCAAAGCGATTTGTTTTGGAATCGGCTTGGTTGTTACAGGGTTAGGAACCGCGACATACTTATACACAAATTTTGCTTCGATGCCAATTGACCGTTTAACATTCATCATAAAAGAATTAACGAGAACCAATATATTTTTTTCGAGAACGTTCATTTACCTCGCCTTCTTGATACTGGCCATGATTTTGAATGGACCAATCGGCATTGGAACTTTATTAACCGTTTGTTTAGGGGGGCTGATCCTTAATGGCTTTATGCCGTTTACTGAAAAAGCATTGAACCGTATATTGACAAAATCCAATATATCAGCAGATGATGTAAAACATTCGATATAGAATGGATGTTAAGTAAGAGGCAAAAAACAGATGAATATAAAAAATACCAAGGGCGTCAAAACCCTTGGTATCTCTGGTATGCGGCCGAAAGGACTTGAACATTTGCCTAGTAGAAAACGACCTTTAACCATTACTAACGATTTTAATAATCATTTACCATACCCGAGGCATATATTGGAATTCCAACTAAAAGACCGTCGCCTCTTAGTAACTCACAATAACAATGATTATAAAATTTCTCAAGGAACGACCAGCAGCCCGTTAGCTACCCTGATTAAAGGTAATCTGTTACCACACTGTTACGTTAGAACTTCCACTACTTTGATATCCCTCTGTCGCTAAGACTTGGTAAGACCAATTACTACCCAGATTCATTCCATGACTCTTCCATGCTTTAACATGATTGCTGAAAGTGATTTTAGCGTTGCTTCCAGTTGGTCTCTTGGACTGGCGAACACTCCAGTACTGCGTGAAAGTAGTTTTTTCGCCATCAATGGAAGGTGCGTTATAACGTGTAGTTGTATATATGTCATATGTACCCCCATCACTTTTTACAGTACCTTTATACGTTCCAGTAGGTCTATAAGTACCCCATGAATCCACTACATAATATTCTATGAGAGGTGATCTCGTCCAACCATATAAAGCCAAATATCCATTGCCATTCGGCGCCCAAACTCCGGCATTATAGTTTATTGTCCTAGATGGCGAACCTGTAGTCCAACCTTTACCAACAACGAAATTTCCGGTATTAGACCAATTCACACTGTAATTCCCTCCAGGCCCATTAACAGCGTTTACTGTTCCGCCGCCATCAGTCCAATTTTGCCAGTAATCTGTGCTAGCTGCAGAGGCGGTTGCCGAAAACAAGCTAATACTCATTAAAGCTGCCGTTAATCCAACTAAGAAATTCCTTTTAAACTTAAACATATGTTACCTCCTATAATATTTTTTCTGACTTTGACATGAGGTAGCACTCGTATATATTTAAAACATTATTAATTACTAACGCCAAAGCGTTTGATCGTCCCCTTCAATATAATATCACGAATTCATGAGTGAATATTAATAATATATGTAAAATAATTACAAAGACCTAAAAAATTACATTATAAGTGTTCTTGTATCACCATAGCCTTATCCTCTTTTCGCAGAATCACAATTCTTGTTTCTAAATCTGATGGAGTTATGTCCGACCTCCGACATTCACATGTCGCTCTTTTAATAAACCAAGGTGAAGACTACATTACTATAAAGGAACGTCTAGGCCATGGTTCAGTGAGAACAACTATCGACGTTTACGGGCACTTATATCCCAACAAACAGAAAGAAATGGCGGACAAGTTAGATGACTTATTTTAAGTAAGTGGGCACAGCGTGGGCACAATAGCGAAAAAACTAGACCAACACAAAAATACCAAGGGCGTCAAAACCCTTGGTATTCCTATGATGCGGCCGAGAGGACTTGAACCTCCACGGGGTTGCCCCCACTAGGCCCTCAACCTAGCGCGTCTGCCATTCCGCCACGACCGCATGATATGTTGTTTTAAAGTGCGGGTGAAGGGACTCGAACCCCCACGCCGTAAAGACACTAGATCCTAAGTCTAGCGCGTCTGCCAATTCCGCCACACCCGCTTATGTCACATGGTGAGCCATGAAGGACTCGAACCTTCGACCCTCTGATTAAAAGTCAGATGCTCTACCAACTGAGCTAATGGCTCAAGATTAAATGACACCCTTAGATTGAAGCTAATACAACGACGTCCACATCTCAGAAAGCTTTTTCGAGATGCCGCTCGATGTGTACGCTGAAGTAACTTCTCCGAAGCGTATTCGGACGTGCTCTACCAACTGAGCTAATGGCTCAAATAAAGATGGCTGGGCTAGCTGGATTCGAACCAACGCATGACGGAGTCAAAGTCCGTTGCCTTACCGCTTGGCTATAGCCCAACAGCTATGAGAAATGACCCGTACGGGATTCGAACCCGTGTTACCGCCGTGAAAGGGCGGTGTCTTAACCACTTGACCAACGGGCCATATGATGTCAATATCGCATTTTAAATGGCGGAGAAGGAGGGATTTGAACCCTCGCGCCGCTTACGCGACCTACACCCTTAGCAGGGGCGCCTCTTCAGCCACTTGAGTACTTCTCCATATGGCTCCACAGGCAGGATTCGAACCTGCGACCGATCGGTTAACAGCCGATAGCTCTACCACTGAGCTACTGTGGAATGATCAGACTCATTCATTATACCTATATCGACAAATTGTGTCAAGAACAACAATTTGTTTTTGATGCCCTGTCTTGCGACGGCTTTTATAATTTAACATAGGCAAGTCTGATCAGTCAACCCTTTTTCACAATTTCTTTTATTTTCCCTCCGCACTTTCCGCAAACATAGCGGCTTGTATCCATGGCGCGCTTGTGCACAAAAGTTTGTCCGCATGCTGCACACTTGTATGTGCGCACTTTTCTCGGCTGTTTTTTCGCATCGGCGAGCGGTGTGCAGAACCTTGGGGCTCCGACTTCCTTTAGGAGCATTCTAAAATCTCTGTCGCGGTGTTTGTAGCCTTTTCCTTCAAGATGAAGGTGGTAATGGCAGAGCTCATGCTTGATGATGCCTTCAAGCTCTTGTCGGCCGTGCTCTGCCAAATATTTTTTGTTCAGCTCGATATCGTGCGAGTGCAATAAATATCTGCCTCCGGTCGTCTTCAGGCGGCTGTTGAAATAAGCCTTGTGCCGGAACGGCTTTTTAAAATAGGTCAAAGACAGCTGTTCTGTCAGCTGCTGCAATTGCTGATCGTCCATTGAATCCACCTCATTTTCAAAAACATCGAACAGGACAAATTCCCGTCGGCATAAACTAAAACAAAACCCACACTCTATCTTCAGAGCCTTCAGGAGGGATTGTCAATGCCGAATTGGCTCAAAAACCAGATGCAAAGAGCTTTTTACGAAAAGGATCATTACCAGATTAAACTGCTGAATCAGTGCTGGTATTTTTACAGAAAAAAACACTGCTGATGAGCAGTGCTATTTTTCTTTGACCATCGATAACGACACCCTTCCTTTCGCCGCATCTGCACGCTCTACCCAAACTGTCACGATATCGCCGACCGATACGACGTCAAGCGGATGTTTGACAAAGGAACGGCTGAGCTTGGAAATGTGCACAAGCCCGTCCTGTTTGACACCGATGTCGACGAATGCGCCGAAATCGACGACATTGCGCACCGTACCCTGCAGCTCCATTCCTTCTTTTAAATCCTCCAGTTGGAGCACATCGGTTTTGAGAAGAGGTTTAGGCACTTCATCCCTTGGATCGCGCTCAGGCCTTGTCAGCTGGGCGCAAATGTCTTTCAGCGTGATCGCGCCGATTGCCAATTGTTCCGCCGCTTCACGAATATCCAGTTCATTTATTTTGCCCTGGAGCTCGGCCGAACCGATTTGCTCTGTTGACAAGCCCAGCTTTTTCAAAAGCTCTCTCGTTTCTTTGTAGCTTTCCGGGTGGATGCCTGTGCGGTCAAGCGGTTCATCGCCGTCAGGCACCCTCAAAAAGCCGATGCACTGCTCATATGTTTTCGCTCCGAGCCGCGGAATATCTTTCAGCTCTTTGCGGGTCGAGAATTTTCCGACTTCCTCCCGTTTTTTGACGATGTTGGATGCCACTGATTTCGATAAACCGGCAACATACTGCAACAGCGCGGCCGATGCTGTGTTGACATTGACGCCGACCTGGTTGACGACGGTTTCCACGACAAAGCGGAGGGAGTCGTTTAATTTTTTCTGGCTGACATCGTGCTGATATTGACCGACGCCGACTGATTTAGGGTCGATTTTGACAAGCTCGGCAAGCGGATCTTGAAGCCGGCGGGCGATCGACACGGCGCTCCGCTCTTCCACCTGCAGGTCGGGGAACTCTTCCCTGGCCAGCTCTGAAGCGGAGTAGACGCTTGCTCCCGCTTCATTGACGATCAGGTAATAAACCTTTCTGTCGATGCCTTTCAAAAGGTCGGCGATAAATTGTTCGGTCTCTCTTGACGCCGTCCCGTTACCAATCGCGATCACTTCAATTTGAAATTCTTCGATGATATGTTTCACTTTATCCATCGCTGCGTTTTTCTTGTTGACAGGCGGGTGCGGGTAGATCACATCGATTTTCAGCACCTTCCCTGTCTCATCGACGACCGCAAGCTTGCAGCCGGTGCGGAAGGCCGGGTCAACGCCGAGGACGAGCTTCCCTTTCATCGGCGGCTGCAGCAAGAGCTTGCGCAGGTTTTCGGCAAAGATGTGAATCGCTTGGTCCTCCGCTTTTTCGGTCAGCTCTTTTCTGATCTCCCTTTCGATGGACGGCTGGATCAGGCGTTTATAGCCGTCTTCAATCGCGTCCTTCAGCAAGTCTTTCGCCGTTGTTTGTTTATGCTTAAGGATTTGTTTTTCTAAATAATCGAGGATGCGGTCGAGTGGCGGCTCGACGGACACTTTTAAAATGTCCTCTTTTTCGCCGCGGTTGACGGCGAGCACGCGATGAGGCACGATTTTTTGGATCGGCTCTTCATATTCATAATACATTTCATAGATTTTCTTTTCGTCCGCTTCAGCGTCTTTGGCCGCAGACTTTAATGTTCCTCGTTTGAAAGTTTCCCGGCGAATCCATCTTCTGAATTCAGGTTCGTCGGAAATCCGTTCGGCAAGAATGTTTTTCCCGCCTTCCAGCGCTTCCTCGGCGCTGAAGACTTCTTTTTCTTCATTTATGTATTTTTGTGCTTCAGCCAGTATGTTTTTGTTCTGCGGCAGGGCGCTGATGAAATCAGCCAAAGGCTCAAGCCCCTTGCTTTTGGCGATGGTCGCTTTTGTTTTTCTTTTCTGTTTATAGGGTCTGTATAAGTCTTCTACTTCCTGAAGCTTGTCCGCCTTTTCGATCTTGAGCTTGAGCACGTCTGTCAGCTTGTCCTGCTCGGCAATCAGACGGATGACTTCTTCCTTCCGCTGATTTAAGTGCTGAATGTATCCCCAGCGTTCGGAGATCGTTTGAATTTGCACTTCATCCATAGAACCCGTCTGTTCCTTGCGGTATCTCGCGATAAAAGGCACGGTGTTTCCATCTTCCAATAATTGAATGACATTGCCGACGTGCTTCGGCGCCAGCTCCGTCTCTTTTGCGATTTGTTTGACGATTAACGCTAAAGTATCCATTGTATCCTCCATAAGAATGTTGTCCTATTAGTGTACCAAAAGATATTGAAAAACACCTATATCAAAAGGACAGCTCCTCTAAAAAAGCTGTCCGATGATGTAGGTCAGATCGTCTTTTCCCATCAGCGTATAAGTTTCAAGCTGATCTGAAATATCTCCGGGAGAGTGGTGCAGTTTCAAATAAGATCGAAGGCCTGGTACGACCAAGCCGTCTGAATGGATGATAAATCTCGATCCTTTTTCATACGTATAGGTGAATGTTTTATAGGTTTGCGGTTTTCCCGACATATATCCGGTCACGGGGAGAGGGTAAATATATTGATCTGAAGGAGCATATAGGATAAAGCGAATATTGCCGATTGAGCTGTAAGCGATGGTCCTCGTTTTAAAATCGGCTTTTAAAATCGAGACGGTCGCACCCCGCTTTTGCTTCAGCGCTTGATTGCACCTCTCCATCAAGCTTGCGACATCTTCATCACCATGCTCTTTGACAACCTCGCTGATCGCCGAAGAGGATTCATGAGCCATTTCACCGCTTCCCAGTCCGTCGGCCAGGGCACAGATCATTCCCTGGTCGGTCGCATTGAAATAAAAGCTGTCTCCGCAGATCGATTTCCCGTCTTTAGGCAGCTGGTAGACAAGTGCGCGAATGTGGTCATTCGATTCGGTCCAGATCATGGCTTTAACTCCATCAAGGGATCTTCTGACAAAGCTTCCCTCAGACGTTTGACGGCTTTCCTCTGCAGCCTCGATACGTGCATTTGCGATATGCCCAGCATTTCCCCTGTTTCTTTTTGGCTTTTGTTTTCGATGTAAGTCAGCTCGATGATTTTTTTCTCACGATCGGACAGGACATGCCATACACTTTCCAGCATCAGCTTTTGGTTGACTCTTTCATAGCCTTCTTCCTGTGAGCCGACGATATCCAGAATCGTCACCGTACTGCCGTCGGCATCAGCTTCAATGCTGTGGTCAACGGAAAGCGCCTGATAGCTTTTCCCCATTTCCATCGTTTCCAGCACTTCTTCTTCCGTCACCCCGAGATATTCGGCGATTTCCTCAACTCTGGGCGACCTCTGGGTCTCCGCCGTCAGCCGGTCAACCGCCATTTTGATCCGGGGTCCGAGTTCCTTGATTCTTCTCGGCACATGGACACTCCAGGTTTTATCCCGGAGAAACCGCTTGATTTCTCCGACGATGGTCGGTATGGCAAAGGCTTCAAACGATTTTCCCACATCAGGATCGTACCGTTTGATCGCCCCCAGCAAACCGAGCATTCCCACCTGGCTCAGATCTTCGTGAAAACTTTGGCCTTTGGAATACTTTTTGGCCAGCGCCTCGACGAGATGTTGATATGTCTGGACAAGGATCGCTTGAGCCTCTTCATCATGGCTTTCCTGATATTTTTTAATCAGCCGGGCGACTTCATCTTTAGTTGGTTTCGTATTTTTGGACGGTTGTGCCATCATCAACTCGCTCCCTGTTTAAGAACTTTGTCATCGACACGGTGACACCAGAGTTAATTTGCACATTCACTTCATCCATGAGCGTTTCCATTAAATATAAGCCGAGCCCTCCTTCTGACAGCTGATCTGCTGTATGCTCAGGAGAGTATGGCCCAAGCGCTTCCTGTTTATCGCAAATATCGAAGCTGTCCCCTTGATCTGCGACAACAATCTCAAGGCGATCTTCAAAAACGCCGAACCTGACGGAGACCTCCCCTTGTTTATCCGCTTGATAAGCGTGCTGCACAGCGTTCGTGCAAGCTTCGCTCACAGCGATTTTCAAATCTTCGATATCATCATAGGAATATCCCATTTTGCTCGCAATCCCCGACAGGGTCAAACGAACAATTCCCACGTACTCCGGTTTGGCAGGTGATTTCATTTCAATGTAATCAACTGCAGTCTTCATTATAATCCACCCTCTGACTTTCCAGAAATATCAATGATGTCCTTTAAGCCTGTAATATCAAACAAACGAATTAAGCGTTCAGATAGATTTTCAAGCACCAAAGAACCCCCAGTCCTGTTTACCGCTTTATATACGCCTACAAAAACGCCCAGTCCCGTGCTGTCCATATATGACACGTCTTTCAGGCAAACTTTCAGATCCCTTCCTTCCTCTGCGAGCGGCATCAGCTTATCACGCAGTGCAGGTGCAGAGTGGACATCGATTTCTCCCGCTACTTTGATTTCTATTGCATGATCAGTTTTGTTCGTATCGACTGCCAAATTCACAATATCACCTCTGATTCTCTTTAATCGCTACAGTATGATTACCCGGCAACATGAAACATTAAACCTTTCTTCTGAAAACGATGAGAGTGAAATCATCATGGAGCTGAAATTCCTGGAGCTTGAGCAGATGTTCGTAAATCTTCTCAACCATTTGCTGCGCCGGCTCCTTCATATGTACGCTGATCAGGTCTTGAAGATCGCCGCGCTCCAAAAATCCGGACTCTGTTCTGGATTCAGTCACTCCGTCTGAAAAAAGAATAATCATATCGCCGATATCTAGTTTTTGCTCACATTGTTCATAATCATAATCTGAAGAAATGCCGAGAACGAGACCTTTCGCTTTTAAATCATAGAATTTGTTTTCTCCTGAAGAATAATAAAAGCCAGGTTCATGACCGGCGGATGCATACGTGAATAGGTGTTTTTGAAGATGATAGTTTCCGTAAAACATCGTAATAAACATGCTCGGATCGACATTTTGTTCGACCACCCTGTTCAAGCTTTTCAGCACCTGTGAAGGATCAGTGCCCGAATCCGGCAGAGAATCCATCGCATACTTGATCATCGACATGCACAATGCGGCAGGTATGCCTTTCCCGATCACATCTGCAATGGCGATATTCATCGATTCCTGATCGCGGACGAAATGATAATAATCACCGCTCATTTGCTTCGCCGGAACGCTCAGCGCCCCGATTTCGAGGGCTTCGACTTTCGGAATTGTTGTCTCAAGCAGCGTCTGCTGCACATTTGCGGCAATTTCCATTTCCGATTTAATTTCCTGCTGAATGCCTCTTAATGTTTGATGTTCTTGATAGGCCAACCCGTATCCAATCATCACTTCAATTAAAAAGTCGAGCGAATGGAACACATGGTCTGGAAGATCCGGATACAATTCAGACAGAACTTTTCGGTGTATGCTGATAATTTCTTCCGGCGGCACTTGATGTTCGATCGTTTTTCTGCTGAATTTCTGTCCCTGATAAAGGGACGTTTCTGTCAGTTCAGATATATAACGGCTAAGCAGCTGTCGATAGCGCTGCTCAATCACTTCCCTGAAATCCATTTCTCCCCTCCTACCGCAGCCACTTTACGGCTTGTATGTCTGTTCCATTTTCTGCGTCTGAATTCAATTCGAATTGATCCATTAAACGCTTTACCCCCGGGAGTCCGGCTCCAAGACCGCCTGAAGTCGAGAAACCGTCTTCCATCACCTTCCTGATGTCGGCGATTCCCGGCCCTTCATCCACCGCAGTGATTTTCAATCCCTTTTTACCCCTTTCTTGAACCTGTTCGATACAAATTTGACCTTTGCCGGCATATAAATAGATGTTCCGGGCCAGCTCAGAAATGGCCGTCGTAATCCTGGCCTGGTCGACTGTGCCGAATCCCAGTTCTTTCGCGACATTTCGCCCGAGCTGTCTGGCAGCCACGATATCCCACTCTGTCAAAATCTTCACACAGGACTGGTCTTTCATGTCTATTCCCCCAATTCCCGCTGCAATGTCTCGAGCCCTTTTTCGAGATCGAGCGCCGTTTCGATCTCGTCCAGCGAAATGCCGAGTTCAATCAATGTCACGGCAACAGCCGGCTGTATGCCGGTCAGAACGACTTTGGCCCCCATGAGTTTTGACATTGCGATCACATCGCCAAGCACTTTGGCGATGAATGAATCGATGATATCCACTGATGTCAGGTCGATCACCACTCCGTTCGATCCTGTTTCATAAATTTTATTGAGCAAATCCTCCTGAAAGTTCAGAGCGGTTTGGTCATCGAGCTCCACTTGAATGGATACCAGCAAACAATTGTACAGTTTCAATATGGGAATTTTAGGCACTCTCAACGTCTATTCCTCCAGTGAAACAATTTTTCTGTCCGTCATTTCCAATGCCGTTTGAATTCCTTTTTGCAGGGTGTTTTTTGTAATGACCTGGGTGAGGTCAATTCCCAGATTGACAATCGTCTGCGCGATTTCCGGGCGAATTCCGACGAGCAGGCATTTAGCCCCGACCAGTCTGACAGCTTCAGAAGCTTGAATGATGTGGTGCGCCACCATCGTATCGACAACCGGCACTCCCGTAATGTCGATTAAAACCACTTCTGAACGATGCTTGACGACACCGCTCAAAAGATTTTCCATGATTTTTTTGGCGCGCTCCGTATCGATCGTGCCGACGAGAGGCATCACCGTAATGTTGTCAAACACCGGAATGAGCGGAGCGGACAGCTCTTGTAAAGCAACCTTTTGCAGAGCAACGGTTTTTTCCCAGGAAATGGCGTATTGATTCAAAATTTCACTGTTGATCGGTTCGATAAATTGATCGATCTGCCAGATCAGATCGTAGCACTGCTTGTCTTCAGGAACATCCTTGTTCATTTCATAGTAAAGGTGCTTCCAAAACGCCCCCACCCCTGATGAGAGAAGCTTGAGCGGAACACTCATCTGCACAGCCTTTGAAGAAAACTGATAAATCGTGTCGATCACTTTGTCATCATCTGTGTCTGAATGGTTCAGCAAAATATCAATGTATTCATTGCTGATCGTCTGATACATGTGTTCAGTCAGTTTTGCGTTTGATATTTTTTTGTTCAAGTTTTTCAGAATATCGGCCAGATTTTGCGCAAGCTCATCTTGATGTTCTGAAATAAACGATAATACCGCTTGATTCGACATGTTCATCCCCCCAACTACATGCGATAACAATTTTTGGACTAACAGTATTATTATATCGTTTGTTATTTTTGAACACAAAAAAAGTTGCTCTTAAGTATGAGCAACTCTGTGTTCTTATTAAAAATCGATAAGGGCCAAACTGATTTGTAAGGCTTCGTTGACTTTTTCCATCATTTCATCATCGAGATGAGTGATTTTGTCCGTTAATCTTTGCTTATCAATCGTCCGAATCTGTTCGAGCAATATAACGGAATCTCTTTCAAAACCATAGCGTTTCGCATCAATTTCGACGTGGGTAGGTAATTTTGCTTTCTGTATTTGGGCTGTTATGGCTGCAACAATAGCAGTTGGGCTGAAGCGATTGCCGATGTTGTTTTGTATCACTAAAACCGGGCGCACCCCGCCTTGTTCTGAGCCAACAACAGGAGATAGATCAGCAAAATAAACATCGCCGCGTTTAACAATCAAATGATTATCCTCCGCTTACTAAGCGCTCTACTGTGTTTTCAGCCTCATACTCTGCAAATTGTGCCTCGGAAGAGATGTTCAAATTGATTTTTGCCATCTCCATATAACCGCGTCTCATCGATTCCCGAATTTGTCGATTTTTGCGCTCGCGTAAATACATTTTTGTGGCTTGGTAAATCAGTTCATTTCTGCTCCCGTTATCTTGCATGACGACACCATCAAGTTCCGATACTAAAGCTTCTGGCAAGCGAATCATAATTTCAGTTGTTGCGCTGGATTCAGACAAAAACATACACCTCCACCAAACTTACGGATACAATTCCATTCCAATCATAATCATATCACTATTCTCTCCGCAAGCAAAGCTGTTTTTCCGCTTATGATTTATTTTCAAATATGATTAGGCAAGATCGGATTCCTTATTTCCATTATACTCCCATTTTCCAAAAACATACGGGGGACCCGCGAACTTATCATGCACGTAATTTCATAATTAATCGTCTCCAGCCTTTTAGCGATTTCATCGACTGGAATCCATTCGTCGTCTTGTCTGCCGATCAATGTCACTTTTGTGCCGACCGGATATTCTTCGGGAAGGGAAATCATAAACTGATCCATACAGATTCTGCCGGCGATCTTCTGCCTTTTCCCGTCAATCAGCACTTCTGTGCCGGCCAGACGGCGCAGCCATCCATCGGCATAGCCGACCGCTACGGTTCCGATCCATTCGTCGTGCGTGGCCGTATACGTCGCTCCATAGCTGACGCTTTCACCTTTTTTGATTTTTTTCACATGGGTGAGTTCAGTGTGGAGCGAGAACACTTCCCGCAACCGGAACGGAAGCTCGTCCTTTATTTCCGTTGACGGCGACAAGCCGTACATGCTGATGCCGAAACGGACGGCATTAAAAAGCTGTTTTTTGAAACGCAGACCGGCGGCGCTGTTTGATGAATGCACCATAATGCGATCGAGCGGGAGCGGTCTGATCAGCTCTTCGAAACGGTTCAGCTGCATGTTGAAATAATCGGTATCCAATTCATCAGCTGTCGCAAAATGGGTGAAAACCCCTGTGCAATCAAGCTTTTGACTCGATTCGGTGATCTCCATCATCTCTTTTATATCCTCTTCCGTTTTGCAGCCGAGCCGCCCCATCCCCGTGTCGATTTTTAGATGGAATTCAAGAGGAGCCCCGGTGTCATCGAGGCAGCCGAGCACTTCCTTCAGCCATTGCACCGAATAGCCCGTTAAGATAATCCGCTTGTCTGCAGCAATACCGGCATACTCCGGCGGCACCGCGCCGAGGACAAGTATCGGTTCGTCAATCCCTCCCGCTCTCAATGAGAGCGCTTCATCCAATAAAGCCACGGCAAGAATAGACGCCCCTTCGCTAAGAGCCGCCTTCGCCACCTGTACATCTCCATGACCATAGGCATTCGCTTTTACAACGGCCATCAGATGAACATCTTCGCCGATATGCCGCTTCATATTGCGGACATTTTCTTTTAATGCCGTTAAGTCGATCTCCGCCCAGGTCTTTCTATAAAACGGTTTTAAGCTCATCCATTGACACTTCCTGTTCTGTTTCAAATCATCTTCCCCCATCATACTAAAAAAGCCGTTGAAAGGGAAATTTTGTCCTCTGTATTCTCCCAATAAATTGCTGGTTACATATACATTTTGCGGAAGCAGTCTTTAAAACATACATTGATTGAAAATAAAAACAGCCTGTTCTTCCGTCTATCGAAGAACAAGCTGTTTGGGCTGCAGTTACTTGGACGATTGACCCTGCATGCTTTTGGCAACCATCAGAAGCTCATCCTGGGAGAGGTCCTCTGATGAGATGAAATAATCGACTCCGTCATATGTCCAAGAAACTGATTTGTCTGTTAAAACACCGACTGTAAATCCGAGGTTGACCGGTTCACCGTTCATGGTAACCGCTGTCGAAGTTTTGGCGACGCGGGCTTTTTCCTGGATTAAAGTGAACGATTTTTCTCCGCCGTATGTGATGATGACTCTTTTGCCGTCATCTGTCGTGATTTCCTTTTCTTCAAGTTTTTTTGCGCCCTGCGGTACATCAAGCGGCGTTTTGACGGCGAATGTGTCCGACGGCTCAGCGCTTGTCGCCACATCTATTTGAGAAAGCGTCATATTTTTCTTTTCATCGAAAGAGTCTTTATCAAAAGGTTTATTAAATTCAAAGCTTGTGAATTCAACCTTTACCATTGTTTTTCGGTCTGTATCCATCACCTTCACCGATTGAGGGGCCATGTTTTTCTTATTGAATACGATTTCTTGTGTAGGGAGCATCTGATTATGCTGATAGTTTGTCTTCGTTTCAAAAGTATACTTTGAGTCCTTTGCTGAAAAGGAAGCTTCTCCATCGTTTTTGATGTCTTTTACGAGTGATTCAAACAAATAGACCTGGCTGCTGTTGTTTGGCCAATCGCTATGAAAACGGAAGCTTTTGTTCAAGGATGGCGTCAAGACAAACACGCCGTTTTCATTTCGCAAAATCACCTGGCTTTGGTCTTTTTTCGGGTTTTCCAAGTAGACCCGGTAAAAAGAAGGTTTTTTATGCCAGATCTCCACATTATACTCTTGCGGTTCATTGCCCGTTTCGATCGTCATTTTTGCTTTTGCCTTATAGGACGTGTATTCTTTTGCCTTCTTATCGAGCCCCGTCACAACATCTTCTTGCGATTTTTGGCCGCAGGCAGAAAGCATAAAGACGACAAGCAGCCCCGTTAAAAGCAAAACAAAGCTTTTTCTCACCTTTTTCAACCCCTTTTTAATCATTGATGTAAAAAGGAAGAAACCGCTTGTTCGACTTTAACGGTACGCCTTTAAAACAGGGGCCGGCCAGGATCGGCATGCGTACCATAAAAGCCTGCAACGACTTGTCTCCCTTATTGCACTACCCAATATATGAGGGTGGGTGAGACAATATGCAGACTAGCATGACAACCTTTTGAATTCGTTTCATCGGCATACTTTTCCGGCGCCCGCTCATAAACGTGTTACTATAGATGTACGAGATCATTGTAAAGGGGCTTGGGCATGTTTATCAGAACAGAAAATTTTCAGACGTTTATCAGGCTTTTTCCGGTGACGACCGCTATATTGGCCCTGCAGCTTGCCATCTGGATTCTTTTTATCATCCCTCTTCCCGGTGTGCAAATGTGGTCCGATGCCTTGATCGGATTTAACTGGGGCATTGCCAACGGCGAATGGTGGCGGCTGGCAACGCCGATTTTCATTCACGGGGGTTTTGCGCACCTGCTCTTCAACTCGATGTCGCTGTTTTTATTTGCTCCCGGACTTGAGCGGATGCTGGGCAAGCTAAGATTCATCATCATTTATCTAGCAGCCGGTGTGGCCGGCAATATCGGCACCTTTTTCATCGAGCCTCTTGAGTATATGCATGTCGGGGCTTCCGGAGCCATCTTCGGCTTGTTCGGCGTTTATTTATACATCGCGCTGTTTAAAAAAGAGCTGATGGGCAGAGAAAATTCGCAAATCATTGTGACCATTCTTGCCGTTTCTGTTTTGATGACGTTTATCAATCAAAACATTAACATCATGGCTCACATTTTTGGCCTGATCGGCGGATTTGCGCTTTCACCGCTGCTCGTCAAAAAAAAGAGTGGCGGCTATTGACCGGTCACTCTTTTTTCATAGGAATACCAAGCAAAAATCTCTTCCGAATCTTTCTGATCCACATCAGCTACAGAAAACTTCTCCATTAAAATGGATGATTTTGTTGATGTATGAATGGAAACAAGCTTTCTTCTGCGCTGAAAAAACGAACGGCTGACCTCAAAAACCTGCATGCGCCGGCGCTTGACGACGGCTGTCGTCCTGCTGATGAAGCGGGAGGACACGATCAGCCTGTCACCGCTGATTTTCCATCCGGCATCACGGTAAGCCAAGTAGCCGATGATCCAAAAAAGAGGGATCAACAGGATGGATAAATACCCCCATGGCGACAGAAATATGCTGAGGGGAATCACCGCGAGAACAGGCCAGGACGCGCGCAGCAAATACCTTCTCATCGACCGCTTCGGCAAACGGTTCAATTCTTCTTCAGGAGCATAATCCGGAAGAAAATCACAAAGATGTTTTTTGATCTGTTTTTTCTTGATGATCGGAAACAAGACGGTTGATTTGTCCTCTTCCATCGCGCTTCCGCCGGCGCTGACGATTGTGACGGTTGCATAGCCGAACGGCTGCCTGATCAGGCTTTCTTTTATTTTAATCGCCTGAATACGCTGCAGCGGAATGGTCGTTTGATGCTTTTCGATCAGCCCCCGGGAAATGATAATGTCTTTGTTTTTTCTCACGATCGTGAAATTCGCATATTTTAAAAGCATCCCGATGACGCTGAGCAGCCAGGCGATGACCAGTCCGATGAAGACGACCAGTCCGATGACGGCGGCCCCGGCGCTGTTCAAAAAAGAAAAACGCTCATACAGCCAGTCCAAATTGAAAACATCGTCGATTTGAGTAATAAAGGCGAAAACCCCTGAAATGATCACGCCGATGCCGCTTGAAGTCGAGGCGGCGACGAGAAGCTCCTGCCCGCTCATTTTATATGTCAGCTCAGGTGCCTGCGGTGCTTCTTCCACTTTCTCGACAGCCTCTTTTTGCAGTCCTGCTTCACCTGTTGCAATACCTGTTATTTCCCGCTTCCTGTCAAACAGAACCTGCTGGATATTGTCAGCTTCTTCCTGTGTGATGGCGACAAGGGACACTTCCGCTTCTTTGCCGTCACCGGCCGTTTCGACCTGAAGCTTGACAAGCTTAAACATTTGCTGGATGAGACCCGCGCTCGTGTTGATCGTTTGAATGCGCTCAATCGGAATGTACCTTTTCTTTCTGGTGATCAGACCTTCCTCGATCCGCAGTTCATCCTCCTCAATCCGATAGGTGAATTTCCGCCATTTGATTATGCTGCTTGCAATCAAAAAAAGGAAAATCAGCACACCCGCAGCGATCGCTATCATTTTGACAAGATGGTTTTGATTTAAGAAAAAGGCCACACCAAAAGGAATGATATAATTCTTAACGGTTTCAACAAGCCCGGTAAAAAAATTGAGAATCATGGCTGCCGGGTGCATACGCTTCGGTTCAGACATCATCTTCTGTCACCCTTGCCAAACGGGAGATGAAATCCCTGAGCTGATCGGCTTCTTCCATATCGAGAGCCGGGATTGAATGGGTTGTCGCCGCTGTTGAAATTTGCACTGAAGCGAGATTGTATTTTCTCAGCAGCGGCCCTTGTGATGTATCAACATGCTGAACCCTGACCATCGGCACGATCACGCGCGTCACGACGAAAATCCCGTGCTGAATATCAATTTCATTCTCATGGACTTCATAGCGCCATATTTTGTGGCGGAGATTCGGGATAATCCATATGGTGAAAATGGAAAGGATCAGCCATACGGCGCCTGCCAAAATCCCGATCCATAAAGGCCACTGAAAAACCACGCAAAGCACGGTCAAACCGGCGGCTGTCAGAAATAAAATGAATGATGTGATGATTGCGGAAATTCTCCATACTTTTACGCCATCACGGCTGATTTGATTTTTCGGTTCATTTCTCAACATTTGACTCCCCCAATCTTTATTCTTATGTACGTTTTTCAAGCGGAAAATGTTTCACTCATTTGCACCTTTTAAAAAAGGCGAATCCGTTAAAAGGATCCGCCTTCTGATTAAGAATGATATGATTTTTTCTGGCGTCTGTCATTAGAAGAACGCTTTTTATCATAGGATGAACGGCTGTTCTTTCCTTTTCCTCTGTATCCGCCGCCGTCTCTGCGCTTAGATGAACGGTGGTGGTTGTTTTTGTTCCGCTTCGTTCTGAGCGGCGCCTCCTCTGTTAAGCGAATAGGCGTATTATCCGGCTCTTTTGTCATCATTTTGATGGCAGCCGCCACGACCGTGACAGAATCATGGTCTTCAAGCAGCTCCGCAGCCGCGGACATATAGAAGTTCAGATTGTTTTCGTCAATAATCGTGCGGATGCGGTCAACAGTCACCTGCTGTTGTCCTTCAATCGCCTCGTCAAGAGTCGGCGCTTTCATCCGGTCCATTTTGCGTTTTGTCGTTTGTTCGATGGCGCGCAGCATATCCTTTTCACGCGGTGTGATGAAGGTCATCGCCATACCCGTTTTACCCGCGCGTCCCGTTCTTCCGATGCGGTGTACATAGCTTTCCGGATCTTGAGGGACATCGAAGTTGTAGACGTGTGTGACACCGGAAATGTCCAAACCGCGGGCGGCGACGTCTGTTGCAACAAGCACTTCAATTGCGCCTTGCTTGAATTTGCGGAGGGCGACCATCCGCTTTGCCTGTGTTAAATCTCCGTGAATTCCTTCAGCCGTATAGCCGCGCAGGTTCAACGCCTCCGTCAGTTCATCAACACGGCGTTTCGTGCGGCCGAATACGATCGCAAGCTCAGGCGACTGAATGTCGAGCAGACGCGTCAGTGTATCAAACTTTTTCCGTTCATGCACTTCAAGGTAGAATTGCTGAATGTTTGATACCGTCATTTCCTTTGCTTTTACTTTAATGTGCTCAGGTTCGTTCATAAAACGCTCGGCAATCCGCTTAATCGGCGCCGGCATTGTTGCGGAAAACAGCAGTGTCTGATGGTCTTCAGGCACATTGGAAAGAATCGATTCGATATCCTCGATGAATCCCATGTTCAGCATTTCATCCGCCTCGTCAAGCACAACGGTGTTGACCGTTTGCAGGCGCATCGTGCGGCGGTTGATATGGTCGATCAGACGGCCCGGAGTTCCGACGATGATGTGAGGATTTTTCTTAAGTGCGCGAATTTGCCGGCCGATATCCTGTCCTCCGTAAATTGGCAGCACTCGTGCACGCTTATCTTTTCCGATTTTGTATAGCTCTTCAGAAACTTGAATGGCTAATTCACGAGTAGGTGCGATAACAATGGCTTGAATGTTAGGAGACTCGGGGTCGATTTTCTCAACAAGGGGGATGCCAAATGCAGCCGTTTTTCCTGTTCCTGTTTGCGCTTGTCCGATGACATCTTTATTTGCAAGGCCAAGCGGAATCGTTTGCGCTTGAATCGGTGTTGCTTCTTCAAATCCCATACGCTCAATCGCTTTAGTGAGATCAGAACTTAATTGGAAATCTTGAAACGTTATAGTCAATGTATTCAAACTCCTTCTGCTTACTGTTTCAGTAATGTCGTGTTTCATCAATAAAAACTGCCCTTTATATAAAGGACAGGTTCATACTTATACAAAGCCCGAATTACTTTACATGTTATATTACCATTCCGTTATATGTTTTTCAACAAGACGAGACGACGGGATGTGCTCTCATGCGGCATTTTTTTCCGGGCCGGCCAAGAGGGCCTGCCGCCTGTCCTAACCCGGCAAAACAGAGCCCCGGCTTAAGAATTTTAGAAATCGCCTTTGGAGCATCTTTTACACATTGTAACACAGGCTTTATATGGTTAGATATTTATTTTTCCCGACCCTACTCTCCACGGGTTATAGTTTTTCCAAAATCTTAAGGAATTATTTATTTTTTTAAATCCATCAGAGCCCATGCTTGAGAAATGTTTCCACGGTTTGAAACAGGGATGCGGGGTTTTCTTCAAGGCAGACATGATGCTTGGAATCCGGCAAAAGGCAAAGTTCTTTTTCCTCGGAAGGAATCGTCTCATACAAATAATAGGCGCTTGATAAAGGGACGATGGCATCGCATTCCCCCTGGACGATGAGCACAGGGATGCGCAGGTTTTTCAAAGCCGGTTTTGTCGCTTTGACCAGCTTGCGAAACTGGAGAGCCGAGGAAACCGGTGTGCTTGTCAGCTTTTCTTTGTACCTTTTGTACAGCAGATTATCCTCAAGCTTGCCTTGGAATGAATCCTTGATCACATTCTTCAGATCCTGAATCAGCTGTCCGGGGCTGATATATTGGGCAGCCGCGCTCAAAAGCACGAGGCGGCTGACAGGGTACTTTCCCGCCAAATAGGCGGCTATCATTCCGCCCATCGAAAAGCCGATTAAACATACGGTTTCACATGTTTTAAGAAGACGGACGAGCTCAACTTCAGCGCAGGCTATCCATTCCTGGTAACTGACGCCTTTTAAAGCCGGCATATCTCCATGTCCCGGCAGAGTGATCAGTTCAACATGCCAGCCGGTCGCTTTTTTTAAGTGGGCAGCCAGCGGTTCAACCTCGTACGGAGCTCCGGTAAAACCATGAATGCATAAACATCCGATCATGACTTTTCACCCGTTTCTTTTTCCTGTTTATCATATCTTCAAACGACTTTCTGACTCCCTTACAAGTCTTTTATCGTTTCCTCAAGCCGCATCCCTCTTGACGCTTTGACAAGAATTAAGTCTCCGGCGTTCGCTTTTGCTTTCAGCGCTTCCTTGAGACTGTCTTTATCCTCTTTGCCAAAATGGAAGACGCGGTGCTCAGGAAAATGCTTCATTGCTCCTTTGGCAATATATGCCCCGAGGTCTCCGTATGCAAATACAAAGTCGACCGCTTCCGGGTGAATCGCTTTCCCGATTTCTTCGTGAAAAACTTTTTCCCCTTCGCCAAGCTCAAGCATATCGCCAAGAACGAGCATTTTTTTGCCGTAGCCCTTCATTTGCTCCACCAGCTCAATCGCTGCTTTCATCGATGTCGGGCTTGCATTGTAGGCATCATTAATGACGGCAACGCCGGCCTTCGTTTTCACGAGCTCAAGCCGCATCCCCGTGACCTTCAGCTTTGTCAGCCCTTCGGCAATGTGCGGGCGGCTGACTTTCAACAAGTCCCCTGCCGCAATGGCCGCCAGCGCGTTTTTGACATTGTGCTTGCCGAGAACAGGTATAAAAAAGCGGGTTTCAATGCCTCTGACGCGGAAAGCAGTTCCTTCTTCCGACTGGTTGACATCCTCCAGCTGATAATCCAAAGCCGCACCCTCGCCAAACGTCTTTGTATGGTACGGAGTTTGTTTAAGCTGATCGGACAGAAGCGGCTCATCACCGATATAAATCAATGTGCCTTCATTTGAAAGACCGTTGACGATCTCAAGCTTTGCTTCGGCGATCGCTTCCCTTGATCCGAGTTCAAGGAGATGCGATTCACCGATGTTGGTGATGACGGCAATATCCGGTCGCGCCAGGCGGGTCAGAAAATCGATTTCTCCTTTGGCGCTCATCCCCATCTCGAGAACGGCGATTTCCGTATCTTCCGGCATCGCCAGTATCGTAAGCGGCAAACCGATATGATTGTTATAATTTCCTTCTGTTTTATGCACTTTATACTCCGTTCCCAAAACGGCATGAATCATATCCTTCGTTGTCGTTTTCCCGTTTGAGCCGGTTACGCCGACCACTTTGACATCAAGCTGATGGCGGTACGCTTTGGCGAGGTTTTGCAGTGCTTCGAGCGTATCATCGACGATGATGACCGCTTTTCCTTCCGGCGGATTCGGTTCGCTTCGGTTCCACAAAACCGCGGCAACACCCTCGCGAAAGGCCTGTTCTACAAAAGCGTGGCCGTTGAATCGCTCACCTGTCAGCGGAATAAACAACTGGTCTGTCGCCAGCTTTCTTGAATCTGTTGAGACGCCTTTGACGAGCCTTCCGCCGAAATTTTCATCGAGCAGGCGGCCTCCCGCCATTTCAGCCATTTCTTTTACCGTTCTTTTTATCATCTTCTTCCCTCTCTTTCTCCAGCAAGGAAAAGAGACACTATCAGAACAGATAGTGTCTAAAGATTTCAGGAAGCGAAACCGCGGTCCGCACCTTTCAAACCCCATGCCGGATTTTGGTCTTGGAGCTGCCGGATTGCCGGCTGCACCCGTTTAAAAAGTATGTTTAATCTGCTGTTTTTCTTCATGGCGCTCGATCGCCAAAGCGACGAGCTTTTCGATCAATTCAGCATAGTCGACTCCTGCTTGCTTCCATAAGAGCGGAAACATGCTGAACGGTGTAAATCCGGGCATCGTATTGACCTCATTGATCAGCACCTTCCCTTCATTTGTCAAGAAGAAGTCGGCTCTGACAAGGCCTGAACCGTCAATCGCCTGAAAAGCTTTAACCGCCATGGCGCTGATTGTTTCATATTCATCTTCTGTTAAAGAAGCCGGGATGATCAAATCGGTGTCACCGTCTTCATATTTTGCTTTGTAGTCGTAAAAGTCTTTCTTCGGAGCGATTTCGCCCGCGACTGAACAAGCCGGATCATCATTTCCGAGAACGCCGATTTCAATTTCGCGGCCGATCACACCTTCCTCAACAACGATTTTCCGGTCATATTGAAAAGCAAGCTCAAAAGCTTTATCAAGCTCGTCACGGTTCCGGCATTTGCTGATGCCGACGCTTGACCCGAGGTTTGCCGGTTTGACAAAGCACGGATAGCCCAGCTTCTCTTCAACCTGATCATAGCTCTCTTCCTTCGCTTCATTCCAGCTTTTTTTCACAAAGGAAGCGTATTTCGCCTGATCAAGCCCCGCTTGTGCAAACAGGTGCTTCATGACCACTTTATCCATACCAGCAGAAGAAGCCAAAACCCCATTTCCGACGTAAGGAACATTCAGCAGTTCCAGCATGCCTTGAATGGTGCCGTCTTCTCCATTCGGTCCGTGCAAAAGCGGAAACACAACATCGACAGATTCTTCTTTGGCATCAGACTGCCCCGGAAACATGTCGCGGTTTAAAAGGGCAGGCGAGAACGTCCGGCCCGTCTGCTCGAACTGCAGCATTTTAACGTTTGACACAGGCTCTGTCAGCTGCGGCCCCCTGACCCATTCGCCTTGTTCAGTTATATAAATCGGATGTATATCAAATTTTTCAGTATCCAACGCTTTCGTGACGGCTAGTGCGGTTTGCAGGGAAACGTTATGCTCCGCTGATTTCCCGCCGTATACCAATCCTAATCTTGTCTTCAATTCGTACTCCCCCCACTGGATTCATCTTTACTATCTTATCACTTTCCGGGGAAAATGATCTAATAATTTTAGACATACATGAGCAGCCTAAGAAAAAAGCTTTTATATGTAAATCCTTTTCATTTTATATTACAATGGCATTGAAAAGGAGAGGTTGCAATTGAAAAAAATCACAACTGAAGCACAATTTAATGAACTGATCCAATCCGATAAAGAAATCATCGTGAAGTTTTTCGCCGACTGGTGTCCTGACTGCACCCGCATGAACATGTTCATCGGCGACATCCTTGACGCTTATCAGGACAATGACTGGTATGAACTGAACAAAGATGATCTTCCGGAGCTTGCCGACAAATATCAAGTCATGGGCATTCCGAGCCTTTTAATCTTCAAAAACGGAGAAAAAACAGGCCACCTTCACAGCGCAAACGCCAAGACGCCTGAAGAAGTGAACGAATTTTTATCAGAACACATAAGCTAATTCGTATGATATCCGCATTTTATGTCTTGTGGACATGGGAAAGCCCATGTCCTTTCCCTTTAAAAAAGACGGAAGAGATGCCAAAATTGTTTCAACAGATTCGGCCCGACTCCCGATTCGACATCTAGTATTTCCCGGGAAACGCACTTTGTCGAAATGTCGCAAAAAATTCTTGATTCGCTTTTTATATTCGGGTAGAATGATTTTTGTTCCTATTTTGCAATTATTTTTTCTAGTTGTGAAGCCCATGTCGGCTTCTTTTTTTTGCCTTCTAATTGGATAATCATTCATATTTTGCAACCTTCTTCAATATTCTTTAACGGATGTCCCTTTACAGAAGGCGATCTTGTTTTGTATAATATTAATTGATAATGATTATCAATATCGATTAAGAATATGAGGTGAATATGTATGGCTCCTCAATTAGCAGAAGCAGTGGAATCAAGAAAAAAACAGTTAATACAGCGGTTAATCCAGCTTGGTATATACAAAAAAGAAGAACGCCATCTTTATGAATTGACTTTAAGCGAGCTTGAAAGCGAATACCGATCATTAAAGAAAGGCGGATAATCATGACAAAGCGAAAAATAAAACCTTATCATCAGCTTGTCGAAGAATACAAGAAGGAAATCATCCACAGTCCTAAACAAATGGATATGATTTATGAAAAAATCGACCGCAGACATGAAAACAGCATCCTTTCTGTTTCCAAAGACAAGCAAGCATAAAAGAGCCGGACTTTTTAAGTCCGGCTTTTTTAAAGCAAACCCTTATTCACTAAATGCGAGTCCGGCAAGCCTGCTGATTGTCGCATCATCCATCGGCGGGTTGTGAAGGCCGGCCCGAACGTCGCGGTAGTATCTTTGAAGCGGGTTTGTTCTTGCAAGGCTTTTCGCTCCGACAACCCGCATCGCCTTGTCTACGACAGCAATCGCCGTGTTTGTCGCCGCGTGTTTGACAGCTCCAAGTTCCCCCGTCAATAAGCCTCGGCGTTTAGGGTCATCGTAAAGTTCTGCGACATGATACAAAAAATGGCGCGCCTTCATCAGTTCCAGATCCATTTCACCGATATGCCGCTGAACTGCGGGCACTTCTTTAATCGGTCCTTTTAGACTGTTTGGCGTATAATCCTCCGCAAATTGGACGGCATAGTCTCTCGCTGCTTGCGCGATGCCAAGGTAGACGGCCGGTATGTGCAAAAGCCAGCCGTTGAGTTTATCCGTTCTTTTGTTCGTCTGCAGTTCCACAAGCATGGAATCGTCCAAAAAGACATCAGTCAGGACGAGATCATGGCTCCCGGTTCCTCTCATCGCGATCATATCCCATGTTTCTTCGATCGTTACGCCTTCTGTGTCCTTATGAATCAAAAAGACGCCGACCGTTTGTTTTTCTTCAATCCAGGCGGTGACAAGAAAATAATCAAGAACAGGAGACATTGTCGTAAAGGTTTTCCTGCCGCTGACAACCCAGCCGCTTTCTTTTCTGACCGCATTCGTTCCCGGACGGCCGCCTCTTGTCGGACTGCCTGTCTGCGCTTCGCTGGCCGCTCTGTTGACAAGCGCACCCTTCAGCGCTTCTTCAGAAACCATTGTGAACACTTCACGACCCCAGCTGTTTCCTTCCGCCAGCTCACCCATGACGCTCAAGTGCCAGCCGATGCTGAGAGCCGTCGGTCCGTCCCCTTTTGCCAGCCTTTCCTGAAACAGCAGCATATCATAAAGCGAAATGCCTTCTCCTCCGTAGTCTTTGCCGACAGTCAAAGCCGTATAGCCTGAATCACGGAGCTTTTGAATATGTTCTGTCGGAAACAGAGCATGTTCATCATAATAGGCCGACGTTTTCGCAAATTCATCGGCAAGCTTTCCGATTTTACTAAGCCATTCCTGCTGTTTTTCATTTTTTACAAATACTGAGCCCACACGGCACCCTCCTGACATAATTCCGATAAGTTTAATAAGTATTATAGATTGATAAAACTGGATGTGCAACCAATAACCATTATCATACAAAAAAAGCACGCACTCAAATGAGTGTGTACTTTTTCCTTTAAACGGTCTGGCCGTCCCGTCCGTCTTCCTTCATGCTGAGATAAATCAACATGTATGTTAAATAACCCATCGTCATCACCAGGCCGCCGAAGAAGAAGTTGGAAAAAAGCGGTTCTTCATAAGCGGCGATGCCGGCCAGTGCGATCCAGCTAGCATACAGATAGGCCATGAACAGCAAAACGCGTTTTTTTAATTTATACAACATCAACAAACCTGCAAGCGAAAACAACCCAAGTGCAAGTCTAAAATAGACAAGATGACTGAAATGAAATGCAAAAGATACGAATGAAAATGACAACAATAAGATAATCGGCAGCACCGTTATCAATTTTCTCATAGATGTCTCATCCCCCATTCCCTTATCGTTCAAATTATAAAGGAAAATAGGAAATTTAGTCGGTAAATGCAACATCTTTCACAAAAATGTCATTCCTTTCGTCACACTTTTGACAAATAACTTTTACACCTTCATGTCCCGCCTGCAAAAACTCCACCATGCCGCACCGAGAAAAAATGCGAAGTGAACGAGGATGATGCCGATCGAAAAAAAGGGTGTCATCCCGCTGAAAAGCGGTTTGGCGTGTTCCGCGTATTGGGTAAAATCAGTGTTGGCAAACAGCAAAAATTTCCCCAGCGGATTTTCCAAATAGGACATGATCGTCACGAGCGCTTTCGCTCCGTACAGAACGACGATCGAAACCATGATGCTGAGCGCGCTGCTTCTAAACAATGCCGAACAGAAAAACGCGAACGAGACCATTAACAATACTTCCAGCCACTCTGATCCGATCAGCTGGAGCGTATTCAAAAACAGTGTTCCAGCTTTTTCATCAAGCTTCACACCAAAAAAGATCAGGCCGAACAGCAAGGAAAATCCGTAGTAGATGATATAAAGCCAAATGCTTGCCATCACGCTCGTCAAAAATTTGGAAATCAATATTTTCTCCCTGCTGACAGGGCGGATCAGCAAAAATTTGATCGTTTTTTTATCGTATTCAAAAGAGATGATCGAAGCGGCCACGGCAATTGAGAGTACCCGCAGCAGAATATTGAGGTTTGGGGCAAATGAGAAATAGCCGATGAAATGGTCATCGGTTCCCGCGCCCATCAGTATCCTTTTGGTCACCAGTGCAAGCAGGAACTGCAGCGCCACAGTCAGCGCCAGCGCAACGAATGTCACCTTTCTCTTCAGCAGTTTGACATGCTCATTTTGAATCAGTTTAAACATTGGTATTCCCCTCTTCCATTCCATTCGTCAGCGCCATATATTCATCCTCAAGGGAGTGCTTAAACGGAGCGATCGAATAGACGTCGATCCCGTTTTCGACAAGCTTTTGATTCACAGCCGGTATTTGCGCTTTCGCGACTTTGACGGCCAGCCGTCCTTTTTCGGAACGCGCTTCAAACCCATGTTCTGTCAGCCATTGCAGCGCTTTTTGCTGCGGCTCAACTTCGAAAAGCGCTTTTTCCTGCTTTTCGTCGGTATTCCTCAAGCCGACTTCCGATTTGATCTTTCCTTTTTGCAGGATGACAACCCGGTCGCAGAGATCTTCAACTTCTTTGAGCAGGTGAGTGGCAAACAGGATAGCCGTTCCCTCCGCCTGTGCAAGCTCCCGCAAATGTTCGCGAAAATCCTTCATTCCCGCCGGATCCAATCCGTTTGTCGGTTCATCCAAAATCAACAGCTTCGGCCTGTGGAGAATCGCCTGGGCAATTCCGAGGCGCTGCTTCATTCCGAGCGAGTAGGTTCTCACTTTATCATCAATCGCAGCTTCAAGCCCGACCCTGGCGGCGACTTCCGCCAACCTTTCTCGAGTGATGCCGGCATGCATGTTGGCATAATGTTTCAGATTTTCATAGCCTGATAGGTACGGATAAAATTCGGGGTTTTCCACGATCGCCCCGACGGCTTGAATCGCTTTTTCAAATTGGCGGTCAATCGGAAAACCGTTGATGATAATTGAGCCGCTCTTTTTTTTGATCAAACCGGTGATCAATTTGATGAGCGTCGTTTTTCCCGAGCCGTTCGGACCGAGCAAACCGATGATTTCCCCGGCATACGCTTTTAAGTGGATATCATGCAGTATCTTTCGGCCGTCCATATTTTTGCTGACGCTTTCTATATGTAAAACAGGATGCTTTGTCATGGCTTCCTCCTCTTTTTCCCCCAAAAAATAAACAGTGCCTAAAAACAGGCACTGTTTGATTATAGCATGTTTGATTTACATGGACACTTCTGTATGAGGCGCCTCGATTTTGCCGTGTTTTTTCTCCGTCTCGGTGACAATGACAGCGCAGGCCGCATCCCCTGTTGTATTGACAGCAGTCCGAATCATGTCCAACAATCTGTCAATTCCCAATATTAGGGCAATTCCTTCAACAGGAAGACCAACCGTTTGCAGAACCATCGCCAGAAGGATCAATCCGACGCCGGGAACCCCCGCCGTACCAATGCTTGCAAGCACCGCTGTCAGAACAACTGTCAACAGCTGGGTCAAAGTCAGATCCACACCGTACACTTGAGCGATAAAGACTGTCGCCACCCCTTGCATGATCGCCGTTCCATCCATGTTGATCGTAGCGCCGAGCGGCTGAACAAAGCTCGAGATCGGCTCAGGAACCTTCAGCTTTCTTTGGGCGACGTCCATGGAAACAGGCAGTGTCGCGTTACTGCTTGACGTACTGAATGCCACAATCATGACTTCTGAAAAATCTTTAAAGAATGTAATCGGATTTCGTTTTGCGATTAAAGCAACCGTTGATCCGTATGTGACGATCGCATGAATGAACAGGGCAAGCACAACGACAATCATATAAAGCCCCATCGCTTTGATCGCATCCCAACCTTGGCTTCCGATTGCACCCGCGATCAAGCCGAACGTTCCGTAAGGCGCGAACTTCATGACAAAGTTGACAAGGAACATCATCAAGTCATTCCCCTGTTCGACCACTTTCAGAAGGGCGTCCGCTTTTTTTCCAAGCATCGTAATCCCGAGCCCGACTAAAATGGAGAATGCGATAATTTGCAGCATATTCCCTTCAGCCATTGCCTGAACAGGGTTTGTCGGAATGATATTCAAGAGCGTTTCAGCAACGCTCGGCGCTTTCTCTGCCGAATATTCCGCACCGCTTGTGTCGTAAGTTCCAATTTTACCAGGCTGAATGACCAATGCCAAAATAAGTCCGATGATGATGGCGACCGCAGTCGTCGTCAAAAAGTACCCAATCGTCTTCGCTCCGATTCTCCCCAGTTTTTTCGGATCTCCGAGTCCTGCTACCCCTAAAGTGAGAGAGAAGAAAACAATCGGAACGACAAGCATTTTAATCAGATTTAAAAAGATCGTGCCAAGCGGCCCGAATAAAAATGTATTAAGCTTGCTGAACAAATCCGGTGACGTGACATTCAACAAAATGCCGACCGCCGCACCGAGCAACAAACCGATGATAATCTTTGTAGCTAACTTCATATTGATGCCTCCCCTTTCTAAAAAAAGCCCATGAGAGATCTCCCACGGGCTTTTACCATTTCAATTGGTTCCACATGACTCTCTTCACGTTGATGAGGTTAGCTGACGGGTTCGGACGAAGAGATGTCCGTCTTTCAGTTCCTTTGAACTAAAAAATTCACCCCAAATGATCGGGTCCCCCACTCCTACAAAAGGATTAAACGTGTGGCTTTATATCGTTATATAACAGTTATACCTGAAAATTCGAAATATGTAAACCACCTTTTCGAATTTACAAATATATGCTATTTCGCGGTTCGGTTTTCTTCCTTATTTGTAACATCAAGTATATCCAGTAAAAAGACAAATATCGGAATCCCAATGATCAGACCCCAAATCCCAATAAAATGTTCGGAGAAAATCAGCACGATAAACGTAAAGAAAATGGGCAGCTCTGTCTTTGCAGACATCAATTTCGGATTCAAAAAATAAGTTTCGATCGCGTGGACAATCATAATGACCAGCACCAGTGAGACGATATAGGCGATCCCTCCAATGCTGTATGCAATGATGCTCAGCGGAATGAGGGAAATCACAACACCGGCGACAGGAACCAGTCCGAGGAAAAACACCATGACCGCCAGGCCGAAAAGCTGGGGAAACCCCATAATCCCGAGAGCGATTGTCGTCAGCGCACAATTAATCGTCGCAATGATGAATTGCGCTTCCAGCACTTTGCCGAACGTTCTCGTGAATTTTTTTCCAAAAAACGCGATTTCCTCATAAAAAACGGCGACCTTGCTCGTTTTAAATTTATTCATCAAGCTCATCACTTTATCTTTTTCAATCAGGAAGAACATACTGAGAATTAACGACATCAGCACTTGCAAGCCGAAGGTGCCGATATCCGTAATGTATGTATAGATAAAGTTCAGTCCTTTTTCCATATAGTGTGTCAGGTTGAAATCGCCGAAGATATTTGTGAACATATCAAGAAAAGGAATACTGTCAGGGTGTGACGCGATATATTTTCCTTGTTTAATAAGCTGCTGAATCTGTATGACGATCACGGGATAATACATGACCCCGCCAATTGAAAGCCCGATGGCAAGAGCCGCATATAAACAGGATACGATCAGTTTCTGGCTGACCTTTATAAAACGATTTAAAAAGCTGCTGATCACACTTTCCAAACGGTTCATTAAAAACGTAAAAATAAATGTGAGCAAAATCAGATTCATCATGCTTCGGAACATATATAAAACGCCCGCCAAAACAACAAAAACAAAAAAACGCCTGACCCCAGGGTGCTGAAAAAATTTAAACAACGCTGCCATTCGAGTACACTCCCACCAGTACTTTAGTCCTTAACTTTTTTAGCATATTCAAAGTTTCATAATTACAATTAGAGTATCATTTGAAATTATATAACAAAACAACGCGGAAATCTCTTTTCCGGATCAATAATTTATCATATTTTAATTTAGACAATGAAGGACACTGTATGGTGAAGCATAATAAAAGAGAGGAGCTTCTGTAAAGCCCTCCCTTTTCTTGATTAGGATTATCCGCTTCTTCTTTGGCGTCCGCCTTTTTCGCCAATTTCCCGGTAGAACTCCTTGTCATGATTTTGACTCGTTTTTTCTCCGCCTTTTTCACCGATTTCTTGATAGAATTCTTTGTCATGGTTGCGTTTTGTCGCCTCTCCGCCTTTTTGACCGATCTCCTGGTAGAATTCCTGATCATGGTTTTCGCTTGTCGCCTCTCCGCCTTTTTGACCGATCTCCTGGTAGAATTCCTGATCATGGTTTTCGCTTGTCGCCTCTCCGCCTTTTTGGCCGATCTCCTGGTAGAATTCTTTATCGTGATTTTCGCTTGTCGCCTCTCCGCCTTTTTGGCCGATCTCCTGGTAAAATTCCTGATCGTGGTTTTGGCTAGTCGTCTTTCCGCCTTTTCTGCCTGCTTCTTCCCTGCTCATTTTGTTGTTTTCGTTATTGTTTGCCATTTTGTTTTCCTCCTTTATAAAGTGTTATGGTTTTTACATTCCACACCTTAAAAAGAATAAACAAAAACAGCACATTCCCGAAAATCTGCGGCCGCTCGTCCTAGACCCTCGTGCCGTTGACCGTCCATTCCGGTTCAAAGACAAGCTCCGCGCTATACTTTTCGAGCGCGCGGCTTATCTCACCCGGATCTTCAAGAAGGCGAATAACACTTGATGCAAACGTGTCTTGCTGATTCGTGTTTTCATAGATCAGATCGTGATCGTTCCTCATAAAATCCAAATAATCCCGTTTTGTTTTCCAAAGCGCCATCACGACGGCTTCCGGGCCGGATTCAGACTCCCGCCATCCGCCCCATTGTCTAATCAGGCCATTGATGTCCTTAACCGGGGTCCATTTCGCCTGAGCCTCACTGAACGGGCGTTTATCCTGTCCGGCCGGTTTGCACCGGATGAGCTTTAACACATTGCCTTCATTCAACATGACGGTTTCCGCGTTTGTTTTTTCGATGCAAAGATTAACCGTTCTTTTTTCAGCTCGCGTCCTGTGAATCACGCCTCGCGGTATAAGAAGAGAATCGTTCGGCTTCAGCACTTCTGTGCCGCGGTCCTTGAAGTCGATTAAAAGCTCGCCCTCGATCACCATAAACAGTTCATCCGAATCCGGGTGGAAGTGCCATATGTAGTCTCCCTCCAGGACTGCGGCCCGCAGGCAATGGTCGTTCACTTCAGAGACGATGAAATTAGCGTGTTTTTCCCCGATTTCCTTTGTCATTTCAGCCATATTCATTTTCGATCCCATTCGAAAGTCCATTTGACTTCCCCCTCTTTTTGATTCATTTTCTCCCGAACTAATTTTACCATTTGACTTTTGGCCTTTCGCCTTTTAAAGTGTTGAATATTGGTGAAAAAACGGTTATAGCAATAGAAGAGGTGTACGTGATATGCAAAAACAAAACGCAAAAGCTTCCGGGCTTTTGCCGCTATTTTTATTTGTCTGCTTATTTGTCGGCTCAGGGCTTGTCACGGGCGACTTTTACAGCCTGCCGATTTTGGTAGCCGCTCTTGCCGCGGCGGTTGTTTCGCTCGCCATGAACCGAAAGGAGCCGCTCAGCCGCAAGACCGAGTGGTTCGCAACAGGAGCGGGACATCCCGATATCATGATTATGGTGATGATTTTTATTTTGGCGGGGGCGTTTTCTTCTGTCGCAAAAGCGATGGGGGCTGTAGAGTCAACGGTGAATCTGGCTCTTTCCCTTGTGCCCGGGCAGTTTTTGGTTGCCGGCTTATTTATCATTGCCGCTTTCATCTCCGTTTCAATGGGTACATCAACCGGCACGATAGCGGCGCTCGCTCCGATCAGCGCCGGGATCAGCGCTGAAATCGGGGTTTCCCCGGCATTTTCGGTTGCTGCCGTTGTCGGCGGCGCCATGTTTGGAGATAACTTGTCATTTATTTCTGATACAACGATTGCCGCCGTCCGCACACAAAAAACAAAAATGTCGGACAAATTCAAAACGAATTTCTTGATCGTGCTGCCCGCAGCGATTGTAACGATCATTCTGCTGATGATTTTCTCATCGGGAGGACACCCTGTATCACAGGCAGGGACTTACAGCTTGATCAAGGTACTGCCGTATCTCGGCGTTTTAATTTTTGCGCTTCTCGGTTTTAATGTGATGGCCGTCATCCTTGGCGGAATCGTCTTATCCGGTGTAATCGGCATTTCCGACGGCAGCCTGACTCTTCACTCCTACCTGCAGGCGATAACGGAAGGAATCGGCGGGATGTCCGAATTGATCATTCTGTCTCTTCTGATCGGCGGAATGGCGGAAATGATGAAACGAAACGGCGGCATCGCCTTCCTGCTTGAGTTTGTTTCCCGCAGAGTCCGTTCGAAAAAAGGAGCTGAAGCCGGAATTGCGGGGCTCGTCAGCACCGCCAACCTGGCCACGGCCAATAATACGATTGCGATCATCACGGCCGGTCCGCTTGCTAAGGATTTATCAGACCAATACGGAATTGACAGCCGGAAATCAGCGAGCATCCTTGATATCTTTTCATGCGTCATCCAAGGGCTGATTCCATACGGCGCGCAAATGCTGTCAGCGGCGCAAATCGCCAAAATATCGCCGATCAGTATTCTCCCTTACTCCTTCTATCCGATTTTGATCGGCATTTGCGGGATTGCCGCGATTTTGTTCGGTTTTCCAAGGTTTACAGAACGTCAGAAAAAGGAAATCTAAACCCGCATCCTGGGCCCTCATTAAGAGGGCCCAGTTTTATTTTGCTCAACTTTAAAAAATGCCGCAGACGTCGAGCCCTCACTTATACTTGACCTCTGCAAACACCTAAGCGCTTTGTACGAATCTCTGTTTCACTGATTTCACCATTTGCACATTTGACTTTGTATGACTTTGCATTTGCCCTGGAACTGACAGAAGCAGCCAGTGTTTCATTGATAAAGTGCACAGCCGCACCGTCATCGACTGCATAGCCTTCTTTTATTTTTCCTTCCAAGATGAACTTGTGGTATGAAGGCTTCCTTTTGCTCTCTCCATCATAATGAGGACAATGGCTTCCCTTCAGAAAGCCTAGACCATCGAGCTTATATAAAGGCGCATTCAACGGGTCAGTTATTCCTTCTTCAAACCAGCAAATTGAACCCGCACTCAATCCAGCAAGTACAACCCCTTTTTCATATGCCTTTTGCAAAACGTCATCTAATCCCCATTCCTTCCACAAAACAAGCATATTCCTCGTACTTCCCCCGCCGACATATATCACATCTTTTTCAACAACATATTTCTCCAATTCTTTAAATTGCGGTTCAAATAAAGATAAGTGTGACGGCTCGCAAGGCAGCGTGTGAAACGCCTTATAAAACCTTTCAATATCATTTGTTTGGTCACCGCTGGCTGTTGGAACAAAACATACCTTTGGTAAATCGTGTTTGACTTGAGCTAAAATATATTGATCTAATAAAAGGTTTTCCGGCTCCATAGAAAAACCGCCGCCGCCCATCGCAATAATCTGCCTCATTCCCTCATTCCTTCCAGTCTGTTCATTCGCAAATGAACTGGATGCATTTTTTAAATCTTGCAAAAAAGAGCACCGCATATATAGCGATGCACGTTTGCCAAAGGAATATATTTATTTTCAGATGACCGGAACCTCTATTGTTTCAGCGCCTCAACTATTCCCCCAATCTTTCCGGTTCTTTCTCGATATCCTCCAGCCGCTCCAATATTCTCCGTTTTTTATACATCATCATGCCTGTTTCCGCCACACCGTTCATCATCGAACGGTTCGTGATCGCGCCAAACAGAATACCGGCGATGGGCACCATTTGAAAAAGCTTTTTCCAGCCGAAGGAATCGCGGTATGTATAGACAACTTCCCGCCAGCCTTGAATTTGTGAGATCATGTTTTGGCGTTCATCCGGGCTGCGATGATATTGGCTGAGTTCTTGAATGATCGCTTTTTTTCCGACGATATCGGCAGAACTCAGCTGCAGGCATTTGATGATAAACATCCGCTCTGTCTTTTCTTTCGGATCATAGCCGTAAGACACCGCGATATCCTGCAAGGTTTTCAAAGAAAGGCCGAGGATGGCGGGAATATCGATCGCTAGTGTGAAAAGGCCGCCCACACCAGTTGTCGCCCCTTGCACGGCCGCGGTGTTCGCTCTGTTTTTGCCAAGCTCTTCGCAAATTTGGTCCATCACCGCTAAAGGCGCCTTTTGCACATCAGCGATCGTTTCCATCGTTTCGTTCGGAAGCTCTTTTTGAAACTTGCGGATCAGATGTTTTTCAGACGTCAAATACTGACCGCCGTTTTGAATAAAACCGCCGATTTCATCCAGCAAAAGGCCGATTTTGTCTTGAATAAAAGCCGGTGTCAGCTTATCCAGCACTTTAAACGGAAGCCGGCCGATTCTTTCCCAAAACCATACTTTCTGCTGTTCTTTTTCCCATTTTTCTATGATTTTCAACTGTTCTTCCAGCTCTGTCTTCTCCAAGAGAATTCTGTCCTCCTTGTTGTTTTGTTTTAGTATACAATGATTCGCCTCAGGAATCCTCGTTTTTGGCAAAACCGCCTGAACAAATAACATCGGAGAATTGGTGGAATCAAAATGATGATGACATCACTGAACAATCAATGTGTAAAGGTATCGGGGTAGAGAAGCATCTTCAAGGATGGGAAAAGGAAAATTGGTTGAGACGCCTGAATGGGCTTGGATTGGAAGGTTGGCAGACTGCGCCGGATTGAAAGCCGGGATGCCGTGATGAACACAATGCCCCATGCAGGAAACCCAACAGTCTGCAAAACGAAAAAAAGGAAAAGGGAAGTTTTATCCCTTTTCCACTGTTTCATGCACCAGTTCAAAAATAGCATCAGCAGCCCTTTTGTAGCCCCCGGCGCTTCGGAGCGATTTGCCGATGTCGGCGGCGCTGTCAGCATAGGAGCGGTTTTCAAGCACTTCTTTCACCTTTTCCCGCAAAACCTCTGATGTGAGCTCTGTTTTGTCCAGTTTAACGCCGGCGCCTGCTCTTTCCACCTGGCTGGCGACGAAGAACTGATCACCTCCCATCGGGATGACAATAAGCGGTGTATCAAAGTAAAGCCCTTCATTTGTGCTGTTCATTCCGCCGTGTGTAACGAACAAATCAGCGGTTTTCAAAAGCTCCAGCTGCGGAATATAAGGCTTGACGATAAAATGGTCTGGGATGTCGTTCAGCTCATCCGGATTCGTATGTCTGCCGATTGACATAACCACTTTTCCGTCAAAGTCTTGCAAGGCATCAATGCACATATTGTAAATCTCTTTTTGCCGATTGAAGATCGTCCCCATTGAGATGACGATGACGGTCTCGCCCTCGAGTTCATGCATCGGGAAGCTGCCCGGGTCGTGGCGGCTCGTGACAGACGGGCCGACGAACAAGTAGTCCTCTCCAAACCTTTCAGCATGAGGCTGAAATTCCCTTGAAGTGAAAACGATTGTGATGTCTCCGGGGCATGAAAAGACATCAAACGGCTGGCTCAGGCTGACAGGATACCGGTCACTTAATTCCAAGAGAAACTGCTGAAGTTGTTCTAAGCAAGGCGAGTTTTCAAGACCGGTTTGATGCGTTTTGCCAAAGGAATGGATCAGTTCTTCATCCATGGCAAACGTCGTGCACAATGAAATACAAGGCAGCCCCATCATTTCGGCAATGATTTTTCCTGCCAAAAAGTGATGATCGAAAATGACATAATCATATTGCTCATCTTTGACTTCCCGGTATATGAGCTGAACGATTTCATCCGCCTTTTTTGCCATGTTTAAACCGATTTCGGCAAAGTCCATTTTCTCATCACCGGTTCTGCTTCTCCCGAAGGATAAATCATCTCTAAAATCGGGATATAAACGAACTTCGGCCCCTGTTTTTTTTATTTTTTCCGCGTATTCTTCGACTGCATAATAGACGACCTTTTCACCACGGCTTTGCAATTCTTTCGTTACACCTATAGAGGGGTTGATATGACCCTCCCCTGGAAAATTAATCATCAGTACATTTCCCATCACAGTACTTCCTTTCCTGCTTCCAAAATTTATTATGAACTTTACTACAAAAACGCTTAACCGTAAAGAAATTTAATGAAGTGAATAATACACAAACATAACCATATGACCATTTGTCTGTTTTTGTATATCTTTCCTTGAAAATTTTTCGTCATACAAATGATCGGATTCGATTATTGAAAACAGGCTTTTTATTACTTGACAACCTGCTTTAGGGAGCCGAATTTACTTTTTTTACTGCAAATTAAAATGCGGCGGATCGTGACACACTACATGATAAGAAACAACACACGGAGGGGCTTATCCATGGAAACGAAAACAACCCGGATTGAAAAAGACTTTCTAGGAGAAAAAGAAGTTCCGGCTGATGCTTATTACGGGGTACAGACGATGAGAGCCGTTGAAAATTTTCCGATCACCGGCTATCAGATCGATGAAGAGCTGATTAAAGCTTTGGCTATGGTCAAAAAAGCGGCCGCTCTCTCCAACATGGAAATCAAGCGGCTGTATAAAGATCTCGGCGAGGTCATCATCAAGGCGGCCGGTGAAATCATGGACGGCCTCTGGCACGATCATTTTATCGTCGATCCCATTCAAGGCGGAGCCGGGACCTCAATGAACATGAACACCAACGAGGTGATCGCGAATAGAGGATTGGAGCTTTTAGGAAGAGACAAAGGCGACTATTTTCATTTAAGTCCAAACACACATGTCAACATGGCGCAGTCAACGAATGACGTTTTTCCGACGGCGATTCACCTGGCGACATTGAATCATATCAAAAAGCTTTTAGGGACGATGGAGGATATGCTTGACGCATTCCGACAAAAAGCGGCTGAATTTGATTCCGTCATCAAAATGGGACGGACCCATCTTCAAGACGCGGTTCCGATCCGGCTCGGACAGGAGTTTGAAGCCTATTCGCGCGTGATTGAAAGAGACATCGAGCGAATTAAACAGTCCCGGCACCATTTGTATGAAGTCAATATGGGAGCGACCGCAGTCGGCACAGGCTTAAACGCCGACCCAAGATATATCAAAAGCGTCGTCGAGCACCTGTCAGAAATCAGCGGCTATCAGCTGAAAGGAGCGGACCATCTTGTTGACGCCACCCAGAACACCGATGCCTACACAGAAGTGTCCGCCGCCCTTAAAGTCGGGATGATGAACATGTCCAAAATCGCCAACGATATCCGCTTAATGGCTTCAGGTCCGAGAGCGGGTCTTGCGGAAATCCGGCTGCCGCCGCGCCAGCCCGGCTCTTCGATCATGCCGGGTAAAGTGAACCCTGTCATGCCTGAGGTGATGAACCAGATCGCATTCCAGGTCATCGGCAATGATCATACGATCTGCCTTGCTTCAGAAGCGGGACAGCTTGAATTAAACGTGATGGAACCCGTCCTTGTTTTCAACCTGCTGCAGTCGATCAAAATCATGAACAACGGCTTCCGCGTCTTTACCGATTACTGTATCAAAGGAATCGAAGCAAATGAAATCAGGCTGAAGGAATTCGTGGAAAAAAGCGTCGGCGTCATTACCGCCGTCAACCCCCATCTCGGATATGAAGCAGCGGCAAGAATCGCAAAAGAAGCGATTGCGACAGGACAATCGGTTCGCGAACTTTGTTTGCTGCATGATGTGCTGACAGAAGAGGAGCTTGATCTGATTCTCGATCCTTACGAGATGACACATCCCGGCATAGCCGGCGCCTCGCTGCTCGAGGAGTAGCCATTCGTTTCACCCGATATGTTTTTACGTGTTTAGCAGTGCTTCAGGAAGGCTAAACATTCAATATAAAACAATTGAAAGAGGGTGGAATGACAATGTTGGGATTTCTCGTTTCTTTAATTGTTGCAATTGTCATCGGTTTGATCGGAGGTGCAATCGGAGGCAGCGGCGCTCCCGGCGGATGGATCGGCTCCATGGTTGTCGGCTTTGTCGGAGCCTGGATCGGTCACGGGCTGTTCGGAACGTGGGGGCCTGACATTGCTGGATTCGCCATTTTTCCGGCTATCATCGGAGCCGCAATCCTCGTCTTTATTTTGAATCTTCTGTTCCGGGGAAGAACAGGTTCGCGGTCTGAAGCATAGGACAGAGGCAGCCAGCATCGCAGGGAGCGGTGCTGGTTTTTGTTTGGCTTGTATAAACTACGCATCTTATGGTTGACAATTCATAATGTCAGGGCATATGATGAATATGGAATTTGCATTAAGGAAACTTTTATGTACAAGGAAAAAACAACGAGAATCTAGGTGAATCATATGGTCAGTCAAGATATGTCCAGACACGCACAAATATCAAAAGAAGCTCAAGACGCACTAGATGGAAAAAGCAAAGGTTTCAAAAGGCTCCTTCCTTTTCTGGGGCCGGCTTTTATAGCTGCCATCGCCTATATCGATCCCGGCAACTTTGCCACAAACATTGCTGCAGGTTCCAAGTACGGATATTTGCTTTTATGGGTTATTCTTTTTTCGAATATTATGGCGCTGCTTATACAGTCGCTGTCCGCCAAGCTCGGCATTGCAACGGGCAAAAATCTTCCCGAGGTTGCAAGGGAGGAATTCCCAAAACCGGTGTCGGTCGGCCTTTGGATTCAGGGAGAGCTCGTCGTCATCGCGACAGACCTTGCCGAATTTATCGGAGCGGCTCTCGGCCTTTATCTATTGTTCGGCATTCCGCTTCTTGAAGCATCGCTCATTGCAGCGGCTGGATCATTCGCGATCCTGGAGCTGCAACGGCGCGGCGTCCGCCCGCTCGAAGCGGCGATTACAGGAATGCTGTTTATCGTCGTGATCGCCTTTGCCTTTCAGACTTTTTTTGCAAAGCCTGACATTGGATCGGTTTTGGAGGGCATGTTTGTCCCTCGCTTTGACGGAACCGACAGCATTCTTCTGGCGGCGGGGATCCTCGGAGCAACGGTTATGCCGCACGCCATTTACTTGCACTCCGCTCTCACCCAAAGAAGGGTGGTTGGAAAAACGGATGCTGAAAAGAAAAAAATATTCCGGTTTGAATTTATCGATATTTTGATCGCCATGCTGATTGCCGGAGCGATCAATGCGAGCATGCTGATCGTTGCCGCCGCATTGTTTTTCAAAAACGGGATTTTTGTCGAGGATCTGGATGTCGCCTTCAGCCATTTCAGCACAATGGTCAGTCCGCTGTCAGCCGTGTTGTTCGGCATCGGACTTTTGACGGCAGGCTTATCCAGTTCATCTGTCGGAACACTTTCGGGAGATATTATTATGCAAGGATTCATCAATTTTCGAATTCCGCTTTATTTAAGACGATTTATCACGATTTTGCCGCCGATTGCCATCATTGCTTCAGGCGTCAACCCGACAACCGCCCTCGTGTTAAGCCAGGTCGTCCTGTCGTTCGGAATCGCCTTCGCTCTCATTCCGCTTATTCTATTTACAAGCAATAAGCGGATCATGGGAAGCCTTAAAAACGCCGCATGGGTGACAGCCGTATCATGGATCATTGCTGTTCTGATCGTCGGACTTAACGTGTTTCTCATTTTTGATACATTTACCGGTTAAAAAAGCTGACTTCGGTCGGCTTTTTTCTTTATACTGGAGAAAAGGAGGATTCTGGATGTTCACACTGAAGATTGATCATGATCTGTATTTAAAAATGCTTGAACCAAAGGATGCACCCGCCGTCTACAAACAGATCCAGCAATCCAAACAGCATTTAAGAAAATGGCTGTACTGGGTCGACGGAACGAAGAAGCTTGAAGACACCGAAGCTTTTATCGAGAATGCCATGAAGCAGGCTGCCGCGAATAACGGCTTTCAGGCAGGGATCTGGCATCAACAGCAATTCGCCGGCATGATCGGCCTGCACTATATCAATTGGACCAACCGAACGACATCGATCGGCTACTGGCTCGGTGAATCTCATCAGGGAAAAGGAATCATGACGAGCGCATGCCGCGCGCTGATTGATATGATGTTTAACGAATATGAACTCAACCGGGTTGAAATCAGGGCGGCGGTTAAAAACAGCAGAAGCCGGGCGATACCCGAAAGGCTCGGATTTGTGAAAGAAGGCTGCCTCAGACAATGCGAATGGCTTCATGATCATTTTGCCGATCATTTCGTCTACGGACTCCTGAGGAAAGAATACGCCGAGCGCGGCAAATAAGTTCGAAACTTGTCACACCCTTTTTTACCGTTTATCTGGTATGATAGATAAAAAAATATGAGGTTTTCGCAATGAAAATATTTGTCCTATTCTACTTATGGCTTGTCCCGCTTGTTATCGGACTGATCTTTTTCCGGATCACCCAAAGGATGAGCTTTCAAAAAAGATTCTTTCCGGCCTATGTGATGATCGGACTGGCGGCTCTCGTGTTTGCCGTGTGCTATCTGATCGGACAGCCTTATCTCGGCAACTTCTTCGGAGGCACGATGCTGTTTGGAACGGTTCTTCCGTTTATGGCTGCGGCGATGAAGAAAAACAAATAACCTGTAATGAAAGCTTGTCAAAGACAGGCTTTTTTTATATTTGCACCAAAACCCACTCTGCCAGAATCCTGATCGGACGCTTATGGGCTCACAAGCTGAACATCAATCGCTTGATAGAAAGCGTTTTCAGTATCAGCCACATCCCAAACGGCCAAAATCACATGGTATCCTTGGCGGTCTTGTGGCACTTCTATTTGATGGGATAGATGATTGGATGCAGGAGACCCGTCATGTTCTATTGTGCCGATCGCTTCAAAGTCGGCTCTTTTCAGCGGCTGATTGGGGTCCCAGTCTTTTTTGGTGATATAGTAGTGCCATTGGCTCGTTTTGTGGGGAGCGGTATATGTCCAAGTAAATGTATGGACGCCTCCGGTCATGATGTGTTTAAACCAGCGATTCTCAGACTGCTGATCAAGAATGCCGCCGAACAGTCCGCCCGCAGATGCAATTTGCCCATCAGCAGGTCCGTCCTGCGGAAACCCCTTTTTCGCCTCCAGGCTTTGCGGTTCATACATGACGCTGCCGCAATTCAAATTGAGCAGTCCATAGGACTCGCTGCACAAAGCCGCCCTGCTTTCGGGCTTTTCAACAAAACCATGGGCAAACGCCTGCTGAGGAATGAACAACAATCCCGACCATAATGCCGCCGCTATCACCGCGGCGCTTCGCTTTTGAAAAAGCTGCATTTTGATAACCCCTCCCTTTTCATTGTGAGATGGGTTTTGGTGCGCTGTCGGCCGGCTGTTTTACACGCCCCGCCTTCTTTTATTTTCCATATAAACAGCCGATAAATCAACGGAATCGGAAAAAAATCGCCAAGGAAGCTGCTGCCCCTTGGCAAAATCATTAAAATAACCTTTTTATACTTTTCTTTAGCGGAGGCAAGTCCAGTTCTTTTTTTCCAAAGAATTTCTTCACCATATATTTGCTGTAGTTTGCCGCTTGTGTATAGGATATCTTTCCGGGAAGCGGCGGCTCGTCTTCGATCGTCACATCAATAATGGCCGGTTTTTGTGAGGCAAAAGCGCTTTTCAACGCCGGGATGAGCTCTTCATGCTTGACCACACTGAAGCCTTTCCCGCCGCAGGCTTCGGCAAATTTGGCGAAATCGATGTTTTCGAGATCTGTCGCATATTCAAGATGCCCCTTTTCCTGCTGTTCATATTGAATCATCCCCAAGTTTTGATTATTGAATATGACGACGACAAGCGGAAGGTCGTATTTGACAGCGGTCGGAAAATCGTGCATCGACATGCTGAAGCCGCCATCTCCGCAAACGGCCACCACCTGGCGCCCGGGGTGCGACAGCTTGGCGGAAATCGCGCCGGGTAAACCGCAGCCCATCGTACCGAGCCAGCTTGAAATCAGAAACTCCTGACCCGTCATTTGAAAATGGCGGGCCATCCATACCGTCACATTCCCGACGTCAACCGACAGCACCGCATCATCTGCGACTGCATCTTCAAGCCTTGCGATCACCTGCTGCGGCTTCAGCGGTGATGTCGCCACTTGTTCGTCTTTTTCTAATTGCTGCCGCCATTTGTTCATATGTTCTGTACAGCTTTCTAAGAATGAACGGTTCGTTTTTCGTTCGATTGTTCTCGTCAGTTCAGCGAGCCCAAGCTTGGCATCACAGACAAGGGCCGCTTTTACCGGATACCGCTTGCCGATTTTTGCAGGATTGTTGTCGAGCTGAACAGCCGCTGCACCCTCCGGCAGATAATCGCGGTAAGGAAACGAAGTCCCCAGCATGATCAAGAGGTCGCATTCCTCCATCGCTTCATATGCGGGCTTTGTCCCGATGTGCCCGAGATTTCCGAGCATATGCGGATGCCGGTCGGGAACAATCCCTTTTGCCGGAAGCGTGATGATGATTGGAGCGGCCGCTTTATCTGCAAACGCCAGCAGTTCCTCCCTCGCCGCTTTCATTCCTCTTCCGGCCAAAATCACCGGCTTTTTCGCCTCATTGATCAATTGGGCGCATTGCAGTAGCTGACTTTGCTTCGGGCGAAGGTCGCCGTCGATATAGAGCGCTGATGTATACACCGGCTTTCGCTCGACTCTTTCGGCAAACACATCATCGGAGACGGATAGAACGGCGGGCCCTTTTTGGCTGTATGCGGTGCGGATCGCCTGATTGAGAAGATCCGGAAGCGCCTCTGCCGAATGGACCTGCTGATTGAAGACAGATACATCCTCAAACAGTCTCTCAAGACCGATCTCCTGAAAATAATCCCTGCCAATCTGATTCGAAGACACCTGTCCCGTAATCGCCAGGACAGGTGCGCCATCGGCTTTCGCATCGTACAGCCCGTTCAGCAAATGAACGGCGCCCGGCCCTGCAATCGACAGGCAGACACCGATTTTGCCGGTTAATTTCGCCTCAGCCGCAGCAGCGAGAGCCGCGGTTTCCTCATGGCGCACTTGAATAAAGCGAATATTGCTTTCTTCATGCCGCAAATCATCGATCCATTCATTGATGCTGTCTCCCGGCATGCCGTATACATGATGGATATTCCATTCTTTCAACAGCTCTGCTGCTATTTTTCCTGCGGTTTTGTTTGCCATACTACGTCCTCCTTTGTTTCTTTCCTTACCACCTCCCATTTTTGCTGAAACGTTTTGCGGCGTACCCGCTAGAAAAAAAGCTTGCAGAGGCAGGCTCTGCAAGCTTTGTTATTGATCAAGCTTCAGCTTCTTCAGCTGTTCGGCGAGCGCGTTGTTGACCGGCTCATCCTTGTTTTGCTTTTTCATGTAGGCATGTACGTCGCGTTTGGACGCTTTTGAGTTTTTGTCTTTTGCTCTGCGCTTTTCAAAAACAGAGAGCTTTTCTCTGTGGCCGCAGACGCAGGCGAAGGTCTGGCCTTCTCCGTGGCCGCGCAGCTCCATCCGTTTATGGCAGACCGGACAGCGGGCGTTCGTTTGTTTGGCGACCGTTTTGCGGTGGCCGCATTCCCTGTCCTGACAGACGAGCATTGTGCCGCGCTTGCCGTTTACTTTCAGCATCAGTTTTCCGCATTCTGGGCAGTGCGTGCCTGTGATGTTATCATGCTTGAATGTTTGATTGCTGCTTTTGATTTCCTTGATCGTCTGCTTCGTATACTCCTTCATTTCCTTGATGAAGGCGGCCGATTTCAGCTTGCCTTTTGCTATGCCTGACAGCTTCTGCTCCCACTCCGCGGTCAGCGCCGGCGATTTTAAATCGCTTGGGACAAGTTCAAGGAGCTGTTTGCCTTTTGAAGTGATATAAATATCTTTTCCTTTTTTCTCGATCAAAAATGTGTTGAACAGCTTTTCGATAATGTCGGCGCGGGTCGCGACCGTCCCGAGTCCGCCCGTCTCGCCAAGCGTTTTCACAAGGTTCTTTTCTTCCCCTTGCATAAATGCGGACGGATTTTCCATCGCCGACAGCAATGTTCCTTCATTAAAGCGCGCAGGCGGCTTTGTTTCCCCTTTGGTTTCTGTCAGAGCACGGACGGGCAGCTTGTCGCCTTTTGCAAGCTTGGGAAGAGTTTGATCCTTTTCTTCCTCATCGTCCTCATCATCGGCATAGTCATACACCGCTTTCCAGCCTTGGGACTGAACGGTTTTTCCTTTTGCCGTAAAGGTTTCGCCGCCGATTTCGGCAAACACCTTTGTTTCTTCATATTCAAACGGAGGCAGCAAAACGGACAGAAAACGCTTGGCAATCAAGTCGTACAGCTTTCTCTCCTTATCGCTTAAAGCGCCGAGCGAAAGCGGCTCTTCCGTTGGAATAATCGCGTGGTGGTCGGATACTTTCGCATCATTGACAAAGTTTTTGCCCGCTTTGATCCCGCGCTGCAAAATCCGGTTGACATGCTGGGCATAAGGCTTGACCTGCATCCCTTCCAACCGGTCTTTCAGCGTCGGAACGATGTCGTTTGAAAGAAATCGTGAATCCGTCCGCGGGTATGTGACAAGCTTGTGCTGCTCATAGAGCTTTTGCAAGACGGACAGTGTTTCTTTCGCGGAGAAGCCGAAGCGTTTATGGGCGTCCCTTTGCAATTCTGTTAAATCATAGAGACCGGGTGCAAAGCTTTTTTTCGCCGTTTTCTTCAAATCAGAAATGACCGCCGGTTTGCCTTGCAGAGCTTTTGCAAGCTGAGAGGTCACAGATGCATTGAAGGTGCGGGTCTGCTTTGTTTTTTTGTCCTGCCATGTCAGCGCCATGCCGTCAACTGCGGCGCGCAGGCCATAGTAAGGAACAGGCTTAAAGTTTTTGATGTCTTCCTCACGTTTGGCGATCATTGCCAGTGTCGGCGTCTGCACGCGGCCGCAGGAAAGCTGGGCATTGAATTTCGTCGTCAGCGCCCTTGTCGCGTTGATGCCGACGATCCAGTCAGCTTCGGCTCTTGCCACGGCGGAATGATACAAGTTTTCAAATTCTTTGCCGTTCTTTAAGTTTTTAAATCCGTCTTTGATCGCTTTGTCTGTGACAGATGAAATCCACAAGCGTTTCAAGGGCTTGGTGACCTTTGCCTTGTCGATGATCCAGCGGGCGACAAGCTCGCCTTCCCGTCCTGCATCTGTGGCGATGACGATGTCTTTGACATCTTTTCTGATCAGCTGTGATTTGACCGCCTGAAATTGCTTCCCTGTCTTTTTGATGACGATCAGCTTTAATGGCTCAGGAATAATCGGCAGGTCTTCAAGGCGCCATGACTGATACTCTTTTCCATAGCCTTCCGGGTCCGCCAATGTGACCAAGTGGCCGAGCGCCCATGTCACGATGTAGCGGTCTCCTTCAAGATATCCATTTCCCTTTTTATGACACTTCAGCACGCGGGCCAAATCCCGGCCGACTGAAGGTTTTTCTGCTAAAACGACTGTTTTTGCCAAGTCCATCACATCTCTTTCTTATTCATCCATCCTTTTATTATAACAGATGGAAAGGATTCATCTCTAACGTTCAAAGTCTTTCGTTTTGATTTCTGAAAAAATGACATGTGTCACCGTCTGAGCGTAAGGGGACGTTTGATTGATAAACGCTTCGATTTGCGCCAGGCTTTCGGCGTTTATTTTCAGCATATAGCAGGCCGCTCCCGCGATCCGGTAGCAAAATTCGATGTTCGGCAGACGTTCGATGTAGGTTTTAAACCTTTCATACTCCCCGTTTTTAACCGTCGCTTCAATGATGCAGGAGACCGGAAGTCCGACTTTCTGATAATCGATAGCCAATGTGTACTTTTTAATGATGCCGAATGCTTCAAGACGTCTGACCCTTTCCGTTACCGCCGGAGCGGAAAGATTGATCTTCCTCCCGAGCTCCCTCATCGACGAGCGGCTGTCTTTTTTCAATTCTTCGATGATTTTGTAATCGATCTCATCCATTTGCAAAGTCATGTCCCCCTTTTTCGTATCATTTATAAAACATTGATCGATATATCTTTACGAATGAAATTCCTATTGAAGGGTGAGTTAGATACTATTATGGAGAGGTGATCAAGATATGACAAGAATTATTCCTTCATCAAGGGGAGAGACTCCGTTTCAAAGACTTTTAGGGCATTCCGAATCGGTTCTTTCAGCCTGGACGGCATTGGCGGACGAACTTTCCGGAGACGGTTTGTTATCAAAGGAGCTGAAGGAACAGGTACGCCGAGTGCTGGCACAGGGCAACGGCTGTGAATATTGCAAGGCTAAGGGCAAGCCTGAAGCTTCCAATCTTGAAAAAACCAGCCTTGCCATGGGCTTTGCGGAAGTGTTTCTGTCAGAAAGAGACCGAATCGGCGACAGGCAGTTTGACGTGCTGAAAGAGATGTTCTCTGATGAAGAAATCGCAGAGCTTACAGCATTTATTTGCTTTACGACGGCACAGCAATATTTCGGGGCTTTAATGAAAATTCCGGCACAAAAATAAACGCGGGGCCTGTTCTAATTGTATACATTTAGTCTATATTATAGAGGTAAGATTAGAACAGGGAGGGTATCTCATGCTGCAAACACCGATTGGCCGCCTTCGAACGATGGGGTTTATTGAAGGCATGTCACTCTTAATCCTGCTTTTTGTCGCCATGCCTCTGAAATACTGGGCGGGTTATCCGATGGCCGTCACAATCGTCGGATCGCTTCACGGCGGATTGTTTATCATCTATCTGCTCGTTCTGTTATATGTGACATTCGCCTTGAGGTGGTCGCTGAAATGGCCTGCCGCGGGTCTGCTCGTCGCTTTTGTTCCGTTCGGAAACTTTCTTTATGACCGGGGTTTGAAAAAATATGCTCAAAAATAAGATCCGCCGTGTTATTCGGCGGATCCCTCGTCAAGAAATTGTTGCAGTGCTTCTTTATTTTTTTCCAGATCCAAATCCAACACATCTCCGTATTTTGGATCTCTTAGATTTGTATATGAGCCGTCAACAGGCAGCCTGAAGCTTTTCGTTTCTTTTGTTTCTCCTAAAAAGAAGTCTTTACCGACTGAAAATATGACGCCGTTCGGAAGGTTTGTCTCGACATACGGGTCGACGAGGCCCAACACCTTCGGAAGCCGCGCGACATTTCCGATATTCACCGCTTCTTTCTCCAGCTTTCCAAAGACCTCCTGTTGCCTTCTTACCCGTCCAAAGTCGCTTTCTCTGTCATGTCTAAACCGGACATATCCGAGCAGTTTGTCACCGTGAAGAACCTGCTTTCCCGGTTCCAATGTCATGCCGATTCCGTAAGACATCCTTTTCGGCACATTGACTTCAATGCCATCGGGGGCAATCGCATCGACGACTTTGGCAAACCCTTTAAAATCGAGTACGGCATAGTAATTGATGTTCAAACCGAAGTTTTCCTTCAGTGTTTGACGGACAAGCTCAGGGCCGCCGAAAGCATATGCTGCATTGATTTTTTGCTTTTCATGCCCCGGTATATCGACATAGCTGTCCCTCATGATCGAGATCAATTTAGGCTGCTTTTGTTTTTTATCGTAATGAATGACCATCATCGAATCCGATCTTGAATGCTCTTCCCCCCTGGAATCGATTCCGAGTACGAGGACGTTCACTTCATCCAAATCCGAGCCTTCCCCGTTGAACTCGAACTGACCATCGTTTTTAAAGCTTCCGTCTGACTCTGATAAACCTTGTCGGTATTCGTAGATGCTGTATCCTGTAACAGCAATGATAAGCAGTACGATGAATAGCAACAGCCGTTTGATGATTTTCCGCCGTTTTTTCTTCTTCTTTTTTACCTTTACTCTTACTCTTTTCACATTATCCACTATTATCACCGCCCCAAATAGACTACCACAGGATGACATAGTCGACAATTAATAAAAGAAAGCTGTAAAGGTATTCACCATCCGTAATATTATACTTCATTCTTCTTTATCTTACAAAACGAAATAATATCATTCGCTTTTTGATCATTTCGTCAAATAACACCTACATCCATTTGGTCATCCATGCGATATAGTAAGATGCCGGTATAAACAAAATTTGCGCAAGAACCGTGCCGGTTACCCTGGATACGGCCATTGTGACAGAGGCCCATTTCAAATAAACATAGCTCCGCTTCCCTTTGGCCACATCATCGGCCAGCACGGAAACCTTCGGATCGACAAACAGCGCCAACAGCATCGTTGCGATTCCATTGACAAGTCCTGATGCCATCACTGCCGTTGTGTGCCGTTCCGGAACGAGAACACCGGCGTATAAGGCGGCCAGCACACCGATCGTGTAAATGGCCGTGATCACCATGTTTAAAACGAACAGCCGTTTTGGGATGAAGCGAAACTGAAAGCCTTTTGCATATTGTATAGTCGGCCTTTTCAAATAGCGCCTCATATTTTTCAGGCTGCTTTTCGAAAACGCCTTGCGAAACACGTGCAAAACAGAACCGTCCTTACCGGCCAAATGAATGATCGCCCGCGAAAAAACGGCGATGAATGTCGGCAAGAGGAGCATTCCGCAGATGGTCCCGACGGTTGAGCCGAAGATTAAAAACCGAAACTGCTTTCCCACGAGTGAGAGTGCATCCGCGCCTGCCATATCAACGAGCTTCCCCGTCACAGGCTGCTGAATCATATTGGACATTCTCGAGACGATCACCATCACATTAAACAAGGACAGAGCCGAAGCGATAAACCCGACTCTGGCGCCGGACAGCCGGGCCGCATAAGCCAATGTTTCAATAGAGTGTATGAGCAATAAAAAACAAAAAATCAAGAGTACTTTTGAAGTTAAAACATCCATATTCCTGTCCTCCAGTCTATTGATTAGACTTCTTACTGCGAGGAAAGGTTTCGGAAATTTAAAAAACCGCTTCAGCATGCGCCAAAGCGGTTTTCCATTTCATTTAGTCTTTTTATTCGAGCAAATATTTATATTCAAAAGTCCGCTAAAACTGCGGAAGATCAGCATCTATCGTTCCGAGTGAAAGTAAACACCATGGAATTTCTGAAACCAAGACAACGAAAGCCCTACCTCTCAATCGTCCTTGCGGCTCCGAAGCCGCGCCAGTGTGAATTGTGAAACAAAAAGTCTTTTTTCCCTCTAGCCTGTGTTAGGGGCGGTCAGAGGAAGAAAACAAGCATCTTCTAAGAAAGAAAAAAGAAGTTTACTTTCCATTATTTGCTCTTAGCGTGTTCCTGTGTTGTATTATACTACAGAATGATCCAAATGACAAACTGTGCTATAAATCAAGGGTCACCGGAGTGCTTTCCCCTCCGTTCATCAGCCTGATTTCCGAAGGATGGATTTCAAGCACGGTCAGGTTTGGATCGTCTTTTCCGTCAAACCAGCGCTCAAGTCGTTCATCCCAGATTTGATCCTTTAATTCTTTTGAGTGGTTCAGCTCGGCCGTCCCCTTGATTTCCAGATAAGCGTCGCCGAAGCCTTCTCCGTCATAGCCTAAAAGCACATGGACATTCGGATTGTTGTCGATCTCTTCGGCTTTGTGTGTTTCATCGCTTGTCGGCGTGTAGAGTGTCATTCCGTCGTGGAAGAACGTCATATAGCGGGAATTGGGCTTCCCCTGTTCAACCGTGGCAAGCGTACCGATCTTATGATGATCGAGAATATCGAGCACCTTTTGTTTGATCTGCTGCTGATCCATTTTAAGTTCCTCCTTTTCATCGAGTCCACTGTTACTTTTCCACAATGTCCGGTATATTAAACAATGGAATGAGGTGGTTTCATGATGAATATTTTAATTGCATTTGATGCTGAAGCTGATATGGGCTATATTTCCCTGACGGAAAAGCAGACCGCCCCCGTCACAACTGAAGATATCGGAGATTCGCCATTGATGGCTGATCTTGATCGCGACAACCGGATCATCGGCATTGAATTTACGGGAAAAGCCGCACCTGATGTCGCCCGGCTTGGAAGCTTAACCGGTAGGAAGCGCAAGCTTGAAGTCGCATCCTTGGCTGACAGATCCATCTATCGCTTTCGGGCGAACGGTTTAAAGGCAGTAAACATGCTGCAAATGAACGGGATTCGTTTTTATTTTGCTGATGACGAATTTCGGCATTTCATCGGTTTTGATATTGAAAGAGAAAAAAGCGAATGAGAGCTGCTCCCATTCGCTAAATTCTTGGATCCGTAAACATATCGTGGTCATCTGTGCTTGTAGAAGAAAACTCACTCATCACCGCGCCCTCACAGCCGGCTTTGAACCAATGCTTTGTGTTTGGCGGAATGGTGTATTGTTCGCCGGGAGACAGTCGGATTTCACGCCAGACGGTGAAATGCTCCCGATCCTCAATGGGCGGCAGGACGGCGGGTATGTCTGTTGTTTCTCCTTCCACATACAAATAGACCTTTCCATACCGGCATCTCAATGTTTCTTCTTTTCCCTTTTCTCCATTGACAGGAGGATGACGGTGTTCAGGGCAAGTCTGGCCGGGGAACAAAACAAGCTCTTTGGCACAATAGCGGTCTGTATTGACGTAAACGATGAGCTGAAGGCCGAGCTTGTTCAGTTTATTTAAGCCATAGTCCATGATTTGAATGCTGTTTTTTTCATCCTCGGACAGCATGATCCCCGCTTTTTGATAGTATTGTACGACATCTTCCTTCATCACCTTCACTGCGCTGTTTCCTCCTCTTACGTCGTAATAAAGTCTCCGCCATTGACATGAAGGGTCTGTCCAGTCATATAAGATGATTCGTCTGATGCGAGAAGCACATAGCAGCCGACAAGTTCGGCCGGCTGTCCCGGACGGCCCATTGGCGTGTCTGTTCCGAATGCAGCGACTTTATCGGCGGAGAACGTTGATGGAATCAGCGGCGTCCAAATCGGTCCCGGCGCTACCGCATTGACGCGGATCCCGTCTCCGACAAGCGCCTGGGACATCGACCGTGTGAAGGCATTGATCGCTCCTTTTGTCGCTGTATAATCAATCAGTTCTGGATTGCCCCGGTAAGGATTGATTGAGGTGGTATTAATGATCACACTGCCAGGTTCCAAATAATCGATCGCTTTTTTTGTGAAGTAGAAATAGGAAAAGAAATTGGTTTTAAATGTTCTCTCAAGCTGCTCGCTGGAAATGTCTTTAATTCCGTCTTTAGGATGCTGTTCTGCGGCATTGTTGACCAGAATGTCAAGCCTTCCTAATTTCTTGACAGTCTGTTCAACGGCATCAATGCAGAACGCTTCATCCCCGGCATCACCGGGAAGCAAGAGACATTTGGCGCCCTCTTTTTCAACAAGGGCTTTCGTTTCCTGTGCGTCTTCATGTTCGTTCAGGTAAACGATTGAGATATCTGCGCCTTCTTTGGCATAAGCAACGGCGACGGCTCTGCCGATTCCGCTGTCACCGCCTGTGATAAGCGCGACTTTCCCTTTCAGCTTATCCGTGCCTTTATGGTTTTCAACCTCATAGATCGGACGCGGATCCATGACGCTTTCCACACCGGGCTGGCGGTCTTGCGTTTGTGCCGGCTGTCCGTTTGTTTGCCGATGGCGTAGATCCATTTTAATTCCTCCCTTTTGTTATATTACTTTCCTTTTAGCCGCCGATTGGTCTGTTTAAACACGCAAAGCCCCGGAGGATGCTCCGGGGCCTTTTCACCATTCTTTGTTTTGGATGAATTTGTGAAATAACATGTTCAGCCTGCTGTAAAGCTCATCTGCGTCACCCGTCTGGTATGCACGCAGGCTTTCATCGCTTTCAATAATCGATGAGCTGATCAGACTTAACAGTTCGGCTCCTTCTGGAGAAATTCCGGCCGGGGCCAGCATGATCAGCATTCGCGACATCTGCATGACGCTTCCGTCCATTCCTCTGATCTCATGCGGTGCCGAGAGGTCAACGGTTTTGAATAGCGGCACGGCGGCCGCTTCGCTTTTTAAATGAAACAGTGCGAAGGATGTACCCGGTATTCCCAGACCTCCTTGTGCTTCACGTTTTAAAAGCCCTTCAGCCACTTGCCGGCTGTCGGTGATCAATCCTTGCTCTTCCAGCATCCCGCAGATGCGTCTCACCGTCTGTTCGTGACTTGTATCATTCTTGTACACGTCAACCGTAAAATGGGATAAAACATCTTGAATCACCGCTGCATAACGGCTGATTTTCCGGGCGATATCAAGCATATCGGGAAACGGTTCGGACTGTTTTGTTTCCGACCTTTTTTTCTTTAAAATCAGCGGAATTTTTCGGGTTAATTGGTGCTTGATTTGTTTGACGTCCTCTTCATTAAGCAGCGGGCTGACGGTGACATAATCGACCCCTTCATACGGAATCGGCACAGTTGAGACAATGATGTCGTACGCTTCGGCATTCTTTGTTTTCAGTTCCATCAGCGAAGAAATGTCAAATGACGCGATTTCAGGAAGCTCTTTTTTCAATCTTGAAGCCAGCATCTTGGATGAGCCGATCCCGCTTGAACAGATGACAAGCGCGCTGATGTCTACTTTTTGTTTGCTCATTTCAAGGGCTGACCCAAAATGAAGGACAATAAAAGCAATTTCTTCCTCAGGAAAACGAATCTCCGGAAAAAATGTTTCGACACCCTCTTCAATCGCCATATACAAGAGAAAATAATCTTTTTTCACCTGCTCTGTTAAAGGGTTGTGCACCGACATTTTTTCTTTAATGCGGATGATCGCAGGCTCGAGATGGGCGATTAATCCTTCATACAGCGAATGGTTGCCGGTTAAATTCATCCCCGTTTTTTGCGAGATGAAATCAATCAGCCTTTTCGTCCTGAGAGCGGTGTCAAGCTCGATATCTTCCGCCCTGTAGTCCGTTTTAAAGCTCTTGTTGGCGCTTCGCAAATGCATCGTGATATACCCGGCTTCAGCTTCCGGGATCTTCACGTGAAACGCTTCTTCGAGCGCGTCTGCCATCGCAAGGGCAAGCTCAAATTCTTTTGTATTTTTCAGCTCCGCCAATTCTTTGTCATTGATATTGATCACTTCGCCAAGCTGAATTCGTTCAATCGCAAACGTCAAGTGTACGACAAGGGCGATATAGGCGCTGTCGGAAAGAGAAAGCCCATGCTTTTCTTTCATCTCAAACAGCACCTTTTCCGCTTTCAGCAATTTCCCCCTGCTGACGACCCCAAATATTTTTTCCGGCGCTTCGTTCTTGCCTTTAATATTCATTTCGATCGTCTCCAGAAACTGCTGAACGTCAAGTTTGTCCGCCATAAGATTTCCGACGATTTTCCGTTTTGCGTCTTCAGGTCCTCTCAGCTCAATGCCATAGCCTCTTTTTCTGATCAGCGAAAGTCCGAACGGGGCGATCCAATTCTCCAGCTCATCAAGGTCATTGCTGATGGTCGCTGTCGTCACCTGCAAATCATTGGCGATTGTATAAAGCTTGATCGGCTCACCCGCTTCAAGCATCGCGCACAAAATCAACAGCTTTCGTTCATCAGAACTGTATTCGACATGGTTATCCCTGGACAGATCGCCGAGAAGCCGCTGTTTATTCCGGTAAGCTCCCACCAGCTTCAAGCCTTTTCCAGGCTGTTTATCAAGCTGGAGCTGATACTCGCTCAGAGCGGATTTGACCGCTTTGAGCTCGCGATGAACCGTCCTTGTGCTGACTTCAATATAGTCGGCAATTTCATTGACTTTGACATAACGATTTTGGTGTAAAAGATATTTAATCAGTTTTTGTTCCCTTGCTGTCATATACATAAAGCGCCGCCTCCGGTGTTGTCGTTTTTGCGGGGTGATTAGGGGGGTGCCGACGGTTGAAAATGGTATCCCTATCATAAAACGCTTACAAGAAATCTTCAATTCAAACTAATTAATTTTTTACTAAAATATAAGTGGAAATTTTTTCAGAAGTGAAGAAACATCAGCTGACAGCTGATGCTTCTACTAGGTTATGTCCCGAGCCACCCTATCATTCGTTCCGTTTGTGGCAGGCCCCCGCCAGGCTCCCGCGGTTTTATCGGAAACTATTGTTTCAAATGCTTCATCACCAGCGCGAACAAATATTCATTCTTGTCGAGCCCGCATACGTCCTGAAGCACTTCTTCATAGCCTTTTTCAGCGATCATGCTTTGAAGCTGAACGGCTTCCTGATCATCAGCAAAATCGAACTGCAGCGCCAAGGCGATCCCTTCCGCTAGGCGGACAGGTTCAACCCCCGATTTGCTCAGCTTTTGGGCCGGACCGACAAGCCGGTCATGCGGGCCAAGCTTACGAAGCGGCGATCTGGCCACACGTGTGACATCGTCTGAGAGGCTTTCATTTTCAAACCGGCTGAAAATTTTCTTAATATAGCGCTCGTGCTCCTCCTCTGTAAAATCATATGTCTCAACAAGGTAGCGCCCCGTTTCTTCCAGCGCGCCTGCAACCGTTTGGCGCACCTCCGGATGATCGACGGCCTCTTTTATCGTCTTGAGTCCTTTTTGATAGCCGGCATATGCGGCCATGGCATGTCCGGTATTGACGGTAAAAAGCTTTCTTTCAATGAAAGGCGCAAGATCGGATACATAGGTCACCCCTTGAATATCGGGGATATCGCTGATAAACGCAGTTTTGTCGACCGCCCATTCGAAGAACGGCTCAACGCTCACCTTCAGCGGGTCTTCGTGATGCTGGATCGGCACAATCCGGTCTACCGCGGAATTCGGAAAGGCAACGACTCCGTCAAGCGCTTTGCGCTCTTCTTCGTTTAAGTGGCTGAAAACCTCCTCCTGCAGATGACTGCTTCCGCCGATCATATTTTCACAGGCGATGATGTGAAGGGGTTTGCCGTTTGTTTTGAGCCGCTTTTTCAGCCCTTCTGCGATCGGCTTGGCAATCAGTTTCAGCACTGATGGGCCGACGGCTGTTGTCACGAGATCGGCTTGTTCAAGTGTTTCATACAACACTTCAAGCTCTGTGCCGCTGTTGATCGCCCGGACGGGGCCGATCGTTTCCGTCTTCCGGGCTGTGTCAGCCAATTCGACGGTATAGCGCCGCTTTTCGTTCAGTTCTTGGATGACGGTTTCATTCACATCGGCAAAGACAACTTCATATCCCGATTTGCAGAGCAGGGCGCCGATGAATCCGCGGCCGATATTGCCCGCGCCAAAGTGCAAGGCGATCATAGCTCTGCACCTTCTTCAAAAACCGTCATCAATTCAGCTTCGTCTTCAGCGTTGATCAATCGTTCAACATTTTCGGTTTCAGAGCAGACGATGGCAATCTTCGAAAGGATTTCAAGGTGTTCATCGTTTTTCCCGGCGATGCCAAAAACCACTTTCGCAATATTTCCATCACCGTATTCAACACCTTCAGGTATTTGAATGACGGAGATGCCTGAGTGAAGAACGTTTTGTTTGCTGTCTTCTGTACCGTGCGGAATGGCGATCGCGTTGCCCATGTAAGTGGATGTTATCCTTTCCCTCTCAAGCATCTTCTCGATATAGTCCGCCGTGACATACCCGGAATCAACAAGAGCCTTTCCTGCAAGCCTGATCGCTTCTTCCTGTGTTGCGGCAGATTGATTGAGATGAATGTTTTCTTTTGCAAGTACTGGTTTCATTGGGAAATCACTCTCTTTCATACATGTTGTGTGAGCCTGAATGAACAGGCTCACGGGTTGCAAAATATTATTTTTTCAGCTGATTGATCAGTTCGTCGTATTTTGGACTGTTAAGAAAATTTTCTACTGAAATGTGTTTGGCGGTTGGAAGCTTCGCTTTCGCGCGCTCCGTCAAATCTTTATGCGTAATGACGATATCCGCGTCATCCGGCAGATTGTTAATCGATGTATTGGAAACATCGATATCGAGTTCAGCCTTTTTGACTTTGTTTTTCAAAATGGACGCTCCCATCGCACTGGAGCCCATTCCGGCATCACAAGCGAAGATGATTTTGCCGACATTTTCGTATGCTGATTCCTCAGCTTGTTCAGCTGAAGTCAAGGCAGAAACGGCCTGGCTTTTCTTGCCTTTCATTTGCTGCATTTTTTCCGTCGCTGCTGTTAAATCTTCATCAGCTGCTTTAGATGTTTTGAGAATGAGCGCCGCCACAATAAATGAGACCGCCGCCGCGACAAGAACACCAAGGATAATGCCGATGTGGTTGCCTTTCGGTGTCATCGCCAAAACTGCGATAATGCTTCCCGGAGACGGAACGGCCGCAAGCCCCGCATTAGAGATGGAGAATGTCAGCACACCGCTTGCACCCCCTGCGATTGCAGCTAAAATGAGCAGCGGTTTCATCAAGATGTAAGGGAAATAGATTTCATGAATTCCCCCAAGGAAGTGAATGACCGCAGCCCCAGGCGCGGTTTGCTTTGATGTTCCTCTTCCGAATACCATATAAGCCAGCAGAATGCCGAGGCCCGGTCCAGGATTCGCTTCGAGCAGGAACAAAATCGATTTTCCTGTATTGGCCGCTTCTTCAATCCCAATCGGACTCAAAATCCCGTGGTTGATGGCATTGTTCAGGAAAAGAACTTTCGCCGGTTCTACAAAAATGCTGGCCAGCGGCAGCAGGTTCGCATTGACGATCACTTCCACGCCGGCCGCCAATGTTTTATTCAAGCCGAGCACAACCGGACCGATCGCCAAGAAACCGAGCACGGTCAGGATAAATCCGAGGATGCCGGCCGTGAAGTTGTTGATCAGCATTTCAAAGCCTGAACGGACCTTATCTTTGAAAAGCCTGTCGGTCAATTTGATCAAATAGCCGCCCAGCGGCCCCATGATCATCGCGCCGAGGAACATCGGAATGTCCGCGCCGACAATGACGCCGATAGCAGCTGTCGCCCCGACGACGCCTCCGCGGTGGTCGTACACCATCTTACCGCCTGTATAGCCGATCAATAGCGGCAGCAAGTATTTAATCATCGGATCAACCAATGAAGCGAGCGCTTCATTCGGCATCCACCCCGTCGGAATAAATAAGGCGGTAATGATGCCCCATGCGATAAATGCGCCGATGTTCGGCATAATCATTCCGCTTAAATAGCTGCCGAAACGTTGAATCTTTACTTTGAAACCTTTATTTTGTTTGTCTTCCATTTCATAACCTCCTTTGTTGTCTTTAAAAGCAACAGATCAAAAAATGATGTCGAATAATGTCGGCCTCTTGTTTTTATATTAAAACGCTTACAGACGCGTCTCAATTGAAAGAAAACGCCACTTTGGCATTAGCGGTGTGACAAAATTTAATAGTGAATGTTTGATTGTGTCTTTGCCTGCGGCAAATAAACCGGGCAGAGCCTTCCAAGGCATAAAAAAAAGACCTTCTTTTATCAGAAGGATCTTTCGTTTAACGATTTAGATTTCATTGTCAAGCGGCCCATAGCCCGCCTCCCTCAGCTTTTCCGCCATGGCTTCATATCCCCTGCTGTTCGGATGAACCCGATCAAATGACAGCAGTTCTTTTTCGCGTCCTTTAAAAACGGCATACGTGTCGATGACCTTGACATGCGGCGGTGCTTCCAGCTGTTTTAAGTGCCGGTTAAAGCCGGTAATCCACTTGTCGGCCAATTCGATGTGCGGAAACGGATTGTATAAGTTGAGGAGCCGGATGACATAACAGCCGTCTTTTTCGCCCTTGATCTCATTTATTTTTTCCAACATGTTTGAGTAGTTTTTCTGGCAATGGGAAGAGGCTTCCAAAAAAACATGCTCATCCTTTTCTTTCTCGTATATGTCCAAGGATCGAAGCAGATCGTTCCCACATCCCGTGATCGTGATGACATCCGCTTTTTTAACCTGTTCTTTGACGAACGGCATATTGAGCATGTCGAGAATTTCCGCCGTCTCAAGTCCCGATTTTGCGAATTTCACTAATGAGACATCCTGCTTCAAGTCTTCCTCCACTTTTTTCTTATAGCGCTGGACAAATCCCGGCTCAAACAAGCCGGAGCCGACTCCGACGGTCAAAGAGTCGCCGAGAGCGACATATTGAAGCGTCATATCCTTTCCCCCTTCTGTTTTGTGACAGATACCATATATGTACTCGACAGAAGTGAAAAAGGATACTCTCCTTCATTTAAAAACCTAGTTTTTTGGAAATGTCGAGCGCTGCTTTTTTGACCCGTTCCGTCAAATAGGGAAGGCGGTCTTTTTGAAAGCGCGCTTCAAATCCGGCAATGCTGATACCGGCGACAACCTCGCGTTTATGGTTGAAAATCGGCGCGGCGATGGCGGATGTATAATCTTCAAGCTCTGAATGGCTGACGGTGCAGCCATTTCGGTATGATTCCTCAAGCACGTGTAGAAGCTCCTCCTTGCCGCGGATCGTTCCTGAAGCCATCGGCTTCAACTCGATTTTTTCGACATAGGAATCCCGCTCTTTTTTGGGCAAAAAGGTCAAAATGCTCCGCGCACAGGCTCCGGCATACAGCGGCGAGCGCCTGCCGATCGCCGTGTAAAGGCGAACCGTCTGTGTTCCCTCTATTTTTTCTATGTACATCGCTTCATTCCCCCGCCTCACAATCAAATGGACGGCTTCATCCACTTCATCGCGAAGCGCTTCCATAATGGGCAAGGCGATTTTCCGGATATCAAGCCTTTCTGAAACGAGCTGGCCGTATTGGAGAAATAACAGCCCTAAAGCGTACATCCCATTTTCATCGCGATCGAGAAACCCCATTTCTTCGAGAGAGCAAACCATGCGGTACACAGATGTTTTCGGCATGCCCGTAAGCTCAATCATGTCATTGAGAGAGAGCCTTTCTCTCGTCAAAAACAGATTGAGCAGAGTCATGGCTTTGACAACCGTTTTATTCCTGTTTTCCATCCCTTCCCCCTCCTGATACACATCACACTATATCATAACATGTATTCAAGCTTTAAGCGGGCCGAAAGTTCGCTGATTTTTGTCTCCCTTTCAATATACATTCGTTCTGCATCATAGAGGCTGACTAGCTCAAACTTCACCTGTTCCCCCGGCATCATCTGGGCCACAGTGGATAAGTCGGTCGAAATGATATGGGCAATTCGCGGATACCCCCCTGCCGTCTGCCTGTCCGCAAGCAGCACGATCGGATTGCCGTCAGGCGGAACCTGGATCGTTCCGAAAGATACCGCTTCAGAAATCATTTCCAGCGGTTTTTTCAGTTCAAGCACTTCTCCTTGAAGACGGTAGCCCATCCGGTCGGATTTGGCCGTCACCCGAAAAGCCTCTTGGAAAAATCTTTCCTGTGAAGCTTCGGTAAAAGCGGTCAATTGCTCTCCTTTGATGACACGGATCACCGGGTTTTTCTTCAGGGGAAGAAAATACTTTTGATCGACGGCCCATTTTGGAGCCGCGAATCCTCTCTGATTCAATTGATCTTTCAACTTCTCCATCATTCTTTCCGATAAAGGCGTCAGTTCTCCGGCCGCCAGCAGGTCGCTTTTTTGCAAAGGTCTTCCCTTGTAGCCGCCGATTCCGGCCCTGACATATGTGCTTTTGCTGTCCATCACGGAAGGGACGGCGATTCCCCCGGCAACGGCCATATACGCGCGGCTTCCCCGTTTGCACATTCCGAATGTCAGGACGCTTCCTTCCTCAACCAAGACCGGTCTCCACAGCGGTACTTCTTCATCATTTACAGTCAGTGAAAAGTCCGCTCCCGTAACCGCGATCAGGGCTCTTTTCTGAAAGCGGAGGGACGGCCCCGGGCCCATCAGCGTCACTTCAAGAGCCGCTTCATTCTCACTGTTTCCTGCAAGCATATTGGCAAGGCGCAAAGAGTCGGCATCCATTGCTCCGCTGACAAGGACGCCGTATTTTTGATAGCCGGTGCGCCCTAAATCTTGAACCGTCGTCATCAGGCCCGGCTTTAAAACTTCGATGCTCAAGCTTCTCCCTCCTTCAACCTGTTGTACTCCTCTTCAGTCACACTGACAAATTTGACAACATCTCCCGCTCTTAAATAACTTGGAGGCTGCTCATAAGGCCTGAATAACTCAAGAGGTGTGTTGCCGATCAGCTGCCAGCCGCCAGGTGTAGATAATGGATAGACACCTGTCTGCATGCCGGCGATTCCCACTGAACCTGCCGGAATCGCTGTGCGCGGAGAAGGCCGCCGCGGTGCGGCGATTTTTTCAGACATTCCGCCCAGATAAGGGAATCCCGGTGCGAAGCCGATCATATAAACGAGGTATTCACCCGCGGTGTGAATGTCAATCACTTCTTCAGGAGTCAGACCGTTGATCTTGGCCACTTCCTCCAAATCAGGGCCGAAACTGCCCCCATAGCATACAGGGATTTCAACCGTGCGTTTTTCTGCGTTTTCTTCTAGCGTCAGCTCTTGGAGGTTTTTTTTGATGAGGGCTTTTACTTTTTCAAATGGAGAATCAAAAGCCGGATCGTTCTTGATCAGTTGATATACTGCAAATGGACGATAGAAAACGGTCACGCTCGTAAATGCCGGCACACATTCAATGAAGCCTGGAAACGGATCGCTTTCAATCTGTTTTGTTAAAGCGCTTGCCAACCGCTGGATCTGTTCATCAATACCGGTTCCAAGCTGAATGATCACCGCAGAATCTCCGAGCGGCTCTATTTTTACATCTGATAAACTGTTCAATTCTACACCACCTTGCCTTTATCCCCAAAATCAAAAATCAATACAGAGCAAATGGCTCTGTATTGATCGCTATAAAACACCAAACTGTTCATCACGCACATCCGTGATCAGCATGTGACCCGGCGCATGTGTGATCATCAGCTCCGGCTTCACATGCATTGCGACCGCTTGAGGCGTAACACCGCAAGCCCAGAACACCGGAACTTCCCCTTTTTTTATTGTCACCGCATCACCGAAATCGGGAGTTGGGATGTCTTGAATACCGATAGCTTCAGGATTGCCAATATGCACCGGGGCTCCGTGAACGGCGGGAAACCTTGATGTCACCTGAACGGCCCGCACGACCTGCTCCTCCGGAATCGGACGCATACTGACGACCATTGGCCCTTTGAACCGGCCCGCCTCAACACAAGGGATATTCGTTTGATACATCGGAACATTTCGCTTTTCTTCAATGTGTCTGACGGGAATTCCATTATTCAGTAAGGCTTGCTCAAATGTGAAGCTGCAGCCGATTAAAAAACCGACCATATCCTCCTCCCACAATGGCGAGATATCCGTGACTTCGTCCGTTAATTCACCGTTTTTGTAGACGCGGTACTTCGGAAAATCGGTGCGGATATCTGCGCTCGGCGCTACGATTGCCGGAATGGGAGAGCCCGGTTCTGTGACATCGAGAATCGGGCACGGCTTTTGATTCCGCTGGCAAAACAGCAGAAAGTCAAAAGCAAGCTCCTTTTTTAAAATAACCAAGTTTGCCTGAGTGTAGCCCCCGGCCATGCCGGCTGTCGGTTCGGACAGTCTCCCCTGCCGAATCAAGCCGCGGACTTCTTCCGGGCGCATCATTTGTAAATTTCGCAATGAAATCATCCCCATAATTTTGGAATTTCATTGATCAGTGTATAGCCTCCCATAATCGCCATCACAATTACGACGATTATGCCGGGAATCGTCAGCCAAACCGGATGTCTGTAATCGCCGACAACGTTCTTTTTATGGGCGCCGATTAAGAGGGAGCCGAGTGCGATCGGCAGGATCAGCCCATTTAGAGCACCGGCAAGAACGAGCAGGTTGACAGGCTTTCCGATTGTTATAAAGCAAAGCGTTGAAATCACAATAAAAGCGATAATAATGACGTTCGAATTTTTTTCGATTTTCGGCGAAAACGTTTTAAAGAATGAAACCGATGTATAAGCGGCGCCGATAACGGATGTTACAGCAGCCCCCCACATGACGAGACCAAAGATTTTATAGCCGACATTTCCTGCGGCAAGCTGGAATACGGAAGCCGGCGGGTTATCAGGATTAATCTGCAAGCCTTTCGATACAACGCCGAGGACAGCCAAAAAAAGCGCGATCCTCATGATAGATGTAATTAAAATGCCGGAAACAGAGCTTTTCGTCACTTCAGGAATGGAATCTTTTCCTTTCACACCTGCGTCAAGCAAACGGTGTCCGCCGGCAAACGTAATGTATCCGCCGACCGTTCCGCCGACAAGCGTGACAATTGCAAGAATGTCGATTTTATCAGGCATCACCGTTTTTGTGAGCGCTTCGCCAACGGGCGGTCCCGTCGTGACAGCGACATACACGGTTAACAAAATCATGACAAAGCCCGCAATCAGCGTAAACCGGTCCATCGCTTTACCCGCTTCTTTGATGACGAAAATAAGAATGGCAATGACGGCGCTGATAATGGCTCCTGTCTTTGGTGAGATTCCGAATAAAACCTCAAGCCCGAGACCCGCGCCCCCAATGTTTCCGATATTGAAGGCAAGCCCGCCGAGGACGACGAGGAAAGCGATCACATAGCCGAGACCCGGAAAGACAAGGTTGGCGATTTCCTGGCCTCTTTTTTCAGAAACAGCAATAATTCTCCATACGTTCGTTTGAGCGCAAATATCTAAAATAATCGATACCAGGATGACAAAACCGAAACTTGCGGCCAAACTTTGGGTAAATACTGTTGTCTGTGTAAGAAAACCGGGTCCGATTGAGGACGTGGCCATTAAAAATGCCGCTCCCAATAATAGTGTCCAGTTGCTTGAAGCGGCCTTCGTTTTTTTGTTTTGCTTCAAATTGTATTCCTCCTTTTGTCGGCAATCATGTTGAGAATGCTTGTACTTTTATATCTGATAATTCCAGTTCACGGCGGATTTTTTGCGCAAATTGAAGCGCATGCGCACCATCGCCGTGAATACATACGGTATCTGCTTTCAGACTGACATCCGCTCCCTGCAGACTGCGGACTTTTCCTTCCTTGACCATACGGATGACTTGAGCGACCGCTTGATCATCGTCTTGAATCAGCGCGTCATCCTGCAGGCGGGAGGTCAATGTCCCGTCTTCCTGATATGTACGATCGGCGAACACTTCATGAGCCGTTTTCAAACCGGCTCTTTCCCCGGCGAGTACGAGCTCGCTTCCCGCCAATCCGAACAAAATCAGCTCGGGGTCTGTGTTATAGACGGCTTGAGCGATCGCATCCGATAATTCCCTGCTTTTTGCCGCCATATTATAAAGTGCACCATGTGGTTTAACATGCTGCATGTTGACACCTTCTGCTTTTAAAAAGCCGGACAGTGCGCCAATTTGATATACCACGAGATCATATGCTTCATCAGGTGTAATGGCCATATTGCGGCGGCCAAATCCCGCCAGATCCGGAAGTCCGGGGTGAGCGCCGATTTGAACGCCTTTTTCCGCCGCCATCGCCACGGTTTTCCGCATAACACCCGGATCTCCGGCATGAAATCCGCAAGCCACATTGGCTGATGTGACAAATTCGAGAATATCCTCGTCCAAGCCTATTTGATAGGCGCCAAAACTCTCTCCGAGATCACAGTTTAGATCCACTAGATTCATCATAATCCCCCCTGTTTATTGATGCCGCAATTCGCCGATTTTTAGTATATCCCCTTTTTGTTCCGATTTTCGGAACCTTTATTCCGAATAATCAAACTTAACATAGATTATAACAGGGATTTACCGTCTTGGCATCATATTGTTAAGAAACCTGACATATGTCCTAATCATATACCGGCCGAAAGGGCGCTATCATAAAGGATTTTCAGGATATTTTATTTTTCGAAATTTTTTATTTCTAAATAAAAAAGAGCCTGTTCGGCCCTTTTTTCATATATTCATCCTCTATGACAATACCCAATGTCTGATCGCTTTTGCGACACCATGTTCTGTATTGGCATCCGTAATCCAATCAGCTGTTTCTTTGACGATGTCCTGGGCGTTTCCCATGGCGACACCCAGCCCCGCTTCTTTGATCATGGCGATATCGTTTAAACTGTCGCCAACCGCCATCACATGTTCCATTGTAAAGCCGAGGCGCTCGCAAACCTTCGCCAAAGCCGCCGCTTTATTGATGCCGATGGCGTTGACTTCGATATTGGTCGGGCTGGAGTTGGTGACTTCCAGTTCCTTGTTTTTTTTCAGCTCCTCGAGCACCCGGTTTCTGACTTCGTCATCCGGAATGTCAAACCCGAATTTCAGCCATTCATACGACTGTATATCATCAGGAAACTCGCCTCTCCACACTTTATCGACGCTGGCCGCCCAAAAATCGGTTTGATGTGTATTGCGCAAATCCCACATCATCTGCACATGATCGGGGTGAAGCAGCTGGCGTTCAACCAGCTGAAAGGAAGAATCCCAGATTTCACTGCCATTAGCCGTGATCAAAAATGAAGACAGCTCCAACGACTCCGCCAATTCGCGGCACGTCATCAGCGTCCGTCCAGTGCTGAGCACGACATATACCCCTTTCTCTTCGGCTTCTTTAATCGCTTTTCTGTTTTCATCTGAAATGGTCTGCTCATCGTTCAACAACGTCCCATCCATATCCAATGCCACTAGCTTCACATCGACTCGTTCTGTTTGATTGACTGACACGATATTAAGATACCTCCAGTTTTTATAGGCTTCTATCTATTCTAATATAAAAATCGGCCAGGACAAAGAAATCGTTAAGTCTATTCACTTGGATAAAGATGTTATCATCTTGTCAAATTATTCTAAAAAAATAAACGTAAGCAGCGCTACAATAAGATTTGATCGTGCAGTCCATCAGGAAAATCGGAGGTCATATTGATGAAAAAAGTATTGATAGTGGTTGCAATCGGTACAGCCGTTTTGTTCGGAACCTGTTCAGCAGGTATTCCAGGACTTCCCGGCGCACACGCTCAAGTCGCAAAAGCAGCCAACAAACTGCCTAAAGGAATCGGGGGCCGCGCCTATTTGAACAGCACAGGTTCGATTTTTACTGCAAAAATCCAGCTTCCTAACACAATGAAAGTCTCTAACGCAACTGCTTATATTTATTCGGGCTTTCGTGCAGTCAATGGAACTGAAGCAGATATCGGTCTTCAGTACAGCAGCACCTATAACATCTGGAAACCGGTGATGAAGGTCGGGGCAAAAAATGAGGAAACCTATATTGAAGGGGAAAAGCAATTTACATACAAAAAAGGCTTCCGTCCTGGCAGCACAGTGCAAATGACCATCTATAAAAACTTGAATGGCAATACACGAGCTACATTTTGGGGAACAAACAACCACGGCTATACCGGACGCATTATCGCGGAAATCAAGGGATCAAACATCGGCTCCATCTCGAAATGGAAAACACTCGCCACCGCAGCCGTCTCAACTGAAAGTCAGCGATCCGCCATTATCGCGAACTTTTCAACCTCTTTCACTGGGATCAAGATCGATCATAAAACGGTCACACCTGTTGTGGACATTGAAGACTGTGCAACGGTTAACGCTTCTGCCGGCAGTGTCAGCATAACCGTCAAGAAAACGAAATGAACAATAGCGCCGAGCAATGCGGCTCTTAAACAATCTAAAACATAAAAAACGGTGAACGGCCTTACGCGGTTCACCATCTATTTGTCGGGACATCCCCTAATATCCTGTTATCCAAATGTAAGCTAGCATATAAAGCAGACTTGATAATATGAAATATATCGTTGTTGGAATCGCTTTTTTCTTAGAATCATCGTATTTATGATTCATGAATAACTCAAAAGAAAATATGTTCAATACCATTAAAATAAACAATATCAAAGTAGAATATACATCTCGTGTACGATACAAAAGAGTTAAACAGGTGAAAAGTGCAATAGGAGTAAAATTAACAGTCAGTTGGTATCTTTTTAAAGCAGGCTTTGGTTTGGACATGCAAGCGAACCTAGGTCATAAGCTGTTGCCATGCCAGTGCCGACTGCCCAACCTGCTGTCCTGATGCTCCTAATAACACTCCAGCCCAGCGCTACAACCCAAAACCAAAGACAACGTGACGACAGTTAATTTAAATTTTCTTTTTGAAAACAAAACATCATCCTCTAGTCTAAGATTTAATAAGCTGAAACCCCAATACAGAATTCCACCATTTTAGTAACAAATGTCATTTTATCATATATTTTAAAACTACAAAACAGATTAAAAAAGAGGAGGCACAATGCCCGCTCCTGTATTTTGCAATCATGTTATTCTCAGCAATCAGTCATCACTTGAAAAGCTTCATTTGCATCCTCATCTGTCTTCCTCTTCACATGATCACCGTTTTCAGCATCCCTTGATTCACTTGCCGCTCTCCATAAAGATTCCCAGCTCAGCTTCCGCTACTTTTGTTCCGTTAACAGAGGCCATTCCTTTTCCGAATAAAAATCCCCGTTTATAACGGGCAACTTCAAAATACAGATCAAGCTTGTCTCCCGGAACCGCCCTGCCGATGCATTCGGCTTTTTTCACAGAAGAAAGAAAGCCGAGCCCAGTGCTGTCTTCCTGTGCGGTAAATGCAGCAACCTGAGCGAGAGATTCAACCATGATGGAAAATGGCATGTCCTGTTGGCTCTCCGTGATAAACCAGTCATTTTCCGTGATCAATTTATACCCTCTCGCCCATTTTCCCGGCTCAGTATCAACAATGCAGTCGACAAATAAAAATGGATATTGATGCGGCAGTCCAGACTTGTTCACGCTTATCATCCTTTTTTATCATGATTATACCGCAATTTGGTTTATTTCTCCTGTATTTGCATCAACCTAAATATGTTGATCCGAAAAAAGGAGGCACTTCCATTGAAAAGCGCAAACCCTTATCTCTTTATTGAGAATTGCAAGGAAGCGCTCAGCTTCTACCAGGAGACACTGGGCGGAGACATTCAAAATGTGCTGCTGGCCGATGACATCGAGATGTTTAAAGGAGATGAAGGAAAATTATCTGCACGCCGAACTTCATCTCGGAAACAGCATCATCCATTTTTCTGATGTGTTCGGAAAGGAGAACAGGGACATGCTGAAAAGCCATCGAAAACAAATTGCGGAGGACATTGGCAGACTGCAGGCCAGAAAAAGACAACCACGAATAAAGCCGGGCTTAGGTCAGCCCGGCTTTTGTTTACCGCTTCAACTGGTCGGGAAAGACGGTCAGATCGACTCCCCACAGGTGAGGAAGGATATAGAACACAGCTCCGACAATTAATATCAGTGTGAAGATGTTGATGATAAATCCCGTCCTGACCATTTCGCTGATTTTTATTTTTCCCGAAGCGAAAATAATCGCATTCGGCGGTGTCCCTACAGGAAGCATAAACGCGCAGTTCGCCGCCATCGCCGCAGGCACCATCAGCGCAAAAGGATGGACATTGAGCGCCAGCGCAAGCGACGCCAGCACCGGCAGAATCATCGTGGCCGTCGCCGTATTGGATGTGATTTCAGTCAAAAACAGCACCAAAGCCGCTGAGACGACGACGATAATAACAAAATTAAATCCGTCTAATATTGTCAGCCGTCCGCCGATCCACTCGGCCAAACCCGTTTCTTTAAAGCCTGTCGCAAGGGCGAGACCTCCGCCGAACAACAGGAGGATGCCCCATGGCAAGTCTTTTGACACCGTCCAGTCCAATACCCTTCCGCCTTTATTCAATGATGGAATGAGGAAAAGCAGTGAAGCTGCAAAAATTGCGATCATCGTATCAGAAATGCCTGGTATGCGATCGTCCCATAAAAATGTTCTTGTCACCCACATAAACGCGGCGAAGCCGAACACGAGCAGCACCATTGTTTCTTCAAAGCTGATCGTTCCAAGCTTTCTTTTTTCTTCAAGAATCAATTCTTTTCCGCCCGGCAGCTGTTTCATTTTGATCGGGTGGGCGACCTTGGTCAAGTAAAGCCATACCGCCACAAGCAAAATCACAACGACCGGCACGGCAAAGGCCATCCAGCCGGCGAAAGAAATTTCCGCTCCGTACAGCTTTTGAATATTGGCCGCCAAAATAATGTTCGGCGGTGTACCGATCAGCGTTCCGAGTCCGCCGATCGTTCCCGCGTACCCGATGCTGAAGATGAGGGCCTTGGAAAATTTCTCTTCCTCGCCGGCGAAATCTTTTCCTTCGGATTTCATTACCGCAGACACCTGATGGATAATGGCCGTTCCAATCGGCAGCATCATCATCACCGCGGCCGTGTTGGAGACCCACATCGACAAAAAGCCTGTCGCCGTCATAAACCCAAGAACAATTCTTGATGTGCTTGTGCCGACGATGGATATAATGTTGAGCGCGATCCGTTTATGCAGATTCCAGCGCTCCATGGCAAGGGCAATCAGAAATCCCCCTAAAAACAAAAACACAATCGGATCGCCATAGCTTGCTGTGACAGCATCTCCTTCCAGCGCTCCCGTCAGCGGAAGCAGCACAATCGGCAGCAGGGATGCTGCAGGAATCGGCACGGCTTCGGTAATCCACCAAACCGCCACCCATAATGTGGTCGCCAAGACCATTCGGCCTTCATAGCTCAACCCTTCGGGAAAAAAGAACAAAATAACGGCGAAAAACAGTGCAGGGCCAAGCAGCAAGCCGATTTTTTGCGGCGTTTTATAGCCTGGCGGTTTCTCTTCCCGCGTGAGCTGATCTGCCTTGAACGGCACCCCGGCGTCCTTTCCGGATTTGGCGGGTACGGAGAACATCAGCAGCCTTTTGGCTTCCCTGTGTGACCTCCAAAGCATATCCCAAGCTGATGCAACATTTGATTTCATTAATATTTCCCCCTTCCCTTCTATCAATAAAGCGCTTACAATAGTAATCAATGAACAACCCGCCGACTGTCGACAGGTATAATTTAAGTATAACGGACACGGAATAGCAGTCAACACTTTTTTGTCACAAATTGATCAAGATTATGGAAATATAAGGTTGAAGGTTTTTGAAGATTTTTGCTAGACTATTAATGATTTCGGCAGTGAAAATCAAACGAGGTGAACAGCGTGAAATTTTCCATACAGCGTGCAGTCTCTTACTATGATCAAGTCCACCATTATTTAAAAGACATGATTATAAAAGGGGAATATCAGCCAGGGGAACGAATCTATGAATCGCAAATTGCCAGAGAACTGGAGGTAAGCCGCAGCCCTGTCAGAGAAGCGATTCGGACGCTTGAACAAGAAGGCCTGCTTTTCGTTGACGACAAATCGAGAATAACCGTATACGAGCCGACAATCAAAGACCTGGAGGATATTTATCAATGCCGCCAGGCGCTCGAATCACTGGCCGTAAGCTTGGCGACGCGCCTTGCATCCGCTGAAACCCTTGACCTTATAGCCGATACATTGCGCGAAGCGAATCACCAATTTGAAAAGCAAAACGGGGAATCGGCCAATGCCCTGCTTCACTTGAATACGAAGTTTCATGATTTGATTATAGAAGCGAGCGAAAATGTACGCCTGCAAAAGCAGCTTCTCGATTTGCGGTCTCTCACCTTTTTTTATCGAAGCAAAAACCTTGAAAAACGGGAGCGCAGTTTGGACATCATCGGCCAGCATGAGGAGATTTTTAAGCATATGCGGGACAGAAACCAACAAAAAGCGGCCGAGTCGATGAAAAGGCATATAGAAGCTGATCTTGATTATTTAAAAACCGTTTTGTTCGGTTAGCCATGAAAAAGGGCCGAAAGCGTTTTAAGAGAAAAGCTTGGTGGATGGTCCTCTTATTCATTACCTTTATCTATTTCAACAATTCTTCTTTTCTCGCAAACGACCGAAGCGGAAAGCCGGTGCTGCTGGCGCATCGGGGACTGTCACAGACCTTTCCGATGGAAGGGGTTGAAAGCGATACATGTACGGCAGAGCGGATTGACCGGCCTGAACACTCTTACCTTGAAAACACATTGCCGGCAATGGAAGCAACTTTTCGGGCCGGGGCCGATGTTGTAGAACTTGATATTAAGCCGACAAAAGACGGACAATTCGCCGTGTTTCACGATTGAACGCTCGATTGCCGGACAAACGGCACAGGGATGACAAAAGATTATACAATGGCAGAATTAAAAAAGCTTGATATCGGTTACGGCTATACCGCCGATCATGGAAAAACACATCCTTTTCGCGGCAAAGGCATCGGCCTTATGCCGTCCTTCACCGAGGTTCTCGAACATTTTCCAAATCGCGAGCTCCTCATTCATATCAAAAGCCATGACCCGAATGAAGGGGTTCAGCTGGCCAAAATACTCGACAGCCTCCCGCGAAAACGGCTCCGCAAGCTGACTGTATACGGCGGCGATGAACCGATTGCAGCGTTAAAGAAAACGCTTCCTGAGCTTAGGGTGATGTCAAAAAAAACGATGAAAGCCTGTCTCATTCGATATATGTCTGCCGGATGGACGGGGTACATTCCGGACGGTTGCAAACATACACAGCTGCACATTCCTGAAAAAGTTGCGCCCTTTTTGTGGGGATGGCCGGACCGCTTTTTCAATCGGATGGATAAAGCAGATACGCGGGTGATTGTGACAGGCGGAAGCGGACTTGGTTTTTCAAGCGGATTTGACACGGTTGAAAACATCAAGCGACTGCCTGAAGATTACACAGGGGGAATCTGGACAAATCGGATTGACCGGATTGCGCCTTTATACGGGAAACCATAACAAACAGCAGAAAGCAGGGGAATTCCCCTGCTTTTTTACCGATTTGCGATAGATACTTGCGGTCTGGCAGTATTCAGCTCATGTAAATAGTCTTCCAGGGGGACATCCTCTCCGGGCACATGAACGAGCTTAAATCGAGCCTCGATAGCAGCTCTTTCCGCTTCATGACTGAGGCAGACAGCATGGATATGATCAATGGCATCGTCAGGCGATATCCCGATCTCTTCCGCCTCCTTCATGAAAAGCTCGACACATTTCCGATTCGCAAACAGGATGATGTCGATGGGAAATTCATTGATTTCCCTTTTCATCATCGAGGTGAAGCGGTTATCGATCATCTGCTCATGTGTGATAAACGTCTCGCATTCAGGATGCGGTTTTGCTTCAACCGCCTGAGGGCTACCGATCAATAAACATCTGCCTGAATCGGGCAAATCTTTCTGCTGGTCAGCCATAAGCCCCCGTTCTTGGAGTGCGGCTTGGACAAGCGGCTCTGATGCGTAAAGCCGGGCGCGAATCCGTCTGATATCGATTTTCAGGGCGTTCAGCCGGCTAAAAAACAGACGCACCGATTTCTGTGATGTAAACAGGATGCTGTCAAAGCGGTCGATCCCGTTTAAGACGGCATCATCAGCGGCGGTTTCAAGCGGTTTCCACCTGGGCCATTCCATGACTTCAGCGCCCTGTTCCCGCAGAAGGCCGGTCGGCAAGTGTTCTTCTTCTCCGCTTTGTACGGCCAAAATATTCATCCCGATACAAGGCTTTTCCTCAAACCAGCTGTGCTGCCGGAATGAGATGATATCGCCGATGACGATAATCGCAGGATTTTGAATATGATGCGCCGCGATTTTTTCCCGGATGTCGCCCAATGTTCCTTTGACGCTTCGCTGACGGCCCCATGTGCCCCATTGGACCACCATCACGGGAACGAAAGGGGACTTGCCGTTTTTGATCAGCTGCTCGCATATATAGCCGAGGTTTTTGATACCCATATAAAAGACGAGGGTTTGAACGCCTCTGACAAGGCCTTCCCAGTCCATATCTGGTTTGCCTGACTTGTCATGAGCGGTCACGACAGCAAAGGATGAAGCAAAATCGCGGTGGGTCACAGGCAATCCGGCATACAGAGGCGCCGCGATTCCAGAGGTAATCCCAGGCACCATTTCGTACGGGATGCCGTGTTCAGTAATGGCGGCCGCTTCTTCGCCGACTCTGCCGAACACGCTGGGATCCCCGCCTTTCAGCCGGACGATATTGAGACCTTGTAAGCTTTTTTCGATCAGGAGTGCGTTGATTTCACTCTGCTTCATATAGTGCCGGTTTGGAAGCTTTCCGCAATAGATGAATTCACACGTTGCTTTTGCATGCTCAAGCAGCCGGGGGTTAACCAGTCTGTCATACAAAATAACGTCGGCCGACTCAATCAGCGCCTTCCCTTTCAATGTGATCAGCCCGGAATCTCCCGGACCGGCTCCCACAAAAAATACTTTCCCATTCCCCATCAACTGTCATCCTTCCATCTGCCGATTCTGTGAATGCGTCCGCTGGCCGTGTAAGCACAAACCAGCCATCAACTTAATATACGATAAACAGGTCTTCCCCTTCAATCACTGTCTCATATGTCTGGATGCAGCCTGTATCCGGCTCTTGAACTTTTCCGTCTTCAAGGCTGATCTTCCAGTCGTGCATTGGACAGAATACGAATTCGCCGCTTACCATTCCTTCGGCAAGCACCCCTCCTTTGTGGGGGCAGCGGTTTTCAACCGCGCGGACGCCGCCGTTTGAAAGCCTGAAAACCGCGATTTCCTTTCCTTCAACAACCACTGTCTTTCCGAGCTGATTCGGCAAATCGCCGACCTTTGCCACATATACCTTTGTTAAGCCTTTGTTCACCATGCGAATTCCTCCTTAAGGATTATTTAAGAAGTGACGACATTTTCAAAAAGCTGCTTCGTTGTCTTTTCATCTTCCAAAAAGTTCTTCCACGGATCTTTGTGGATAGACAGCGCTTCATTCATCCGGTCATTCAATTCTTTGCGTTTCTCTTCATCATTCAAGACGGACTGGACATGGGACAGGCCGACCCGTTCGAGCCATGCGGACGTCCGTTCTAAATAGTTGGCCGTTTCTCTGTAGTATTGGAGATAAGCGCCTGTGATTTCAATGACTTCCTCAGACGTTTTGACTTTCATCAGCAGATCGCCGGCGCGAAGATGTGTACCTCCGTTTCCGCCGACATAGATTTCCCAGCCGCCGTCAATGCCGACGACACCGAGATCTTTGATGCCGGATTCGGCGCAGTTTCTCGGACATGCCGAAACCGCCATTTTAATTTTGTGAGGGGTGTAAAGGCCTTCGAATTTTTTCTCAAGGTCGATCCCGAGAGCCATTGAATCCTGCGTTCCGAAACGGCAGAACTGTTCACCTACACATGTTTTTACCGTTCTGAGCGTTTTGCCGTAAGCAAATCCAGAAGGCATATCAAGATCAGCCCATACTTTCGGAAGGTCTTCTTTTTTGACACCGATCAGGTCGATCCGCTGTCCGCCCGTCATTTTCACAAGAGGAATGTCATATTTATCGACGACATCGGCGATGCGCCGCAAATCGTTCGAATTGGTGACACCGCCATACATCCGCGGGACGACGGAATATGTGCCGTCTTTTTGGATGTTGGCATGCATCCGTTCATTGACGAATCGGGATTCTCTCTCATCTTCGTATTCTTTCGGATTGATCATGCCAAGATAGTAGTTGAGCGCAGGGCGGCATTTGGAACAGCCTTCCGCCGTTTTCCAGCCGAGCACATTCATAACTTCTTTCGTATGTGTCAAACCTTTCTCTTTGATTTCTGCCACCACTTCATCTCTGGACAGGTCGGTACATCCGCAAATCGCTTCTTTTTGGGCGGCTGCGTCAAAGTCTGAACCGAGCGTATGCTGAAGAATCTCGGCCACAAGCGGTTTACAGCCTCCGCATGAACGGGATGCGCCCGTGCATGACTTGATTTCATCCACTGAAGAACAACCCTGCTCTTTAATGGCCTGCACGATCATTCCTTTTGAAACACCGTTACAGCCGCAGACGATCTCATCATCGCTCATGGCCGCCGTGATGCTCATGCCTTCCTCCTGATTCAAAGGCTGCAAGATTGAAACTTTGGAAGTTTCTGAAATGTCTGCCCCTTTTTGAATCATCGAAAACAGCCTGTTTCCTTCACTGCTGTCGCCGAACAATACGGCCCCGATGATTTGATTTCCACGGAGCACGATTTTTTTATAGATGCCATCCTGTTCATCAAACACCTTGAGCGCTTTTTTGCCTTCGTCATCATCCTCATTGAAGTCGCCGGCAGAGAACACTTCGACTCCGGAAACCTTTAACTGTGTTGACAAAACAGAACCTTCATACGGTTTCGTCTCAACGCCGCAGATTTTTTTGGCCATTACTTTGGCCTGCTCGTAAAGAGGAGCGACAAGTCCATAGGCAATTCCTCTATGTTCGGCGCATTCCCCGACGGCGTATATATGAGGGATTTCAGTCTCCATATAATCATTGACGATCAGCCCTCTGTTGACAGGGACGCCGCAGTCTTTTCCAAGCTGAACGTTCGGCTTGATCCCGACCGCCATGACGACTAAATCTGCCTCAAGCGTTGATCCGTCTTTGAATTTCAATCCTTCTACACGTTCGTCTCCGTAGATTTCTTCCGTCTGCTTTTCAAGCAAAAACGTCATGCCCTGTTTTTCCAATTCTTTTTGCAAAAGGCGTCCCGCTGTCGCATCAAGCTGACGTTCCATCAGATATGGCGCAAGGTGGATGACGGTGACGTCCATGCCGAGGTTGAGCAGCCCGCGCGCCGCTTCCAGACCGAGCAGTCCGCCGCCGATAACAGCCGCTTTTTTGTACGTTTTCGAAGCCTCAAGCATGACATCGGTATCCTTGATATCACGAAAAGCTGTCACACCTTCTTTATCCACCCCGGGCAATGGCAGGATGAAAGGGAGAGAGCCGGTCGCCAAAATCAATTCATCATACGGCTGAACCCTGCCGGAGTCAGTCGTTACCGTTTTGGCTTCAGGATCGACTTTGACAACCTCTTCACCCGTATATAGCTGAATACCGTTTTCTTCATACCAAGCCCAATCATTCAGTGTAATGTCTTTTACGTCCGTATCTCCCTGCAGCACCTTGGAAAGAAGAATCCGGTTATAGTTTGGATGCGGTTCTTTTCCGAAAATCGTAATCTGGAATTGGTCGTTTGAAATGTTGAGAATCTCTTCGATGGCCCTGACCCCGGCCATACCGTTCCCCACAAGAACCAGCTGCTTTTTTTCCACTATGATCCTCCCCTTTTTTTTAAACAATTCACGCGATCGTCCAAAAAATGTATTTCATCTACATCTTTAAAACTATCACAAATTATATTTAATTTTGTTAACTTTTTATGACTTTTTATGACAGTTTATTCACAATTTTGTCATCAGCAGGGCGAATGCGGACAGAAGTGACCTTAAAACCCGGCATTTTGCAAGACGGGTCCAAATCTTCCGCCACCAGACTGTTCACATTTTGCGAATCGGCCCAATGCATCGGTACAAAAACGGTGTCCGGCCTGATCGACTCTGACCATTTGCTTCTGACGACCATGCTCCCTCTTTTTGATTCAACCTTTACCAAAACGCGGTCTTCAATCTTATACTTGGCCGCTGTTTTCGGATGGATTTCCATAAATGATTCAAAGTGCCTCGCCCTGAGCGCAGCGCTTTTTCTTGTCTGCACACCTGTTAAATAATGGGACATCACCCTTCCCGTCGTTAAACAGAGCGGGTATTCTTTAGTCGGCTCATCTTTTTTGACCGCCGGTTCATTAGGGACGACACACATTTTTGCTTTTTTGTCCGGATGGGCGAATTCCGTTGCAAACAGGCGCTCTGTCCCCGGGTGCCCCTGTCCGGGACAAGGCCATAAAATGCCGCCTTCCCGTCTGAGCCTGTCGTAGGTGATGCCCGAATAATCGGCGATTCCGCCACGGCTTGCTCTCCGCAGTTCATTAAAAATCTCCTCGGCAGATTCATAGGAGAAAAAGCGGCCTTTTCCTAAAATCTCAGCAATGTCGCAAATGATTTGCCAGTCATGCCTCGCTTCCCCCGGGCAAGGCTTTGACGCCTCCCTTAATGTGACCCTGCCTTCTACGTTTGTCATCGTCCCTTCGTCTTCAAGGTAGGACGAAGCGGGCAAAATGACATCGGCCGGCCTTGCCGTCTCTGACATAAACAGGTCAACGGCTGCAAAAAACTTGAGCTGTTTTAAAGCGGCTTTGACGAAATTGGCGTTCGGGCTGGATACGACAGGGTTTGAACACATGAAAAACATGCCGGTGATCCCACCCTCATGAATTTTTTTCATCATTTCGTAAGCGGAGACTCCTTTTCGCGGCAGCTCATCTTCCGCGATTCCCCAGACATCTGCTATATAGGCGCGGTGTCTTTCGTTTTCAATGGAACGGTATCCGGGAAGCTGATCCGCTTTCTGGCCGTGTTCCCTCGCTCCCTGTCCGTTTCCTTGACCGGTGATCGCTCCGTAGCCGCAGCCGAATTTGCCGATCTTCCCAACTGATATTAGAATATTCAGTAAATTCCTGACAGCCGCTGTTCCATCTGTCTGCTGTTCAACTCCTCTTGCGGTAAACAGCATCCCCGTTTCCTCGCGGGCGAATTTCACGGCAGCCTTTCTGATCTGATCGACCGGCACACCGGTCTTTTCTGATATATCCGCCAATGACAATGAGGTCACATAGCGCTTCACATCCTCAAAGCCTTCCGCCCTCTGCCTGATGAATGTCTCATCTGTCAGCCCTTCTTCTATAATGATCTTCAGCATGCCGTTTGCAAGTGCGGCATCTGTCCCGGGCTTGATGTTCAAATGCAGATCGGCGATGCCCGCCGTCGCCGTTTCGCGCGGGTCAATGACGATGATGTAGGCTCCGTTTTCCTTCGCTTCTTCAAAGTAAGGCATGATCGTCGGCTGGCATTCGGCAATATTCGTCCCGGCAAGGATGATGACTCTCGCGTGGGGAATTTCGGAAAGCGCATTTGTCAGCCCCCGGTCCATCCCGAAGGTTTGATTGGCTGCCGTGGCCGCGGCTGACATGCACAGCCTGCCATTATAGTCTATATGCTTCGTTTTCAAGGCGACGCGGGCGAATTTACCGAGCAGATATGCTTCTTCGTTTGTCAGTGACGCGCTTCCGTAGACACCTACGGCATCACAGCCGTTTTCACGTTGAATGTTTGTCACTTGCTCCCTGATGTATTGAAGCGCTTCTTCCCACGATACACGCACGAACTCGCCGTTTTGTTTGAGCAGCGGATGTGTGATGCGCTCCGGATGGAATGCATGTTGATGGGCGTTCATTCCTTTCATGCATAAGCGCCCCTTTGTCGTCGGATTGTCTTTCCCAACCGCACTGTACTTTTTCCTGGTCACAATCGTTTGTTCGATGAGCTGTATTTTGCATTGCATGCTGCAAAACGGGCATTGCGTGTCATACGTTTTTTCCGCTTGCACTTCCTTCTGCTTTTCGCGAAAGTATTTCAATAATAATTCTGTCACTTCAGATCAGCCCTTTTATCATTTCTTGCTTCAGCAGCCGTTTCTCCCCTTCAAGCCGTTCGATCAGCTGCCTTCTGAGTCCGTTGTCAAATAGAACTTCCCGAATATGAATGATGCCGGCGCGTTCGATCCATCGCCCGATGTCTTCAAGATAATTCGCTGTTTCCCGGTAATACTGCAGAAAACCTTTAATGAAGTCACCCGCTTCCTCCAGCTGATCGGTCACAAAAATCAACTCCCCGGCAGCAGCGTTCGGTCCTCTTTGACCGCCGGCGTATATTTCCCAGCCCATGTTCGCCTTCAGAATGCCGATATCCTGTACCGCTGCACGAATACAATCATCCCGGCATGCCGATATTCCGATCGAGACCTTTGCCGGAATCAGCAGCGACCCGGCCGTTTTCTCCAAATCGGCAGCCGCTTTATGAACCATCTCCATATGCCCGCAAGTGCATGCTTTTACAGCGGCGATTGTCTGTTTCTCCTGCGGGACAACCGGCAAGTGGAGCTCTTCTTTTATGCTTTGGAGATCCTCCTGTCTGATCCCTGAGAGCCTCAATCTTTGATCATGTGTGATAAACACCTTGGGAATCTGATATTTTTCCATCACGCCGGCCAGCCGTTTCAGCTCATCTGCACTTGTCAGACCGCCGTACATTTGCGGAACGAGCGAGCATGTGCCATCTTCCTGCTCCTGTGCCTCCGCTAGGAGACCCTCATTGACCTCCGGCCTGATCATCCTTAAATAATAGTCAATCGCCGGCACGCAAACAGAGCACCCGCTGCTCTTTTTCCACCCCAGAGCCGTGATGACGTCCTGAACGGAAGAAAGATGCTTCATCTGTATTTCGTTCACGACTTCATCTTCCGTTAATGATGTGCAGGAGCACATCGCTTGTTTCAGCGTCTGCTCCTCAAATTGCTGGTCTGCAGCCACAGCCAGCAATTCTTCTATTAACGGTTTGCAGCCTCCGCAGGAGCCGGAAGCCTTTGTACAGCGCTTCACATCGTCGGCCGTTTTTAAACCGCGGACGCGGACGGCCTCGATGATCGTTCCTTTTGTAACCGCGTTGCATTGGCAAATCGTTTCCCCAGGCGGCATGGAAGCGACTGAGCTTTTTTCATCCCCCGCTTCAAACAACGCTTTTTTTATAACTGAAATATCCCTTTGTTTGACGATGCTTTCCAGCAGCTTCTCTTTGCCGCTGGTATCCCCGTATAAGATCACACCGGCCATTTTGTCGGCTTGAAACACCGCCTTTTTATAAATGCCGGCTGACTCGTCTATCAGTTTGATAGCGGTTGTCGTTTCATCTTCTTTGATTTTGCCTGCTGAAAATGCGGCGATGTTTGAGATTTTCAAGGCTGTGGATTGAACGGACCCTTGATAGCCGCCGCATGCCAAACCGCAAATATGCTTTGCCAGCACTCTTCCCTGCTCATATAAGGGATTAATCAGACCGTAAACCGTTCCATTATGCTCCGCGCACTCCCCGACGGCATAAATGTTTGGAACATTTGTCTGCATATAGTCGTTAACAATGATGGCTTTGTTTACTGAAATGCCGCTCGTCTTCGCCAGCGCGACATTCGGCCTGACGCCGGCCGCCATGACGATCAGATCGGCGCGGGTCTCCGTCCCGTCTTTGAACCGCACCCCCTCGGCGCGTTCTGCTCCCAGAATCTCTTCCGTATCTTTTTCTAAAAGAAAATGAATGCCTTGGCGTTCTAGATCATTCTGGAGCATAGTTGACGCTGGGCGATCAAGCTGATGTTGCATGATATAGGAAGAATGATGAATCACTTCAACATCCATGCCTAAATTCGCAAGCCCTGAAGCCGCCTCAAGTCCTAAAATGCCGCCGCCGATGACGGCGGCTTTTTGGTACCGCCTTGATGCATCTATAAACGCCCGGCAGTCTTCAATCGTCCGAAATCCGTACACCCCTTCTTTGTCCGCACCCGGAACCGGGAGGATAAACGGGGAAGAACCTGTTGCGACAATCAGCTTGTCATAGGCGATTTGACGGTTCTGATCAGTTGCCACCGTCCGGTTTTCGGTATTGATCATGACAGCCGTTTCTCCGGTATAAAGAGTTATCCCGTTCTCTTCATACCAGCTGTGGGTGTTCAGGAAAATATCTTCCATTCGAGCCTCGCCCTGAAGAACGGAAGACAGCAAAATCCGGTTGTAATTCAAATGGGGTTCGCTTCCGATAATGACGATCTCAAACCCGCTTTCAAGCTTTAAAATCTCTTCAATCGCACGAACCCCGGCCATGCCGTTCCCTATTAAAACCAGCCTCTGTTTCCCCATGTTCTCCCCTCCCCTCTGTGATTATTATTCCACATTGCTTCGCTAAAGCGTTCAAACCTGTGATATTTCCTGACAAAGGAATTTCGAAACAGTGCGGTTTTACTATTTCCCAATCAGGTCATGCGAACTAAAAAAATACCATTTTAACTTTTGTTAAAGTTCAACATTTCATCACATTTTTTATCATCATCCCGCTTGTTTCTTTTCCTTCAATTTAATAGGCTTATACATATACGAATCAAGAATGGAGGGGGAGAATGCTACCAATCAAACGGAGGCAGCAAATTTTGGCGTGGATCAAAGAAGAGGAAACCATGCGGATTTCCGACATTTCAAAAAAGCTGAACGTCTCTGAAATGACGGTGTACCGCGATATCAAACCGCTTATTGAAAACGGCCAGGTCATCAAAACGGCCGGCGGGATCGCTTTAAACCGGCCGAAGCAGCCGCAGGGCCAGCTCTGTCTCGTCTGCGGAAAACCGGCGGCGAATCAGAGGCTGTCCGTCCAAATCGTGAAAGCCGACGGCGGAGTTGAACAATTTTGCTGCGCCCACTGTGCCATGCTCCGCTATGAAAAGGTAAAGGATGATGCAGCACAGATCATCTGCCGCGATTTTTTATTGGACACGACAATCAGCGCCAAAATGGCCGTTTTTCTGCTTGATGCCGATCTTCATTTGCATTGCTGTGAGCCGCAGGCGATCGCGTTCGCCTCAAGATCCGACGCGGAGAAATTTAAGAAAGGATTTGGAGGCAGGCTTTTGTCGTTTGATGATGCGGCACAGGAGATTCAGAAAAACATGAAGGAAGATTGCTGCCGCCTGAAAACATGAAATTTTTAATGAAAGATTGGATGAATATGAAAAAAAGAGCTTCACTTTGGACAGTCATGGCTGTTCTCTGCTTCTTCATGGTGCCAAAAGCCGCCTTTGCCCATGCTTATATCGTCGATTCGGCGCCGGCGGCGAATCAGGAGCTGGAAAAAGCGCCGAAAGAGGTCAAAATCGAATTCAATGAAGTGATTCAGGAAGGATTTCACTCGATAACGGTCAGAAATTCTTCGGGTGAGCGCGTCGATTCAGGGGAAACGCAAATCGATCCGGACAACCGAAAAATCATGACCGTCAGGCTGAAGCAAAATATCAAGAATGATATTTATTCAGCTGAATGGCGTGCTGTATCGGCTGACGGCCATCCCGTCTCAGGCACGATCCCCTTCAGTGTCGGCAACGTTCAAGGCGGTTTGGCAAATGAGCAAACAAGCGCCGCAAAAAGCCTGCCATCGGCCGATACCGTTATGAATCGAGTTCTTCTTTACACAGGTTTTTCCCTTTTCATGGGTGCTGTTCTTTTCAGGCTCGTCTGGCACCGCCCTGAAAACGGATGGCCGGCCAACAGGCGCCGCCGCGTGAACCGGGTCAGGAACATCGCGCTCCTGTTCATCAGCGCAGCTATCATCATTCAGCTGCCGCTTGAGACAAAGGCAAATGCGGGAGTTTCATGGACGGAGGCTTTTCAGCCTGGACTGTTAAAGGAAACGCTTTTTCATACAACAAGCGGGATGCTGTGGATCGTCAACATCGTCCTCGTCGCTCTGCTTGCCGTTTTCTCGCTGAAAAACGGACGATTGAACAGCATTTTAGGGTTGATCCTGTTCATAGGGCTTTTATTTGTCAAATCGTTTTCCGGCCATGCCGCCGCAACGAGTTACAGCTATATGACGACAGCGATGGATTTCATCCATTTGACAGCAGCATCCGTTTGGACCGGGGGACTTGCCTCCATTGTGCTGTTCTTCGGGAAAGACTGGCTCAAGCCTGATAAAGACCCCATATGGGCGACGATCCGGCGCTTTTCGCCGTGGGCGCTCGTTTCAGCGGGGCTCCTGATGTTTTCGGGATTGCTAAACAGCTTTTTCATTGTCCATACATTGAACAACCTGTTGGAGACCCTTTACGGGAAAACGCTTCTGCTCAAATCAGGGCTCGTCCTGTTGATGATCGGCTTTGGGGCGTTTCATTATGTCCGCTTCAGAAAAAAACCGAAACACTCAAGGCACACGATCAAAGCCGAATGGGCAGCCGGTCTTCTCATTCTTTTGACAACAGCGGTTTTCACCAACATACCAAGCCCGCCGGCGCCGCTTCCGCAGCCATTTAATGAAACAAAGCAGCTGACTGACGGTCAAACTCTGTCACTAAGAATCAGTCCCAACATGCCCGGAGCCAATACATTTGAAGTCGTTGTCAAAGACCGAAGGGGAGAAATGATCAAAGATATTCAGAAAATCGACTTAACGGTCTCCAAAACAAGTCTTTTCGGCGACAGCAAGGAAAGCACCTTCACCCTTTCCAAAAAGGAAAAGGGCGTATTCCGAGCGAAAAATTTAAACCTGAATGAAGAAGGCATCTGGAAAGTCCGGGTGCATGGCTTAACAGCATCATTTGAGGAAATCAGAACGGTTTTTAATGCAAAAGTCAATAAAAAGGAGTCTTGATAGCATGTTTAAACAAAACTTGTTTTTAAGCGCCGTATGCGCAGCACTTCTGCTTTTTGCCGTACCGGTGAGCGCACACGTCACCGTCAAGCCCGCCGAATCCGCGGCAGGATCATGGGAAACATATACGATCAAAGTGCCGGTTGAAAAAGATATTGCAACGACTAAAGTCGTTCTCAGCATGCCTGATGGCGTTGAGTTTCAGCAGTATGAACCTGTTCCCGGCTGGAAAACGAGCACCGAAGAAAAAGACGGAAAGGTCACAAGAGTGACATGGGAAGCTGAAGACGGAGGCATTCAGCCGGGAGAGTTCCAGCAGTTTACCTTCACGGCGAAAAACCCCGACAAACAGCAGCAGGCCGCATGGGACGCCTACCAGTATTATAAAGACGGAAGCATTGTCGAATGGACCGGTGATGAAGACGCCGATACCCCGCACTCGATCACAAACATCGTCGATGCTTCCAAGCTCGGACACGAAACCGTTGATGAGCATGGAGCGACAACAAAAGAGACACCGCAAGAAGCTCAGGGAAATTCAGGGATTCAAACCGCTTCTCTCATTTTGTCAATCCTTGCTGTTTTACTCGGGGGAACGGCACTGTTCGTGACAGTGCGCAGAAAGAAATCGTAAAAAGACTTATGCTGCCTGAGAGGATCTCGGGCAGCTTTTTTTGCGGAAAAGAAAACCCCCGTTATCACGTCGTTATGATTGGTTCACCAGTGGTTTAGTGATTCTGCCAAAATATAATAGGACATACCCGTTTTTTCTTCCGTTTCAAGTAAATTCCGGCCGATCGGCAACTCCTGTGTACAGCTTTTCGGTATGCCTTGAATGGCTTCATCCGCTTCCTCCATGAATGGATTGATCACCTATGATATGATTTCGCCAAGGGTGTTGACCAGTTCCTTTTTCAGGAGCGGAGTAATCGCATTGCACATCATCATATGATTTAAAAAACGGCAAACTTGTCATACAATAGAAAAAGTGAAATTGATCGGTATTTTGACCTGAGGGAGAGATCGGAGCATGAAACTATCGATTCTATTTGTCTTGCTGGCTGCGGTTTTATGGGGAACGACAGGAACAACCCAGGCGTTTGCGCCAAAGGAAGCGGCGCCTCTTGTTTTCGGTGCCGTCAGAATGGCGGTCGGCGGCTTAACCTTGCTGCTTTTCGCGGCCGGACGCGGGCGGTTGACACGCGCAGGCTGGCCTGTACGGCCGTTGGTCATCGCAGCCTTGAGTATGGCATTCTATCAGCCTTTCTTTTTTTCGGCCGTCAGCTTATCCGGGATTGCCGTCGGAACGGTGGTCGCCATCGGCAGCGCACCGGTTCTCGCAGGTTGCCTTGAGTGGCTGACCCACCGCAAGATTCCCGGCAAAAGATGGTGGATTGCGACGATGGCGGCGATCTGCGGTGTATCCTTGTTATTTATCCCATCCGCTTCCTCAAAAGGCAGCTTCTTCGGCATTTTGCTGGCGCTTGGGGCGGGGCTCTCTTTTGCCGTGTATACCTTGACGAGCAAACAGCTCCTGCAAAGGCAGATGCCCGAGGCCGTAACCGGGGTTGTCTTCTCCTTAAGCGCTGTGATGCTCTCTCCGTTATTGTTTCTGTATGATCTGAGCTGGATCTTTTCCGCCCGGGGTGCGGGGGCCAGCCTTTATATCGGAGTGATCGCGACTGCTGCAGCATATCTCTTGTTTACAACAGGCCTGAAAAAAGTGCCCGCTTCAACGGCCGTCACCCTGTCCCTGGCCGAACCGCTCACCGCTTCGCTGTTGGGGACCGCGCTTGTCAGAGAGTCCCTTTCTCCCGTGTCATGGGCGGGGATCGCGCTTTTGTTGCTGGGGATTTTTTATGTATCGTATACACCTAAAAAGAAACGGAGTTTCGGAGTCTATGAAAACGTATAGCGGTGTGCGTTTTCACAGCACATCAATTCGTCCGAAGGTATCGATCGTAAAACGCGCAAACTCCTCCATATCATCTTGAGAAGTGACGTCTGTTACTTTATATTCAACTGTGCCGCCCTGTTTTTCAAGTGCCAGCTTAAGATTCCGCAGACGGCCTTCACGCCTCGCCGTAAGCACAACCTTGGCACCATTGCTTGCAAGTTCTTTGGCAACAGCTTCTCTGATTCTGCTGGATGCTCCGGTTAAAATAACGACTTTCTCTTCAACTGTCTTTATACATCAAAAAACTGCACTTCACATGATGATCTGTAGCCGTCGAGCTGCATTTGGTTTCCAAAATGAAAGCCCTGTATACTTGATTGTACACAGGGCTTTCTTTTGACACATATCGGTGAGGTTGTCGTCTTTTAATCACCCAAACCGATGGACAAATATTTCGTTTCAAGATAAGGTTCGATTCCCTCAATTCCGCCTTCACGGCCGATGCCGCTTTCCTTCATGCCGCCGAACGGTGCCTGTACTGCAGACGGGCCGCCGTCATTCCAGCCGAGAATGCCGTAATCAAGGTTTTCCGACAAATAGATGCCGCTGCGATAGTTTTCCGTAAAGAAATAAGCCGCTAACCCGTATGGCGTATCATTGGCAAGCTTGATCGCTTCATCCAATGTTTTGAAAGACGTAATCGGTGCAACAGGACCGAATGTTTCTTCATGCATGATCGTCATCGAAGCATCGACATCAGTCAGCACTGTCGGATGTACAAAATAACACGATTTCTCATCATCGCTGTCATATTCCGCGCCGATTAAAACCTTTGCACCTTTTTCGACCGCGTCATTGATTTGATCGACGATTTTTTGGAAGCCTTTTTTATTGATGATCGGTCCGACTGAAACGCCTTCGTCAAGACCGTTCCCCACTTTCAGCTTGGCGACTTCCGCGCGGAGTTTTTCCGCAAATTCGTCCTTGATCGATTCATGAACGATCAGACGATTGGCGCAGACACAGGTTTGTCCGGCGTTTCTGTATTTTGACAGCATCGCCTGTTGAACGGCAAGGTCAATGTTGGCATCCTCAGCAACGATCAGCGGCGCATGCCCGCCAAGCTCCATTGAGACATGCTTCACTGTATCAGCGCTGTTTTTAATCAAATGTTTGCCGACAGGCGTTGACCCGGTAAATGTGATTTTGCGGATCAACGGATGACTTGTGAAAATAGAGCCGATTTCTTCCCCGTCGCCGATCACACATTGAAGGGCGTCTTTCGGAATGCCGGCTTCATGCCCCAGACGCACAAGCTCAAGCGCTGTCAGCGGCGTATCCGGTGCAGGCTTGATGATAAAGGTGCAGCCCGCTGCCAGCGCAGGCGCGGCTTTACGCGTGATCATCGCCGCCGGAAAGTTCCACGGGGTAATGGCCGCAACAGGACCGACCGCCTGACGGGTGACGACAATCCGCTTATTGGTGACAGATGCGGGAACCGTTCTCCCGTAGACGCGCTTTGCTTCTTCTGCGTACCACTCAATATAACCTGCGGCGTACATCACTTCACCCTGTGCTTCCTGATAAGGTTTTCCATTCTCAAGCGTAATCAGCTTGGCCAGCTCTTCTTTTTGCTCAACAATGAGATCAAACCACTTTTTCAGCAAGCCCGCTCTTTCAACAGCCGACGTTTTCGACCATGTTTGAAACGCCTCATGTGAACGCTCAACCGCTTCTTCGACTTCCTTTGCGGATTGCTGGGGAACCGATTTGATTTTTTCTCCGGTTGCCGGGTTAAACACTTCTAGCATGCTGGTCATCTTGAATCTCCTCCCCTTTATGCTTTGAATTGCTGTTGTATAAAATAATGCCGATCAATGTCCATCCCGCCAATATCAACCATTCATACGGCCACACGAGCGCAGCCGGCATGCCCGGCAAATAAAAGGCAAGGAAGATAACACTTAAGAGGATAGCAGATAAACCCGTTGTTTTCCACTTATTGATTTTGTACGGTCGGTGTAAGTGGGGCTCTGTTTTTCTCAGCTTCATAAACGCAATTGACACGATCAAATACCCGACGATAATGCCGGTTCCTCCGGCATCGACAATCCACACGAGAGCGGGGCGTCCCAGGAGAGGCGCGAAGAATGCCAACGCGCCAAGAAATAAAATCGCATGTGTCGGCGTTTGATACTTGGGATGAATATAGCTGAACCATTTCGGAACCATCCCTTTTTCAGCCATGGCAAACAGGATGCGGCTCGCCCCGATGATAAACGCGTTCCAGCTTGTAATGATGCCGGCCACACCTCCAAGTACAAGGACAGTGCCGAACAGCTGACTGCCAAGCAGGTTCACCATGGCGTCTGCCGTTGCCAAAGAAGTCTCCGCAAGCTCGCTTTCAGATAAACCCATCGTCACCCCGAAGACGATCAAAAGGTAGAACACAACCGCGCTGACAATCGAGATGATTAAAATGTTGCCGATGATTTTTTTCGGTGCTTTGATTTCGGCCGCCACCTGAGGAATGACGTCAAATCCGACGAACAAAAACGGGATCATGACGAGCACGGACATCATTCCGGAAAATCCGTCTTTAAAGAGCGGCTTGACATTTTCAAAATCACCGTTGAACAAGGCGCCGCCCAGAAGCAGAAATCCGGTTGCAATGATGGCAATCGTAAAGACCGATTGAAAAATCGCAGCCGGCTTCACTCCGAAGTAATTGAGGGCGGTCAAAACGACGGCGCCTCCTGAGCCGATCAAAACCCAAGTCAAATAAACATCCCAGCCGCTGAGCGACCATAAAAACCCTTGGTGTTCAACAGGCATCACATAATCAATAACAGTCGGCAGTGCGACGGCTTCAAAGGTAATGACTGAAACATAGCCGAACAGCACACCCCAAGCGGCGATAAATGCCGTCTTCCGCCCAAATGCCCGATAGACGAAAACCAGTCCGCCTCCCGTTTCCGGGATCGCGGAAGACAGTTCCGCATACGTTAAACCGATCAATATCACAAGAATCCCGCCGATGACAAACGCGATCGTGCTGCCCAAAAAGCCGGCCGTCGAAATCCAGTCGCCGGAAAGGACAACCCAGCCCCAGCCCAGCATGGCCCCGATCGCCAAAAATAGCACATCCGTCTGCGACATTGATTTTTTCATTTTCTGTTTTCCCATGAACATCCGCCCCCTTTGTTGGTCAATCTAGAGTTGTTCCAGCGCTTCTTCGATGATGCCAAGCCCTTCTTGCAGCAATTCGTCCGTGATCACAAGCGGCGACAGAAAACGGATGATATTGCCGTTGATCCCCGCCGTTAATAAAAGCAGCCCGTGTTCATTGGCATACTTGGCGATATTGGCGGCTGACGCTTTGTCCGGCTGACGCGAGCTTTGATCTGTGACGATTTCGATCGCCGCCATCGCCCCGAGCCTGCGGACTTCACCGATCATCGGGTATTTCGTCTTCCATTCAAGCGCTTTCTCTTCGATCGCTTTTCCGATTTCTTCAGAACGCTTATTCAGCTCTTCCTCTTCAATAATGTCGAGCACGGCAAGCGCGGCGACACAGCCGAGCGGACTGCCGGCATACGTCCCGCCAAGCTCGCCGGGGGATGCGGCATCGAGCATTTCCGCCTGTCCGATGACACCGCTGAGCGGAACGCCTGCGGCAAGGGACTTCGATACCGTCACAAGGTCAGGTACAACATCGAAGTGTTCAATCGCAAAGTATTTACCTGTGCGGGCAAAGCCTGTTTGAATCTCGTCAGCCACAAAGACGATTCCGTGCTGTTTGCAGAAACGGGCGACATGCTGGACAAACCGTTTGGAAGGAATGATAAAGCCGCCTTCCCCCTGCACCGGCTCCATGACGACACATGCGACCGTCTCGGGAGCGACAGAGGAAACAAAGAAATCGTCAAAAGCCTGAATCACCATGTCATCATAGCTTTCATCCGTCATGCCTTCCGGCTTCCTGTAATAGTAAGGGAACGGCGCCTGATAGACCTCAGGTGCAAATGGCCCGAATCCGAACTTGTACGGCTTGACCTTGCTCGTCATGCTCATCGTCATGTTGGTGCGGCCGTGGAATCCGCGGGTAAAGGATACGACCGCTTGACGATTGGTATATTTTCTGGCGATTTTTACGGCGTTCTCAACGGCTTCAGCCCCCGAATTTAAGAAAATGGCTTTTTTATCGTGTGTGCCTGGTGCAAGCCGGCACAGCTTTTCCGCCAGTTCCAGATATGCAGGATACATCATCACATTGAAGCCCGGATGGATTAGCTGTCCGGCTTGCCGCTTGACCGCTTCAACGACTTTCGGATGGGAATGCCCGACGTTTACCGTACCGATCGCTCCTGCGAAATCGATAAAACGCCGGCCGTCTATATCATATAAAACCGCACCTTCTCCTTTTGCTGCCAGCTGGCGGTTGCCATTGGCAACCCCTCTTGCCACAAATTGATCCCGTTTGGCCTGCCAGTCTTTCGTTGTCAACTCTGTTGTGTTAAGACTCATAAATGATCTCTCCCCTTCATTATTTCTTACTATTCTGAATATTTTTTGGTATGATGAAAAGTACCAACTTTTAATTTTTCATGGTACCAGAAGGAGGGGCTATGATTACAATACCGATTGACCGCTCTGGGGACGCGGATTATATTTATCACCAAATTTATCAGAAAATCAAAGAAGAAATATTCAACCGAAATCTTTTGCCGGACAACAAACTGCCGTCAAAACGCGAACTTGCCAAAGCGCTGAACGTCAGCATCAATTCCGTCAATGCGGCTTACCAGCAGCTTCTTGCCGAAGGGTACCTCTATTCAAAGGAAAGAAAGGGTTTTTTCGTGGAGCAGATCGAAACATTTCACGCCAGCCGGCACTCAGAACCGCTCCGGCTTGATGCAGAATTGGCTGAAGAAGCGGAAAAAGGAGGCGGCTGGATTTCTTTTTCACATATGAACGTGGATACAACTCATTTTCCTTTTAAAACATGGCTTCGCTGCGAACAAAAAGCTGTCGCTTCCCATACGAGTGAACTCGGAGAAATGACGCATCCGCAGGGCGTATACGGAGTGCGTCAGACCATCGCCCGCTTCATCGCGCTGACAAGAGGTGTCAAATGCCATCCCGAGCAGATCGTGATCAGCGCCGGCACTCAGCCGCTCATCCACACCCTCCAGGACCTGCTTCCGGAATCTGCCCTTTATGCAATGGAGGAGCCCGGATACAGCCGCATCTACCAATTGCTGAAAAATGAGAACAAGCGGGTCGCAACGATCGAGCTTGATCATAAAGGCGTGCGGATCAGCGATATTCAAGCGCTGAACCCCGATGTTCTGTTTGTGACGCCTTCACACCAGTTTCCAACAGGCATCATCATGCCGGTATCAAGAAGGATTCAGCTGTTGAACTGGGTGTCCGACGGTGAAGACCGCTATATTGTTGAAGACGATTATGACAGCGAATTTAAATATGGCAGCGACACCATTCCGGCTTTGCAAAGCCTTGACCGCTCTGAAAAAGTGATTTACATCGGAACATTTTCCAAGTCGCTTCTTCCCGGCCTGAGAATCAGCTATATGGTGCTGCCGCAAAAACTGTTGAAGCGATATAGAAAACGGCACCATTTCTCCATTCAAACAAGCAGCGTCCTGACGCAATTCGCCCTTCAGGAATTCATTGAATCGGGAGAATACCAAAAACACATCAAGAAAATGAACCAAATATATGAAGAAAAACGGACAAGGCTGATCGAAAGCCTTGAGAACACCTTCGCGCACCGGCTGAAGATCAAAGGAGCAAGCGCAGGGCTGCATTTTGTGGCCGACTTTGAAACAAACCACAGTGAAGAGGATGTTTTACGGCGGGCCGGAGAAAGACGGGTGGAAATATACGGGATGAATCGCTTTATATTAAATGGAAAAAAAGAGAAGCAACCCGGTGTCGTCTCTCTTGTTCTTGGATTTGCGAAAATCGGCATGGGGCAGATTGATGACGGGGTGGCAAAGCTCTATGAGGCGGTCTGCGGATAAAACAAATACACCGGCAGCGCTATCTGCCGGTATTCCCGAAAATGAGCTTCGATATGTTTTAATTAAGGTTTACCACCGTTCTTTGCCGACTTGAAGGATCGCATCGATCAATCCCGGAAACTGCTTATCCAGTTCATCCTTGCAAAGGGAATAATAATGGTGCTTTCCTTCAATCCGCACTTTGAGAAGACCGGCTTCCCGAAGCACTTTGAAATGGTGGGAAAGCGTCGATTTGGCCACTTTGAAATTGCTGCATGAACCGCACGTTTTTTCCGCCGTTTCAGCCAAAGCTTGGACAATTTCCAGCCTGATCGGATCACTCAGCGCCTGAAGAACGGAGATTAACTTCATGTGATGTGTTTTCATGGGTTAAATGTATCATAATCCTTACTTCAAGACAATTAGGCAAATTGTTTGCCGAAGAAAGCTCCTCATGATACGATTCAACTGTTCGATGATTTTCGAACAATAAATTCAAATTGAATAACGGAGGTCATATCCGATGATCGTATTACAAGCTTACATGAAAGTAAAACCGGAAAAACGAGACTCATTTTTAGAAAGCATTCAGCCATTGCTTAAACATTCAAGAGCTGAAAGCGGAAATGCCCAATACGAGCTCTTCGAGAACACCGAAGAGGCCACTACATTTGTTATGCTCGAACAATGGAAAGACCAGGAAGCGCTTGACGCCCATAATCAAACAGAGCATTTTCAAACGTTTGTTAAACAAGCAGGCGACCTTTTAGCTGAACCGCTCAATGTGGTGCGCACGCAAACAACGTAAATGAAGAAGGGATAGATGAACATGAATGAAGTATTAAAAACACTGACAGACCACAGATCGATCCGCAGCTATACAGATGAGCCTGTCAGCCCTGAACAGCTGGACAGCATCATCCAAGCCGTCCAGGCCGCTCCGACATCGATCAACGGCCAGCAGGTCACCGTGATCACCGTCCAGGACCAAGAGAGAAAACAGAAGATTGCCGAACTGGCCGGCGGACAGGCCTGGATCGATCAGGCTCCCGTTTTCCTCCTCTTCTGCGCAGACTTCAACAGGGCGAAAATCGCGCTTGAGAAAAACGGACAGAACCTTGCCATAACAGACGGAATGGAATCGGTGCTCGTCGGGGCGGTCGATTGCGGCATCGCCATCGGCACTGCCACGGCTGCCGCCGAATCTATGGGACTCGGCACCGTGCCGATCGGCGCTGTCCGCGGCCGGGCCGAAGAACTGATCGGACTGCTCGAGATTCCCGAGTACGTGTTTCCGGTTGCAGGCCTTGTCGTAGGCCACCCGGCAGACCGTTCAGCGAAAAAACCGCGCCTGCCTGAACAAGCGGTAAGGCACAGCGAAACATACCGACGTGATTTGAAACCGCTGATTGACACATACGACGAAGAGATGTCCGAATACATGAAACAACGCACAAACGGACAGGAATCGCGAAACTGGTCGCAAGGCATTTCAGCTTACTACAACAGCGTGTATTATCCGCACATTCGGGAAATGCTTGAAAAGCAAGGATTTAAACTGAAATAGAAAAAACATGGGCTATCGCGTTCGATAGCCCTTTTTCAACATTCCGCAATCAAAAGCTCCATCATCAGTCTGCGCAATGTGGCAAACTGCGGCATCCCCCCCTTTTTGAATCGATCAAACCAGCCGCCAAATAAACTGAAACAAAATCGTTGACCGTACCGGTCGTGTCTGCTAATATTCTTTTATGAAAACTCATGAGTTTTTTTATGACTCATGGGTTTTATCATTGTGAGAGAAGGATCAAGGATGAAGGATAAGAAAGCAGACATCATAAAAGCCGCCAAAAAACTGTTTGCCGAAAAAGGCTACCTCAATGTTTCGATGCAGGCGATTGCTGAAGAATGCAAAATTTCCAAGGCCTCTATTTATAAAATCTTTCAATCAAAAGAAGAACTGCTGCTGGCATTAATCAACTTCAGAAAAGAAGAAATGCTGAAGAAAAGCGCCAAAATCAATACGGAATCCTCTTTGACGCCGAAAGAGAGATTCGCAAAGAAAATCGCCCTGGAAATCATGGAGTTTAGAGAAAACCGTCAATTTATCAACTTCATGTCCAACGACGGGGCGTCTCCTGATACGGCCCTTATTCGAAAGCATCTCAAACAGACGAAGTCGATGATTATCAGCTGGCACAGAGATTCGATCATTCAGGCGTACGGAGAAGAGGTGAAACCGTACATTTGGGAGCTCGTGATCATTTACCACGGCTTGATGAGGGAATTCCTTTTCTTAGTCGCCGCTAAAAAATCTCAGCCTCATGTCGAGTCGATTCCGCCATTCATTATGTCTTTGTTGGATTTGTACATCGAGAAAAAACAGACCGGTGAAATGAAACCTTCATTAAATGAAGACATTATAGCCAGCTATATGAATATGGCCATTCCACACCCGCCCAAAAAGGAAGAATTGCTGGCCGGGCATTTACAAACACTGAAAGATGCAATCCGCTCGCTGTCAAACGATGACTTTGACGTCAAGGAACTGCAATCTGCCGCGGGCATGCTGTGCCAAGAAATGTTCGAAGAAGAGCCGCGTCCGTTTTTGATTCAGGCTCTCCTCGATTACCTCGGAAAAATCGAGACGCTGGAACAGACAATAGCACAAATCAAAACAATATATACGAAAGAATAAGAGGGATTTCACATGAATACAGAAACTGAACAGCAAACCTATAATCGAAAGATCATCGTCGGTTTGCTTATTGCCGGAGCCTTTATCGCGATCTTGAATCAGACGCTTTTAGTTACCGCGCTGCCGCATATTATGGCGGATTTGAATATCGATGCGACACAAGGACAATGGCTGACAACGGCCTTTATGCTGACGAACGGGATTCTGATTCCGATTACCGCCTTTTTGATTGAGCGGTATTCAAGCCGGGCGCTTGTCATTGCCGCGATGGCAATCTTTACAGCCGGTACGATCGTCGGCGCGTTCGCGCCTAACTTCCCGATTCTATTGACTGCGCGGATCATCCAGGCCGCGGGCGCCGGAATTATGATGCCGCTTATGCAAACGATCTTTTTAACGATTTTCCCGGTTGAAAAACGGGGATCGGCAATGGGGATGGTCGGCCTTGTCATCGCCTTTGCCCCGGCGATCGGTCCGACATTGTCAGGCTGGATCGTTGACAGCTTTACTTGGAGATACTTATTCTATATCATTTTGCCAATTGCGCTCATTGACCTTGTATTGGTCATCATTCTGATGAAAAACGTAACGAAATTGAGAGAAACATCTGTTGACATCCTCTCCATCATCCTGTCCAGCTTAGGGTTCGGCGGATTATTGTACGGATTCAGCAGCGCCGGCTCAGAAGGATGGGGAGACAATACCGTTATCACTTCATTTGTCATTGGCGCCATTGCCTTAATCGTCTTTATTATGAGACAGTTGAGGATCAAAAGACCGATTCTCGAATTCCGCGTCTTTCAATCATGGACGTTCAGCATAACCACATTGCTGGGAATGATTGTTTTCGCCTTAATGATCGGTACAGAAACGATTTTGCCGCTTTATACACAGAACGTCAGAGACGTTACCGCTTTTGATTCCGGTCTGATGCTTCTGCCGGGAGCGGTCGCTATGGGAATTATGTCTCCGATTATCGGCAGGATTTTTGACAAGATCGGCGGAAAAGGGCTGGCGATCATCGGATTTGCCCTCCTGCTCTTGACGACGATACCGTTTGCCGATCTGAAAATCGATACATCACTGACATTCATTGTCGTCATTTATACCGTGCGCATGATCGGAACTTCGATGATCATGATGCCGCTGACAACAGCCGGCATCAACGCTTTGCCGAATCATCTGATTCCGCACGGAACAGCGATGAACAATACGATGCGTCAAATCGGCGGTTCGATCGGTACGGCTGTATTAATTTCTGTGATGAGTACGTCGACGAAACACGCCAGCACTTCAAATCCGTTGAACGCAGTCGTACACGGAATGAACTCAGCCTTTATCGTCGCAGCCGTCCTCGCCTTGATCGGATTTATTCTCTCATTTACGCTGAAAAAGAAGCCGCAGAAGCAAGAGCAGCCTGCGCGCTGAAGGAAAGACACCAGTTCGAACTGAACTGGTGTCTTGTCTTTTAATAAAAAACAGCCGGACTGTGCCGGCTGTTCCGTTTGTCGAAAATCCGTGTGAGAAAATATGACGGTTTATTCCAAATTTGTGAAGTCTTCAGCAGGTAAGCTTGGATAAAAAGAAAAAATGATCTATCGTCACTTTCGGGCCGAAACGCTTGCATCCTTTATTATGATAGCTATCGAACTGCAAGTGCTGTTCAGCGCCGGAGAATCCATTTTTTTTGCTAAACAAGACGCCGGATATGATTGCGGGACGGCAGCGGGCGATTTTAGTGAACGAAAGAGAAAGATTGATAGAACAACAAAAAGAAATTGAAGAATATGAAGATGTTATTTTAACAAAAGAAAGAGGACTGGCATTATCTCGATAAATTTCGTATAGAAGACTATTCATGCCAACAATTTCTCATTACAATCATAAGAGCCCGGCTATATTGAGGCAGCAGGCTCTTATTATATATGACACTATTTTTTTGTATAACGCATCCAGTCGTAATGAGCGTATAGCGGTGTTACACCATTGTAGGAACCGAGCCATTCATCGACACCAGTACCATTCCACAAGTTCATCATGATCTTTCCTGGTGTTGTCGGAATATGGCTTGTCGCAGTATGTTTTAATTGCCCATCGACATACCATTTAATAGAATTTGGCTGCCAATCGAACGCATACGTGTGATAGGCATTGGCTGCATCAAATCCGAGATTCACAAGCTTCTCATGGTTTCCTATACCATTTGTATAATAGTTAAATTGAACCTTTGTTGTGTCTTTTCCTAAAAATTCGATATCAATCTCATCCCAAGGCGTTCCATCTGTTGGGCCTGTGTAAGTGAAGAACGATGAAACGATCCCTGTGTTTTTAGCTGGTTTCATTTTGACTTCATAAAGTCCATAGCCATATGTTTGAACAGAACGGTTTTCCCCGCAGTCAAACTTGTTATAGGATGGACTTGTTAGCGCCAAACGCATTTCACCCAATGACGTCATTGATACATTATTTGCACGCCAAGTGCAGTTGAACATATTTCCATTCGAATAACCATTTGCTTTTTGCCATAAACCGGGGTTATAGCTGTTAAAAGGGTCAAAAAACGATCCGCCTGCTTGAGCCGAGGCAGTAGAAGTGAATGCAGACAAACTCATAAACAATCCAGTGATAAGAAGCAACAACACTCGTTTCATACGATAAGGCATGTTGGCAGTCCCCTTTTCTTGAAAGCGTTTTCTTTATCGATCATACATGATCCTTTTAACAGGGAACATCGGTCAAAATAATGATAATAAAGAATCTTACTTACTAGAATCCTGTACCTATCTTTTAGATTGAAAAGTCATTTGGCTTTGCACATTCTTTGGATTATACTTAGACTCAACTTTAATTGATATGGTCACGGCGTTTGTGAATTGGTCTTCTCATTTCAAAAAACGGGATGGGATATTGTTAAAGATTCATCCGGCTCTTTAACAGATGGCTTCGTGTTAAGGACATTTCAGATAAGAAAACGATCGAAAAGCTCTCACGAGATACTTGGGCAGTAGGGTCTGCGTTGATGTAGCGGCTGAAGTATCCGCTGATTTAAATATGACGGAAAGCCGCGATATCGCCAATGCAATTGAGCGGGGAATAAGGAGGAGCATGCGGTTGATTATTCGCATGTTCATATGGAGCCTATAGAACGGAAATAATTAGCTTCCTGCCACAGGAAGCTAAGATTAAAGAGAAAGTGGGGTTTTTAAAGACTGATATCAAAGAAACCCTCATTTTTATTTTCTCATACACAATATAAAGTGTATCTATAGGACGAACTCAATATATTGTATAGATAACATTTCAAAAAGGCTGTCGGGATTTTCTCAACAGCCTGAACAGCCGGACTGTGCCGGCTGTTTTTTATTTCAATCCGTTTTCGACTTCTTTCACCATTTCTGACACAGACTCAAGTCCTCCGCCTGATAAGTACCAGTAGCCCGGGTCAAGGTATGTGATATGACCGTTTTTATACGCGTTTGTCGATTTGACGATTTCGTTTTCAATCACTTCTTTGGCTGTTCCTTTTTCCCCGATGGCCGCGCTCCGGTCGATGACAAACAGATAGTCCGGATTTTTTTCTGAGATATATTCAGAAGAAACGCTTTGGCCGTGAAGGGATACTTTGATGTCTTGATCAGCAGGCTCAACGCCAAGTACATCGTGGATCAGGCCAAATCTTGAGCCGCTTCCATAAGCGCTGATTTGTTTGTCGCTTGTCAGGACGACCAATCCTTTGCCGCCTTTTTCTTTAGCCAGTTTGTTGACTTTCTCTGCCTGGCTATCAATTCTCGCCAGCTCATCCTTTACAGCATCTTCTTTGCCGAAGATTTTGCCGATGTTTTCGGTATTTTCTTTAAAGCTCTTCATATAGTTCTTCTGGTCAAGCTGAATGTCGATCGTCGGCGCGATTTTTTTGAACTCATCATATTGTTCCGACTGTCTGCCTTCGATGATGATCAAGTCGGGCTCAAGTTCAGCAATTTTTTCAAAGTCAGGCTCTTTTAGTCCGCCGACACTTTCATACTTATTTTCATTATATTTTTTAAGATAAGCCGGAAGACTTTGCTTCGGAAGGCCGACAACGCGGTCGCTTAATCCGAGCTCATCAAGTGTGTCAAGCACTCCGAAATTGAAGACAACGACTTTTTTCGGATTTTTGGGTACATCTGTTGAGCCGCTCGCATGTTTGATTGTGACCGTTTCTCCTTTTTTCGCACCTGAATCAGCGGATTGGCTTCCGCACGCCGCGATGACAAGCACTGTCACCAGCGCCATTAACAATAATGATAGTTTTTTCAAGATAATCACCTCATCCTTTAAAATAAACGCAAATTTTTTGGTCTCCGATTTGCTCAATCGGGATATCCATGTCATAGATGTCTTTCAGCACCGGTGTTTGAATGATCTCATCCACAGGCCCCTCTTTGACGATCCGCCCGTTTTTCAGGGCGACGATCCTGTCGGAATAAACCGAGGCAAAGTTGATGTCATGAATGACAATGACGATCGTTTTGCCGAGCTTTTCGACGAGATTTTTCAACAGTTTCATAATCTCCACCGAATGTTTCATATCAAGGTTATTCAGCGGTTCATCAAGCAAAATATAATCGGTATCCTGCGCGATGACCATTGCGATAAAAGCCCGCTGGCACTGGCCGCCGCTCAGCTCTTCCAAATGCTTATGTTCGATGTCTTTCAGTTTCATATATTTGATCGCTTCATCAACGTATCTCCAGTCCTCTTGCGACAGCCTTCCCTGTGAATAGGGAAATCTGCCGAAGCTGACAAGCTCTCTGACGGTCAGCCTGATGTTGATCTGGTTGGACTGTTTTAAAATGCTGATTTTTTTAGCTAAGTCATGGCTTTTGTAAGCACCGATTTCTTTGCCGTCGATCAGCACTTTTCCGGAATCCATGCCGGTCAGTCGGCTGATCATGGAAAGCAGCGTGCTTTTTCCCGCTCCGTTCGGCCCGATAAAAGAGGTGATGTTCCCTTTTTGAATCGAAAGCGATGTACTCTCAACAACGGTTTGGCCTCCGTATTGTTTGCTGACATGTTGAACTTCTATCATCCTTTACGCTCCTTCAGCAGCAGGTAAATAAAATAAATCCCGCCGATAAAATCAATGATCACAACCAAAGTCGCCGTTAAACCAAACAGCTTTTCAACGATGAACTGGCCGCCGACAAGCGCGATGATGGAAAACAAAACCGCTCCCGGAATCAGGATGCTGTGCTTATATGTTTTAAACACTTCCCTTGCGACGTTGACGACGAGAAGTCCCAAAAAGGTAATCGGCCCGACGAGCGCTGTTGATACGGATACAAGCATGGCGATGACGACCAGCATTTTTTTCACCGTCCGGTCATAGTCGATGCCAAGGTTAACGGCTTGGTCTCTGCCGAGCGACAGCACGTCAAAATACGGGTTGAACCGCCAGGCATAGAGAAGAACCGCCACAATCAGCACCGAAGCGATCAGCAGGATGTCCGTATTCAAATTGTTGAAGCTGGCGAACATTTTGCTTTGCACGACCTGGAATTCGTTCGGATCAATCAGCATCTGCATAAAGGAAGACAAGCTTCTAAATAAAGTGCCGAATATGATCCCGACAAGCAGAAGCAAAAAGATGTGCCTGCCTCCGCGGCGGAACATCAGGACGAACAGCACAAATGAAAAGCAGATCATCAAGGCCGTCGACAATAGAAAGTTGCCGTTTTTCCCAAGGTCGGCCAATCGCGCTGCACCGAAAAAGTAAATAATGGCCGTTTGCAGCAGCACATAAAGCGAATCAAGTCCGAGAATGCTCGGCGTTAAAATTCTGTTGTTTGTGATCGTCTGGAAGATCATCGAAGAATACGCGATCGCCGTCCCGACGACGATCATCGCCAGCACTTTGGCTATTCTTCGCGGCAGGGCATATTCCCAGACGGACGGCAGGCCGTAAAACAGAAATACGCCGATGCAAACAGCCGCGATGATGATCAGGATCAACATTTTCTTTTGATCACGCATAGGCTTTTCTCCTTAACAGCAAATAAAGAAATACGCCGCTCCCGATGATGCCGACCATCAAACCGACGGAAATTTCATACGGAAAAATGATCAGCCGCCCTAATATGTCGCAAAACAGGACGAATACGGCGCCGAGCAATGCCGTATGAGGAAGGCTGTTTTTCAAATGGTCCCCGCGGTAAATCGAGACGATGTTTGGGATGATCAGACCGAGAAACGGAAGCGTCCCGACCGTCAAAATAACGACGGATGAGATCACCGACACGATGATCAGGCCGATGTTGACCACTCGCTTGTAATTCAGCCCCAAGTTGACGGCAAAGCTCTCACCCATTCCGGCTACCGTAAATTTGTTGGCGTACAGATAGGCGATGATCACGAGCGGAATACTCAGATATAACAGCTCATACCGCCCTTTCATGATCAGTGAGAAATTACCCTCAAACCATGCATTGAGATTTTGGATGAGATTATACTGATAAGCGATAAACGTCGAGACCGCGCTGACGACGCTTCCGAGCATCAAGCCGACAAGAGGGATGAACACGGCGTCTTTAAACTTGATTCTGTCCAAAACGTTGACAAACAGAAAGCTGCCGATCAGTGCGAACACGAAGGCAAACAGCATTTTCACCACAAGCCCGGCCGAAGAAAAAAACATCATGGCAATGATCACGCCAAGTCTCGCCCAATCCATCGTTCCGGCCGTCGTCGGTGAAACAAATTTATTGCGTGTCAGCTGCTGCATCATCAGCCCGCAGATGGCGAGGCTCATGCCTGCGAGCACGATGCTGATCATGCGGGGGATCCTGCTTATGTAAAGCGTTTGAATGTCGTCCTTATCCAAATGAAAAAGATCAAAAGGCGATAATGGCTTCACGCCGATGAAAACAGAACAGAAAGAAAGAATGATAAGCAGTAGCCATAAATACCGTAATTTCATGCTGCAAAAGCCTCCTTGCCAAACAAAAAACATACCCCCTCAGCCAACCACAAATGATTATCATTATCAATAAGACCCATCCATCATCTTATCACTTTTTCTGACATAGTCAATATGATGCAGCTCATTCAATCAAAAAGTCCTTCTGAAAAACACATTTGTTCTTTTAGAAAAGAAAAACCTTGATTCTTCTTGTAAAAAGCGTGATAATAAAAATTAAATTTATTGTGAAAATTTAAACTTTAGGAGATGTCTTGAATGAAAGTCGTTAAATTTGGCGGCAGTTCGCTTGCAACAGGAGCACAGCTTGAAAAGGTTTTTCAAATCGTCACTTCCGATCCCGAGAGAAGAGCTGTCGTCGTATCAGCCCCCGGGAAACGCCATGCACAAGATACGAAAGTAACCGATCTGCTCATTGACTGCGCCAGGCAGTATTTATTATCAGGGGAAGCGCCCGAGCTTGTCGAAACGATTGTCGGGCGATATGCCGACATCGCAATGGAACTGGGGCTTGGCGGTGACGTGGTCAGCCGCATCCGCCGGGATCTGCTTCATCTGCTTGAAGGCGATAAGCAAAATCCCGAACGATTTATAGATGCGATCAAAGCAAGCGGAGAGGATAACAACGCCAAATTGGTCGCGGCATACTTCCGGCATCGGGGAATTGAAGCCGAATATGTCAGTCCAAAAGACGCCGGCCTTTTTGTAACGAGTGAACCAGGCAACGCCCAGGTGCTGCCCGAATCATATGACAACCTGTTTCGCCTGAGAGAGCACAAGGGGATCATTGTCTTTCCGGGATTTTTCGGTTTCAACCAGAAAGGCGAAGTCATTACGTTCTCGCGAAGCGGTTCCGATATTACAGGTTCGATTTTGGCAAACGGCCTGAAAGCCGAGCTTTATGAAAATTTCACTGACGTTGATGCCGTTTATTCCGTCAATCCGTCAATCGTTTCCAACCCGAAAGAAATTCGCGAACTCACCTATCGGGAAATGCGCGAATTGTCTTATGCCGGCTTTTCCGTTTTTCATGATGAAGCTCTGATCCCGGCTTTCCGCGCCCGCATCCCGGTTCAGATCAAAAATACGAACAATCCGGCCGCAGAAGGGACAAGAGTTGTAGCTGAGCGGGACAACACCAACGGTCCGGTCGTCGGAATCGCCAGTGACAGCGGCTTTTGCAGCATTTATATCAGCAAATATTTGATGAACCGTGAAATCGGATTTGGACGCCGCGTTCTGCAAATCCTTGAAGACGACGGTCTGACATATGAGCACATCCCTTCAGGCATCGATGACATCACGATTATTTTGCGGCAGGATCAAATGGATGAAACGATTGAAGAGCGGGTCACCAGACGGATCAAGAAAGAACTGGACGCCGATGAAGTGACGATCGAACACAATATCGCTTTGATCATGGTGGTCGGTGAGGCGATGCGCCATAATGTCGGAACGACGGCGAGAGCTTCAAAAGCTCTGTCTGACGCACATGTCAATATTGAAATGATCAATCAGGGCTCATCAGAAGTCAGCATGATGTTCGGTGTCAAAGAAGCGCAGGAAAAGCAAGCGGTCCGCGCCTTATATCAAGAATTCTTCGCGAAAGTGCTCGTGTAAAAAACCCCTTTTTTTATGGGGTTTTTTTGTTGTGAGAACATATTCCCGTTCCTTTATTTGCATATCGGAAATTTCATATGAGTTCTCTTCACAACCGCTCTTCACAGACCGATATCTATAGTAAATAAACGACGGGAGAAAAAATATGAACCTGCTAAAAAACATCAAGATTAGAAGCAAGCTATTTATTATCATCATCATCTCCGCGCTTGCTTTAGCCATCGTCGGCATCCAGGGCATCAGAGGATTGAACAAAATTTCAAATGGCTCGGAGTTGATTTATCAAGAGCAATTAATCCCCAATCAGTTATTTGCAAAATTAAGAGCCAACAACCTTGAACTTGATACGTACAACTTTGAATTGATGGTTACGAAAGACAAAAACCGAAATGAAACCTTGCAAAAAAACATCAATGAAAAAAACGAAGAAAACACGTCCATCATGGAAAAAATCAATCAACTGAATTTAATGGACAATCTATCGGAAAAGTATGAGAGCTTTAAAAGCGAATATACGGATTTGCAAAACATCAGCAAGCAGATGCAGAGCCTTGCGATAGATAACAAAAACAAGGAGGCGTATGACGTCTACCTGAAAGATATGGAGCCTCAGAGAGAGGCTGTCGCTAAACAGCTTGAAGAGATTCAAACGCTGAATGCTGAGAACGCAAAAACGATTTATCAGCAAGATGCTAAAGAAGCCAGTTCGCTTACCATGCTTCTCATCGCTGTGATTGCTGCTGCTCTTATTTTATCTGTCACAATCGGCCTTTTAATCACAAGGCTGATCGCCAAGCCGATAAGAGACATTCAAAAATTGTTTGCCAAAACAGAGCAAGGTGATTTTACAGTTGAAGGAACGTATCAATCAAAAGATGAACTGGGCTTATTGACATCTTCATTCAACAATATGGTGGCGGGCGTCCGCTCGATCATTGAAACGGTTGGTGAAACGTCTCATCAAGTGGCCTCCTCTTCCCAAGAGTTAAGCGCGAGTGCTGAGGAAAGCACGAAAGCAAGCGAATATATTTCTTCGACCATTCAAGAGCTTGCAGCAGGCTCTGACAAACAGGCGGAAAGTGTCGAAAACAGCAGAACCATCATTAAAGGAATGACGGAGTTTGCCGGAAGAATTTCTTCCAATGCAGAAACAGCGGCGGCAACCGCTGATCAAACCGCGCAAATGTCGCTCGAAGGAACGGCGGTCATGCAAAAAGTCAGCTCACAGATGCAGTCCATTAATGAAACGGTTGCCTCACTCTCAGAAGCATTTAAGCATTTGTCAGACCGTTCAAATGAAATCGGGAATATTACTGAAGTCATTACGAGCATCGCAGAACAGACGAATCTGCTCGCATTAAACGCGGCCATCGAAGCGGCCAGAGCGGGGGAACAAGGTAAAGGGTTTGCCGTTGTCGCTGATGAGGTCAGAAAGCTGGCGGAACAATCCGCACACTCCGCAGAACAGATTACAAAATTGATCACGATTATTCAAAATGATACAAAACAAACGATGAATACGGTTGTTTCGGCAACCGGCGAAGTCAAAGAAGGACTTGTCGTCGTCAATGAAGCCGGCGGCGCGTTCCATAAAATCGAGAATGCGATTAAAGGAGTGGCCGCGCAGATTAACGGTGTGACAGACCTGGTGAAAAACCTGACGGCCGGCACAGAGGAAATCGAAACCGCGATTAACGGTGTGAAAGAAGTGGCGGAAACAGCCGCGGAAAGCACGCAAACAGTCAGTGCGGCAACACAGGAGCAGCTCGCTTCAATGGAAGAAATCGCAGCTTCATCCCAGATCCTTGCGCAAAACGCCGAAGAATTGCAGGATCTCATTCAGAAGTTCAAAATCAAAGCTTAGCTTGCCAACCCTTAAACGTTCCAGTTTAGGGGTTCTTTTTATTCAGCAAAAAAAGCAGCCTGACGTTGTCAAAGCTGCTTAACCATCATCCCTCGATGTCAAAGGGAGACGGATCACAAATTTCGTTCCTTTGTTGTTCTCGCTCTCAATTTCGACGGTCCCGTTGTGAAGCGCGACAAGCTGTCTGACGATGGACAGCCCCAGTCCATACTCTCCGTAAGGGGTGTTCGTCCGCGATAAATCGGCTTTATAAAAACGATCCCAAATGTTCTCAATATCGTTCTGATCGATGCCGATTCCGTTATCCTCCACTTCAATGACGGTTTCTTTGTAGTCTTCCCTTCCCCTCAGCCAAACGGTTCCGTTTGAGGTGAATTGAATGCTGTTTTTCGTCAGGTTGACAAGGATTTGAATGAGCCTGTCATAATCGGCATTCACCATCACATGATCCTCCACATCAAGGATCAGCTGATTATGTTTTTCTTCCGCCTGGATCGCCAGCTGTTCTTTAATGATTTCAAACACTTCGATCAGCGGATAATGCAGTTTTTCCAATGTTATTTGGTTGGAGCGGATTTTCTCATAATCCAGATTTTCGTTGACGAGGCGAATCAGCCTTTTCGTCTCCTCCGTAATCAGCTTCAAACATTTTTCCTGCTGATCTTCCGGTATGGTCTGGCTGTTCATCCCTTCCACCAAACCGCTGATCGTCGTCAAAGGTGTCTTTAATTCATGGGACACATCTGTGATAAACTGCCTTCTCCGTTTTTCCAGCCGGTCGATTTCTTCGCTTGAGCTTTTGAGCTTCCGAGCCATCGTATTAAAGTCGGTGCCCAGACTGCCGATTTCATCCAAATTGCGATTTTCGATATGAATGTTATAATCCCCTGCGGCGACTTTTTTCGTCGCATCGCGAAGCTTTTGTATGCGGCTGACATGGAACTTGGACGTCAGCCAGCTCAAAAGAAAGGCAATTAAGATCACACCGGCTGCCGTATAAAGCATAAAGCGGTTCATTTCGCCGATCATTTCCTCCGTCCCGCTGATCGGTGCCGTCAGAAGAATGCCCCCCTGAAATTCATTGTTGACGATGTTGGGCAGCGCCACGACCGATACTTCCTCATTAAAACGGTTCATATCGGTTTTGACGACAACGGCCTTCCCGTCTTGAAGCTCTTTCCACTCTTCATCGCTCAGCAGCAATTTTCGCGGCCGCAAGTCTTGGGGAGTCATCAGAACTTCTTTTTTTTCATTAAAAAGGAAGAAACTGATCTTCCTGCTTCTTAAAATTTCTTCAAAAGGTTTCATAATGGCCGGCGCCCCTTTCGGCCGCATCTCCATTTCGCCCATGATCCGGTAGCCGTAGGACGTCAGTTCGTCAACCTTGCTTTCGTATGCAAAGTTTTTGACAAAGTGTGAAAATACCGCTCCTGTGATGAGAAACGCCAATATTAAAATACTGATATGGCTGGCCAGCAGCTGATAGAGATATTTAATCTTCATCGAACTTGTACCCCACTCCCCATACGGTATACAGAAATGGGCGTGAATCGCTGCCAAGCTTTTTCCTCAACCTTTTAATATGAACGTCAACCGTCCGCTCATCTCCGTAGAACTGGTAGCCCCACACCTGCTCAAGCAGCTGCTCTCTTGAAAACACCTGTTTCGGACTCTGCACCAGATAATACAATAAGTCAAACTCTTTCGGGGTCAAGTTTTTAATTTGCTCTCCGTTTAAAAATACCTCTCTCGTCTTTTTATTGATTCTAAAATGCTCGGTTTCAAGGATATCATCATCAGCGGGAGCCTGCTGCCCGGTGTTTTGATACCTGCGGCTCACCGCTTTGATTCTCGCCACAAGCGCCAAAGGGCTGAACGGCTTTGTCACATAATCGTCAGCACCGAGTTCAAAACCGAGCACCTGATCGGACTCCGTATCCTTAGCCGTCAGCATGATGATCGGTACGGTGCTTTCTTCCCTGACCTTTTTGCAAATCGTAACCCCATCCATTGACGGCAGCATGATATCAATGATCAATAAATCCCAATTGCCCGATTTAAAGCGGTTATATCCTTCAAGTCCGTCATGGACAAATTCCGTCTCAAAGCCTTCTTTCGCAAAAAACATTTCCGTCATCGTGCATACGCTCAAATTATCTTCTATCATTAATATTTTCATTGTCAACGGCCTCCGCTAGTCAAACATTAGATTCATTTTACACATCGTTCTCTGAATTCTCAATTCTCTCCTGAACATTTAAAGGACTGGCAACAGTTTGGTCATAATTTTTTCATAAGTTGCGTCTAATATGAAATCAGGCAGTAAGGAAAAAGTCCTGCTGCCCCGAATGGACAATCACCACAATCATATAAATGGGGGAATAAAATGCTATGAATTTTTTCAAGCGCGCCTTTTGGAGCATGAAATCGAAGAAAGGGAAAACCCTTTTGCAACTGTTTGTCTTTACGATGATTTGCGTTTTGGTGCTGACGGGACTTTCGATCCAGTCAGCCGCTACAAAGTCGAGTGAATTGGCGAGAGAACAGCTGGGAGGCAGTGTCACTTACCAAGTGGACAGAGAAAAAATGATGAAGGAACAGCAGGAATCAGGAACCCGTAAAAGGTTTGCATCCACACCTGTTTCCGTCAAATCAGCTGAAACACTGGCAAAGCTTGACCATGTCAAAAGCTATAATTTTATCTCCTCAACATCTGCTTTAGCGGACAATTTCGATCCGATTGAAAGCGGTGATGAGGATTCCGATTCATCTAATACTGACAGCCAGCAGTCTGCCGGACCTGGCGGCAATGAACAAGGCGGACGTCAGATGATGCAGGCGGACGTATCGATCGAAGGTGTCACAAGCACGGCACTGGTTGACGAATTCTCCGACGGCACTTCAAAAATCACGAAGGGACGCGCTTTGACAGAAGATGATGTGAAGCAAAAGGTTGCCGTGATTGAAGAAACGCTCGCAGATGAAAATGATTTGGAAGTCGGTGACACGATCAAAGTCAAAGCAAGCACAGATGAAGACACAACAATCACATTGAAGGTTGTAGGTATTTACAAAACGACGTCTTCAGGAGATAACCAGGCGCAAAACTTCGCCTTTTTAAACCCGTACAACAAAATCTATACACCGTCTACAGTTGCGTCAACCTTAAAAGGAGACGATTATAAAAACACGATTGACGAAGCCGTATACAACATGGACGATGCTTCCAACATCGACGCGTTCATCGCGGCGGCCAAGAAAACCGGCATCGATTTAGATACATTCACATTGGATGCAAATGATCAATTGTACCAGCAGATGGTCGGTCCGATCGAAAATGTGGCCTCCTTCTCCAAAAATGTCGTCTATCTCGTCACGATTGCCGGAGCGGTGATCCTCGGGCTGATCGTGATGATGTCGATCAGGGAAAGAAAATACGAAATGGGCGTCTTGATGGCGATCGGTGAGAAGCGCTGGAAACTGATCGGGCAATTTTTGACCGAAATTTTGATGATCGCAGTCCTGGCCATCGGCATTTCCGCATTAACCGGCAATTTTATTGCAGGTCAAATCGGCAATCAGCTCTTGTCCCAGCAGCTTGAGCAATCAGACAGCCAGTCCGCGGGCGAAATGGCAGGCGGCGGTATGCCTGACGGCGGATTCTTTGGACAAAGCTCCGCACAAGTCGAAGCGATTGACCAGCTGAATATTCACGTATCACTCAGCGATATGATGGCGCTGGGCGGCATCGGCCTGTTAATCGCTGTACTTGCAACATTGCTGCCGTCGATCTCTGTTTTACGATTCCATCCGAAAACGATTTTAACAAAACAAGAATAGAAAGAAGGGAAAAACATGAGCAATATTTTAGAATTTAAAGATGTTTGCTACTGGTACAAAGATCAAGAACAATCTCTGTTCGAAGACGTCAATATCGAATTTAAGCAAGGCCGGTTTTACACGATTGTCGGAACTTCCGGTTCCGGCAAAACCACCTTTTTATCTCTTGCCGGAGGGCTTGATGTTCCAAAAGAAGGCGAGATTCTTTATAAAGGAAAAACGATTTCCAAGATCGGACTAACCAATTTTCGCAATCAATATGTATCAATCGTTTTTCAGTCCTATAATCTTTTGCCATACATGACGGCCCTGCAAAATATTACGTCAGCCATGGAGATTACGCGCTCAAAAATCAAAAACACGGAGCAGTACGCTTTGGAGATGCTGGAGAAAGTCGGCATCAGCGAAGAGAAAGCGCGGCAAAAGGTGCTGACGCTGAGCGGCGGACAGCAGCAACGGGTTTCCATCGTCCGTGCATTCTGCTGTGACGCCGATCTGATCGTCGCCGATGAACCGACGGGCAACCTGGATGAAGATACATCGAAAGACATCGTTCGCCTCTTTCAAAACCTGGCCCATCAAGAAAACAAATGCGTCATCATGGTGACCCATGACGAACAAATCGCAAAAGTATCTGACGTCAACATCAGGCTTTCAAGAGGCAGCTTTACGATCAAGCATAGACAAACGGCCGGCTAAAAGCTTCGCAGGCTTTGACCGCACATACCCGTTTTACACACCTCGTTGAAACGGCGGCGTTCTCATGCCTTGAGAACGCCGCTTCTTGGATCTTGATGACGACGATTAATGAAAACGGCCCGGAAATAGCATTCAAAAAAACAACTGCCGCCTTTCCGCTTCTTAAGCGAGGATCTGAAAAACGGCCAACATTTTTCATTCTGGTTTTATCTTAATTGGGCCTGGCAGCTGTTTTGTTCGGGTTTTTAAATTCAGGAGTGATCTTACATGAAAACACCAGCACGGCATTGCGCAAAAAGGATTTCACGACGAGGCTGGAAAGCAGCAAGAAGAGAAAAAGCCTGGAAAGTTTAAACACTTCTAAAAAGGAAATCGCGGTAAAATGCATAGAATGCGATGAAATCTTAATAAATGAACCTTAACTGATAGGCCCCCACCTTAAAAAAGGATGGCGGTCTTTATTTTAAAATGTCACACTCTGCTCATATATCTTAATGAGACTCGATAGAAGTAAAAAATTTTTACACTTAATTTCAAAAAACTTTGTTTTGAAAAAAAGGAGGTGAGATCACGAAATTTATTTTGAGAGGAAGGGACTGCATTTCAATTAATTCCGTTGTTCGGGACATTGATTGTAATGATACTGACACTAACACACAGCTACCAAAAGGAGGATTCAGGGACACTACATGAAAAAAGAGAGGGTCTTTTATTTATTTGCAGCTTCCTTTAAAGTTAAATATAGAAATAGATCGGCTTCTTGCAGGGGTGTTCGGCTCACCTCCAGTTTAGCAAGAGGGAGGTGAGAACATGGATGTGGAAAGCGCAATTCAGTTAATGATGAATCTTGATTGTAGGGATTCTGTCGCTTGCCCATCGTTTCTCGAAAAAAAAAGTAAGAACGCCCCAGACTCCGACATCTAGGCGTTCCTACCCTTGATTGGACAAAAGCCGACTCCCTTACAGGAGCTATTCTATTGCCGATCGGAGATGTAGCGAGCATCTTCGATCTTTTTGTATTTACAATATACTCTTCAGAATAAATTATATTCATGTCTGCTCGATCTGTGTTTGAGAATAGAAGTGTATACTGATTGTATATTGATTATACATTATGATTTAGTTTCATTGTAGCAACAAGAATAGTGGGTATCTACCCTGAGAGGGAATGAAATATGCCCCTCAGCAGGAATTTAAGAATCTGTTTGCAACATCAAGATCAGATGAGAACCCCGCCTCATACGGGACACCGCTTTTTTTAGACGGCAAACGCTTCTGCCGCCGCCATCATATAATAGGACAGTCCTGTCTGCTGGCTTTCAAGCACACCGCGGTGAAAATCGTCTTCTATAAAGAAACGGGTCTGCGCCTGAAAGTCTTGCGCCGTGATACCTAAAAAACCGATGTGCTGTTTAATCGAAGCCTGCACTTGTTCATGGTCGTGTTTTAAACCGTTCTTTAGCGCCTCAGCCATCCCGCTCATGAAACGGCTGGCTTCCTCGGCTTTTTCGTTCATCTCTTCCGCTATGATCGGCTCACCTTTCAGAATATCCACATCATACATCTCTTGCAAATACTGCCTCTGCTCATCGAGCGCTTCCTCCCATTCTTCACTGCTGGAAAAACCTTTAAACATCGCTTCCTGATCCATCATTTCTCCTTTCCCGGCGTGCCTGATCGATTGCTCAAGCGTCTCCAAAAGCTGTTCCATCCTCTTCATTTTGGAGAGGAAAAGCTTTTTTTGCTCCCGTAAAAGTGTCAATCGATCAGCTTCACCGTCTAAGATTTGTTGAATTTTTTTGAGGGGAAATTCCAGCTCGCGATAAAACAGGATCTGCTGCAGCCGTTCGAGCTCTTTGATTCCATACAGGCGGTAGCCGGCTTCCGTCACCTTAGTCGGACACAAAAGACCTATTTTATGATAATGATACAGCGTTTTGATCGTGATATTGGCCAATCTTGCAACCTCTTTTACCGTATAAAGCATGTAAACTTCACCTCGGTATGTAATCTTAAGGGGTGACCTAAGGTTGAGGTCAACATCAACTTTACACTTTTTTTCGCTTTCTTGTTTTAAAATACACAAAAAGGCACATGAAAGCCGGAAATATCACTTGCATCGGCAAGTGTATGTATAATGGCACAAATTGAATTCCTTCTTTGACATGCTCAGAAATGTTGCTGGCTATGGAGACCGACAAAATTAATATCACAATCCCGACGGCGTGAACGACTTTTGACGAATGCTTCACTTTGAATAAGATGGAGATTCCTTCAGTGACGGCATACATGAAAACGCTCATTTTAAAGAAGCCGCCAATGACGAGAACAAGCATAAAAATGACATCAAGCCGATCCAAAAACTCAGCCACTTGAATCGTTTGGATCGTGCTGAGCAGCGGAAAGCGGGAGCGCATATTCAGATCGACGCCGAGCACGCTGATGTTCATGGCCACATTGAGGGACAAAACAGCTCCGCTGATCGCGATCGCCCACAAACCGGCTTTTTTGACTTTTTTCGGCTCGCTGATGTACGGCATGATGAGCGTAAAAACGATGATCTCTCCAAACGGAAAATACAAGGTTTCCGTCAGCGCGGCATTCAACATTGGTTTGATACCGTCTCCAAGGATGGGCAGCAGCTGGCGCGGATCGATCAAACCGGAAAAAACGATCAGAAGAAAGCCTGCGACCGCGATCACAAACATGATGCCAAACAGCAGTTCACCGGCTCTCGCTAATACTTCGATCCCCTTTCTGACGGTATAAATGCAAACCGCAATCAAGAGTCCGTTTGCAAAAACGATCGGCGTGTTCGGATAGGCTGAAGTAAGCAGCATTTCGCCAAAATCGCGCAACACGCGCGCTGCAATGTAGCTGTAGTAAATAATGTAAAGAAATGAAATGGTCCAGCCGATCGGCTTTCCAAACATCTGCATCACTGTATCATAAGGAGTCATATCCGGATTGACCTGATAAAAATAATGATGCATTAAAAACAGAGCAAGGCCGCCGACTGTTCCAAACAGAATCGCCAGCCATGCGTCCTGCTCTGCAGACTGGCCGGGGAATATCAGCAGGGAACTGCTGAGTTCAAACAGAATAATCAGCACAAACAGCTGGCTCGCACTGATTTTTGCTTTTTCCATCTAAAATCCCCTCCTTTTTTCGTCATGAACGGCCTTCCCTATAATTCAATATGTTCGGGTCGCTTCTTAATCCCGTTCTGCGCACATAAGCATTTACCGTAATATCGACATCCAAATCAGGAAAATAGCGGTTGCTCCACTCGGGCTCGATTTTATTCCAAAGCGCCGGATATGATCGATAGACGACATCACCGAATTGAAGAACATCAGTTTTATGCTGTTTGACGATATCGATCGTGTGCTGCAGTTCCTTTTTTATTTTTTTGGCTGTCCGCTTCTCAATTCGATCAAGGACATTCGGATCTTCCAGGCTGATGGGAACGCCGACTTCGCCAATATCCCCCTCCACTTCTACATGAACGGAAATGGCCGGCCGGTTGTTTTTCAGCCTTGCCGAGACATTGGTCTTCTGGCGAATGACATCGTAAGTGACAGACTGCTCTTCATTGTCTAATGAAAGCGTAATATAGGTCCGTTTTATTTTGTTCCGAATCCACAGAACGCCTCTTGCGGTTTTACCATTAAGGTAATCAACGAGCTTTCCCTCTTTGATCACCGCTAAGCCGTCGGCTTCAACCGTTGCTGACGGGGCGGTGGACTGAACATTTTCCATCTTTTCGGCTTTCTGTGTGCTGCCCACCAGTTTGAATGACGGAATGACCGGATGCCTCGCTTGAGAGGTTAAACATTTGATCACATCTTGAACGCTTGTCTTCATATGCTCTCCAAGATCCTGTTCCGTGAATTGCAATGTTTTGTTCACTTTGTTTGAGGGAATTTTATCGATCGGTGTCAGCGCCTTGATTAAATCTCTCGCTTTTTTTCCGTGTGAAATGATAATCGTCGCTGTTGCGCGAAAATCGGTGTCACGGTCAAGAACGTCAAGTATTTTAATGATCCCTTCATCTTTAGCAAGTGCTTCATCGACGACAACAAGGTTTGTATGGGAATAATAGAGCTCCCTGGAAATTTTCGTCGAAGCATGGCGGCTCATTTCCGTCAGGTTGTTCCCGGCGACCGAATAGTTTGATACGGGCGGCCTGTCTCCCCCTTGTCCACCCTGCAGTCCGCCGGCGGCGCTATTGGGATTGACGATCTGAAAGCTCATCACATATTTCGATTTTTCACCCTTGTCAATACCGATAGCTGAAACGAGCGACAAGTCGGTCAATTCCCGTTTATCCCAGCAGCCCGTCAAAAAAAGGGAAACGGCAGCAAGCATGAACAAGATGGCCAGCCTACGTTTCATTTTGGTCACCTTCTTTTTGCTTTATCTTCATTTCGCTTGAATCCGGTGCATTGGGCTTCTGATCTTTTCCTTGGCGGAGCTTATTATCATTGCCGATCAAATCAGGCCTTTCCTCATGCGTCCACCAAGGGGCGCGGACAATAGAATCTCCCCAATTTTTGGAGACAAACGGCGCAAAAGGCGTCATATATGGAACACCGAAGGAGCGAATGCTGCATAAATGGACAAACATGACGATCAGCCCTAAAATAATCCCGAAAAAGCCTGTCGTCGACGCGGCCAATATGAAGAAAAAACGAATCAGCCTGGCGGAGATGGCCATCGCAAAGGATGGTGTCGCAAAACTTGATATTGCGGTGATGGCGACGATGATAACCATCGCCGGAGACACGATCCCCGCTTGAACCGACGCCTGGCCAATGACGATGGCGCCCACAATCGAGACCGCAGAGCCGATCGCTTTCGGAAGGCGGATGCCCGCTTCACGCAAAATTTCAAATGATACTTCCATGATCAAAGCTTCCACCACAGCCGGAAAAGGAACATTTTCACGCTGTGCGGCAATGACGACGAGAAGCTGTGTCGGAATCATTTCCTGGTGAAACGTCGTCGCACCGACATATACGGCGGGAGCGATCAATGATATAAAAAAGATGAGAACGCGCAAAAAACGGATAAATGTCGCAATATCAAATCGGGAGTAATAGTCTTCAACAGATTGAAAAAATTGAATAAAAACAGCCGGAACAAGCAGGACAAACGGTGTTCCGTCAACAAGAATCGCGATTCTTCCTTCAAGCAGGTTTCCCGCCACCATATCCGGTCTTTCAGTGTGATAAACCGTCGGAAAAGTCGTGAAGGAGACATCCTCTATAAACTGTTCGATATAGCCTGATTCGAGAATGCTGTCCATCTCGATTCCCGCGAGTCTCTTTTTCACTTCTTTGACCGTTTTTTTATTGCAGATTCCATTGATGTACATGATTGCGACATCCGTTTTGGTGACGCTGCCCATGTTCACTTTTTCGACCCAAAGATTGGGGTTTTTGATGATTTTCCGAACCATTGCGATATTCGTATCAAGCGATTCAATAAAACCTTCGCGCGGCCCGCGAAACGCCTGCTGGTTTTCCGGTTCTTTGATGGAGCGCTTTTCCCCGCCTTTTGTGCTGGTGACGACCGCGCTCTGCGTCCCTTCAGCAAAAATGACCGTGCTTCCGGCCATCAGCGAATTCAGAATGTGATCGAGCTGTTTCTCCCGCTTCACCCCGCCAAGTGCGACGGCGTCCCCGGCAATCACCTCAAGAACCTCAAAGCCGCTCTCCTTCTCCTTCAGCTCCGCGGCATTCAGGATCGATTCAAGCAAAAAATCGTGTATCGCTTTCTCATCGGTAATGCCGCCGATATACACCACGGCTACTTCTATTTCTCCATCGACGCCTGTTTTCACCTTGCGGGTGACGACATCCGCGCTGTTTCCGGTGATTTCTTTGATAACATCGAGATTTTCGGCAAGTGAAAACCGAACTAAGCCATGGACATGGCTGCTTTCCGGCGTTTTATCATCGCTCATCAGAGATTCTCGTTTTTTTTCTGTTTTGGGACGACCTTTAAAAAAGAATGGCATGGCTGTCAGAATCCCCTTTTTTGTTTTTCATATGTTTCCTTGACAAAAGTACATTTATACTATTCCCTGCGAATAACGCTTTATGAAAACAGAAAACATAACGGAGAACGGAGCGTGGTCGAAAGTGAAACTCATCGGTATAACGATTTTGCTGTTCTTTTGTCTGATGACTTTTTCCGTCTTGCTTGACATATGGCAGGGAATGAATCTGCCTGAAGCCCTGCACAATAATCTGACGTTTGCCATATTGGAAGTGGGCGAATGGGTCGTCATCCTCTTTTATATATTGGTTGTTTTAGCGGAGGCGATCGATAATGCGATGAGCAAGAGAAAAAAACAACCTAAAAAATAAGCTCCCCGACAACAGGGAGCTTATGTTGTCATACCTCGATATTGCCGCTGACCGTATCGGTCGGATGGGAATGGATCATCCCATTGATGATCGTGTTCCCAGCGATCAGCGAATTTCTTGAAGTATCGGTTTGGATGGCTGTGATCCTGCCGGCCGTTTGACTCTGGATGGTGTTATCTATGATAGAGGAGCCTTGCGACTGGCTGAGATAGAGGACCATCGCCGGTCCCGACGGTCTGGCGAGCGTAATCGAGTTGCCTGTTATTTCATGGGAGCCTGCGGAAAGGAACACCGTCACGATGAGCGGTGAATCTTCAATGATATTGCTGATGATTTTCGTTTTCTGATTTGTCGTACAGTAGATCGGGAAGTTTTTAAAACGGGAGATGGTGTTATGCCGAATGGTGACAGAGGCCGTGTTTGTAACGGAAATGGCATATGATTCGGGGGCGATTTGAAACCCCGCCGGGGAAATAGAATTATTTTCGATGACCGCGTTTCCCTGTGACACCCAGATGCCTCTGGAAAACTGCCTGATGACGTTGTCTTTGATCTCGACATCAGTGCCTGTGCTTCTCACCGCCAGCATGACATGATGGATCTTATTGTTGGAAAAGATGATATTGTCTGACTGTGTGATGCCAAAAGCAGTGCCGTTCTTTGTTTCCCCGATGCCGTTTTCAATATCATTACCTTCAATAAAAGTATCCGAGGCTTGATAAGCAAGGATTCCGGTGTTTTCAAAGCCTTGAATCTTGTTTCCTGTGACGAGAATGCTTTTTCCGCGAAGGTCCATACCTGTCGAGAACCCGGAAATCAAGTTACCTGTGATCACCGCGTCACTTCTTTCTTCCAAAACCCCGGTCCCCAAACCGGCAATTCCTGTTGTCTGCTCTCTGTTTTCAGCATTTTTCTTGATCACATTGTTTGCGATCGTCGTCCGGGTCCCATAGCCATAAGATATCGTTCCGTCGGCAAAGTTGCCTTCGATTAAAACGGATGTTCCATTGTAATTGGAGACCGCGCTTTTGACATTGCCTTTAAAAGAATTGTTTCGTATCGTCACATTGACGGGTTCTTCATACACGATGTCTCCTTCACTGTACCCTTCGATATCGATGCCAAAGCGCGGAGCTGTCCCATTGCCTGTTCCGGCATCCTCGATCCTGCATCTCTCGACAAGGACAAAATCACAGCCTGTGATCGAGATGTTATTTCTTCGCGAACGCCTGATGTCACAATCGATGACCTTGATATGCTCGGAAGGTTGATAGTTCTGGCCGCCGGAGCTGATAATCAAGCCGTCGCCTGTGAAATCGGCGATTCTTACATGTTCGACCAGCACATTTTTAGACCCTTCGATACAAATGCCAAAGCCCCATTCATGGGTCGGCCTCGGTGACGGGGTATACGTGTGTTCATCTCTGTCCCCTATGATGTTGCCCCCGGAAATTTTAATATTGGATCTTCCGCCTATATAAAAAGCAGAGTACCCCCATGAACGGTTAGGTTTGACTTTGATAACGGCTTCAGCATCCATTAGAATCGTGATATCGCTTGGAACATTGATTCCTGCATTCCGAAACGGAAACGCCTGATCCCCATTGAGTGTCCCGTCGATCAAATACGTGCCATTTGGGATCCAGACAGTGCTGTAGCCCATAGACTTTGTCCACCTTAAGCATTCATTGATTTCCTCTGTACAATCCGTTTGACCGTCGCCGACCGCTCCAAATTTGGTCACATCGACAACAGTCATCCACATCTCTTCGGGTTGCTGCTGCAGCACGCTGCTTTTACCTCCTTCCTGAAAACCTTTTCTTAACATGTATATGCAAATTGAGCAAATTTGCTTGTACAAAAATAGATAAAATTTTATTAAAAAATCTTTTAATATAGACTTTCTTGGAAAACTTTTTTAAGACTTGGTATAAAGCGCTTCTAAAGCATGTCTCGCCATCTACTGAATGACAAATCATTCGAAGGTGTATTGACACGAACATTATATAAGAATATGATTTTTATAAGCTCAGAAAAGAAGGAGTATTGCGAATGTCAAATCATCAAAAAGAAATTTTTCAAAACATTCCGCAAAAGGGGTTTTTTGGACATCCCCGCGGTCTCTTCACTCTATTTTTCACCGAATTTTGGGAGCGCTTCTCATACTACGGAATGAGAGCCATCCTTATCTATTACTTGTATACCGAAGTGACGAAAGGCGGTCTCGGCTTTAGTGAGACGACAGCCAACTCAATCATGGCCGTATACGGCTCCCTCGTCTATATGTCGGGAATTATCGGCGGCTGGATAGCGGACAGGCTCCTTGGAACGGCAAACACCGTATTTTATGGCGGTGTATTGATCATGTTTGGTCACATTCTTTTGTCTTTCCCGGGAAGTGTTACAGCTTTCTTCATCAGCATGTTCCTGATCATTATCGGAACGGGCCTTTTGAAGCCAAACGTTTCAAGCGTTGTCGGCGACCTGTACAGCCCTGAGGATACACGTCGCGATTCCGGTTTCAGTATTTTCTACATGGGCATCAACCTTGGCGGATTCCTCGCACCGATCATTGTCGGAACCGTCGGCCAAACCTATAACTACCACCTTGGATTCAGCCTTGCTGCCATCGGAATGTTTCTCGGACTCGTCACTTACATCGCGACGAGAAAGAAAAGCCTCGGACCTGCGGGACGAACAGTACCGAATCCGCTGACACCTGCCGAAAGGAAAAAAGTGTTCGGGGGCATCGGAATAGGCGCACTGATTATCGCTGTGGTCTTTGGCTATTTAATCATGACCGGCGTTATGACAATCAAATTATTTACTATGATCGTCAGCGTTTTGGGTATTTTGATACCGCTCATTTATTTCATTGTGATGTATAAGAGCTCCAAAACGACAATTGATGAACGTTCACGTCTAGTCGCCTATATTCCGCTCTTTATCGCGTCCATGATGTTCTGGGCGATTCAGGAACAGGGTTCAAATATTTTGGCTACTTACGCGGATAAACGCACTCATTTAGAATTTTTAGGGATTCAATTGCATTCATCCTGGTTCCAGTCGTTGAATCCATTGTTCATCGTCGCACTGGCGCCTGTTTTCGCCTGGATCTGGATGCGGCTTGGAAAACGGCAGCCGGCAACACCGACGAAATTCGCTCTCGGCCTCGTGTTCGCGGGCTTGTCATTCATCGTCATGATTTTCCCTGCCTACATCAACGGCACTGAAACACTGGCAAATCCTATGTGGCTTGTGCTCAGCTTTCTGATTGTCGTGATTGGAGAATTGTGTCTCTCGCCAGTCGGTCTGTCAGCAACGACAAAGCTTGCACCGGCGGCTTTCTCGGCGCAGACGATGAGCTTATGGTTCCTGTCAAACGCCTCCGCACAGGCCATCAACGCTCAGGTCGTCAGATTTTACAGCGAAGATACGGAAATCGCCTACTTCGGCATCATAGGCGGCATAGCGATTCTATTAGGCGTCCTTCTCTTTATGCTTTCACCGAAAATTCAGCAGTTTATGAAGGGTGTAAAATAAACAATCTAGCAGCCTGTCATTGCGGCAGGCTGCTTTTTATTGTCTATTTGAAGGATTCGCTTTTTGTTTAGAGAATAATTGAATGATATTTTAAAGAATGGGAGGATCTGGCTTGGACATCAAAAAAATAGAAAAATGCGGATTTACCGGTGTCGGCTTTACACAAACCGTTACATTTAAAGAAGCCCGCGCGAAAAAGCTGCACGGCATCATCCGGCGCTTGAGGAACCGTTACGGAGAAATAAGCGGCATTCGGGAGGACAGGGGGATGTGGGCCATTTCAAACCATCAAGGCGGAGAAGGATTCACTTTCTATATCTTAATGGAAACGGATGGGCGGGCTGACACCCTTCCGGAAGGAATGATCAGCTTTCAAGTCCCTCCTCAGACATACGCACATACTTGGCATCCCCGACACGAGCTTCCAGAAGCAACCTATCAAAAAGCCTATCAATGGGTGAGAGATCAGGGCTATGAAGTAAACACAGAAGCTTTCACACACATGGAATTTTACCCGATGAATCAAGATTTAAATGAACCTGAATTTGATATATACATCCCTGTCACATCCGAGAAGACACACTGAACATGTACGGCCCGGCCTCTTGAAAAAAGGCCGGGCTTTCTGAATCATTTTTTGAAACGCGCCATTGCTGCAAATTTCATAGACGGTTCTGCTTGATCCCATCGATTCGTTTTTTAGCACTTAATGAAAAATTCACAATTTCTCAATCTGCTATTTGTATAAATTTGCTATTATCGAACATATCAAAAAGGAGGTAATAGTATGAATTTTTACAAGACACTTACAGCATCAGCGCTCACAGCAGCTTTATTGACCCCTTCATACCTCAGCCTGCAAAAGGCAGAGGCAGCCTGGCATCATGAGTTTACAGTGACGGCCGATTGCGAGACGGAGCCGGTGGAAACCGCCGATGACGCCGCAGACGATCCCGCCATCTGGGTTGATGCGAAACACCCTGAAAACAGCAAACTCATCACAACGAATAAAAAGTCTGGATTAATTGTTTACGACCTGGATGGAAAACAGATTTCATCCTTTGCGTTTGGAAAATTGAATAATGTCGATCTTCGCTACAATTTTCCGCTCGGGGGCAAAAAAGTGGATATTGTCGGCGCTTCCAACAGGTCGGACGGCAAAAACACGGTTGAAATTTACTCGTTTAACGGAAAGCAAGGCGAGCTGAAATCAATCGTCAATCCGAAAAAACCGATTCAAACATCCATTGATGAAGTCTATGGGTTCAGCTTATACCACAGCCAAAAAACCGGGAAATTTTACGCGATGGTGACGGGGAAAACCGGTGAATTTGAACAGTACGAGCTGATTGACAACGGCAAAGGTCAAGTCGAGGGCAAAAAGGTACGCGCCTTTCAAATGAATTCGCAATCGGAAGGACTTGTGGCCGATGATGAATACGGCACCATGTACATCGCCGAGGAAAATGTAGCTATATGGAAATTCAGCGCCGAACCGAACGGCGGTGAAAACGGGAAAGTGGTCGATCGCGCCGACGGAAACCATTTAACCGCTGATATTGAAGGGCTGACCATTTATTACGGCGCGGACGGAAAAGGCTATTTGATCGCTTCAAGCCAGGGTGATAACCGGTACGCCATCTATGACCGTGCGGGGCATAACAAGTATGTCGGGGCCTTTTCGATTGGCGACGGCAAAAAAATTGACGGGACAAGCGATACAGATGGAATCGATGTCCTCGGCTTCGGCCTCGGCAAAAAATACCCTTATGGCATCTTTATCGCACAGGACGGAGAAAATATCGAAAATGGAGAAGCTGTCAATCAAAACTTCAAAATCGTCTCTTGGGAAAAAATCGCTGCACCATTAGACGCGGTCCCCCACAAAGAAAATCAGGTCGATCCGCGCAACCTGAAAAACCGCGCCAAATAAAGACTAAGTCCCGCGTGTGGGAGGTTCCTGCTTAGAACCCTTCCCCCCATTTCCCCTCACATGTTAACATGAGGGGGAAATGGGGGGATGACTTTGCGTTTACCTTTCTGCGCTGTTCTTTTTATTCTATTGGCCGTGTTATCAAATTTGCTGTTCTTGTATGTCTTTCATCAAGGCGTGCCGGCTTTCGCGCTGGCCATCGTCTTCTTGCTGCTTGCCGCATACTGCACAACGCGGAGCCGGGTGCAGAAATGAGCATGAAGAAGCCGGCGTCAATCCTGCCGGCTTCGTTTTAAAATAGCGGTGCCGTATGAAGGCAGTTTGAGGACTCCTTTCTTTCTCGTTCCTTTCAATACATCTGTAAATGTTTCTTCCGGGAGAGCGACACTTTGCTGCTGTGCCGTGAAATTCAGAAGGAAAATGTAGTCATGCCCGCCGTCTGTGCGCAGCTGGGCTGTCACGCCTTTTGGCAGCTCTGTATCGAGCACTTTGGCAACTTTTGTATCTTCGATCAGCTTTGACAAAAAAGCCTCTTGGAAAGCTGTTTCATTCCGTGAAGCGATATAATAAGCTTTTCCCGCTCCGAACAAGTTGACGGTCAGCGCCGGACGGTCCGCATAAAAATCCTCTGCATAATGAGCGAGCGCTTCAGCTCCTTCCAAATGGATCAAATCGCAAAGCTCAGCGGCTTCATAACACCCGCTAAGACCGAGCCGGTTGTCTTCCGCCATAACCATTTGATTCGTCTGTCCATCGTAAAGCGCATCGATTTCTTCAGACCTGATGCCGAGCGTTTTTCTCAAGCCCCCCGGAAAACCCCCGAGAAACGCGAGATCATGCTCATCTACAATGCCTGACCAATATGTCACGACAATCGTACCGCCGTTTTCCACAAACCGTTCGATTTTTTCAGCCACGCCTTCTTTCAGCATGTAAAGCATCGGCGCGATCACCAGCTTATAGCGGGATAAGTCCGCCTCCATATGAATCACATCGACCGGAACACCCTTCTGCCAAAACGGTTCATAAAATGCTTTAACCGTCCGTTCATAATGAAGACCGATATTGCGCGGCCCTTGTGCATCCTCCAATGCCCAGCGGTTTTCCCAATCGAAAATGATTGCGGTCTCCGGTTCCACTGTCGTTCCTGAGATTTCATCGAGTTTGGCGAGCTTGTCGCCGAGTTTTTTCACATCCTGAAAAACGCGCGTATGCTCAGTTCCTTCATGATCGACGACGGCGCCATGGAGCTTTTCGCTTGATCCGCGGCTTTTCCTCCATTGAAAGTATTGAACGGTGTCCGATCCGTGCGCGACCGCCTGCAATGACGACAACTCATGCATTCCGGGACGCTTCAATTTGCTGACATCCTGCCAGTTCGTCATACTCGGCGTGCTTTCCATCAGCATGAACGGCCGACCGCCCTTTAAAGACCTGTTGATATCATGCACAAAGCCGATATCGGCGCCAAGCTTCGCGTCTTCCTGCCAATTGTTGTGCCACGCCGGATAGGAATCCCATGAGATGACATCGAGCAAGTCGGCGAATTTCCAATAATTCAAGCCTGCATACGTCCCCATAAAATTCGTCGTGACAGGCAGATCAGGGTTAAAGGAGCGGACATGGGCGATTTCATGCCGGCAAAAATCAACCGTCCGGTCTGTCACAAAGCGCTTCCAATCCAGGTTCAGGCCATGTACGGCATCCTCGCCGTGCGGAGCCGGTGATTCAATCTGCCCCCAGTCTGTGTAAGTATGGCTCCAAAACGCCGTCCACCATGCGTGATTCAGCTGATCAAGCGTTTTGTATTTCGCCAAAAGCCATTCTCTGAAACTTTCCTGACATAACTCGCAATGGCACTCTCCTCCGTACTCATTGGAGATGTGCCAGCCGATCACAGCAGGATGATCTGCGTACCGTTCGGAAAGCTTGCCATTGATGATCGCCGTTTTTCGCCGGTAGACAGGAGACGTATAGCAATGATTGTGCCGTTTTCCGTGAAGGTTGCGGACTCTGTTTTTCTCCGTTCTCAGCACTTCCGGATACTTCTTTGACATCCAGGCCGGCCTGGCGCCTGTCGGCGTAGCCAAAAATGCATAAATGCCATTGTCTTTGAAAACATCCAGCACTTGATCCAGCCAGTCAAATGTAAACCGGCCTTCTTCAGGCTCAAGGGAAACCCAGGAAAAAATGCCGACTGACATCACATTGCAGCGGGCCAGCTTCATTAAGCGAATATCCTCTTTTAAAACGTCCGGATATCGGATCCACTGATCGGGATTGTAATCGGCTCCGTGCAATAATCGGGGAACTTTCGGGCTGATCGGGGGAAATGATTGAACCATCTCATGTTTCATCCTTTCTTCCTCGTTTTTAAATGACGCGGAAACAGACAAGGGCGCACGAAGTGAAACACTTTGAAGAGATTGCTATTTTTAGATTATATACTCCCCCTTCATTCGCCTTTCCTGCTTACTGGATGAATTTTCCGGGATGATTGAATTTGTTTTTCTTTATTTGTAAAATATAATCAATCATTAACATTTTCACTTTCTTTTCATACACTTGACTTAAGCAACTATTTTATTATAAATTGATTAAAGCAACGATTTACAGGGAGAGAGGTTCTTAGATGACGGAAATCAATCATTCTATCACTTTAAAATTCAGAAAGTTCAATCGATTTTACACGAACGTGCTCGGTTTTCTTGATGAGCACATTTATGACAGTCCGTTTTCCTTAACGGAAACCCGGATCCTGTTTGAAATCAAAAACACCACTCATTGCACGGCAAAGCTGCTTCAGGATACGCTCAGCCTGGACCGCGGCTATGTGAGCAGAATCCTCAAACGCTTCGAAAAAGAAAATATGGTGTACAAACAGAAAAGCGAGGAAGACAGCCGCAACCATTATATTTATTTAACAGAGTTCGGCGAGACGATTTACAAAAAGCTGGAGGCGAAAGCGAATCAGCAGATTGAATATATGCTGAAACATGTGGACGGCCATTATCAAAACAAGCTGGCCGATGCGATGCAGACGGTCGAATCCATATTGTCGGATCACCTGTCTCCGGAAAAAGCGGCGATTTCGATCAGAGACTACTATCTGTCGGACGACATCGAGCTGATGATTGAAAAGCAGCGGGCGTTTTATGCCGAGACACACGGCTGGGACGAGACATTTTTAGACTACCTTCATGAAACATTTGACGCTGAGATTGAAAAGATTTGGATTGCAGAAAGCGCCGGAAGATTCGCAGGATCTGTCGGGCTTGTCAAGCATCCCGGCAACACGGTGCAGCTCAGATGGTTTCTTGTCGACTCCGTGTTTCGCCAGCAAGGCGTCGGCACGCGTCTGCTGCAGGAGCTGACCGATTATTGCGAGCGAAAAAAATTTGCGCGGATCTATCTTTGGACGGTCAGCACAATGGCCGAAGCCAGACCTTTATATGAGAAATTCGGCTTCAGACTGACGGAAATCAAAGATGAAGCTGTATTATGGGGGCAAAAGCTCCAGGAAGAACGCTGGGATCGAGAGCTGGCCTAATAAATGGGAGGATTTATGAAACGGAAACTACACTACGCTTGGATTATCGTTTTTGTGACATTTTTGACGCTTTTGGCCGTCCAAGGGGTTCGTCTTTCTTTCGGCGCCTTTATTGAACCGTGGGAAAGAGATTTTTCTCTGGACAGAGGAACGACTTCACTGATTTCCACATTAAGCTTTATTGTCTACGGGATTTCCCAGCCGGTGATCGGCAAGCTAGTCGACCGGTTCGGCCCCAGAATCATTCTGTCTTTGAGCACGCTCCTTGTCGGCTTAAGCATCTTCTTTACATACCTTGTGACTTCGCCGTGGCAGCTGTTTATTCTGTACGGGGTCATCGCTTCCCTCGGAGTCGGCGGGGCGTCGAATGTCGCCTCAACCGTCATCGTCACCAATTGGTTTAATGAAAGGCGCGGACTCGCTTTCGGCATCATGGAGGCCGGGTTCGGCGCGGGCCAGATGCTGCTGGTGCCAGGATCGCTCATGCTGATTCACTGGTTCAATTGGAAAATCACCGTTATTGTCCTAGGGATATTTTTAATTTTAATCGTGTTTCCGATCGTCTTATTGTTTTTAAGAAACCATCCTACAGAAAAAAACGCGGAGCCGATCGGCGGATTTCCTGCGGAAGAAAAAAAGGATGATGCACCTGATCAGCCCGGCAAAATTCCGTACCGAGCCGTATTTCTCAGCAGAAAATTTTGGTTTCTCATCTTGCCGTTTCTGATCTGCGGGTTTACGACGACCGGTTTAATGGATACCCACCTGATTCCTTATTCACATGACCACGGATTTTCAACCCATGTCACCAGCGCCGCCGTCAGCCTGCTCGCCGGATTTAACATCATCGGCATTTTGATCTCGGGGGTTGTCGCCGACCGCTGGAGCAGCAGAAAAATTTTATGTTTTTTATATGCCGTGCGCGCATTGTCCCTTGTCATCCTATTGTCAAGCCATCAGCCGCTGCTTCTGCTCGGCTTCGCGATCTTGTTCGGTTTGGTTGACTTTGCGACCGTCGCGCCGACACAAATGCTCGCAACCCAGTATTTTAAGCAGTATTCGGTCGGATTCATTCTCGGCTGGCTGTTTCTCAGCCACCAGATCGGTTCTGCGCTTGGATCTTATTTGCCCGGTGTTTGGTACAGCCAGACAGGTAGCTACAACGTGGCTTTCTACCTTTCGATTATCATTTTGGCGGGCGCCAGCATATTGAACATCCTGCTGCCTGAACCGAAAAAAAGCAATCATCCGCTGGATGCCGATGCTCATTCCGTCCAGCAAAGCTGAAAAAAAGCCTGTTTTTGTTCAGTCAAAAACAGGCTTTCATTATTAAAATATCCACTTTTTAAATTGCTCCACTTTATGTTCGATCAGGTGGACGGTTGCCCCTCCTTTTTCGAGCAGCTCCTGTGTGCCTACGACAGCCGCTTGTTCGACCAGCAACCCCGCTTTTTCCGCCTTTAACCGACTAATCTGCAATTGAATCGAATCAATATAATTCTCATAATCGTCATGGACGACATGGTACATCGCGGTGTGGGCGCTGTCCCGCTCATCAAAAAATGCTTCTGCACGACGGCCTGTCCAATGTGCGCCAAGCTCCGGCTTCAGGATTTGATTGATGTCCGAAGCGCTGATCCGTTGTTCTTTCTCAATGTTCTGCTGCGCTCGTTCCAGCTTGGAGATTTTCTCTTCAACGTTTTGCAGTTGCTGGGAAATGCCGCTGTGGGCCTGCTTGATCATTTGGCCAACATCCAATGAATAGTCACCTCTTCACACTTTCAGCCAAGGTTTGCCGAAAAGATTTTTTGCCATGATTGATATTATAAAGCGGAAAGTATGACTAAAAAATAGTTCTAAACGATCTTTTTCCAAAAAGAAAAGCTTTTTCCCGAATGGAAAAAGCTTCGAAACGATCCGTTAAGATTATGATGCTTTGTTTTTATTATAAATGTCGAACGCGACGGCAATCAGCAGGACAAGCCCTTTAATGGCCTGCTGCCAGTCAATGCCGAGGCCGAGAAGGGACATGCCGTTGTTCATGACTCCCATGACGAGGCCGCCGATAATCGCCCCGCCGATCGTGCCGATTCCGCCGTAGGCCGATGCACCGCCAATGAAGCACGCCGCGATCGCGTCAAGCTCAAACAGGTTGCCCGCTTTCGGCGTGGCAGCGTTCAATCGGGCGGCAAATATCAGCCCGGAAAGCGCGGCGAGGACACCCATATTGACGAACACCATGAAGGTCAGCCGCTTTGTTTTGATCCCTGAAAGCTCAGCCGCTTTTTCGTTTCCGCCGATCGCATAGATTCTGCGGCCGATGACGGTTCTTTTCATCAAAAACGTGTAGGCGGCAATTAAGATAAACATGGTGATCAAAATGATCGGTATCCCTTCATAAGTGGCGAGAATATAGGTAAAAAGGTTAATAATTGCGATGATAAAAAATATTTTGACCGCAAACATTCCTTTTCCCTGCACATCAAATTGGAATTTCTTCTGCATGTTTCTTTGCTGCACCTGATAGATTAGATAAAGAATCGAAATACCGGCTCCGGCGACTATCGTCGTCATGTGGAGCATGCCTCCGTTCAGCCAGTCCGGGATAAATCCTGAAGCCATTCTTTGAAAGGATACAGGAAACGGGGCGATCGACTTTCCTTCAAGCACGATCATCGTCAATCCTCTGAAAAGCAGCATTCCCGCCAATGTAACGATGAAAGCCGGAATCTTTACATACGCGACCCAAAACCCCTGCCAGGCGCCGATCGCCGCTCCCAACAAGAGCGACAGCACAACCGCTGCAAACATCGGCATATCGTTTTCGACGATCATCATCGCCGATACCGCTCCGACAAAGGCGGCCACCGATCCGACGGATAAATCAATATGTCCTGTTACGATGACGAGCATCATGCCAATCGCCAAAATGAGGATATAGCTGTTTTGCAAGATCAGATTTGTAATGTTTAACGGCCTGAGCAAAATCCCGTCCGTCAGGATTTGAAAAAGCAGCATGATAAACACGAGCGCAATGACCATGCTGTATTTGCGGATGTTCTGCTTGTACATGTCGCGAAAGATCTGCGCATACCCTTTCTCCGTCTGGCCTTTATCCGTTTGCACCGGTGTCTGCATACGCTTCTCCCCCTTTCTTGATCCGGTTTGTCATATATTTCATCAGCGTCTCCTGACTGGCGTCTTCCTTTGAAAACTCGGCGGTCAGTTCGCCTTCGCACATCGTATAAATTCTGTCACACATTCCCAGCAGTTCAGGAAGCTCCGATGATATGATGATCACCGCTTTTCCTTCCTCAGCGAGCTGATTGATGATCCCGTAGATTTCGTATTTGGCGCCGACATCAATGCCGCGCGTCGGTTCATCAAGGATTAAAATATCGGGCTCTGCAAAAATCCACTTGCTCAGCATCACCTTTTGCTGGTTCCCCCCGCTTAAATTGCCGGTTGTCTGATAAATGTCCGGCGTCTTGATGTTTAATTTCCGGCGGAAGCGTTCTGCTTCATGTTTCTCGCGCCGTTCATCCATCACCAATCCGCTCGCCACCTTGTTCAACTTGGACAGCGTGATGTTTCCTTTAATGTTGTCCATCAAAATCAAGCCGTTGCCTTTCCGGTCCTCTGTGACATAGACGATGCCGTTTTGAATCGCATCCCCGGCATGGCGGATGTTTAGTTGTCGTCCATCTTTAATAAGTGTGCCGGATATGTTTTTTCCGTACGACTTGCCGAAAATGCTCATCGCAAGCTCTGTTCTGCCTGACCCCATCAATCCCGCGATTCCTGCGATCTCCCCTTTTCTGACAGACAGATTGGCATCGCTGACCACTTTCCGGTCAGGCCTCAGGGGATGGTGAACATTCCATTCTTTCACTTCAAATATGACTTCGCCGATCTCAGCGTGTCTTTCAGGATAGCGGTTCTGCAGCTCGCGGCCGACCATGCCTTTGATGATTCTGTTTTCGGTCAGTTCTCCGCCTTGGACATCAAGCGTTTCGATCGTCTGCCCGTCGCGCAGCACAGTGATTGAATCCGCGATCTTTGTAATTTCATTTAACTTATGAGAAATCATAATTGAAGTAATCCCTTGTTTTTTCAGCTCCAATAAAAGGTTGAGCAGATTTTCGCTGTCATCCTCATTTAACGCGGCCGTCGGCTCATCCAATATGAGCAGCCGCACCTTTTTCGCCAGCGCTTTGGCAATTTCGACGAGCTGCTGTTTTCCGACCCCTATTTGTGAAACGAGTGTATCGGCCGGCTCTGCCAAACCGACCTTTTTCATCAGTTCAAGTGTTTCAAGCTTTGTCTTTCGCCAATCGATGACGCCTTTTTGCGCCTGTTCATTTCCCAAAAAGAGATTCTCGGCAATGGAAAGCTGGGGGACGAGCGCCAGCTCCTGATGGATAATGACGATCCCCGCTTCCTCGCTTTGTTTAATATTTTTAAACCGACAGACGTTCCCTTGGTACAAAATATCCCCCGCATACGTGCCATGCGGGTAGACGCCGCTCAACACCTTCATCAGCGTCGATTTGCCCGCACCGTTCTCTCCGCAAAGCGCATGGATTTCCCCCGCTTTGACGCGGAGATGGACGTTGTTCAGCGCTTTGACGCCGGGAAATTCCTTTGTGATCCCTCTCATCTCCAATATGCAATCGGACATGACATCACTTCCCTAATTCCGATTCTTTATAGTAACCGCTTTCAACCAGCACCTCTTTGTAGTTCTCTTTATCGACGACGACAGGGTCAAGCAAGTAAGATGGGACGACTTTTTCTCCGTTGTCATAAGTCTTGGTGTCATTGACTTCCGCTTTTTCACCTTTTAAGACCGATGTCGCCATCTCAACGGCTTTTTTCGCCAGCTCTCTCGTATCCTTAAAGATGGTCGATGTCTGCTGTCCTTTGATAATCGATTTGACGGAAGCAAGCTCGGCATCCTGTCCAGTGATGATCGGCAGCGGTTTTTCATCGGTTCCGTAGCCGGCTCCTTTTAATGAAGAAATGATTCCGATGCTGATCCCGTCATAAGGTGAAAGCACCGCATCCAGCTTCGCTTTTGTGTAATGGGCGCTCAGCAGATTGTCCATGCGCGCTTGCGCGGTCGCTCCGTCCCAGCGCAGTGTTGCTCCTTGCTCAAATGAGGTTTGGCCGCTCAATACCTTCAGCTTCCCTGAATCGATATAAGGCTTCAAGACGGACATCGCGCCTTCAAAGAAGAAATGCGCGTTGTTGTCGTCCGGCGAGCCGGCGAACAGTTCAATGTTAAACGGCCCTTTTCCGTCCTTTAAGCCGAGCTTTTCTTCAATATATTTCCCTTGAAGCTCGCCGACCTTGCGATTATCGAATGTCGCATAGTAGTCGACATACTTGCTGTTCATCAGAAGCCTGTCATAAGAAATGACTTTGATATCCTGTTTATTCGCTTTTTCAAGGACGTCTGTCAGCGCTTCGCCGTCAATTGAAGCGATCACAAGGACATTGACGCCTTTTGTAATCATGTTTTCAATTTGCGATACCTGGTTCTCAACAACGTCTTCAGCGTATTGCAGATCTGTTTTATACCCGAGCTTTTCAAATTCCTTCACCATGTACTTCCCATCATAAACCCAGCGTTCCGATGACTTTGTCGGCATCGAAATTCCGACAAAGCCCTTCTCTCCTCCTCCGCTTGCCTGATTGCCGGAGCAGGCCGACAACATAAAACAAAAGATCACCGCCATGATCACAAGCCACTTTTTCATGTCTGAAATCCCCCTTTTTGATTTCTCCCATCATGAATCAAGCCAACTGTATCATGACTTTCTGCCCTTCGTCTTTTGAATTAATTAACTATTTTTATAAAAAACAGACTTTTTTAAAGCGCTTACATTACAAATTCCCCCTTGTTTGTTCCATTCCCGACATCCGCCGGTACTGATTCGGCGACTGTCCCATTGTTTTTTTAAACACGGTGCTGAAATAGTGCTGTGTATCATAGCCTGTCTGTTCGGCAATGTCATGGATCGCCAGAGAGGTTGTCCGCAAAAGGTAAGCCGCTTTTTGCATGCGCATCTCCGTCAAAAGCTGGACAAATGTCATGCCCAGCTCCCGCTTCATCGTCCGGCTCAGGTAAACGGAGGAAACTTGCAAGGCTTTAGCTGTCTCCATTAAAGAAAACTCCCTTTCCGCGAAGTGCTTCTGCATATATTCTTTCGCCCGCGCCACGACCGGGGAGAGATTGAAAGATTGGGAAACCTTTTGTCTGCAAGCCTTGTAGGCTTGCGGCAGCGAATGCCAGGCTTGTGCAAGACTGATAAAACAGGCGGCTGCACTGACCTCAAGCTCAGATTGAATGAACGCTTCAAGCGTCCGCCGTTCTTCTTCTGTGATCAGGCGCCAAACACAAATGGCGACAAGGCGGTCATCACTGGAAAAAACGGCCTTCACCGCTTCTTCTTTAAAAAATTGCTCGACTTTTTCTTTCACAAGAGCTGCTGGAGTGATCTGTAAATGTCCGGTGCCGACAACACCGAGCATCTCCGGTAAACGGGCTGGAAGCTTGAGACATTCGAGCTGCCGGGATATCTCTTCTTCTTCGACTTGATCCTGAACCCAGTCGTTGAAAAAATGCTCCTTAAGCAGATCAAGGTTTTTTTGAATATGCTCCTCAGCGAGCTTTTGCTCATGCCGTCTCTTTTTTTCTGCTGCAAGCGAGCTCATGATCGTTTCCAACACCTTTTCCAAATGCCCGGGATCGACAGGCTTTAACAGATAATCATCGACATTCAGCCTGATCGCTTCCTGGGCATATGCGAATTGGTCATAGCCCGTTACAATGACAAACCGGCACAGCGGCAGCTCCCGGCGCAGCTTTTTCATCAGCGTCAATCCGTTTATGATCGGCATGTTCAAATCGACAATCAATAGATCAATTTTGTACTGCAGGGCAAGCTCAAACGCCTCCTCCCCGTTTTCCGCTTCGGCCGACACATTCATATCATATCGCTCCCATTGCACAGCATCCCGTATACCCTCCCGAATCCACGGTTCATCATCGGCAATCAGCACCCGCCATTGTTCACTCAAGTCCTTTCCCTCCTTTAATCAAAATCGGCAGCCGAATCAAAACAGAGGTGCCCGCCCCTTTCCGGCTTTCAACCGTTAAACCGAAAGGCTCTCCAAAGGTGAGGGCGATCCGTTCATGGACATTGATCATGCCGTAGCCGGTCGCATTTTCCCGCTTTTTAAATTGTTCATTGATTTTGTTTAATGTGTGTTCATCCATTCCGGCTCCGTCATCTTCGACCTTTATCGTCAGACGGCCGTCTTCTTCCTTTCCAATGATCCGGATATGCCCAGGTCCGCGCTTTTCTTTGATCCCATGGTAAATCGCGTTTTCAACGATGGGCTGAAGCACCAGCTTCAAAATCAGCCGATCGCCTGCAAACTCAAGTCTTTCAATCGAATAATTCAGTTTATCGCGGTATCTCGCTTTTTGAATTTTTAAATAGTTTTCGACGTGTTCGAATTCATCCGCTAAAGGAATGATGTCCCGGCCCTTGCTCAGCGATATGCGAAACAGCTTTGATAGGGCCTGCACCAAATCGGTAACCTCCTCCGCCCCTTTTTTCCTCGCCATCCAATTGATCGTATCCAACGTATTGTACAGAAAATGCGGATTGATTTGCGCCTGTAAAACCCTGAGCTCCGCTTCCCTTTTTTGCCGCTCCTGCTTTTCCGTCACAAACATCAGCTCTTTGATCCTGAGCATCAAACGGTTGAAGCTCTTACCTAAAAGGCCGATTTCATCCTGCCGGTTCTCTTGATAAAGCGTCGAAAAGTCTCCGCCTTCGGCTTTCTGCATAAAAGAAGTCAGCTTTAAAATCGGCCGGGACATCGAATAGGATAAATAATAGGAAGCCGTCAGTCCCAAAAATCCGGCAGCCAACAAGAACAAGAGCACATACAAGTGGATTTCCTTCACTTCAAATACCGGTTCGCTCTTTTTGAAGACCCCGACTGTCGTCCAATTGGTAAAAGCGGATGTTTCATAAATAAGCTGGTAATCCTCCCCTTTGATCCGCTTTGAAAAATGACCTGAGCTTTGGTGCTGAAACCATTGTTTCGGCAAAAACAGCTTTGAAGCCTCAGGCGAATAAATGTTACCGCCGTTTTCATCCATGATCAGCAAATAGCCCGTTTTCCCCAAACGGATGTTTTTCGTCGCTTCCGCCAGAACGCGCAGCTTCAAGTCGATTAACACGACGCCTTTGACATGCTGCGTCTCAGGATCAATTACAGCTCTGACGGCTGAGACGACTTCATCTTCTCTGTAGTTGACATGGCTTCTGACATTCCGGTTCACAGGCTTTCCAATCATCTTAAAAATGCCTTCATTTTTCACAGCCGCCTGATACCAGGACTCCTTTGTCAAATCCGTCTCTGTCCGTTTATACATCTCATTTGTGATCATCTCACCCTCGTCATTGACGACGAGAATTCCCGCGGCTTCAGAATATAAGGAGGTCAGCCCCTGCAAAAACTTTCGCCGTTTATAATCCGCTTCCCCGTCGCCTTTTTGATGGTCAAAAAACGCTTCCATTTCTTCGTTCGTCGAAATTAAATATGTAAGATTCTGCATGTGGCTGACATACACTTCAGTCGTTTTATTCACTTCACCGATCAGCTGCAATGTATGATCGATCATCTGCTTTTCAAAAATACTTTCCACCGCCCAGGCCGACAAAATGCCGAGGCCGATCGTCGGCAGCATGCTGATTAACAAGAGAAGACTGATCAGTTTATAGCGGATCGGCATATTGTTGATCGCGTTTTTAATCATTCGCATAGTAATCTTCCACATTTTTTTTCGTGATGATGGTGATCCCGGTGTCGATCGATGCCGGGAGTGAATCCGCCCTTTTTAAATGGCGGCTTAAGAAAAACAGCATATGAAGCGACCAGTAGCCCATCTGCCATGTATCCTGCCCGAGGGTGGCGGCAATCGTTCCGTCTTTAATGCCGTCCAGCGTTTTTTTATCTTTATCAAAGCCGATGACCTGGACTTTTCCTTCGAGGCCCGCCGCTTTTACGGCCTGCGCCACCCCGCTCGCTCCATTCGCTTCGGTCGTGAAAATCCCTTTGATGTTCGGTTTTTTTTGCAAAATCTTTTCCGCCTCTTTTTTCGAAGTCAATTCATCCCCTTTTCCGTCCAAAACGGCGGACACTTTCATGTGCGGATATCGTTGTTCGATCGTTTTGTTAAAACCTTTCGTCCTCTCCTGCTGATTATATTGGCGCGGCTGGGTGATGACGGCGGTTTCGCCTTTTTCGTTCAAGAGCCCGGCCATTTGTTCAGCCGCGGCAGCGCCCGCTTCCCTGTTATTCGTGCCGATATATGTCGGCGCTTTGCTGAAAGGAGCGTCCGAATCAAACAAAACGATCGGAATGCCCTGCTCACAGGCTTTATTAATAACGGGGTTCAAAGCCTCGGGATCGATCGCGGAAACGGCGATCCCCGCCGGCTTCTTCGCGATCACCTGTTCGAGCACAGTTGTCTGCTCATGAACATCGTAACGGGCCGCCCCCCGGTATTCGACAGAGACGTTGAAAAGCTGTGCAGCATCCTCAAAGCCTTTCAAACCGCTTTTCCAATATTCAATGCCTGACTGAAACGTCACCATCACATACTTTTCCGAGAGACTTCCTGTTAAAGGACCGCTTTCCCGCGCGGTGGAACCGGCTTGGTCGCTCTTGGAATAATCGTATACGTAAAGAAAAAACAAACAAAGCATGACCGCATAAACAACCAGCAGCTTTTTCATCTTCATCCCCCTGTTGTCCAGAGAACTAGACAGTTTCAAATCCGTTGAGCATGTATATGACAGCGAATTGGTTAGGAATCCAACTGAGACTTTTGACAGAATCCCGCCTGTCCCCTTTTTTCATCACAAACAGACAAATATCCCCCCTTGTTCATACGAAATATCTAATCTATTTGACATTTTCCGCGAAAAACCTTGTTGAGCCTCTTGAAAGATCACCTTTTTCTTAAAATAACCTTAAAATTTGCGAAACGGAAAATAAATATGATAAAAAACAAGGTCTCAGGAACTAAGTCTTTTAACCTTATTCAAAAATGGGAAAAAGTCCAAAATCGCAGTCAGGATAAGGAATAGACCCATATTTCCAGCGGGTTTCATCCCTTGTTCGCGGTACATTTTTCCTATTCAACTCATTTATACCATGTTGTAACATTAATAAGGTCCTTTATCGGACGATTTCCAACAGGCCATTTGAATCAAATCGCCGGGAGGTGGCAGACCATGATCATCTGGGAAAAAACAGTCCTGTATGGTATGCAGGGTACACTTGTCATCAAAAAAGAACAGCTGAAAGAGCTGAAACATTGCAAATCTGAATTAACAAATATAAAAGAAGAATTCTCCGATTCGAAAAGCAGCATCAAAAAGCCCGGTCTGTCTTCGACGACATGGCAGGGCAGCCTTGCCGATTCTTTTAAAAGCGTCAGAAGCGATATGAAATCAGCCTACAATGATATTTACGGCAAGCAATTGAATGAGGTGTTTAAAAAATTAAACGAGCGCATCAACTCTTTAAACGATGAAATACATTCACTCGGTCAAGATATCAGCTCATTAAAAAAGAAAATTGAGAAGCTGGAAAAAGAAGGAAAACAATCGCGACATTAAAAGGAGTTGGAAGCATGAGCCAAGAAATCAAAGTCAATTCCGGTGAAGTCAAGCACACACTCTCACAGCTGAAGCATTCCGCACAGGGAATCAAGTCGAGCGTACCGACAGACATCGGCGGCAAAAACCATCTCGATGTCGTCAAAAAAATCGAAGGCATGAACAAAGATTTAAAAAAGCTGACAAAAGCCTACGCTTCGGCTCTCTCCAAACAAATCATCCAAACCGAATCAGCGGTAGAGACGATGAAAGATACAGACAAAAAGCTGGCATCATCCATTAAAACGAAGTAGAAGGAAGGGATACGGATTGAAAACACTAGATGTTCAGGCATTTCAAAACGGCCTTGACAAGACGCTGACTGAATTAAAAAACCAGGAAAGCGACATTGCCAAAGTCAAACAAAGCGTCAAAGGCATCACATCCCTTGACGACGCCTTAAAAGGCGCGGGAGGCGAAGCGATCCGTTCCTTCTATGAAGAGTGTCACACCACTTTTCTTCTTTTTTATGAATCTTTTATCTCCGACTATAAAGGAATTTTAGAAAAGACGAAAAGCGCCCTCCAATCCTTGGAGCCAACCGAAAACGGCTTTATCTCGCAAAGCTTTCTCGAACACGAACTCCATGACGGTGTCAGCCAAGCCGAATCGCTGACAGCCAGACTCACGGCAAAAGCCAATATGACAATGCTAACCGTCAAAAACATCGTCGACCTGCCCGATCTCGACGACTCCGCCGTCAACGAAAACGCCAAAAAAGCCCAACGACAAATCAGCGAGACGATCGAAAAGCTCCACACCTTCGACCGCGAACAGACAAACGCGCTGAAAAACGCGCGTGAAGACCTGGACACGATGAAGCAGTACATCGAGCAGCTGGAGAAGATGTATACGGGGCCGAAGATTGAAATCTCTCAATATAAAAGCGGATCGATCCTCGAAGCGCCAAACGACTCAACAATCAATCAGGCTTCCGGCGGCTTGCAAGGCGGAGTGCAAGACACCGGCGAAACACCGATGGAAAAGATGCTTGGGCGCTTTAGAGAAAAAGACGAAGAAGGCAAAATTGATGACGCGGCAAAAGAAGAATTTCCGTTTGAAGTCGATTTGACGTATCCTGTAGCTAGTGCAGGAAGTTTGTATGGGACGACTACTGCTGCGACGGATTTTGGGAAGAGTGTGAAGCATGTTAAGAAAGATGGAGTAAAGATTGAGAGAAAAGTAAAATTCAAAAAAGATGGAACAGAATTAAGACGTTATAAAGTGAAAAACGGAGAAGCCATAGGACTAAAAGGGAAAAGTTATGATGAATCATGGATAAAATCCCAGGTGAAGGCTGGTAACAACCCTGAAATTGCAAAATTAACTCGTCCCTCATCTGCTTTCAAAAGCGCTATGAAAAGCAAGCTCGGCTGGGCAGGCGTTGCCATTACAACTGGCGAAGACCTTATTCATAATATCAATGATGATGCTCCTATTGAAAAAACGGTTGGCGATGCTACTGTTGACGTGGGAATAGGTGCCGCGACACTAGGGGTAGGTGCTGTAGCCAGTGCGTTATTAATTGCGGGTGGAGCCCCTGTTATAGCGGCTGCTGGTGTATCACTTATGGCTACAATCGGTATATCTGAACTTCTAGGCGGAGTTAAATGGGGTAAGGACAAAAAAAGCATAACCGATATGGCAAAAGATTCTGTAGAATCTGGTTTAAAAACAGTAGCAGGGTGGTTTAAATAAGAAAAAGGCTGGTGAAGAAACCTTGCTCAAATTAAAGGAGAATACTAAATACGGTAAATTACCTTCTGACATTCAAACCCATCTTACGGCTTCCAGCTCAAAAGACGATAAACTGACGATGCTTGGATTCGTTATTTTGTTTTTAGATATCATATGCGGTGGACCATTAATAGCAAATGGTGAAAAAATGTTCATGATGATAGCACTGCCTTTTATGCTAGGTATTAACATATGGACAGTCATTGTCATGTTTTTGAAGCCAAGTTATCGTAATAATTTGCACTTCACTCTGTATAAAGGTGGAACTGGTGCCGTACTATCATTTTGTTATTTTGTACTTTCACAGAAATATGCCTTTTCAGCATTAGGCTTTAACCTTTTATTTTTCATGATTTCTTTATTAGCCTGTATCATGATCATTCTAGGATTTATTCGATACTACCTTATTGTTTTTCCAAATTTCCAAAAAAAACGGACAGGCAGTCCAGCTTGGGGAACCTACTTGCTAACCATAGGACCAGGATTAGGTTATATTATCGCCCAGTTCATCTTTCGCTTTTCTGATTCTATCGTTACCCTGTTTATGAGTTATATTTACTTGTTCCTTGCTTGTTTTTTTATTTATTTTGGAGTCAAATTCTTTCATCAATACTTTTTTATTAGAGCCAACCAAGACATCATCGACAAACATTTAAGAAAGGGGAAATACAGCCATGGCCGAAAATAACTTACTGCCCTCCGGCTCAATCGTCTTACTTAAAGGTGGATCAAAAAAATTAATGATCTACGGAAGAAAACAGATCGTTGTCAGCGAGGATCCAAAAATGTTTGACTATATCGGCGTTTTCTACCCTGAAGGCTACATTAATCCCGACTACACCTTTGCTTTTAACCATTCAGACATTGAGAAAGTAATTTTCGAAGGCTACCAAGACGAAGAAGAAATCGAGTTTCAGCAAGTTCTGGCTGAAGCGATTAATGATTGAATACACGAAGCATCTCACTCGGGATGCTTTCTCTTATGCTAATTTTCAAATTCAGAGCAGAAATTACCTGACGTTATTTTATAGCTTTCATCAGCCGAAATGGTATTCTCTGTTCTTTCACATCAATTGATAAAAGGCAGGTGAACACCTTGCTGAAATTAAAGGGAAATCCGAAATACAGGAATTTACCTTCCCGCATCATAACCCATTTAGCATCTGAAAGCTGTGATAAAGATGCTAAGTTAAACATGCTGTGGATGATTTTATTTACTGATTTAATGTGCGGCGTGCTGATCATAGCGATTGGGGAAACATTTTTCACGGCTATATCATTACCTTTTATGATCGGTATTAACATATGGACAGTCATTGTCCTGTTTTTAAAACAGAGCGATCGGAATGATTTGCATTTCACCATATATATAGGGGCAGCTGGCGCTGTATGTTCTTTTTGTTATTTTGTATTATCACAAGAACTCGTTTACGTTTTGCTCGGTTATGACCTGATATTTATCATCACGTCTTCATTCGTTTATATGATTGTGATTTTAAGTATGGTTCTACATTACCTTATCGTTTTCCCAAACGATAAAAAAAAGACAGACAGTACGACTTTGGTAAACTGCTTGTGTTTATTTGGAATAGTCGCTTACATTGCGGCGTTTTTCTTCCTGCATTTTTTTGAAGGCGGAGCTACCTATTTTATGAGTTATACCTTTTTGGCATTTACTTTCTTTTTTTCTTTTATGGGAGTTAAATTCATTCATAAATTCTTTTTTATCAAAGCCAACCAAGACTTGATCGATAGACGTTTCAAAAAGGGAACATACAGCCCTCGACCGAAAGTCTTGAAACGGAGCAATCGCCGGAACACAAACATGATTGATTTACGAAAAAAAACAGATCGAAGCTAGCCACAATTGTTTTCCTTTGCTTTTTCAGAGATAAGTATCGTTTGACCAAGAAAAAGGAGCTTTTTGATGAAACACGAAAAAAATGTTCTGTACAAAAAAATAAATGAAGCGATGATCATCTTCATGATTTTATTCCCTGTAGTTGGTATCTTTTTTGTCATCATGACAATATGGGCGTTAGGAGAACAAGCTCCTTCAGAAATTCCCTTGGTTATTACCGTTGTCAGCATATTTTTTTTCGCTCTTCCACTCCTACTATATATTTACAGAAAAAAAGTCTGGCTGAAAAAATGCACGCGGAATCGTTCAGAGGGATAAAACGATGAAACATAACAGCGGAGGAACAACAGCTTTACCTAGATTAAAAGAAACGCCTACATACAAAGATTTACCTTATCATATTCAATCTCATTTGACGGCTTCCATCAGCCTGGAAACAAAATGGGGAATGGCCTGTTTTATCGTGTTGATGCTGGATGTGTTATGCATATTCCCTTTACTGGCGGACGAAGTCCAGTTTTTCACTCTCGCCGCCATACCTGTCGTCATCCTGATCAATATATGGCTGATCATCATGAATGCCAAAAGCATGACCGGATATCATCATCACCTTCGGTATGTTCTCTTTATGGGCGTTTCTTTCAGCGGCATATCATATTGCCAGTTAATCGTCTCGCAAAAGATGATGTTTGCTGCCATCGGTTTTCATTTGCCGCTGGTCATTTTGTCTCTGTTCATATATGCCGCCGTCATCTTCCTTGTCATCCGCTACTACTTGGTTGTATTCTCTGATCGTAAACGATGCAACAGACAGGCGGCAGCTTGGACGGGGATGTTCCTGGCGTCCGTTCCGGCATCCGGTTTTATGATCAGTCATGCCGTTTGGCGTGTTTCCGAGTCTGCCGTCTATTTGTTGATGAGTACCGTCTATCTGCTTATGGCTTGTTTATTTTCGATGATGGGGGTCAAATTCATCCACAAATACTTCTTTATCAAAGCGAATCAAGACATCAGACGGCACATCAGGCTTTTGACGAAAAAAGGAGCGGTCATTTTTGCAAGGCAGAAATAAAATCATTCTCTCAATCTATTCTCTTCATGCAACAATCATTCTTTTGACCGGCCTTGTCAGACCTTCAATGAACTGGAAAGAAAAGATTGCTGTCACCGGCTTTATGTTCGTTTCAGTATCTTTTGTCGCATTTATCCTTTATGTGTTGTTACATAAGAAAAATCAACGCGAGCCTAGATGCAACATCGTCGCGAAAATCTTTTGGAAGAAATACAGAAAGCCGTTCACGCTCTCTTACTATTTCGCCGACATCCTGATTGCGGGAACATCCGTATTTTCCATGACCGGACTCTCTTTTGCATGGAAATCCGGCGTGTTCGCGATTTTGGTTGCGGTAATCTCGGGCAGCTTTTTTGCGGCTTATCAAGCGGCCAATCAAATGCTGGACGAGTCTTGTGTGGACAGAATTCCTGCGGAAGAATGAACAGGAGGGCTTTTAGGTGGTAAAAGATATTGCAAATAAAAGTATGTTAGTGGCTATTATACTCTTTCCGTCTTTCGGGATCTTCTTAACAATCATGACGTTATGGCTTTTAATAACGAAAGAAGCATTTTCGGAAATACCCGCTGCCATTGCAGCAATTTCTGTTGTTTTTTTCATTCCGCCATTCATTCTTTATTTTATCAGAAAAAAATTTTGTTAAAAAAATCCGGAGTCCGCAATTCATAAAGGAGTTATGATGTCACCTGAAACTTTTGTTGAATATACCGAATATTTCATCGCCGGTATGTTGACCGCTCATTTCGCTTATAGTTTGTGTTTTTTAATCATAGCGAGTCACATGATCATTGAATATGAAAAAATGATCTTTTTAAAACCTGATTCCCATAAAATCACAATTCATTCGTCATCCTTCTTGTCGGCACCGGTTACTTTGTTTACAAACGCCTATTAAGATACAACTGGTTCCTGAGAAAACTGGATTTCGCCCTTTATCTTGCGGGCAGAGGCATTTTAAGCATCATCATCTTTTGTATGTTTTCTTTTCTGCTGCATGTCATTTTCAGCGTTTAAATCATTCACGATTGGAGAAATCTAAATGTCCAAGTTTTTACAAAAACCAAGAAACAAAGCCATCTTGATCGTCTACTTGTTTTTCGTATGCGGCTCCGTCCTCAGCATGGCTGTGAATCCGGAGATGGGCTTGGGGGAAAAGCTGTTTATGCTCTGCTTTAATATTTTCTCGGCCACTTTATTCGCATTTCTCATTTATGTGCTGCTAAATAAGCTGATGAAAGATGAGGATCGCAAACATCCGGCAGATCCCGAAAGAAATGGGATCAACCAAGTCATTTGGAAAAAGTACAAAAAGCCGCTGATCCTGTTTATTTATTTCGGCAGCCTGTTTGCCGTCTGTGCGGCTGTCCTTCCCATGCCGTTGTACACCGTTACTGAAAAGCTCGTGATCGTTTTGATCGCAATCGCATTCATCACCATTTCCTGTATCTTGGCTTACAAAGTGACGAATAAAATGCTGCAAAAATAATTGAAAGGACCATGGCGAACCATGGTCCTTTTCTTCATTTCCTTAATTCCTCTATTGTCTCTTCCCATCGCCGTAAAACCGCCTCTTCATCCTTAAGCTTTATCTGGACGCCGGAGATGATATCAGCATATTTAGCAATGTCTTCCCGGGCCGCTTCGACGGTGCCGGCAAAGCGTGTTCTCGGGTGCTTGGCGTCTTTTAATTCGGGCAGTTTTGTTAAAGACAGCCGCATATAATGGGCTTTTCCTTGCCAGCATGCGACGAAGAGCGCCCGGCCCGTGCGGATGATGTTGGCCGTTGTGGTTGTCCCTTGCCAGAGGGCAAGGCGGATTTCGGTATCGTTCAGGGCGAGGATTTCCCCGGCGCTGATCATTGCCGTATGCGGCCAGCCGTCTTCTGTGACAGTCTGAAGCATCATCGCCTCGTGCCGCTTTCCGGCGAGTTTCTCTCCGTTTAAGAGCTGAAAGAGTTCCTGTGATATTTGAGCCATGCCGCGGGTGTCCCCCTTTAGATTTTCCGGTCTGGAATCGCCGGCACGTGTACGGCTGTTTCGACTTCAGAAGGGTCGATTTTAAAGGCCGGATTGTATTTTTCAGGATTGGTGATCATTTCGGGTTCTGACGATCTCCATGTGAAAAAACAATGCTGGCATTGATAAACTTCCCATGCTCCTTCGACGGGAGACTTGCTGACGGTTTCCGCTTTTTTTAAATTGCAGCGCGGACATGTATGCATATAGAAACACTCTCCTATCTTATCGATTTAATAAATCCATTAATTTCTTTTCCCATTCCTGCGTGTTAACAGGGGAATCGAGCGGCTGCGAATAATGCCCTCTTGTTTCCGGTGCAACAGGTGTTGTGGCGTCCAAGATCATTTTGTGGGTGATACCCGCTGGTTCAGAACCTGGATCAAGCGCCAGAACAGATAAATCCGGGATGATGACTGCATCGTGTTTTGGATGCATTTTCGTTGATATTGCCCACATCACTTGCGGGAGGTTAAACGGATCGACGTCTTCGTCAACAACGATCACCATTTTGCAGTAGCCAAGGCCGTGGGGGGTCGTCAGCGCGCGCATGCCGACCGCTTTAGCGAAACCGCCGTAGCGGCTTTTCGTTGATACAATGGCGATCAAGCCGTGCGTATACATCGCGTTTACCGCGACAATTTCATTCGGATATGCCTCTTTTAGCTGCTGGTAAAGCGGCACACATGTATTAATGCCGACCATGTAGTCGACTTCTGTCCAAGGCATGCCTAAATAAAGGTGTTCAAAAATCGGGTTGTTGCGATGGCAGACGCGTTTGATTTTGATGATCGGCATGCTGCGGCCGCCGGAATAGTGTCCCGTAAACTCGCCGAACGGACCTTCATACTCGCGTTCACCCGCCAGGATTTCACCTTCGAGAACCACTTCCGCTCCCCATGGAATATCGAGGTCGGACAGTTTTGATTGAACGATTTTATAAGGTTCACCTTGCAAGGCTCCTGCCATTTCGTATTCTGATTGATCGTATAAGAGCGGTGTGGACGCCGCCGTCGCAATGACTGGTTCACAGCCGAGCGCGATCGTGACCGGCAGGTTTTCGCCGCGTTCTTCCGCCTGACGCAGGTGGATCGCAATGTCATGCTGCGGGACGGGCTGAATGCCGAGACGGTCTTTTCCTTTTACTTGCAGTCTGTACATGCCGACATTTTGCTTGCCGAAGTGTTCCGGATCCTCGACATCTCTGGAAATGACGCAAGCTTTGTCCAAATAAAAACCGCCGTCGCCCTGATTGATGCGGAAAAGCGGCAGGATCTCAAACAGGTTGATATCCTCCGTGATTTCATTCTCATGAAACGGCGCCGTTTCTTCGCGTTGAACCTTCACAGGAAACTGGTCATAGCGGCGGGCAAATTCGAAAAATTGTTCTTTGACAGGTGTGTCTTTCGGAAGGCCGAGCATTAACGCGTGGTTCGGCCAGGAGCCGATGACATTCAGCGCGATTTGCGCGTTGTTATAGCCGTAAATGTTGTTGAATAAAAGAGCGGGTGATTTGTCTCCGAGGTTGTTGGCGGCGCGTGCAGCGGCTCCCAAATCGGGTTCCGGCTTCACCTCTTCCTGAACTTCAAGAAGCTGCCCTTCTTTTTTCAATGTGTTTAAAAAGTCCCTAAAGTCTTGAAATGCCATTTTGATGTCCTCCTTTTATTTTGCCTGTTTCATCCCTTCCCAGCGCTTCGCATCGGACAGATGGATGCCAAATTGGTCCAGCGTCCGGAATACGATATGGTCGACCATTTCGGTCAAGTTTTGGGGATGGTTATAAAAAGCCGGCATGGGCGGAAGAATGACCGCGCCGATTCGCGATAGTTCAAGCATGTTTTCAAGGTGAATTTGATTCAGCGGGGTTTCCCTCGTTAAAAGGATGAGCTTTTTCCGTTCCTTCAGCATCACGTCCGCCGAACGGGTCAGAAGATTATCCGCCAGACCGGTGCGGATCGCCGCCAATGTTTTCATGCTGCACGGCGCTACTATCATACCGTCTGTTTGAAAGGAACCGCTTGAAATACGGGCTGCCTGGTCTTTATGCGAGTATGTAAAAGACGCAAGCATTTCCAAATCTTTTATGGTGTATCCTGTTTCATGCTGGATTGTGGCCCCTGCCCATGGTGAGATGACAAGATGTGTCTCGATGTCGGCTTTTTTCAGCCACTCCAGCATCCGCACGCCAAAAATGGCGCCGGTCGCGCCCGTGATACCGACGATGATCTTCATATGCATCCTCCTTTCTTCCTCTGTGGTGCCTTCATTTAAAATGATACGCCTCTATTTTCCATATTGAAAATATCTATAAAATCTACATATAATACTTTTAAGGTATATAAAGGGGAGGACCGTCATGGATATCCGTCAATTAAAATACTTTGTCACGATTGCCAAGGAAGGAAAAATCACAACGGCTGCAAAGAAGCTTCATATTGCACAGCCGCCTTTAAGCAGACAGCTCAAGCAAATGGAAGAGGAGTTGGGGGTTGTGTTGTTTGACCGCAACAAAAAGAAGAGCTTGACGCTGACGTATGAAGGAGAGGTGTTTCTAAAGCGGGCGAAGGAGATTTTGCATAAACTTGAGGATTCCATCCTGGAGGTGCGGGAGTTGCACGAAGAAGTCAATGGAACGCTTTCCGTCGGCTCAACAATTTACTGTGCGGCACTCCTTTTGTCCAAAGTCTCAGAGATCAGAGAGATGTATCCGCATTTAATGTTTAACATTTGGGAGGGCGAACCGATGCGCCTGAGAGAACTGCTGGAAAGCCGGCAGATTGATGCGGCGATTACGACAACGCCTTTTCACAGCAAAAATATCGAAACAAAAAGCCTCCCCGATATTCCCTGCAAGCTGGTTCTCCCCGTCAATCAATCGTACGGACTAACGAGGGAAGCCGAGCTGAACGACATTTCCGGCCTGCCGCTCATTTTACTCAGACCGACGCACGGCAAAGGGATTTATGATGAGGTCGTACAAACCTTTCAAAGATCCGGTGTAGAGCCGACTGTCGTCTGCGAATGCCATGATTCAACGACACTGCTCAGCCTTGTCACGTCGGGATTCGGAGCGACGATTTTGCCTTTATCCATGCTTCCCGAGCATTTTGCCAAACACGTTCAGACGCTGGAGATTAAAGACAACCCGTTTATTTTGACGCCGTCCGTTGTCTGGCGGGCCGACAGCTTTCTGCCGAAGCCTGTAAAGGAATTTTTGGCTTTGTTTTGATATTACGGGGCGGGTTAAGCAGTTAAAAAAAGAAGCGCATCCGAATAGATGCCCTCCCTTTTGCATTTTTTACAACAGCTTTTTTCCCAGCAGCGATTCGATCAATTCGACGGCCGCTTCACCGGTTTGATTTTTATAATCCAAGATCGGATTGACTTCGACAAACTCAGCCGACGTGATGATGTCCGCATCATGAAGCATTTCCATCGCCAAATGGCTTTCCCTGTAGCTGATGCCTCCGACAACAGGTGTGCCCACTCCCGGAGCATCGCTTGGGTCAAGGCCGTCCAAGTCAAGGCTTAAATGGATGCCGTCACAGTTTGCCGTCAGGTACTCGATCGTTTCTTCAATGACCTTCGTCATCCCCATGCGGTCAATTTCATGCATCGTGTAGACTTTCATCCCCGTTTCCCGGATATATTTCCGCTCTCCTTCATCAAGTGAGCGTGCGCCGATGATGACGACATGTTCCGGCTTGATTTTCGGCGCATACCCGTGCAGATTGACAAGCTTTTCATCTCCCACACCAAGGCTCACCGCCAGCGGCATCCCGTGGATATTGCCTGACGGCGACGTTTCCAGCGTGTTTAAATCTCCGTGTGCGTCATACCAGATCACACCGAGCTGTTTATAATGCTTGGCGACGCCGGCGAGCGTTCCGATGGCGATGCTGTGGTCTCCGCCGAGAACGAGGGGAAAGCGGCCCTGTTCGACGACATTGTCGACGATGCCGGCCAATTGCTGATTGCCTTCCAACACAGAAATTAAATTTTTCAGCCCTTTGTCACCCTTAGGCTGATCGCGGTTGATCGGCACATCGCCGAGATCCTTGATATCATACCCTAAATCAGACACGCGCTCAACGAGATGGGCGTAGCGGATCGCGCTCGGCCCCATATCGACGCCGCGCCTTGCCTGTCCCAAATCCATCGGCATTCCAATCAGAGAAACATGTTTATTCATCAACAACCACCTCATCATTCATTCGATTTTGCTGCGCCGTTCTTTCTAACGGCTGTTGTTTTGTCTGTCGTTTTTTCACAAAGAAATGATACACAACATAGCAGGCCGCCATAAACAATGCACCGCAATACAAGGCCATTCGCTGCTCTGAATCAAAGGCCAGGCTCACAAGTACCGCGCTGTTTAAAATAAAGCCGGCCAACGGCAAAAAGGGATAGAAAGGCGTTTTAAATTTCAAATCCTCCACCCTTCCGCCTTCTTTTATATATTGTCTTCGAAACAGCAGCTGTGAAATGGTAATCGTGATCCAGCCGACTTGCGCGCTTAATCCGGCGAGCGACAGCAGCCAAATATACAGCGTTTCAGCGGCGACGACACTTGAAATAAGCGACAGCCCGGCGAAGCCGAGGGTGATCAACAGCGCGTTCATCGGAATGCCCCGTTTATTGACCTTCCTTAAAGCTGAAGCCGCCATTCCTTCGTTCGCCAAGGAGTACAGCATCCGTGTCGAAGCGTACAAACCCGAATTCGCCACTGATAATAAAGCGATCAAAATGACAAAGTTCATCAAATCGGCTGCATACGGAATGCCAATCTGTTCAAACACAACGACAAAAGGACTTTCAACAACACCGGCTTTTTCCCACGGTATCAAACCCGCTAGCACAAAGACAGACAAACCGAAAAAGACCAGTGTCCGCCATACCGTCTGTTTGATCGAGCGGGGCACCGTCTTTTCCGGGTCTTCGCTTTCACCCGCCGCGATTCCGATCAGCTCTGTACCCTGGAAAGCAAAGTTGACCGTAATCATCGTGATAAATAGGGCGCCGAAACCGTTCGGAAATATGCCATCCCCAATCAAATTGGAGAAAAACGGCGCAGGCTGTCCGCCTTCCATGTCGATCAGGCCAAACATGGCGCCGCCGCCGAGAATGATGAAAAGAAGGATAACGATGATCTTGATCCCGGACAGCCAAAATTCGGATTCTCCAAAAGCCTTTGCAGAGAGCGCATTGAGCGAAAAAAGCAGCGCTCCGAAAATCAAACACCAGACCCAGACGTCGACATCAGGAAACCACCTTTTCATGAGCTGTCCCGCCGAAAGAAACTCCAATGCGCAGGTGACCGACCAGCCGAGCCAGTAGATCCAGCCAACGGCAAATCCTGTGGCGGGTCCGATAAACTTCGTCGCATATGTTTGAAACGAGCCTGAGACCGGCATGGCCACTGCCAGTTCACCAAGGCAGAGCATTGTGAAATACATGATCATTCCGCCGGCCAGGTAGGAAAGGATTGCTCCGATCGGCCCCGCTTCATTGATGGTATAGCCCGTTCCCAGGAAAAACCCCGTCCCGATCACGCCTCCAAGCGAGATCATAAACAGGTGCCGTGACTTCATCGTCCTTTTCAGTGTATATTGTTCTCTGTTTTCATGATTCAAACCGCCTACACCCCTTCCGTGTGATTTCCCCCCTGTTATCCTACAATCCCCTTGTGATGAAATGACTATTTTTTAAATCTTCTGAATAATTTCCTTATATTTCAATTTACGACAAACTTCGCACCCCATGGCTAAAAACAGGCTGAACAATCCCTTATTGTTCAGCCGTTTTGATTATTTCGACAAAACACGGGTAATCTTTTCAATGGCCCAATCGAGGTCCTCTTTGGAGATGACCAATGGAGGCGCAAACCGAATGACGGTCTCATGTGTTTCTTTGCACAGCAGCCCTTCTTCTTTTAAGCGTTCGCAATATGGGCGCGCAGCTTCCGTCAGCTCCACTCCGATGAAAAGTCCTCTGCCGCGCACTTCTTTAATGCTTGGATTATCGATTTGCAGCAGCTTTTCTTTAAAATATTCGCCAAGCTCTAAAGAGCGTTCAGCAAGACGTTCATCTTCCAGGACGTCAAGCGCGGCGATGGAGACGGCGCATGCCAGCGGGTTTCCGCCGAAGGTCGAGCCGTGGGAGCCAGGGTTAAAGACGCCGAGTACATCGCGGTTCGCCGCGATACATGAGATCGGAAACACTCCGCCGCCGAGCGCTTTTCCTAAAATGTACATGTCCGGAACAATGCCTTCCCAATCGCAGGCGAACATCTTACCTGTGCGCCCAAGTCCGGACTGGATTTCATCAGCGATAAACAGCACATTGTTTTCTTTACAGATCTCCGCCGCCTGTTGTAAAAAGCCTTCCGGCGGAATGACGATGCCCGCCTCGCCTTGAATCGGCTCGAATAAGAAAGCGGCTGTATTCGCTGTAATCGCGTTTTTCAACGCTTCTGCATCTCCGTAAGGAATCAGCTTAATACCGGGAAGCATCGGGCCGAAGCCGCGCTTATATTCCGCTTCAGATGAAAGGGATACAGCCAGCATCGTACGGCCGTGAAAATTGCCTGCACACGCGATGATTTCCGCTTGATTGTCGGCCACGCCTTTTTTTACATCATAAGCCCAGCGCCGCGCCGCTTTGACCGCTGACTCAACCGCTTCTGCGCCTGTATTCATCGGCAGAACCATGTCTTTTTTCGTCAATGATGCCACTTTTTCATAGAAAGGACCGAGTTGATCATTGTGAAAAGCCCTTGATGTCAACGTAATCTTATCGGCTTGATTTTTCAGCGCCTGAATAATTTTCGGATGCCTGTGCCCCTGGTTGACAGCGGAATAGGCGCTAAGCATATCCATGTACCGGTTTCCTTCAGGATCTTTCACCCATGCACCTTCCGCTTCGGAAATCACGATCGGCAGCGGATGATAGTTGTTTGCGCCGTAATGTGCCGTTTTCTTCATAATTTCTTCGGACTTTGATAAAACCGCCATTCTGATTCCTCCTTCTTGTTTGTTAGGACATACATGCCAGATGTCGTTTTTTTCTTACACCCTTTCTAACATGCAAATTTCATGCCAACATAAAAAACCGCAGTCCGCACGAATTTTCTGTTTTTCATCCGCAAATTTTTATGCACCTTTTCTCCCAAAGTGCAAAAGATGATGCAAAACCATTTTGCACCTCTCTAGTTTTCGCTTACAATTAATAAGAGACAGACAAAGGGGGAAATTGACTTGCTGACAGACAGCCAATTCATGGAGCACATTTTCAAAAAAATTAGTGATGAAATTGATATCGGCCTGCATGTTGTCGATGAAAACGGCACTTCGGTCGTGTACAACACTAAAATGACGCAAATCGAAGGCATGGATGCTCAAGATGTGCTCGGCAAAAACCTGCTGGATGTATTTACGTTTGCCAGCCATCATGACAGCACACTCGTACAGGCGCTTCAATACGGAAAAACGATCAAAAACGTCAAGCAGACATACTTCAATAACAAAGGACAGGAGATTACAACCGTCAATCATACGTTTCCGGTTATGGAAAACGGTCATATCATAGGAGCCGTCGAGATTGCTAAAGATGTGACAAAGCTTGAACGCTTGATCAGGGAAAACATGAATAAAACCGAAAATACAAAATATACGTTTGACAGCCTGATCGGCGTCAGCCCGGAGATCCTGGAAGTTGCCGAACACGCGAAACGGGCGACACGAACCTCCTCTTCCATTCTCATTGTAGGGGATACCGGAACCGGAAAAGAGCTGTTTGCTCAAAGCATCCATAACGGCAGCCAGCGTTCGACAGGTCCGTTTATCTCGCAAAACTGCGCGGCCCTTCCCGAAAGTCTTGTCGAAGGTCTTTTATTTGGAACGGCAAAAGGCGCGTTTACGGGAGCTGTCGACCGCCCCGGCCTATTTGAACAAGCCGATGGCGGGACACTCCTTCTTGATGAAATCAATTCATTGGACTTGAATTTGCAGGCGAAGCTTTTGCGGGCCATCCAGGAGAAAACCATCAGACGAATCGGTGCTGCAAAAGACACGCCGATCGATGTCAGAATTATCGCGACGATGAACGAAGATCCGATCGACGCCGTCAGCGAAAAGCGCCTGAGAAAAGACCTTTACTACAGGCTGAGCGTCGTCACGCTGTTCATCCCTCCGCTCAAAGATCGGAAGGACGATATCCTGCCGCTTGCAAAGCATTTTATTGATAAATACAACGCCTTATTTCAAATGGAAGTCAAAGGGCTTGAAGATGAAGTGCGCCAGTTTTTACTTTCCTACGATTGGCCGGGGAACGTCAGGGAGCTTGAACATTTGATAGAAGGTGCGATGAACTTGATGGCTTATGAGGAAAACATCGACCTCACGCATCTTCCCCTGCAATACAGGACAAAAACGGCGGCAAAAGAGCAGCTCCCCCACACATCTGGATTCGACGTTTTCCCGCAGCCGCCTTCCGCCTCGTCAGCTCCTTTAAAGGAACAAATCGAGAACACCGAAAAATATTATATTCAGAAAACGCTCAAAAAATGCAACTACAATGTGTCACAGGCGGCACGGACATTGGGGATCAGCAGACAAAGCCTTCAATACCGCTTAAAAAAATGGAATATCAGCCATTCCCAAGCTTGATCACTAAAAACGAATCGCTTGACTCATAATAAAAAAGCTTTATGCTTTACTTTTGGAAGGTCCTTAAGTAAAATCAAATCAATTAAATCCAATCAGAAAAGTGGGGATTAACAATGAAAAAAGCAATATTCGCTGCACTCATGACGCTGTTGATCGCCGTGGCAGCCGCTTGCGGGCAGTCGGGCGACAAGTCCGAGGATCAGAAGACAGGCGAAAATCAAAACCTTTGGTCCTCGATCAAAGATAAAGGTGTATTGACCGTTGGTACAGAAGGAACATATGAGCCTTTTACCTTCCATGATAAAAAAACGGACAAATTAACGGGTTATGACGTCGAGGTTATAAAAGAAGTCGCCAAGCGTCTCAATCTGAAAGTCGATTTTAAAGAAACGCAATGGGACAGCATGTTCGCCGGCCTCAATTCAAAGCGGTTTGACGTGGTGGCCAACCAGGTCGGCAAAAAAGGGCGTGAAGACCAATACGATTTTTCCGATTCATATACAACATCCCAAGCGGTTGTTGTCACGAAAGCGGACAATAACGAAATCAAATCTGAACAAGATGTAAAAGGAAAAACGGCGGCACAGTCGTTAACAAGCAACTACAACGATCTGGCGAAAAAGGCCGGGGCGAATATCGAAGGTGTTGAAGGAATGGCGCAATCCTTCCAGCTTATCCAGCAGGGCCGCGTCGACCTGACTTACAATGATAAACTTGCCGTACTGAACTACTTGAAGTCGTCAGGAAACAAAAACTTGAAAATCGCTTTTGAAACCGGTGATCCGCAAAAGACGTATTTCGCTTTCCGCAAAGGAAGCGGCGAACTGGCGGAGAAAGTCAACTCCGCGCTGAACGATATGAAAGAGGATGGCACACTGGGTAAAATCGCGAAGAAATGGTTTGGCGAAGATGTTTCTCAATAATATACAGGCTTTGGCCATCGGCGCAGCCATCCCGTGGGATCTTGTGCGCGAGTCATTTTGGCCGATTTTTCTAAGGGGAATCTATTATTCGATTCCCCTTGCCATTCTCTCTTTTCTTTTCGGCATGATCATCGCGCTGATCACGGCTCTGGCGAGAATGTCAAAATCGCGTATCTTAAAGGCGGTTTTCGGCATATACGTCTCAGCGATCCGGGGAACACCGCTGCTCGTTCAGCTGTTTATCATCTTTTACTTATTTCCGGCTTTCAATGTGACGATTGCTCCGTTTCCGAGCGCTGTTATCGCCTTTTCATTGAATGTCGGCGCCTATGCGTCGGAAATTATCCGCGCTTCCATCCTTTCCGTCCCAAAAGGGCAATGGGAAGCCGCCTACTCGATCGGAATGACGCAAAAAACGGCGCTTTCCAGAATCATTCTGCCGCAGGCCGTGCGGGTGTCGATTCCGCCATTATCCAATACATTTATCAGCTTAATTAAGGACACATCTCTCGCGTCGCAGATTTTGGTCGCCGAATTATTCCGCAAAGCCCAGGAAATCGGAGCGACACACCTTGACCAGATTTTAATCATTTATATCGAAGCCGCATTCATTTATTGGATTATCTGTTTTGTTCTTGCGATTGCTCAGCAGCAGATTGAACGGCGTTTAGACCGGTATGTGGCGAAATAAGGAGGGAATAGACAATGCTTGCGATTAAAGGGCTGAATAAATCCTTCGGCGAAAATGAAGTGTTAAAAAGGATCGACTTGAATATCGAAAAAGGAAAAGTGATCGCCATTTTAGGGCCTTCCGGGTCCGGAAAAACAACGCTGCTTCGCTGCCTGAATGCGCTTGAAATTCCAAACCGCGGCATCCTTTCCTTTGAAGACTTTACCATCGACTTTTCAAAGAAGCATAAGCCTGGCGATTTGCTTCGCCTCCGCAGAAAATCGGGAATGGTGTTTCAGGCCTATCACCTGTTTCCGCACCGCACCGTGCTTGAAAATGTGATGGAAGGCCCCGTAAAGGTGCAAAAACGCGCTAAAGAGGAAGTCAAAAAAGAAGCGGTACAGCTTTTGAAAAAAGTCGGCCTAGAGGACAAAATGGATCTCTATCCGTTTCAGCTGTCAGGCGGACAGCAGCAGCGCGTCGGTATCGCCCGGGCGCTGGCCATCAAGCCTGAGCTGATGCTTTTTGATGAGCCCACATCGGCCCTTGACCCGGAGCTGGTCGGCGAAGTGCTGAAGGTCATGAAAGACCTGGCAAATGAAGGCTGGACAATGGTCGTTGTCACTCACGAAATCAAATTCGCCCAGGATGTCGCAGATGAAGTCGTCTTTATCGACGGCGGCGTCATCGTCGAGCAGGGACCGCCGGAACAAATCTTTTCGGCACCGAAAGAAGAACGGACCAAACAATTTTTAAATCGAATTTTAAATCCGGTATAAACATGGCAGCCTGATCTGATCAGATCAGGCTGTCTGTTATTTTGTACGTTCAATCAAATCCAGTTCCATTTGATTCGAATTATTTTGCCAAAATAACAAAGTCCTGTGGATGGGACCGGATGAAATCACCAATTTTTATCAGACTGTCGGCAACGATCTCTTGAAATCGTTCGTATAATCGATTGATGATATGTAACAGTTCCTGATCTCTCTGTCGTTCTTTGAAGGCGTCACCTTCTGCGTGAGCATTATGCCCATTAATCTCAATGGTCTGCTTTGTATCTTCGAGCAGTTTCAGCAGATTTTGATCATTGAAATAGTTCAGGGCCCCAGTCACACTTGTCCAGTATCCCGGTGTCTGCAACAAATAAGACACCCAAGAGTAAAACTCGTTCGCGGAGTCCTTTGCATGATCATAAAAAACCCTAAACATGGACAGTGCCTGCTGACTCCTATTCAAACTAGTAATCGCTGCTGATTTTGCCGCAGCATCCTTCCCACGAATACTTAAAAGAGTAGACTCAACACATACCCACCCGAGCCTCTCGTCACTTAATGCATCAAACTCCGCTTGTGTCATCGTTACGAATGTAATAATCCACACCTCTTTTTTGATTTTTGAATGTCAATATAAAATCAAAAAAATTTATTCCGGCTTCACGGTCGCTAGAGCTGTTTCTGTAACTTCCTCTACCACAGTCATTAACCGATCCTTTACGGGTTGCTCGGTTGTTCCTTCTTTCTGAAGTTGTCCCAAGTAGTTCATACCTTGTGATATAGCCCCCCAGAATTGCATAGCCATAAGGCTCGGATTCCCTTGACGAACCGTCCCCTGTTGAATACCTTGTTTGATTACAGAAATAATGGGTTCAATAAAAGCCCTTACCCATTCAAAAGAAGAAAGCTGTTCTTCAGTATAAAATAAATGGATGTCCAGACTAATCCTCATATAAAATTGCGAAACGGCTGGTTCATTCAAAACCTGCCTGCATACTAATCGTGCATACTCACTTAACAATTCCAACGGTGGCCGATCCTGCTGAAAGTGTGACACCGTTGTCTGCTGGGTCTTGGCCATTATATCCTCATACAATTCACGGAACAAGGCTTGCTTGTTCTTAAAATAGTGATACACCAATCCACGCGCCAGGCCAGCCTGTGCCGCAATATCACCCATTTCGGTAGCTGAGTATCCTTTTTCGGCGTAAACCAAGATGGCTGCCCGTAAAATGTCCTGTTTCCGCTGTCTTCGAATTTCTTCATTCTGTTCCTTTGTACGTGGTGACAAAAAAAAACCTCTTTTCATTGACATTCATGTTAATCAAAATTATAAAAGAAAATCAACTACCTGTAAACAAAGGAAAAAGTTGTTGCAACTATCGCGGGCTCCGAAGCACAAATTTGAAATTAAAGGATCATATCCCATTGATATCCCCCTCATTTATGATTTTAAAAGTTCTGAAGGTACTATATGAGCTCCGTTTTTGCTGGGTTGCCGTGGTGTCGGAGTAAAAAAGAAAGACGCCTGTTTAGCGTCTTTTAACTTAATTAATTAGCAAAAATCTTCGTCTATTTCTTTTTTTCGTTCTAAAAATACTTTTAACGCATCGTTTTCTCGCTCCATTAAACCATCGAAATGGCTTTCATCCATCACCAACTCTTTATAACCCCACACTGCGGAAATATCATTATCCCTATCGAAATTAAAATACCATTCTAGTGGCAACTGTTTCTCCGTAACTTCAAATAATTCCGAGGGATACCAAGATGGAAAGTTGTCTTCTTCACCTTTGATTAAAAAGTGTAAAGAAGAATTCCATTCACAAATACCATAAACGCTATATTGTTCGTCTTTTTTTAAATCGAAGATGGTTTCAGGGCTGTAACCAATTTCGTAAGTTTTTTCTGATAATTCTAAGCCTGTATTCATCTTGCATTTAACTTTCATTTATTGTCACCTTCATTTATTTGAATTTAAAATCATCGAACTGGCCTGTTTTAGTGTTTTTTAAATAATGAACTTCGACGCCATTCACATTCTTAGACATTTTAACCCAGCCTTCATCTTTAGGCCAACGAGAGTCTGTCATCCCTTTTCTTAACGGTATAAGTTTGCCGGTATTAGGGTTTGAGAGCACTTCCTTCATAGCTAATTGTTCATTTAAATTATTTGGTTTTGTTCTGCCTGTAGTTCCTTTTCCTAAAGACACACTCTTATAAAGTTTATCAAGGTCTCCAGTCCCTTTAAACTTGCTCTCGATAGGGTTTTTAAGAACATCATTCGTAGTTTTAGAAGTTTTCTTCTCAACTTTTCCAACATCCTTAGCTGCTTTCGCACCTTTCTCAACCTTTGCAATTTTCTTTGCTGATTCCTCACCTTTGAATAATTTGTAACCGCGTTTTCCGTATTTAAATGCTTTTCCAAAAGGTGTGACATAAAATCCAGCTAAAAAACGATCTTTGACTGAAACGATTTCACCTGTTGCAATGTCGTACCCAAATCCGGCTCTTACTGCATCATAAACTCCTGCAAATTCCAAACCAGTCTCTAGATATTTTTCCCATTCGCTTTTTTCAACATTTTCAGGAAGGGTGTATGCGGGTTCTATCTTGACGATTATATCACCATCTATATAAGCTCGGTACACTGTGTCATTATAAACAGTATATTTCTTTTCTAGCTTTTCTAACTCCTCTTCACTATACACTTTCTTAGAAACTTTTTGTGTCGCCAATTTTTTTGTTCGGTCAGGGTCGGCGAGAGTATTCATTTCAGTGTCTTCTTTGTCTCCGACTTTTTTCAACATAACACCCATCGCTGTTTCTTGATTTCCACTCAGGGTATCCATCTCATCCGGTTTTAAAATCGATCCTTTTTGATAGCCGGTGATTTCAATTTTAGGCCCGGTATACATTTTCTCGAGCCTTGAGATGTATTTTTGCATCGTTTCAAGGTCGTTTTCAGCGGTTTTGAGGGCGTTTGTCTGCTCCCTGTCAAAGGTGTGCAGCTTTTCAATCGTCTGATTGATTTCTTTCATTGCTTTTCGATTTTGTTCATGAAAATCGTTGTCGTTTAAATCCGGCAGATCGACAATATGGCTGACTTTTGCCATCGTGGCATTTGCTTTGGATACCAAGTGTTTCGTTGTTCGATCGGCCGCGTTCAAGCCTTGTTCCAATTCGTGTTCAAGAAAGGCTTGCGAAATATATCCGTTGTGATTCGGTTCAAGGGATTCCGATGCATTTTTGATTTTTTTCAGTGCTGACTGGTATTCGTCAATAAAAGATTCATAGAACTTCAAGAAAGGGGTGTGACATTCTTCATAAAAGTTACGAATGGCATCGCCGCCTTTTCCTTTTAAAGCATCGTCAAGGGACGTGATTCCATCCACACTTTTTTTGACATTGGCAATTTCATCTGATTGTTGTTTTAATTGTTCCAGCGTTTTGTCAATTGCATGGTGCAACGCCTGAACATCCAAGGTTTTCATGGCATTCTCCTCTAATACTAATGGTTACAATCAGCATAGAGTTTACCACTTTACGGAAATGATTAGTGAACTAATGCAATGTATTGATCTTTTTTATCATTTCCCAAGTCTTGATTGACTTCAACGTCTTCAATAGAAACGTTCTTTAAATGTTCATTGACCAAACCTTCAATTTTATTTCTGATATCGCTTGTCTCATTCTCAGAAGATGAGGCATTTAATTCTGATTGATCACTTTTAGTAATTAACCCATATTCACTTTTGACACTTAATTTATCAGCAACAAAATGAAGGAATACAGCTGCATGACTTTCTAAGCCATCCTCTCCGTCGAAATCATAATCTGTTGATGAGTCACCAATTTTTTCTTCAGATTTTGCTTTGCCCCCAACAATTTTTTTGACTTCATCATAAGTCATGCCTTCTTTTATTTTTTTATATTCTTCTGGAGTAATGGTGGCAACTGGTTCATTTTCGTACTTTAGAAAAAATTTATTAATTAGTGCTATTGAAAGTAAAGTAATAATACAAAAAAGAGCCAGTCGAAGTCCAGCTTTTCTTGTTTTACTTGGGATTAGCATTAATACACCTATTAGTGTTCCTATAATCATAAAAGCAGCAAATAATGAAATAAATAAAGCCATAATAACCCCCCATTTGTTTTAAAACGAACATTTCCTTTTAAAACAAATAAGGGGGATTTTCTATTGAACTAAGGAATGTCGGTGATACCAAATTTGGCACCAAAAAATCGATTTAATTCTAAAAACCCTTCGAAAACCCCTTGCATAATACAGTGAAATCACTGATATCTTGCGGTTTTGTGTTTTCCTTTCGTCTTTATATAGTCGAATACCAAGGTTAGAACAGCCTGACCTCCGTTGATCAGGCTGTCTTTTTTTATTCCTCTAATTTAAACTTGGACGCCTCTTGACGCAATTCTTCGGACAAAGATGACAGCTGCTGAATCGCCGAGGCGATTTCCTGCATGCCGGCGCTCTGTTGTTCAGCTGCGGCCGCCACTTCTTCCGAGCCTGCCGCCTGCTCTTCCGTTACGGCTGATATCTGCTCCATGGCGGAAGAAATGCTTTGATAAGATTCTTCCACTTTTAATAAGGATTTCAGCAATTGATCCGTTCGTTCAGCAAATTGCGATATCCCTTTAAAAATGCCGGAAAAATTCTCATATGTGCCATTCATTAAAATCTGCCCTCTATCGACCGCTTCACCGCCCTCTTGAATGCGTTCCATTACAAGACGGCTGCTTTCCTGGGTGCCCGCAACAAGCTGGGAAACGGATAAAGCGGCTTCCGCCGAGCGTTCGGACAGCTTTCTGACTTCCCCGGCGACAACGGCAAAACCTTGACCTTCCTCACCGACGCGGGCAGCTTCGATTGAAGCGTTCAGCGCCAGCAAATTCGTCTGTTCGGCAATTGAAGAAATCATTCCGATCACTTTTTCGATTTCCTCTGTATGACTCTGCATATCCTTCGCCGCATTTTTGGACTCTTCCATCACGTTTTTAATCGTTTGGGTCTGATGCAATGTTTCTTCCACAAGCTCCTGCCCCGTCTTGGAATCCTTGCTGACGCCTTCTGCAACCTCCTTCATCTCGTTGACCTTTTCCGTGACGTTTGCGATCTGCCGGTCGATTTCAGCGGCCGATGTATGGCAATCTGTCACAGATGAGACGACCTCGTTGATCCCTTCGCTCATGCTGTTCATCGACTCAGCCACCTGCTGGGCGCTTTCGCTTGATTCGGACGATACGTTTTTCAGCTGAAGGCTGGTGTTGGACACTTCTTGCGATGAGGCGGAAATCTGGCCGATCAATTGTTTCAGATTTTCATTCATCCGCTGAAATGATTCAGCCAATTTGCCTGCTTCATCACGGCTTTTGACAGAGATTTGCGCTGATAGATCACCGTCGGCGATCTTTTCTGAAGCCTTCATCAGCTGCCTGATCGGTTTTGCGATATAAGTGCCGAGGAAATAAGCCATGAGCATGCCGATCAGCATGACAAATGCCGCGATTCCGAGCGTGTACCATTTAGCTTTTGCTGCTGTAGCCGGAATGACCGAGGCGTCCAAATCAATGCCCAAAATCCCCGTCTGTTCCCCTGAGCTGTCTGTCAGCGGCAGAAAAATCGACTGATGAATGCCGTATTGATCCTCATAAACATCGCTGATCGTCTCTTTATTGTTTGCCAAAGCGTCCTTCATTTCATCTGAAAAGGCGTATGAGGTCCCGAAATCATCTGCTGTATCTGATAAAACGACAATCCGCTCCTTGCCTCCTTGATTGGAGAGGATATAAAGATTTTCCAGCTTGTTTTTCTTTTTCAGCTGATTCACCGCATGTTTCGTCTCCTTGTAAAGCGGGCTGTCAGTTGAATCGATATCAAGCACATTTCCATCGATACGGCTGATTTGGTTTTCGGCAAGGTGAATATCGGTATACAGACGGTTTTGAAACTGCTCTTTTAGCTGTTCTGACAAATCGTTGCTAATGACCGTAAAAACTGCGGAAAAACTTGCAATCGTAATAATCAGCACCAGCGCGACGCCGATCATGATTTTGGCTGAAATGTGTTCCATTAGTTTTTTCATCGTTATATCCCCTTTTGTTAATACGCCGCGAGGGAGCCATACTCCCGGCAGACTTCCGCAACATTTTCTTTTAAGTAATCAATAATTTCCGGAACATGCTCAAGTTTTGTATAAGGAGAAATGACGAAAAACTTGCTGACTGAAAGGGGAACCTCAAGCCCTTCCCGGGTTCCCACCAGCAAATGTTTTTTCGTGTCGCCAAAAAACATTTTCTCCCGCTTTGCTCCGAGCTTTTCAAATAGTTTTTCATTCAGTGCATTGTTTCTTTTCAGCTCTTCTACGGTGCACTCTCCAGCAATCTCTTCGGCACGTCTCGGGGCGCCTTCCGGATAAATCCGGAACAGTGTCGACATGCCGCAGTTGTCCGGATTCATGATCTCCGCCTCCGGAATGCGGCGTGCGAGCTGTTCGCGAAAATGGAGGTTGACCTCAAGAAACTGGCCGATCAGTTTTTGATAGCCTTCAATTCCAAACGCCATCAGCGCGCTGTACATGCTGATCGAGCTCGCCATCCGCGAACATTCCAGCGTATATCCCGTATGATAGTCACCGTAGCCGCGGTGGCCGACATACGGCGTCTCATCCGGGTCAAGATCGACCCGCTTCAAATCAGCGGCGTCCTTCACGAGAAACAGACTGGTCACATAAGGTGTCTGTCCGAGCTTCTGAAAGTCAAAGCACAGTGAGTCGGCTGCATGCAAATGCCGCATTTTCCTTTGAATCGCTTTGATCATCCTGATGACGCCGGGGCTGAAAGATAAAGCGTTCTCACCAAGATCGTACTCGTTAAAAAACGCAAAAAATCCGCCCAAAGCTGAATCTGCGTGAATATGGGGAACCTGCATTCCGAATTCCCCGGCCGTTTCCTCAGCGGCAAGCCGGACCGCGCTGACATCATCAATCCCGATCGCATCCGTCGTCCCCGTTGTGGCCACGATATAAACAGGAACACCTCCGTTTTCATAAACCTGCCTCAGTTTTTGCCGCAAATCTTCCGTATCCATCGAATGATCGGGATGGGTTTTGACTTTGATGAGATGATCGCTGCCAAGCCCGGCTGCTTCCATTGATTTGTACAAGCTGTAATGGGCCGCTTCAGAACAGAAAGCATAGAAGTTTGCGGGCACGCCCTCTTTAAGGGAAGAAGGTGTCATTTTGGCAATCGCGATCCGCAGGCCGCTGTAGACAGCCCCCTGTCCTCCCCAGGTTGTGTAGCCCCCGCTTTTTTCGGCATCATAACCGGCAAGCTTTGACATCATCGCGGTGACCTTCACTTCCGCCTCGGCTCCGGCAGGGCCGTACACATCCCACAGATTGTTGCCGTTGACCATAAAGGCCGCAAGCATGCCTAAAATCCCCGGAATGCTCGCCATCGGCAAAATGTTTGTAAAAAAGTATTTTGAGTGGTAAGGATGTCCATGCAAAAGCTTTAACAGGTCTTCGTTGACTTCTTTCATCGGCATGCCCGAATCCGGAATCCGACTTTCAGAAACAAGTGTTTCATAAAACAGGCCATCGCGGTTCTTTTCACCTTTAAGGTTGACTTGTTCGGGGTTTTTCAGCTTGTCCACCCCATGAATGAGCTGTTCGATCAAATTGAGGAATTCATGTCTTTTCGCTTCATTTCCGTCTTCGCTCGGAAACCATTTCTGTATATCCGCTGTACTCGGTTGCTGCATGTTTCTCTCTCTCCTGCCTTGTCTTTTTATATTTCAAAAAAACATCACACACGCGATATCGGTCAATATATCCCAATTCTTTAGAAATTTACGCCAATGTTCATGAAATTGTTTTATCTTTTACTTTTCTTTTCAATAAAAAAACTTCTTAACATCATTTTGTTAAGAAGTTTACAACGAGATACAGGACCATTGATCCATCATTAAATTCAATTCTTTTTCGTTCCCTTTTTTAAGGCTTTTATTTCAATTTTCAGGACAAGATACAGACAAACAACAAGAGCGATGATGAAAGCGATCCAAAGAGGGACAAGCAGAAAAGGCGCATATGCTGACACAGCCATCAACAGGATGGCGGCTAATAAAAACAGACTGATGAACCTTAATATGATCAGCAACTGAATCATCCTTTTTTTACTCATTATATCACAACATTTTACATTTATGGTGTTCTCATTCCTCTGCAAGGGTATGACTCAGCTCTGTGAACTGTTTTTCTATCGGTGTCAGCTTATGATTTAATCGGGTGATCATATACATATCGATATACCGGTGCATCGGGGGCACCTCTAAAAACCGTGTGATCTTGAAGCGTTTGGCGACTCGTTTGGAGACGAGGGAAATCCCCATGCCGATAGAGGCAAGCTGTACAAGCGTCTGCATATCGCCGAGCTCGATCAATTCTCCATGCCTGATATTTCTTTCTGCAAAAAGGCTTTCCAGGATGGAGAGATATAGACACTTATCTGAAAGCACAAGCAGGTTTTTCCCCTCTAAATAGTCTTCCAAGCATGTGCTGTCATCGATGCCTCCTCCGATCACGATCATTTCTTCAACACCGGATTTTTGATAGTGGATATTCTTGTTTTCCATCGATCCGATGGTGTAAGCCACATCAATATGTCCAAGCAGAAGCTGCTCCTCAATATATTCTGTATTGCCCGTTTTTAATGTCACCGATAAGTTCGGATACATGTGATAAAGACGGCTTAAAGAGCTTGCCAGCCGCGTTCCGCCGACAGACATCATCGTGCCGATTCGGAGTTTTTGTTCCTGCGTTTTCATCTTGCTTTCGGTTTCTTCCCACAGGAGGAGCATTTTTTTAAACTGATCGTAGAGCACTTTTCCCTCTTTTGTCAGCTGAACCCCTTTTGAGCTTCTGATAAACAATTCCTGCTGGTAATGGGCTTCTATTTTTTTAATTTTTGCCGTCATATTTGATTGGAGATGATTCAGCTTTGCGGCGGCGGCCGAAATGCTTTGCAGCTCAGCGGCCGACAAGAATGCCTTCATATTTTCAATGTCCAGCGGTTTACGCCTCCTTATCAGAAAAAATGATAGCAGCATCATTTATTAACATTTTTCACGATGACCATCCCTCATTATACTTGAATTAGCTCAAAACTTGCCACATATCGGCGTAGGAGGGATCATTCATGAAACATCGCACAATCAACACGGGCATCATCGGAGGCTCGATGAATAACCAATGGGCCAGCCGCACCCACATTCCGGTTCTAAAGGACAGCCCGCATTTTCGCATCACCGCAATCGGAACGTCCAACATCGACACCGCAAACAAGAGCGCGGCCGCCATCAACGCACCACTTGCCTTTACAGTTCACCGGGCATTGGCGGCTGCAAAAGAGGTCGATCTAGTCGTCGTCAGTGTCAAGGTTCCTTTTCATTATGAAGCTGCAATCGCAGCCATCGCGGCGCATAAACACATCTACTGCGAATGGCCGCTCGGTGTCAGCACCCAACAAGCCAAAGAATTGGCGGATTCGGCTGAACAAGCAAACATCCATCATGCCGTCGGATTGCAGGCGAGACAATCTCCGGAAATCAAGTACATGAAGCAGGCGATCAAAAAGGGCGAAATCGGCAGGGTGCTCTCCAGCACAATGCGTGTCGCCACACAAGGAAAAGGCGGAACAGCCGACCTGAAAAACAGCTACCTTCTAGAAAAAAAAAATGGCGCTGACCTTTTAGCGATCAACGGCGGACATTCACTTGATGCGCTTTGCTACATCCTGGGTGACTTTAAGGAACTGTCATCCATCATGAATATGAATTATGCAGAAGCCGTTCTCCAGGAAACCGGTGAAAAAACCCGAAAAAACACCGCTGACCAAATCGTGATAAACGGGACACTCACAAACGGCGCATCATCTTCCATTCATATTGAAGGCGGGGTTTTACCGGCATTTCGTTTAGAAATCCAAGGGGAAAAAGGCGCTTTTCGCCTGACACAGGAGCGTTCCTTAGGACACGTCCAGTTCGGCCGTCTCAAACTTGAAAAAGCGGAGCACATCGGCGGTGCTGAGGATATCCATTGGAAAGAAATCAGCCGCTCATCGGACAAAGACATGAATCCCGCAGGTTATGTCGACAGAGCGTATCATGTTTTGGCAAAAGATATTTTGGCCAATACATGGGACATTCCCGGCTTTCACGATGCTGTGAAGCTGCATGAGCTGTTGGATGCAGTACGCAAGTCGGCCGAGACGGGCAAAAAGGTGATACTCCACCATTAGGGACAGACCGCAGGGCTGTTCCTCCCCTTCTGAAAGGAAATGATTGGATCCATCCCAAATCCGCTCTCATCAATGTGTTCAAGCATCTAAGAATGCTTGCCTGCCGGCAGCGAGGGCATAATTCCTATTCTGCTGACGAGCGGTTTGTGTTACAATGACATTCGATTGTTTTTTTGGAAAGAGGGGAATCCATTGAAGCGAGAACTTGTTCTGCGCTGGCTTTTTTATTTTGTCGGATTGCTTGTTTTGTCTTTTGGGGTTTCTCTTACGATTGAAGGAAAGGTGCTCGGCATCGGTCCGTGGGATGCATTCCATTACGGCCTGTTCATGCTGCTCGGGCTTTCTGTCGGCCAGTGGGCGATCATTGTCGGAGCCGTCATCGTAGGCTTAACATCATTGTTTACGAAGGCATGGCCGAAAATCGGCGCCGTGTTAAACATGTTGTTAATCGGTATTTTTATAGATTTTTTTAATTATATTCTGCCCGATCCGGAGACGCTCTTGTCTGCCACTGTCGTATTCTTTCTGGGCGTCATTTTTATCGGGTACGGGGTCGGCATTTATGTATCGGCAGATCTCGGGGCCGGCCCCCGCGACTCCCTGATGCTTTTGATCTCGGAGAAAACGGGCTGGAATGTTCAATGGGTCCGCAACGGAATGGAACTGACGATTTTGTTCATCGGCTGGCTGCTCGGCGGACCGATCGGAATCGGAACCGTCCTGACCGCCATCATGACAGGCTTGATTTTGCGCTTTTCCCTGCCGCAGTCCAAACAGCTGCTTTCCTTTACAATGGCTGGACGGCGGCCGAAAACAGCCCGGCCTGTACATGTGTCATTGAAGAAAAACGGATGAGAAAAGCAGGCCCGCGCGTCCTGCTTTTCTTATTTTCATTACAATTTTAGAGTTGTCTTTCGATCTCGCATTCTTCCAGACTTTTCATCCTTTTTTAAATGGTAAAGGTCAATATCAATAGATGAATCGTCATGCCTCAAGTCCTCTTAAGTTTGCCTAATATCTATGGAAACCGCTCCTATCTTGTCCCTAGCATGGCTGGTGAATGCTCAGGCGTTTCACTCGATTACGCTTTTTTCACAACCGGTATCCAAATCTCAGTCACATGATCAGCCGATGTGACATCGCCGTCTTCAGGATATGATTCAAACTGCGGAGCATGGGCCAGCTCATAGCCTGTCGCCGGGAACCATTCCGAGAAAATCCGCTCCCACGTTTGGTTTACGGCTTCATCGACGGGGCCTGCGGCCTCAAACACAGCCCAGGTCGCGGCGGGAATGTCTTTGACGATACAGCCTTTGGGAAGGTCATCGGTTGTTTTTTCGACCCCTATAACATAGTTGAACGTTTCAGCTTGGTCGTTGAAATCCATGCAGACGCCGAGAAAGCCGAGTGGTCCGGCGTATGGCTGTAAAGAATCGGTGAACCCGTTTTGATTTAATTCATCCCAAAAAGCCGGAATCAGCGTTTGGTTTTGACCATCCTTCACCGTGACTTCCAACACTTTGCCGATCACTTGAAACGATTCTTTATCAACAATTTTGTAATTCATGTCCTCTGCTCCTTTGATTTGGATTTGAAAGGAAAGACGGGGAAACGCCCGAAGCGTCCGGCCTTCTTCACGCGCCTGGGACGGGCTCATTCCGTGCAGCCTGCTGAATGCTTTTGAAAATGATTCCGGTGTATTGTAGCCATACTTGAGGGCCGCATCAATGACTTTTACATCTGAGGCGGCCAGTTCCTGGGCGGCGACCGTCAGTCTGCGGTTGCGAATGTATTCGGCAAGGGTGACGCCTGTCAGCATGTAAAACATGCGTTGAAAATGAAATTTTGAGCAGTAGGCGATCTTGGCGATATCCTCATGCCGCAGCTCTTGATCGAGGTGCTCCTCAATATAGTCAATGCTTTCAGCCAAACGATTCAGGATTTCCATTGTTTTTCTCCTTCCGTTTTTTCATCATAACAGCCCTGTTTGAGAGGCTCCTGTCATTCTGTGCGTTGTTCTGACAGGAGCCAAACAGCCATTTGACCGCTTCCGGGAACCGATCAGCAAACCTTTCAAGCCGGTGAGCCCCGCCTTCATCGAGAACAAATGTAAGGTCTTTCCGAAAAGCCGCGCTTTCTTGCAAAATGCGGTAAGCCTCCTTAGTTCTCGGTATCATTTCTTTCTGGAGATTGCTGCGGTCTGTCCCTTCCGTGCTCCCGACATCCATATAGATGCGCAGATTCGCATTTTTGAAGTGTTGACTCCTCATCCATTCGATCATTCCCGGAAACCAGAAGGAACCTGACAAAGAACCGATCTTCCCGAAGGTTTCCGATGCGCGGTATCCGGTGTAGATCGAGATCAGTCCGCCGAATGACTTTCCGATGATCCCCGTGCTTTCACGGCTTGGGTCTGTCTGATAGTGCCGATCGATATACGGCTTTAACTCATTTGCCAAAAAATCGGCATACAAAGCGCCCTGTCCGCCGTACATGTGGTCAGGCTTGATCAAATGCGGTGCGGAAAACGGCGTGTATTCGCTTTCTCTGTCTTCTGAAGCAACACCGATCAGCAGCAATTCCGGAATGTCGCGATTTGAAAACAGCTTTTCGATGGCTGATAGGCTGCTCGTGTATACCGGATCGAAAACATCTCCCCGGTCCTGCACATATAGGGCGGGATACCGTTTGGTTCCATTTCGGTATGAAGGAGGCAGATAGATGAAAAGATCCCTGCCGGAAAAGGTATCTTTTATTAAAGTTCCGTTGATCATATGTATTTCGCTCCATTCTTTTCTGTCTTTCCAGCCGCCTGTTTGCTAAAATCAAAGATAAGAAAAAATCACGTGAAGAGGTTCAATTTGATGAAGATTTACGCTGTTTATATCGATCAGCTGCCCGGGCCCGACCAATTTGAACGGATGATGGCTATGGTGTCTGACGATAAAAGAAAAAAAGTCAACAGATACAGATTTCCTGAGGATGCAAATCGGACGCTGATCGGAGAAGTCGTGATCAGGCATATCATCAAAAAAACATTCGATTTGCCGAATGAGCAGATCACATTCACCGAGGGACGTTACGGAAAACCGTCAGCCGAAGACCTGCCTGACTTTCATTTTAATACCTCCCACTCGGGAAAATGGATCATATGCGGGGTCGGAAGGAGACCGATCGGGGTGGATGTCGAGAAAATCAAACCGATCAATTTCGATATTGCACAGCGGTTTTTCTCCCCCGCTGAACATCGCGATCTGCTGGAGAAACGTGAGTCCGAACGCCTATCTTATTTTTATCATCTTTGGACAATGAAGGAAAGCTTTATTAAGCTGGCGGGAAAAGGTCTGTCACTGCCGCTCGATTCTTTTTCCGTCAAACTTGGAGAAGGAGGGCGCGCCTCAATTGAAACGCCGCCTGATTACCCTCCCTGCCATCTTCAAGTGTATGAGATTGATCCCGGTTATAAAATGGCGGTTTGCTCTGAGTCACAAGACTTTCCCAAAGATGTTGTCTTGTTAACATATGAAGATCTGTTAAACGGATGATACCGGGCCCGCTTCCGTTTAATAGCGGGCCGTGTCGACCGCCTGCTTCAATTGTTCGATCCCGCGCCGAATGTCTGCTTCCTTGACATTGGATGTATTGATTTTTAATAGATTCCGTTTTTCGAAGGATGATAAATAATGAGGCGTAATCGGCTCCAGCAGGACATTGCGCTTTTTCATGCTTTTGATCAGGCGGGAAGCCGAAAGATTTCGGTCTAATGCAAGGTGTGTGTGAATGCAGGGCTGGAGAGCGGGTTGAAAATCAACCCCAGTCCCTGCCGACGCGAAATGGTCTTGTAATCGGGCATGCAGCAGGCGTGATCTTTTTTCGTACGAAGAACGGATTTTTTGCTTATGCTTTTCAAACATCCCGCTTTTCAAATAGATTTCCAGAGCGGCCTGGGACAGCATCGAACTGTCGATGTCAAGCAGCTGTTTATACTGATTGAAGACCGCTGTCAGCGAATCAGGCAGAACGGCCACCCCGACGCGCAGACCCGGAAACATCACTTTGGAAAAGCTTTTTAAATAGATGACGTGTGAAGAGACGTCATAAGCAAACAGCGGGTCCGCCTTTTTATTCCCTTCCAGATCGCCGAGAAAATCATCCTCGACGATAAATACGTCATACTTTTCCGCAAGTCTGACGATGCTCTTTTTCTCCTGTTCCGTATAGGAGGTTCCGAGCGGATTGTGAAATCGCGGCATCGTGTAAAAGAATTTGATGTCCTCCGTTTGAAAGAGGCGTTCCAATTGTCCGATATCGATCCCTTGCGCCGTCCGTTCGATGCCGATTGCTGGGAGGCCGTGGACTTCAATGTATTTGATCAATAAATGATAGCTCGGCTGTTCAATGAGGATGTTCCGCTTCCCGTTCGGAAACGGCATCGAGGCGAGCAATGCCAACGCCTGCTGAACGCCCGATGTAATGAAAATATTGTCCTCGTTTGTAAACACTTGAGTGTTTGTCAGCTCTTTTCGGATGACTTTTATTAATGACGGAAGCCCTTTTGGCGTTCCATAGATGAACAAATCGTTTTTGTATGTATCAATCGCCTGATTGATGCAATGCTGAAAATCAATGTATGGAAACACATCCGGATCAGGAGCCGACGCGGCGAAGTCTATCACGTCCCCTCCTCTATCCAGCTGCTGTTTCGTTTTTTTGACGACGTAATAGCCGCTTTTCGGCACAGAAAAGATAAGATGCCGCTTCTCCAGTTCCCCAAGCGCCCGAATCGCCGTGCTTTTGCTCACACCAAACTGTGCGGCAAGCGTCCGGATCGACGGCAGCCTGTCCCCTTCCTGATACGATCTTCCTTCGATGAGAGCCTCCAGTTCATTCATCAGCTCGACGTATTTTTGCATGTTTTTCTCCCTTTGTCTGAAATTTGTACCGGTACAGATCAGTATTTTTTGTATTGTGCCGGTGTTCGCTTCCGTATAAGATGACAGAGCCGGTTAAATTACAGTATTGCATGCATACACACGGAGTTGAAAACCATGAACAAATCTGCTTATCTTGCAGCTTTATTATACGCTTTTATCATCGGATTTTCTTTTTTCTTTATTAAATTGGCGCTCACGGCGGCAGAACCGGTGGACATCCTCGCTCACCGTTTTACCGCAGCCTTTTTGGCCGCGCTTTTTCCCGTGATCTGCGGCTGGGTCAAGATCAGGCTCAGCTTGAAAGACATGCTGGTGATCTTGCCGCTGGCGCTGTTTTATCCCGTCATGTTTTTTGCCTTTCAAGTGTTTGGACTCGTCTACACGTCTTCATCTGAAGCGGGCATCATTCAAGCGGCGATTCCGATTATCACGATGATATTGGCTTCTTATGTGTTAAAGGAACGGTTCACGAAACGCCAGTTTTTTTTCACCGTCCTGTCAGCGGCGGGGGTGGCCGCCATTTTTTTCATGAAAAGCGCTGGCGCCGGGGGCGCTGACGTAAGGGGAACCGCGCTTATTTTGCTTTCGGCTCTTTCCTCGGCGGCTTACAGCGTGCTTGCGAGAAAGATGACCCGCTCCTTCAGCTCTCTTGAATTAACATATGTAACAACCGGGGCGGGCTTTCTTTTTTTCAATGGCATGGCCGGTGTCACACATTTGTCATCAGGCACGATTTCCGGCTTCTTTGCCCCCTACACAAATCCGGTATTTTTGCTGTCCATTCTGTATTTAGGCATATTATCATCGTTTGCGACATCGTTTTTGTCAAATTACGCACTGTCCAAAATCGAAGCCGCGAAAATCAGCATGTTTAATCATTTGGCTACATTGGTAACGATTTTAGCGGGGATACTATGGCTTGGAGAGAGTCTGGAATGGTTTCATTTGCTTGGAAGCGTGATGATCATCACCGGGATCGTCGGCGCCACTGTCATTCAATCTAAAAAGAAATATGCCAACACATGAAAAAAGCGGAAAATCGGCCATGTATCCACCGATTTTCCGCTTTTTCTACATGGTTTATACAGGGGTTTTGCCGGTCGACGCAATGATCGACCTGATGCGCGCGGCGACCTGCTCTGTTTCTGAGAGAAGAAACATATGGCCGCCTGCAAAATAATGAAAATCAATGTTCTTCACCCATTGCCTCCAGCCAAATGCATCTTTTACACATTTGTCATCCTTTTCCCCGTTCAGCATATGGACAGGCGAGCTAACCACTGTATGGTCACTATGGCTGAACGTCTCGAGCGCTCTGTAGTCGGCTCTGAATGAAGGCAGGAAGAAGTTGATCATCTCCCTGTTCTTCACCAGTTCTTCAGGTATTCCGCCCAGCTGGATGAGGTGATCGAGAAAGGCGTCATCATCATAGTCGGAAACCTTTTTCCGTTTGATATGAGGCGGCTGGATCGCTGAAATGACGACAGCTTGCGGATGGATCCCCTCTTTTTCAAGCTTTTGCGTCAGTCTGTATACGACCATTCCTCCCATGCTGTGGCCAAACAGCACAAATGGCTGGAGCAGCTTCGGCTTGAGCGCCGTAAAATACATGTCGACGAGCTTTTCCAAATCATCGACAGGCTCCATGCGATTCGTCCCGTGCCCTGGCGGTTCTGCCGCCAACACCTCGCAATCGGTTTGCAAATGTTCGTAAAGCGGCCGGAATGATGCCGAATAGCCCCCGGCAAATGGGAAGCAGATCAATTGAATGCCGCCCGGAGCCGATCCGAACTGTTTGAATAAATCATTCACCTATCGTACACCTCCTGCTCTTGCAGGACGGCCTTCCAAAATCGGCTTGATGAGCTCTGCGTTTCGTTCGGCAAATTCTGCCGCAAGCATTTCATCATGTTTCCCGCATCCTTGATAGCTGCGGCAGGAAGCGCTCGTGCCTTCTTCCCAAGCGGAAAGCCATGCCGGAAGCGGACTCGTCTCTTCCGATTTGATCAGGTGAATATCAGCGCCGACTTTTCCCCGGTGGATCACGTTCACAAAGTATGAATAATACGCGCTCATCTTTTTGAAAATGCCTTGCTGAACCGCCTTGATTTGCAGATATTCATTATCTTGGTTGGCTTCCATCAGTCGAGCCACGTCATCTTCAATCGTACGTCCTTTTAAATCGCTGACATCGTTTTTCATATAGGAATCAATCATCAGCAGTTTTTCAACCTGCCGTCCGTTTTTTTCAAGCTCTTGCGCCACTTCAAACGCGAGGGCGCATCCGGCCGAATATCCCATCAATGTCAATGGACCCTCAGGCTGAAGATTGATGATGGCTTCAGCGAAGCGCTCGATCCGATCATCGCTTTCAATAAAATCAAAGGCGCAAAGCTTGTATTCGGGCAATTGTTCGGCAAGTTTGCCGTACATCACGCCATACCCGAGGACAGGCGGGAATGCAAACACCTGCCGGCTGCTTTCCGGATTGAAGACGGTTTTCCCCGCTTCGCCCGACTCCCCTCCGTTTTCGATATAAGCCGCGAGATGCGCAATGGTCGGCTTGTCAAACATGACATGCACCGGAACGTCGATGGCAAGCTCCTTTAAAATACGGGAAGTGACAGCCATTGCTTTCAATGAATGACCGCCGATTTCAAAAAAGTTCTCATCAATGCCGATCTTCGGCCTCCCCAATACGTCCGACCAAATGGCCGCAAGCTTTTTCTCCGTCTCATTGCGCGGCTCTCGTTCATCAGCTTTTTCGGTAGGTGCCGTCGCTTCCGGCAGATACCGACGATCGACTTTGCCGTTTGCCGTCAGCGGAAGCTCTTCAAGGATGACAAATCCCGCTGGCACCATATACGCCGGAAGCTGGCGGGCCAGTCCGCGGCGAAGCGCCTCTTCTGACACATCTTCTTCAGGGGTTGGAACGACATACGCGGCAAGGACCGCATCCCCGCTCTCACTTCGTCTTGTGAGAACAACGGCTTCTTTTACGCTTTGTAAGCGGAGAAGCTGTTCTTCAATTTCGCCGAGCTCGATCCGATGTCCGCGGATTTTCACCTGATCATCCACCCGCCCGATGAAATCGATGTTGCCATCCGGCAGCCAGCGGGCAAGGTCGCCCGTCCGGTACATGATGTCACCGCTCTGAAACGGATGCGGAACAAATTTTGCCGCCGTCAGATCTGCCCTGTTTAAGTAGCCCCGCGATACACCGGCGCCGCTGATGCACAGCTCCCCGACCGCTCCCAGCGGCTGCAGCCGGCCGTTTTCCGTCAGAATGTATGCCCCTGTTTCGTTCAACGGTTTGCCGATCGGGATGGAAACGGCGGTATCAGGCACACTGTTGACCGGATAAAATGTCGCAAATACGGTCGTTTCCGTGGGGCCGTATACATGAATGATCCGATCCGGCCCCATCGCGGCAAGCGCTTTTTTCACATGTCTGACAGATGAACGCTCGCCTCCAAACAGCACTTTGCGAAGGCCTTTCATCCAATCCGTTCCCTCATCGACAAGCAGGTTGAACAGCGCCGTCGTCGCAAACATAACCGTGATGTTTTCGTTTTGAATCGTTTCCGACAGCTTGTTGATATGAAGAATGGTCTTTTGATCAGCAATCACCAATTTTCCTCCGTTGAGCAGTGCGCCGTACAGATCAAATGTAAAACCGTCAAATGCATAGTTTGACAGAGACAGCACTGTGTCGTGCTGTGTGATGTCTATATAATTCGTCTCTTTGACGACCCGAGCGATATTGGCGTGCGTCGTCAAATTTCCTTTCGGTTTGCCCGTGGTTCCCGATGTGTACATGATATAAGCTAATGTCTCCGGCCGCCCGTCCAATTCAAGGTTGTCTCCGCTTTCTGCGGATGCGGCCGGACCGTCGATGGCAATCGTTTCTCCTTTGAAGGAAAGCTGTGCCGCTTGATCCTGAAGCTCTTCCTGAGTGAGCAGGCATACCGCTCCGCTGTCTTCAAGCATGTATTGAATGCGCTCTCTCGGATACTCCGGATCGATCGGCAAATAGGCACCTCCCGCTTTTAACACCGCAAGTATCGCGATGACCATTTCCGGTGAACGCCGGAAAAAGAGGGCGACGGCTTTGTCCCTGCTGATGTTCTTCTTGCGGAGCAGACGGGCGAGTCTGTTCGCCTGTTCGTTCAGTTCGGCATATGTAAGCGTTCGTCCGGCTGCCGAAACGGCAGGTTGTTCAGGGATGGCTTCCGCATAATGTTCAAACCATTGCGGCAGTGTCAGTCTGGCTTTTTCTTCGTCCGCTGGAGGATTCAACTCAGACAGCAGACGCGTTTTTTCCTCTTCCGGCACCACATCGATATCATCCAGCGGCTGATGCGGATTGCTGACGATCTCCCGGATTGCGGTTAGCAGCTGTTCTTTGAGACGGACGGCGAATGCAGAGTCATAGACGTTTCGGTTGTAAGCCAGCTTCAGCAGCATTTCCTCGCCTGGAGATGCAAGGAGATTCAGATCGTAATTTGATTTTTCAAAAACGCTGACATCGCCCATTGTAAAGCCGAGATTTTTTTCTTCCTGCTGTTTGTTGGCTTCTTGGAGCGGATAGTTTTCAAACACGATGATGTGGTCGATTAAATCCGGCGCCCCGATATGGCTTTGGATGTCATAGAGCGGCACATATTGATGAGGCTCAGATTCGAGCGACTGCTTCTGCAAATCGGTGATCAGCTCCGTAAAAGTCGTCTGCCCGTCGAATGTCACCCGTTTCGGCACGACATTGATAAAGAGGCCGACCATGTGCTCCACACCATTGATTTCCGCGGGGCGTCCCGATACCACTGTACCGAAGATCAGGTCGCGCGATCGCTGATAACGGCTCAAAAGCACGGACCATACCGCCTGAAGAGCTGTGCTCAATGTCGTGTTGTGAGCCTTTGCAAGCCGTGTGAACGCTTCCGTGTCCTCCTTTGGCAGAGTAAACAGCAGCTCTTCGGGCTGACTGACGGGTTGTTCTGTTTTATTCCGCTGTTCTCTGAAGGTTGTCTGTCCTTCAAAACCGTCTAAATAGGTTTGCCAATAGGCCAGCGATGTTTGCTTATCCTGCTGTTCAAGCCATTTGATATATTCTTTGTACGGTTTGACTGGGGGCAGACTGTAAGGCTTGTTGTCGCGGAGCGCATTGTACACTTTGAAAAGCTCCTGAACCACAACGCCGAAGCACCAGCCGTCCAGCAAAATATGATGGTAGCTCCAAACCCATTCGTAATGATCCGTTCCTTTTTTGAAAATGGCGGTTCTCATCGGAATGTCTTTTGCGAGTTGAAAGCCTTTTTCTTTGTCTTTTTGTTTATATTCTTCGATTTTTTCGTTCTGTTCTTTTTCAGAAAGCCCGCTTAAATCGATTTCTTGCACTGCAAAGGTTCTTTGTTTTAAGACGACCTGAACCGGTCTTTTCATTTTTTCATGTACAAATACGGACCGGAAAATATCATATCTATCAATGATCACATTCATGCTTTTTTCTAGAATCTCTTTTTCGAAGGACCCCTTCACCTGCATGCTGATCTGTTCAATGTAGAAACCTTGTCCAGGGTGAAGCAGCGTGTGAAACAGCATCCCTTCCTGCATCGGCGATAAGTAATAAATGTCCTGTACATGCTCTTTTTTGAACTGGCTCATGATCGTTCCCCCTTTCATGGATACACCCGCTTATTGTGAAGCGGGTGTTCCCTGTTGTTTAGTTCAGATTTTCTTCAAGGACGTCAAATAGATCGCCCATTTCTTCCATTTCAAGGTCTCCGGCGGTAAAGTCGCTCGGCGTGAATTCGCGCCCTTCTTTGGCCGTACAATGATCGATCAATTGCTGCAGATGATGTTTGAAGCGGTCCATGATCTCCTGAACAGTTTGCCTGTCAAATTCCTTTGTAGAAAAGGAGCAGGACATGATGAGCTTTTCACCTTTGATGATGCCGCTGAAGCTCAAAGCATAGAGCGCTTCTGATTCCTCTGAAACTTGATTCCCCATATCATAAGAGGACGGTCCGAAGAATTCGGTCTGTACTTCATTGTCGATCTGGCCTAAATAGTTAAAACTGATCTCCGGTTTGAGTGAAAAATCGGCGCCATCCGTTAAATAGCGAAGGATGCCATATCCGATTCCCTTATCCGGAATCTGGCGTAATTGTTCTTTTACGCTTTTGATCATCTCAGGCAAGCCGCCGTCTTCAGCCCCTTTTAAAACGACTGGATATTGCGCGGTGAACCAGCCCACCGTTCTTGAGATGTTCATGCCCGGGATGATGTCTTCCCTGCCGTGCCCTTCCATGTTGATACACACTTTTGAATCGTTCGTCCATTCCATGATCGTCAGCTTTAGAGCGGAAAGCAGAATGTCATTGATATCCGTACCATACGGCTCATGGACTTTCGTCAAAAGCAAACGTGTTTCCGCTTCAGTTAATTCGAACATTACAGCGGCTGAGTCTTTCACTTTCCTTTCAGCGGCTGTATGGTCCTTCGGCAATGCCGGAATTCGTTCTTCTTCAAGACTGCGCCAATAGTCGGCTGTGTTACGGAAGCGTTCGGATTGCGCATAGGCCTCAAGCTCTTCAGCCCAGTCTTTGAACGAATTTGTTTTGTCAGGGAAGACAATGTCCTGCCGCTGAGCGGCCTGCAGGTAGCCAGATGCAAAGTCTTCCAGCAGGATTCTCCATGATACACCGTCCACGACTAAATGATGAATGACAATCAGCAAATGGTCGCCTTCTGCAGTCTGATACTGTTCGGCCTTTACGAGCGGCCCTGTTTCAATATGAAGGCTTGCCTGCAGCCGCTTCGCTTGAGCGGCGATTTCCGCTGCACTATCAGTGACATACCGGAGATCAACCACTCTAAAGGCAAATCCGTGCTCACCGGGTCCGCGGTTATGTTGGCTGATGCGGCCGTTTTCCTTTTTGTACACCATGCGCAGTGCATCGTGATGCTCAGTCAGTTTCTCCAGTGTCTGCTCGACGAACTCAGGATCAAAACCTGCCGGGGCGTGAAGCATGACCGACTGGTTCCAGTGGTGCTCGTTTGTGAATTCACGTTCAAAGAACCAGCGCTGAATCGGCGTCAATGCGGCTTCTCCTTCAACAGGTCCCTGGTCGATCGGTTTGCCGTCCGTCCATTCGATATACGAACTGATCTCGCCGATCGTCGGGTGCTGAAACAAATCCTTCATTTCAAGTTTCCAGCCGTACTGCTGAAGCCGGCTCGCCATTTGAATGCCTTTGATCGAATCTCCGCCGAGCGTGAAGAAATTGTCGGTGAGCCCGATTCGCTCAATCCCGAGAACCTCCTGCCAAATGTCGGCAAGCAGCTGCTCTGTCTCCGTCCTTGGTGCTTTGTAGTCGGCTGTCTGCGCTTCGACGTCAGGCTGAGGCAGCGCCCTTCGGTCGACTTTTCCGTTCGCTGTCACCGGAAGTTCATCAAGCTGCATCCAATACGCCGGTACCATGTAGTCCGGAAGCGTCTGTGCCAGCTTACGGGCGAGGCTTTCTGTATCAAGCTGTTCGTCCGCAACGACATAGCCGCACAGCGCTTTGTTTCCGTAGGCGTCTTCGATGTCTTGGACAACCGCTTCCCGGACTTCCGGGAAGCGTGCGAGCTGGACTTCGATTTCCGAAAGCTCGATCCGGAAGCCGCGGATTTTCACCTGCTGATCGATCCGGCCGATATATTCAAGCCGCCCGTCGGAAAGCCACTTGACCAGATCACCCGTCCGGTACATGCGCTCGCCCGGTACGAACGGATCTTCCGTGAAGCGCTGCGCCGTTTCCTCCGGCTTGTTGAGATAGCCGCGCGCAAGCCCGCGGCCGGCGACACACAGCTCACCGGCGACACCGACAGGCTGGACTTCGTTGTTTTCTCCAAGCACATAAGCCCGTGTGTTGGCGATCGGCTTTCCGATTGAAAGCATCCCTTCATCAGGGTCGATCGGCCCGCTCGTCGCGACAACCGTGTTTTCCGTCGGCCCGTAGTTGTTGACGAGCGTGTAGGAGCGTTTTTCGATCTGTTTCAGCTTGTCTCCGCCTGTCAGAAGCACGCGCAGCGACCGGTTGTCCAGCTCCATGAACTGTTCGCACAGCTGTGTCGGCAGGAACGTGATCGTGATGCCGTGTTCTTCAAAATATTGATTCAGCCGGACGATGTCCATCCGGATCGCTTCATCGATGATATGAAGCTCACTTCCGGCAAGCCAATACGGGAACATCTCCCAGACCGATGCGTCAAAACCGAAGCCGGCGTATTTTGCGCTTTTGTCCTCTTCTGTGACTTTGAAGGCGTCGTTATGCCAATAGCACAGATTCACAAGTGAGTGATGTTCGACCATGACGCCCTTCGGCTGTCCGGTCGTGCCTGATGTATAGATCAAGTATGCGAGATTGTCAGGCTTGACAGCGGATTGCGGGTTCATCTCATCTTCTTTTACGACCTCTTCGCTCATCATCGTATCGAGAAGGAGCACTTCCCCGTTGAACTCTTCAGGTACAGTTACATCGGTTTGCGTGAGAAGCAGCTCAGCACCGCAGTCTTGCAGCACATATCCGATCCGCTGCACCGGATAGTCAGCATCAATCGGCACGTAAGCCGCACCCGCTTTTAAAATCGCCAGCACACCGGCCGCCATCTCCAACGAAGGCTTGACCATGATGCCGATCCGTTGTTCCGGCTGCGCCCCTTTTTCCATCAGCAGGCGGGCGAGGCGATTCGCGCGGGCGTTAAGCTCCCTGTACGTCCACTTGCGGCCGTTGTACACGACAGCCCCGCGGTCAGGAGTGCGGCGGACTTGGGCTTCAAACAGTTCATTGATCGTTTTGTCTGTCGGCGCTTCAAGTGCAGTCGCATTCCATTCTTCGACGATTTTCCGTTGTTCTGTTTCATCTATGAGCGATAAATCCGACAGACGGACATGCGGATTGGCCGCAACTGTTTCGAGAAGATAGAGCAAATATCCGCTCCAGCCCTTGATCGTTTCTTTCTTAAACAAGTCTGTCGCATACTCGAATTGCAGACTGAGTCCATCCTCTTTCGCAAAAGCGCCCAATGTCAGGTCAAATTTGGCGGCGGCATGCGAAATGTCATACGGCTTGATTGTTAAACCATCTAAATCAAGTGTTTCCTTATCAGGGTCTTCTACTGTCAGCATGACATTGAAAAGCGGATTCCGGCTCATATCGCGCGGCAAATCAAGCTTAGCGATCAGCTCTTCAAACGGGTAGTCCTGATGATCAAGGGCAGCGATGCTGTTATTTTTGACGGCTTCTAAAAATTCGCTGAATGTTGCGGCAAACGGCACATGGTTTTTCAGCGCCAATGAGTTGACGAACATGCCCGGCATGTCTTTCAAATCGGCGTTTGTTCTGCCGGCTGTCGCCGATCCGATGACAATATCCTTTTGCCCTGAGAGACGGCTTAAGAAAATGTTAAAGACGGCCAGCATCACGGTATTCAGCGTCGTTTTCGAATCTGTTATCAATCTTCTGATGTTAAGCGCTGTGTCTTTCGATGTTTGAAAGCGAATCTGGTCTCCGGCAAAGCTTTGCAGCGGAGAGCGCGGGTAGTCGAGCGGAAGGCTGAGTTCCGGCACGGCTTCCTTAAACTGATTCAGCCAGAAAGCTCCCTGCTCCTGAATGCTCTCCTGCTGATCCGGTTCATGCTGCCAGACCGCATAATCTTTGTAATGCAGCTCACGTTCAGGAAGAGATTCCCCTCTGTAAAGCTGTGCGATTTCTTTCACAAAAAGGCTTCTTGACACACCGTCGGCAATAATATGATGGGTGTCGATCAAAAGCAGATGCCGCTTCTCACTGATGGTGAGCAGCTCCGCCCGGATGAGCGGGGCGCTGTTTAAATCAAACGGTCTGATAAAGCGGCTGATTTCTTTTTCCGCATCCTCCTCTTGAATTGGCGTCACTTTGACATCGATGTCCGCATGTTCGTGCACTTTTTGCACCGGATGGCCGCCGATTTCCGCAAATGATGTGCGCAGCGGTTCATGGCGCTTCACCAATGCAGCAAATGCCCGTCTGAGGCGCTCGACATCAAGAGGCCCTTCTACCGTGAAAACAGACGGCATATTATATCCGGTTCCGTCCTTTTCAAGATGATGGAGGACGTACATCCGTTTTTGAGCGGAAGAAACAGGATACCAGCCGCGTTTTTCGGCAGGCCGGATGCCGTTTTGCCAAGATCGCTCTTCATCTGACTCGATATAGCGTGCGAGCCGGCTGATTGTCGGGCACTCAAAGAGCGCTTTTAACGGCACTTTTTTCCCCAGTTTCGAGTGAATGTCGGCTGTCAGCATCATTCCTTTCAACGAATGACCGCCAAGATCGAAGAAGTGGTCTTCGATTCCGATCGGCCGGGTGCCGAGAACATCTTCCCAAATGAGGGTCAGCTCTTTCTCTAGCTCTGTTGACGGCGGCAAGTAAGAACCGCTGCGTTCGTTTAGCGTTTGAGGCTTGGGCAGTGCGCTGCGGTCGATTTTTCCGTTTGCCGTAAGCGGGATCTCATCAACACTGATGAAGGATGACGGCACCATATACGAAGGCAGGCGTTCGGAAAGCCGCTGCCTCAGCTCAGCAGATGCCGGCTGTCGTTCCGATTGAATATAGGCGCACAGCTCCTCCATTCCGGAATCGGATGTAATCGCGAGAACGACCGCTCTTTCTATAGCTTCCTGGTCTTTTAGAGCGTCTTCGATCTCCTTCAGTTCAATCCTGTATCCGCGGATTTTCACTTGATCATCCGTTCGTCCGACAAATTCAAGCTCCCCATCCGGGTGCCGGCGGACGAGATCTCCCGTCTGATACATGAACGTGCCCGGAGCATAAGGATTTTCGATAAACCGTTCAGCTGTCAGCTCATGTTTGTTCACATATCCTCGCGCCAGCCCTTTTCCGGTGATATATAATTCGCCTGCCGCGCCGGGAGGAACAAGATGATGTGAATCATCAAGCACCAAAGCGCCTGCGCCCGGAATCGGCCGTCCGATCGTTGGACGTTTGGCAAATTCGGCGATTCTGTCCTGCTCGATCACTTTTGCAATCGTCCCGATCGTCGTTTCCGTCGGACCGTAATGGTTGATGAACCGTGCCTTTGGATAACGGGAATGGAACCGTTCCACATCGGCCGGATTGATTTTTTCTCCCCCAAGCACAATCAGTCTGAGCGACTGAAGCCCCTTTGCCGAAGCAAAGCTTTGCGGCTGAACGACCGTATGGAACAAGGACGGCGTCAGCTTGATATATGTAATCCCTTGTTTGCCAATATAGCGGCTTAACCGCTCCGGTTCCGTATAGGTTTCCTTCGGTACGAGATGAAGCTCCCCTCCGGCAAGAAGAATCGGGAAAAGGCTCGTGTAGCCGAGATCGAACGCATAGGAAGACAGGAGCATCGTTTTATCCGATTCTGAAAGGCCGGCCTCACTGCTGAACCAAGAAACATAATTGACAAGACTGCGATGTTCGAGCTGAACACCTTTTGGATTGCCCGTCGTCCCGGATGTGTAGATGATATACGCGAGACTTGTTCCGTCATTGATGACATGAGGACATGCGGCGCTTGCCCCCAGCGTGTCCTTGGCAATATCTATGAACATCCCTTTATATTGGCCTGAAAGAGCGGTTTGATAGGCAGGCTCAGTTATAAGCCAGCGGGCTCCGCTATCTTCAAGCATGTAACAGACCCTTGACACCGGCATTTCCGGATCAATCGGCAAATACGCGCCTCCGGCTTTCATGACGCCGAGAATGGAGACGATGACATCTGTGGAACGATCCATCATGATCCCGACGATATCTTCTTTTCCGACTCCTTTTTCCCGCAGCACATTCGCCACCTGATTTGCTTTCTCATCAAGTCTGCGGTATGTGAGCTTTGTATCCCCGCAGACGACCGCCGTCAAATCAGGCGTTTTCGCCGCCCGTTCTGCAAACAGTTCATAGAACGGCCGCCTCTTTACATCCACTGCCTCTCCGCCTTTCGCTTCATCCAGCAGCGTCTCCCGCTCTTTCGCTGAAAGGAGCTCGATCTCTTGGAGCCTGATCTCCGGATTCGCGCAGATCGTTTTGATCACATTCAGCAAATGTCCGCTCCAGCGCCTGATCGTCTCTTCTTTAAATAATGAGACGGCATAGTCAAAGCTCAAACCGATTTCCCCGCCATGTTCAACCGCCTCAAGGGACAGATCGAACTTCGCCGTTCTGTGCCGGACAGCATAGGATGAAATCTGCAAATCCCCTAATGCCAGAGTTGGAACGTCCATATTCTGCATGTTGAAAAAGACGCTGAACAAAGGGTTCCGGCTTGTGTCTCTGGCTAACGGTAATTTTTCAATCAGCTCTTCAAGCGGATAGCTTTGTCTGGAAAATGCTTGAAGACTTGTTTCCTTTACTTCCTGCAAAAACTGCTTGAATGTTTTTTGCCCTTCCGGACGATTGCGGATGGCCAGCGTGTTGACAAACATCCCCGGGATATCATGCAAATCAGGATGGGTTCTTCCGGCCACAGGCGATCCGACGATCACATCATCCTGTGATGCATACTTCGAAATGAGAATGTTGAATGCGGCCAGCAGGAACATGTAAAGCGTTGTGTCGGCTTCAGAGAGCAGCTTCTGAATCTCTTTTGTGAGCTCTTGATCAATCCCAAACACAATCCGCTCGCCTTGAAAGCTCCGTTTCGCAGGACGAGGGAAGTCGTACGGCAGATCAAGCACAGGCAGTTCACCTTTGAAAACATCAAGCCAGTATTGCTCCTCCTCTTTCAATTGTCCCTGCCGCTTTTGGTCGTTTTGCCAGACGGCAAAATCTTTATAATGCAGTTTAGGAGCAGGGGCTTCCCCGCCTTGGTAGATCCGCGCAAGATCGCGGATGAATATGCCTGTTGAGCTTCCATCTGTAATAATATGGTGCATATCGATCAGAAGCAGGTGTCGCCGCTCTTCCAAACGAACGAGTTCAGCCCGCACAAGCGGCGCCTGATCCAATTGAAACGGTCTGATGAACGTGCTGATTTTTGTTTCGGCTTCCGCTTCTTCGGCTTGAGAAACCGCCAGCCTAAACGGCGAGTGTTGGTGAATGCGCTGAACGATTTCTCCATCGATTAATTCAAACGATGTCCGAAGTGTTTCATGGCGGTCGATCAATGCTTGAAACGCCGATTCAAGGCGATCCTTATCCAAGTCCCCTTCCAAGAGCAGAACAGCAGATACATTGTAGCTCGTGCTTGCTTCTTCAAGCTGATTGACAATGTACATGCGCCTTTGCGCAGATGACACGGGGTAATAAGGCTTCGAAGCTGCCGGTTCAATCGGCGGCGCTTCTTCCTTCGATTCTCCTTCCAAAAATTCGGCCAACCCTCTGATCGTCGGTTTTTCAAACAATACCTTAATCGGAACATCTTTTTGCAGCCGTTCTTGTATTTTGGCGGTCAGCATCATCGCTTTCAGCGAATGGCCGCCACAGGAAAAGAAGTTGTCGTCGATTCCCGGATGCTGGATGCCGAGAAGTTCTTCCCAAATGTCCGCCAGAGTTTGCTCTGTTTCGCTTTCCGGTGCTTTGTATTCGGAATTTGTTTCCTCTGCTGCCGGAGCCGGAAGCTTGGGTTTGTCAACCTTTCCGTTGGCCGTCAGCGGCATGTTCTCAAGCTTGACGAAATGTGACGGCATCATGTATTCCGGAAGCGATTGAGAAAGCTCGGTCCGAAGTTCGGACGTTGAGCCCGTCCGGCTCCCGGTATAGTAAGCGCAAATGTCGTTTTCTCCCGCACGGTTTTCTTTGACGACAACAGCCGCTTCTAAAATTCCGTCAAGCCGGGCTATGCTCGCTTCAATCTCTCCCAATTCAATCCGGAAGCCGCGGACCTTGACCTGATGATCCATCCGGCCGAGAAATTCGATATTTCCATCAGGAAGCCACCTGGCCAAATCGCCCGTGCGGTACATCCGTTTCCCTTTAGCAAACGGATCGCCGACGAATTTTTCATCGGTCAGTTCAGGCTCGTTCAAATAGCCCCGTGCCACTCCGTCTCCGCCGACACAAAGCTCCCCCGGCACCCCGACCGGCTGAAGCCGGTTTTGTTCATCAAGAATATACGCCGTCGAATTTCCGATCGGCTTCCCAATCGGAATGGTGCGCTCATATTCTTGATCGATGAAGAAGCAGGTTGAAAATGTCGTGTTTTCTGTCGGACCGTATCCGTTCCAAAGCGAGAGTCCGGGGCATGCGCGCCTGACCTTGTTGACAACGGACGGAACAAGCGCATCCCCGCCAATAATCAGATCGCTTACGTTTTGAAACATTGCGTCATCCTGCCGGGCCAGCTGATTGAATAGCGGTGATGTCAGCCACATCGTCGTGATTCGGTTTTCCTGCAAAAACACCCGGAAACGCCTTGCATCAAGAAGCGTTTCTTTCGGAACCGGATAAAGGGTTCCCCCGTTTAGCAGCGCGCCAAATACTTCAAATGTGCTGGCATCAAAGCTGACCGCCCCCGTCTGCGCCATCCTCACGTCCGCATGGAGCGGAATATAACCGGCGTTTTTGACAAGCCGGACAATATTGCGGTGCTCCACCATGACGCCTTTCGGCTTGCCCGTTGAACCGGAGGTGTAGATGTAATAAGCGAGATCAGCAGGCTTTGTGATATGGTCAAGATTGACGGCATCTTCTTTTTCAACGCCCTCTCCATCCACGGTGAGCGCTTCATAGCCTGCCAACGAAATTGCCGGGTTCTCTTTGATGATGACGATTCGCGCTCCGCTGTCTTCAAGCAGAAAACGAACTCGTTCTTCAGGATAGGCAGGATCAACAGGCACGTAGACGCCGCCTGCTTTCAGAACCGCGAGCATGCCGACTGCCGCCTCAAGCGAGCGCTCCATCATAATCGCCACTGCATCGCCGCGCTTCAGCCCTTTTGCTTTCAATCTTCTTGCCAGCTGGTTCGCTCTTTCGTTCAGTTTTCGGTAGGTGAGGCTGCTGTCGCCGGCGACAATGGCCGTCTTTTCCGGCGCGAGCTCCGCTTGTTCTTCAAAAAGCTCCGGGATCGTCTTCTCCCGTGGATAGTCAGCGGCAGTGTGATTGATAGCCAGCAGCGCTTTTTGCTCCCGTTCTGATAAAAGCTCGGCTCGGCCAACCTCTGTTTCGGGGCTGAAAACCGCGGCGCGGGCAAGTCTTGTCAGATGCTCTGCCGCCTGTTCAATGAAGGATTTCTCATAAACCGCGCTGTTGTATTTCACTTTGATCGTCCATTCTGCCCCAGGATAAACGATCAGATTCACATCGTAGTTCGTTTGTTCAAAAGCTCCGGCTGCCTTGATCGAGAAGCCGAGGCGTTCTGTCATCGCCCCGTTTTCAAGCTCTTGATCAAGCGGATAATTCTCAAACGCGACAAGGTGGCTGATCAGCCGTCCGTCCAGCGCAGATTTCTTTTGGATGTCATAGAGCGGCAAATAATCGTACCGTTCCGCTTCAATCGCATGCTGCTGCGCCTGTTTGAAAAGCTCGGCGAATGACTGATGCTTGGCGATCTTCAAACGAACGGGAATCGTGTTGATAAACAGCCCGGCCATGTGCTCGATCCCGTTGATTTCCGCTGGGCGTCCGGACACAACCGTGCCGAACACCACATCTTCTGCCGCATTATATTTGGCAAGAACCGCTCCCCAGATCGCCTGAAACAGATTGGGAGCCGTCACGTTATAGCGGCTGGCCGCCTTTTGAATGGCATCCACCATTTCTTTGTCCCAAACGAAAGCAAACTCTTCGTTCTGGTAAGAGTCGCGGGCTGAAGATTCCTTGCGTCCGGGAATGACGCTTGGGCTTTCCAAACCGGCAAGACGTTTCTCCCAATAGGAGCCCGCTTCATCATGATCCTGGCGGCCGAGCCATTTGATATAGTCCGCATACGGCTTTCCCTGATCAATCGGAGCCGGGCGGTTTGAACGAAATGCTTCATAATTTTGAAACAGACGTTTCATCAATATCCCCATACTCCAGCCGTCCATTACGATATGATGGTTGCTCCAGACCAGGTGGTATTTTTGCTGTTCGAGGCGAAAGACCGCCACTTTAAACAGCAGATCTTTCGCAAGGTTGAATCCCGCTGTCTGCACTTCTTTTTTATATTGTGTGATGCGCGTCATTTGCCGTTTTTGATCCTGATCGGCGATATCCTCAAATTCAACCTTTGCCTGGCGCTCAGCCAGGACGACCTGGCGCGGTTTTTGCAATTGCTGATGGACAAAAACCGTTCTGAGGATATCGTAAGTACGAACAAGCTGATTGACGCTCTTTTCGAAAACCGGCAAATCAAAATCGCCGTCTATGATCAGCTCAAGCTGTGTGAAGTAAGAGGAAGACTCCGGATCAAGCATGGCATGATACAGCATCCCCTCCTGCATCGGTGTCAAAGGATACACCTTTTGAATCTTTTGTTTCCCCATAAGGCACCTCGTCTTTTTTGTTAGAAAATTTCCATCAATTTATCAAGTTCTTCAAGTGTCAGATCATCATCTCCAAGATCGCTTGGTGTGATCTCGCCTTCATCTTGACTTAAGCAATGATTCATGACTTTCAGTAAATGCGCCTTAAAGCTGTCAGCGACAGACGCGATTGTGCTTTCCTCAAATTCCAGAGAGCTGTAGGCGATCGACATCGTCAATACGCCGTCTTCAATATATCCGACGATGTCAAGCACATTCGGCTTTTCCGTGTCAGGGCTCAGCGGCTCGCCTGACGGCATGGATGATCTCGAAAACAGACCGGATTCCGACATCTCTGTAAACTGGCCTAAATAGTTAAAGCTGATTTCCGGCTTGAACGGCTTTGCCTGTTGACCGGCTTCCGTCAAGTAGCGGTAAATCCCATAGCCGATCCCCTTATTCGGAATGTGGCGCAAATCCTCTTTGATCCGTTTCATTTGATAGCCGATATCATCGGCATCGTTCATCTGTATCAGGGCCGGGAACTGGCTTGTAAACCAGCCGACGGTCCGAGAGATGTTCAAGCCCGCGATGATGTCCTCGCGACCGTGTCCTTCAAGATGGATGAGGAATTCATTCCCACCGGTCCACTCTTTCATTGCAAAGCCCAGCGCCGCTAGCAGTATGTCGTTCATTTCTGTGTTGTACGCTTCATGAACTTTTGTCAGCAGCTGCTCTGTTTCTTCTTTACAGAGAGTGAATTCCGCCGTTTTCGTATGGCACATCCGCCGGTCATTTGATTCATGATCTTTAGGAAGCGGTATTGCCGCTTTCCCCTCGATTTCCTGCCAATAGCCGATTTCCTTGGCAAACGCTTTGGAGGCGGCATATTCTTTTAAGCGAACTGCGTATTCAGCAAAAGAATGTGATTTCTCGGGAAGAACAATCGCTTCGCCTTTTGCGGCCTGCAAATAACCGGAAGCGAAATCCTCGAGTAAAATCCTCCAGGAAATCCCGTCAACAACGAGATGGTGAATGACGATCAGGAGGTGATCTCCTTGATCGGTTTTAAAGATCGCCGCTTTTAAGAGCGGTCCTTCAGATAAATTGATACTGCTTTGGATTCGATTAGATTCCCGCAAAATGGCAGCTTCCAGTTCGGCCCCTGATTCATTCAAATGCAACACCTCAGGGTGAATCACGGATTCTTCAAGACCCCTGTTGTACTGAACGATCGCTTCGCCTTGCTGATAGACGATGCGAAGGGCATCGTGATGTTCCATCAGTTTGCTTAACACCCGTCCGGCAATCCCCGGGTCAAACCCTGACCGCGCATGAAGCATAACCGACTGGTTCCAGTGATGTGTGTTTGTGAATTCACGTTCAAAGAACCAGCGCTGAATCGGTGTCAATATGATCTCGCCTTCGACAGGACCCTGATCAATCGGCTGATCATCAGCCGATTGTACATAGGTGCTGATCTCGCCGATCGTTGGGTGCTGAAACAAATCTTTCATTTCAAGCTTTAAGCCGTGCTGCTGGAGCCGGCTCGCCATTTGAATGCCTTTGATCGAATCTCCGCCGAGCGTGAAGAAATTGTCGGTGAGCCCGATTCGCTCAATCCCGAGAACCTCCTGCCAAATGTCGGCAAGCAGCTGCTCTGTCTCCGTCCTTGGTGCTTTGTAGTCGGCTGTCTGCGCTTCGACGTCAGGCTGAGGCAGCGCCCTTCGGTCGACTTTTCCGTTCGCTGTCACCGGAAGTTCATCAAGCTGCATCCAATATGCCGGCACCATGTAGTCCGGCAGCGTCTGTGCGAGCTGATCGGCAAGGGTTTTTGTATCCAGCTTTTCCGCCGCTGTGATATAGCCGCACAGCGCTTTGTTTCCGTAGGCGTCTTCGATATCTTGGACAACCGCTTCCCGGACTTCCGGGAGGCGTGCGAGCTGGACTTCGATTTCCGAAAGCTCGATCCGGAAGCCGCGGATTTTCACCTGCTGATCGATCCGGCCGATATATTCAAGCCGCCCGTCGGAAAGCCACTTCACAAGATCACCCGTCCGATACATGCGCTCGCCCGGTACGAACGGGTCTTCCGTGAAGCGCTGCGCCGTTTCCTCCGGCTTGTTGAGATAGCCGCGCGCAAGCCCGCGGCCGGCGACACACAGCTCACCGGCGACACCGACAGGCTGGACTTCGTTGTTTTCTCCAAGCACATAAGCCCGTGTGTTGGCGATCGGCTTTCCGATTGAAAGCATCCCTTCATCAGGGTCGATCGGTCCGCTCGTCGCGACAACCGTGTTTTCCGTCGGCCCGTAGTTGTTGACGAGCGTGTAGGAGCGTTTTTCGATCTGTTTCAGCTTGTCTCCGCCTGTCAGAAGCACGCGCAGCGACCGGTTGTCCAGCTCCATGAACTGTTCGCACAGCTGTGTCGGCAGGAACGTGATCGTGATGCCGTGTTCTTCAAAATATTGATTCAGCCGGACGATGTCCATCCGGATCGCTTCATCGATGATATGAAGTTCACTTCCGGCAAGCCAATACGGGAACATCTCCCAGACCGATGCGTCAAAGCCGAAGCCGGCGTATTTTGCGCTTTTGTCCTCTTCTGTGACTTTGAAGGCGTCGTTATGCCAATAGCACAAGTTCACAAGTGAGTGATGTTCGACCATGACGCCCTTCGGCTGTCCGGTCGTGCCTGATGTATAAATTAAATATGCGAGATTGCCGGGTTTCACCGCCGACTGCAGATTTCGCTCATCTTCTTTTGTCAATTCTCCCTTCAGCATCAAATCAAGCTGAATGGATTCACCGCTGAATCCTTCCGGCGCGGCTAAGTCTGTCTGTGTTAAAAGCAGCTCAGCACCGCTGTCTTCCAATACATATCCGATCCGCTGCACCGGATAATCAGGATCAATCGGCACGTAGGCCGCGCCCGCTTTTAAAATTGCGAGCACACCAACCGCCATTTCCAACGAAGGCTTGACCATGATACCGATCCGTTGTTCCGGCTGCCCCCCTTTTTCAATCAGCAGGCGGGCGAGGCGATTCGCGCGCGCATTAAGCTCCCTGTACGTCCACTTGCGGCCGTTGTACACGACAGCCCCGCGGTCAGGAGTGCGGCGGACTTGGGCTTCAAACAGCTCATCGATTGTTTTGTCTGTCGGAACATCAAGTGCCGTGTCATTCCAGGCGGCCACGAGCCTCCGTTTTTCCGTTTCATCCAAGAGTGACAGCTCGGAGAGCCGGACATCCGAATGATGAGCGGCCGCTTCAAGGAGGTGAAGCCAGTATTCGCACCAGCGCTTGACGGATTCATGCTGAAAGAGCGCCGTATTATATACCATTTCAAGCCGTACAATGTCTTCTTCTTCGGCTGCGGTCAAGGTCAGATCAAATTTTGCCGCCTGCTGACCAAGCTCATACGGCTGCAGTGTGATCCCTTCCATCGACAAGTCTTTTACATCCGCGTTTTGCATTGAAAAAACAGCATCGAATAATGGATTTCGGCTCATATCGCGCTGAATGTTCAATTTCTCAATCAGTTCTTCAAACGGATAATCTTGGTGCTCATATGCTTCAAGCGCCGTTTCTTTGACTTCCTTGAGGAATGCGGCAAAGGTTTTCTCTCCTTTTGGATGCGTCCTCATCGCCAATGTATTGACAAACATCCCGATCACATTGTCGACATCGGCGTACGGTCTTCCGGCGACCGGAGAACCGACCACAATCTCGCTTTGACCGCTCAGCTTGGCTAAAAATACGCTGTATGAGGCAAGAAGCACCGTGTTTAGGGTCGTTTCTGTTTGTTGAGCCAGATCCTTTAGCGCTCGGACAAGCTCAGGCTTGAGCTCAAAGGTGAGACGCTCGCCTTCAAACGTCTGCACCGCCGGTCGCGAAAAGTCTGTCGGCAGTGTGAGGACGGGCAGTTCTCCGCCCAGTTTTTTCAGCCAATACGCCTCTTGCTTGTTGTGTTCCGTTTGCAGGCGCTTTTGCTGCCAGACTGTATAGTCTTTATACTGAATCTTTAGTGGTTCAAGCGTCTCTCCAGCGTAAAGCTTTGTCATTTCATCGATCAGAATGCCGACGGATGCGCCGTCTGAAATGATGTGATGCATATCTGTCAGTAAAAGATGCCTTTCCTCAGCCAGGCGAAGGATGCTCATTCTGAAAAGCGGCGCCTTAGTGAGATCAAACGGCTGGATAAACGCTTCAATTAGCTGATCTGTTTCTCGTTCATCCGCATCGATAACATCAATCGCAAATTCGGCGTCCTTCCATATCCGCTGAACTGGCTCACCGTCTCTGATTTCAAACGATGTTCGAAACGCTTCATGGCGCTTGATCAGATTATTTACAGCAACTTCCAGCCGGGCAAGGTCGAGCTTTCCTTCAAGCTTTAAAACGGATGGCATGTTATAGGTTTTCTCCGCGCCTTCAAGCTGCTGCAGGACATAAAGCCGTTTTTGCGCCGATGATACAGGATAGGCCTCCTGTTCTTGCGCGGCTTCGATATAGATCACCGCTTTTTCCTTTGCGTCCGCGGCCGCTTTTGCCAAGCATTCGATTGTCGGCGACTTGAACAAATCTTTCAGCTGAAGATCGACATCCAGCTCTCGCTGAACGCGGGCCATAAGCTTCATTCCCGCTAAAGAATGACCGCCAAGCTCAAAGAAATTGTCATGCACTCCAACTTGAGAGATGCCGAGCGCTTCCTGCCAAAGCTCGGCAAGACGGGCTTCTGTGTCATTCCGCGGAGCCGTATATTCCCTCTGCACACTTTGGGCGGCGTCAGGTGCAGGCAGCGCTCTTCTGTCCACTTTTCCATTCCCTGTGAGCGGAAGCTCTTCCAACTGGATAAAAACAGACGGGACCATATAACCGGGCAGACCCGCAGCTGCATGTTCGCGCAGCTCGCGACTTGAAAGCTGTCGATCGGCGACAATGTATGCGCAGATCATCTGATCGCCCGAATCGGCAGCAACAGCCAGGACTGCAGCTTCCTGGATCATGTCATGGGTCAGCAGCTGATGCTCGATCTCGCCCAGTTCGATTCTTTGGCCGCGGATTTTCACCTGGTGATCCATCCGGCCGATAAATTCAAGACTTCCGTCGGCAAGCCATCTTGCCATGTCGCCTGTCCGATAGATGTTCCGATCTTTTTGAAACGGATGTGCTGTGAATTTCTCCGCCGTCAGTTCCGGACGGTTGAAATAGCCGCGGACAAGCCCGTCTCCTCCGACGCACAGTTCACCGGCAACACCTGCAGGCTGAACCTTTCCAGCAGGATCAAGGATCAGCACCTCTGTATTGCTGACCGGCTTTCCGATCGGAATCGACTGCGCATCAGCGCTGACATCATTGACGGGATGATAAGTGGTAAAAACAGAACTCTCTGATGGCCCGTACATATGAAGAAGCCGGCCCTTTCCAACAGTCTTGAGCGCTCTTCTGACATGATCGACGGATGCGCGCTCACCGCCGAACAGCACCCTGCGCAATGTCTTCATACTGTCTGGCCGCATATCGACAAGCATGTTGAACAATGCCGTTGTGATCATCAAAACGGAGACTTTTTCGTTTTCAAGCATGGCGGCAAGCCGGCCCATATCAAGGATTGTCTCCTTCGGGGCAACCACCAGTTTGGCGCCGTTCAGCAAGGAACCGAACATATCAAACATGAAGGCGTCAAAAACATAATTGGAAATGGAAAGTACGATGTCTGTATCAACGATTTCCAAATAGTTCGGGTTTTTCACAGTCCGCAAAATATTTCGGTGTGTCACCATGTTGCCTTTCGGCGTTCCGGTCGTTCCTGATGTGTATGTCAGATTGGCTAAAGCTTCCGGAGAAATCGGAACATTCAAGTTGGCCGATTCTCCTTGATATAGATGGGCTTCATCAAGGAAGAACATCTCGCCCGCAAAGTCCGCCGCTTCAGCAAGCGGTCTCAACGCCGTTTGCGTTAACAAAACCGCTGCTCCGCTGTCGCGGAAGAAGTGGTGGATGCGCTGCTCTGGATGATCGGGATCAACCGGCACATAAGCGGCCCCGGCTTTTAACACGGCAAGGATTCCGACGACCATTTCCGACGACCTGGCGGTAAGAATGGCGGCTGTCGTTCCTGTTTGCACCCCTCTTTCGCGAAGACGTCTTGCCAACTGATTCGCTTTCTCATTGAGTTCACGGTACGTCAATACCGCGCCTTCAAATTGAAGGGCAGGGCGCTCACCTGATTTGGCTGCTTGTTCCTCAAATTGTTGCACGATCGTTTGCCCATGCGGATAAGCGCTTTGACCCGGGTTGAAGGCGACGAGCTGCCGCTTCGCTTCTTCCTCTGTCAACAAGCTGTATTCCCCTATTTTCCGATGCGGATCTGCCGTCATTTCTTCAAGCAGGTTCAAGTAAGCTTTCAGTATTCTCTCGGCCGTATCTTTTTTAAACAGTTTTGTACTGTAATCCAAATCGAGAATCAATTCACCGTGTTCTTTCTTTGCCTGCAGGGTCAAATCAAATTTGGCGATGTTGAAATTCGTTTCCTGAATGGACAGACGCAAATCGCCGAGCAGCGGAATGTCCTCCATTGCATTTTGCAAAATAAACATCGTATCAAAGAGAGGATGACGGCTTAAATCACGCGGAACATTGAGCTTTTCGACGAGCCATTCAAACGGATAATCCTGATGTTGAAACGCGTTCAAGACCGTGTGCCGCACATCATGTAGAAATTCAGCAAACGTTTTTTCACGATCGACTTTCGAGCGGATCGCCAGCGTATTGACAAACATTCCGACGATCCCTTCCAAGTCGGAGTGGCTGCGGCCGGCGGCCGGCGTCCCGACAATCACATCTTCCTGTCCGGCGTATTTCGCAAGAAGCGTATTGTAAGCGGCCAGCATGACCATATACAGTGTCGCGCCGTTTTCATCAGCAAGTCCGACCATTTTTTCCTCGATCTCTTTTGGCACGGCAGCGGAAACCCTGTCTCCTGCAAAGCTTTGCACAGGCGGACGAGGCTGATCCGTCAACAGCTGCAGGACAGGGAGCTCCCCGGAGAAGACGTTTTGCCAATATTCTTCTTCTTTTTGATAGCCGCCATCGGTCTGATTGTTTTGCCAGACGGCATAATCTTTGTAGTGCAGGCGCATCTCCGGCAGTTCTTCCCCTTTATACAACTTGGCCAGCTCATGTAAAATAATCGAAATCGAAACCCCGTCGGAAATCAGGTGGTGCATATCAAACAGCAGCATGTGTCTGCTTTCTTCCAGGCGGACGAGGCCGATTCTCAAAAGCGGCGCTTTCCCGAGATCAAAACGGCGTACAAACGATTTTATCGTTTGTTCTAAAGGCTTGTCCCCGCTCTGGATCACCTCGATGTGCAGCTCAGCTTTTGCATGAATACGCTGCCTCGGTTCTCCATTGACAGATACAAATGAAGTACGGAGCGCTTCATGTCTTTCAATCAGCTTTTGAAAAGCATGTTCCAGACGCTCTCGATCAAGCGGCCCTTCAAGCATAGCCGCCGCCGGCATATTGTAGCCGATGCCCGCTCCTTCCAGCTGACTGACGATATAAATCCGCTGCTGCGCCAGCGACAGAGGATAGTCGCTGCATTCTGCCGCCGGTTCAATGGCTGTAAACCCTTTTTGCTCCGCTTTAGAAACAAATTGACTAAGAGCGGCGACAGTCGGTTTTTCAAACAGGACCTCAAGCGGCACTTCAACTCCGAATGTTTTGCGGAGCCTTGAAAGCATCACCATCGCTTTAAGCGAATGGCCGCCAAGTTCAAAGAACTGATCATAGATGCCGACTCGTTCCGCTCCGAGCACATCCTGCCAAATGTGCGCGATTTTTTCTTCCCTGTCATTTCTCGGCGCCGTATACTCAGCACCCCCTGTAATCGTCGCTTGATGCAGAAGCAATGCTTTGCGATCAACCTTGCCGCTTGGCGTCAGCGGCATTTCTTCAAGCTCGGTGAAATAGGAAGGCAGCATATAATCAGGCAGCCTTTTCGCCAAATGCTCCCTTAACTCAGACACCGAAGCGGCGCGGTCATCTTTCGGAACGATATATGCGCAAACCTCTTGATCGCCGGCTGTTCCCGGCCGCGTAAGCACAGTTGCTTTTTCGACACCGGGCGCACCTTGTAAGACGGACTCAATCTCCCCGAGTTCGATCCTGTAGCCGCGGACTTTCACCTGATCATCCTTTCGGCCGATAAAATCGACGGTACCGTCAGGAAGCCATCTGACAATATCACCGGTCCGATACATGACACCTCCCGGATTGAAAGGATCGGCCGAGAATTTTTCCTCCGTCATGTCCGGGAGGTTCAAATACCCCCGTCCGGCTCCATCTCCCGCAATATACAATTCACCCTCGGCACCATCCGGCAGAAGCGCTCCGTGATCATCCAAAATGTAAAATCGGTTGTTCCCAAGCGGCCTGCCAATTGGTACATAGGCGTTTTCGTACTGAAGTTGTCCATCCCGCGGAATTGTGAAGGCCGAGGCATCAACACAGGTTTCTGTCGGTCCGTAGACGTTCGTGATCAAGGGAATCGATTCGGCTGATTCCGCAAATAAACGGAGCAGCTTTTCGGTCGCCACCCTTGATAATGCCTCACCTCCGACGAGGATATGTTTCAGGCTTGTTCCGCGGAGATCGTCGGCAGCAATCAAAAGCTGCAAATGAGACGGTGTACAGTCCGTGACATCAATCTGGTGGCGGCGGAAATAAGCGGCTAAGGCACGCCCGTCGGAAACGGTCTTTTTCGGTACGATATAGAGAGACTTGCCAAGCAGAAGAGACGTGAATATCTGCTGAACGGAAGCATCAAAATGAAACGGAGCCAAAAGCGCAACATTCAAATCGGCCTGTGCATATGTATGTACAGCTTGCTGAAGCCCCTTAACAAGATGATGAACCTGTCTGTGCTCAATCATGACGCCTTTTGGACGGCCCGTTGTTCCAGACGTATAAATGATGTATGCGAGATGATCAGCACCGGATGATGAAGGCAGATTGCCGAAGTCTTCCGTTTCGGCGATCGCTTCGGAAAAGAGCAGTGTTTCAGCTGATTCAGCCGCAAATGCCTGATCGGTGATCACAACTTTTGCAGCGGAATCCTTGAGCATAAACTGAATCCGCTCATTTGGAAAACCGGGATCAATCGGCACATAAGCGCCTCCGGCCTTGAGAATCCCCAATATCGCCGCTACCGTCCGCTCTGACCGCTTCATCAAAACGGCTGCCGGCACATCGGAACCGACACCTCTTTTGCGAAGCGCCCTTGCCAGCCGGTTGGCGATCTCATTCAACTCCTGATACGAAAGCTGTTTCCCCTCAAAAACAAGCGCCGTCTTCTTAGGAGTCTCAGCTGCTGTTTGCTCGAATAAGCGATGAAGGGTCAGCTCTTTGTCATACGTGATCAAAGAACCTGAAGCACGCTGCAGCAGCTGCTGTTTTTCCTGCGCAGGAATGATTTCCAGATCGCTAATTTTCTTGTCTGGTGCAGCGAGGGCTTCATTAAGAAGCGTCATGAGCCGCTCGTATAACATGACCATTTCTTCGCGGCTGAACAGTTCCTCTCTGTAATCAAAGTCGACCGCAAGCGTCCCCGTGTCCCATCTTTCTTTCACATGAATGGAGACATCGTTAACTTCACTGCCGCTGAAAATCGGCTCAGATAAGAACGATACCGTTTCTTTCTGCTGCCATTGCATGACCTGATACTCCAAAGAGACGGAAAACAGCTTATTTAAATGGGGCTGCCTTTCCCGCAGGTCATTGATCAGGAGATTGTACGGATACTTTTGATGTCTGATGATTTTCAGCTGATCTTTCATCCTTTCCTGCACAAATGCAGTAAAGTCCTGTTGCACATCAAGCCGGGCTTTCATCGGAATGGTCGATACGAACATGCCAAGCATCTGTTTTTCTTTTGCATTTGTCCGGTTTCCCATAAAAGTGCCGAGAACGACATCTTTTTGTCCGGTCACCCGATGCATATAAATGTGTAAGGTTGATAGAAACAAGGAGAGCACACTAACGTTGTTGTTTTGACAATACGTTTGAATTTTTTGATACAGGTCTGGGGAAATCTCTTTAGAAAGACGAGCCGCGTCCAAACGGACTTGATAAGAATCGCTTTGCTTTAAAGATACGGGCTCCGGAATGACTTCGTATTGAGCGTTCCAATACGCTTTATCTTTTTGGAACCGTTTCGATTCTTCGTATTCCAATTCGCTTTGAATGTGTTCTGTAAATGACGGCTGTACAGCTTCGAGGTCGGTTTCCCCTCCCGCAAGCTTCAAATAGATGTCGGTGATGCGGTTGCCTAGGAGTGTCATAGAAATGCCGTCGGAAATCAGATGGTGAACCTTTACAAAAAACCAGCTTTCAACAGGGCTGATGCGCACGACGGCAAACTTGAACAACGGACTGTCATACAGGGGCAGGGGCCGGCGCGCTTCAGCTTGTCCCCATTTTAAAATGTCGGCCATGTTTGTTTTGGCGGCATCAAGGTACTCCAATTCAAATGGTTCATATTCGGTGATATATTGTTTCGGTTCATCCTCTTCATCATCATGCAGCCTGAAGCGCATCGTTTCATTGGTGCGGACAAACTGCCGAATGGCTTCAGCCAATAAACCGGTATCTATTCCCGACTCAGATTTCAGCTTTCCAAAACCGCTCAGATTGGAAACGCTTGTACCTGGGTAAAACTTCTCTGTGTACCAAATACGCCTTTGGGCATGTGTCAGGGGGTAGTATGTGTTTTCCATCTTTCCTATTCCTCCTTTATCAAGTGTCATTTATGGCGGTCTCCGTGATGAACCGCAATACTGATTTGCGGCGTTTGGCGAGACGGCAAATGTGCTGTCACAGAATTGTCAATACCAATATAAAACTATATTGGGAATAAAAAGAAAAGAGCCTACCCGAATTAAAACGGGGAAGCTCCCTGTTCATTCGGCAACCTGTCAACCTTAGCATCGTCCGCACCTTAGGCCATGGCTTTGCGTCCCTGCGTTTCCGCAGGTTTGCCTTTATCTGCTTTTACTGAAATAAATTCATTTTCTGCACACAGTTCACTTTAAATGAAAATATTGTTTTTTTCACCGAAAAATAGGTTAAAAGATTCATGCGGGATACCGAACGGTAGGCGAAAAGATTGATGCGGTTTTCCGAAATTTCCAAAAAAATATGCGGGAAAACGAAAAATCATCGTTTTAATCCGCAAATTCACAGTCATGATTTAAGATTTCATTAATATTTGCTAAACCTAGCGTAAAATTGTTTTTTTAATATATTTTATCAAAAATTTATTTTACAAAATTTTAACCATCATAAAAGCTTTCATACCTTCATTCCTTACAGAAAAAGATTCTGAAACTATACTAAACAACTTTCAGTTTTTAGCCAGCCGTTTGCCCGCTTGAACTGGACTTGGCTTCCTGCTAATTAAAAAGGACAGAACGACACTGATGAAAAGCACAAGACTTAAGACAAGAAACGGGTCGGATTTCAGGAAAAATGCCGTAAAGATCGGCCCCAGACTCGCGCCGATAAATAAAATAAACGTATAAAGCGAGACGGCAAGGCCCCTCATCTCTCCGCCAAGCTGGCCGATCAAAGAAATCAGGGACGGCACGGCAATTGCAATGCCAAGCACAAACACCACGCTCATCACGACGAGAACCGTCAATCCGCCGCTGACACTCATCAAAAGCAAACCCGCCGCAGCAATGATTAAACCGGTCCGCAAAACCGACAGACTCCCATGCTTGCTGATCAATCGCCCGGCGATCGGTGAACAGGCCATGCCAAGGATACCCGCTGAACGGACAAATAAAATCTGTCCGCTGGAAAGGGCATATGGCGAATGGGTCAAAACAAATCCAAGTGCTGAATACATGCCGACAAATGTAAAGAGAACGGTGATTGTGACCACATAGCCAATCAGCAAAGACCGGCTGTGAAGCACATCCCCCATGCGGCTGAAGGAAGAAAACATATGCCCGCTCTTTTGCTTCACATCTCCTTTCGGCAAAAGCAACATGTTGAACCACATTGTCAGCAGATAAACGGCAGACATCAGCCAAAACACGGCGTTCCAATTCCAAACCTCGCTAATAAAGCTTGCGATAACTTGGCCGCCAATCCCCGCCAGCAAAAAACCCGTACTAATAAAACCAATCGCCGTTCCCCGCTTATCTTGAGGAAACATTTCTCCAGCATATGCGAGGGCCACCGGTGAAAAAGACGCGGCAGCAGCTCCCTGTAAAGCGCGAAACAATATAATGGCGGGCAAGCTGTCCGCAAAGCCGATCAACACTGTAAAAACCGTTAAAAAAACAAGGCCTGCCACAATCACTTGTTTGCGGCCGAAGCGATCGGAAACAGGTCCGTACACTAAGCAGCCGAGCGCAAAAAAGATGGAAAAGATACTGCCGGTCCAAGCCGCATCATCCGCTGATAAACCAAATTCCCTCATGAATACAGGTGTTAACGGAATTGTCACATATAAGCTGCACATCACCGCAAACCCGGTCCAAAAGAGCACAAAGGTCATCATTCCGTAGTTTCGTTTGTTCATTCATTTCACCTCTCTAAATTAGATATCCCAGCCTTTTTCTTTTGCATAATAATCGATTAATGATTGAAAATCTTTGCCGTATTTCCCGGTTATTTCAGCACCGAAGTCATTTTCAATGTGCATCATCACCAGATCATCAAAGAAGGCATTCTTCAACAGCTCAATCACAGAAGGGTGATTCGTCTCTATGGCAGACGGCTTCATCTGGCCGTCGAGGCTGCCGACAATCGCTTCCTTGCTGTCGGCCAGCACGGAGACCTTTTTGGCGCCGTACCGCGGCCATGACCGCTCAATATCTTTGCGTTTATGGATAAAAACGTTTTGAAGTTCGGTTTCACATTCGCCCAAACTGATCAAAATAACCGTGATCCCGCGCTGTTCCGCGGCTAACAACTCATCTTCAATCCGGTGCAGGTTCTCCGCCCAAATATCGACGACAAGCGTTTTTTTCGCATTGGCAATCAGCCTTTTAATCGCTGTATTCAATCGTTTATCCCCCTCCCAGTGATAAAACGAAGGGGCTGGTTCCGGCGGCGTATTCAATTGCTTGATCAGAATGCTCGATGTTTTTGCAAACTCCGCCTGCAAATATGTAACAACCTGCTGAATCGGGACAGCATCGTAACGGTCCGTTTCTCCTTTGGTGACACGGCATATCCCTTTATCCACAAGCCCCCTCAATGCAGCATATACATTTGATCTTGAGGTTGATACCCTTTTGGCGACTTCATACCCCGTCATGCCCGATTGTTCATGCAATGTGATGTAACAGCGCGCCTCCAATTCGGAAAGCCCGAGCTGCTTTAATTCTTCAATCATGTCCGCTCCTCCTAAAGTGGTGTTTTTTAATACTACTAGTATTTATAAATACTACTCCGTTGAAAACGGTTTGTCAATCCTTTCAAAACAACAAAAGACAAGCAGTCTGCTTGTCTTCATGTCCTTATATGGTTTTGGAAAGACCGATCGTCCGCTCGATGATGATCAGCGCAACAACGGAGATCACGATAAAGATGACAGAGATGGCATTCACGCTCGGATCGAAGGTCTGATCAATATAGCTGAACGTTCTGACCGGCACAGGCGTAACCGTCGGCGAGGAAACAAAAAGACTGATTGAGATTTCCCCAAACGAGGTCACTGCGGAAAAAACAGCGCCCGCCATGATACCCGGCTTCATCAGCGGCAGAGATACTTTTAAAAAGGTTTGCAATGGACTTGCACCAAGACTCATGGAAGCCAGTTCAAGCTTCGGATCCAGGTTCGCCACACTGACACCGACCGTCCGGACGACATAGGGAAGGCTGATCAGCATATGTCCGATCACAAGGCCTGTCACACTTCCATTGATCCCCATCATCGTGAACAAATAAAGAAGCGCCACCCCCAAAACAATCTGGGGAATCATCAGCGGTGATAAAATGAAAGCTTGAAGGGCATGCTTCCCTGGAAACTCCAGCCTTGCCAGTGCATACGATGCCGCGGTTCCAAACATGACCGTAAGCGGCGTCACAATCGCCAGAAGCAGGCAGCTGATCCATATGGAGTCCATCCATTCATCGTTCGCAAAAATCCCGGCAAACCAACGCAATGAAAAACCGGCAGGCGGGAACTGCGGATATTCGGAAGGGCTGAACGCCGACAGTGCAATGACAAACACAGGAAGCGACAAAAAAAGGTACACGAAAAGCCCGGCGGACCACACACTCAAATCAATCCACTTCCCCGAAGACTTGCGTCGGAATCTCTTAACCATTCATTCTCGCCTCCCATCTCTTAAGAATAAATGCAAGGATAGCGACAATCACACATACAGCGGCCAATAAAGTAAAAGACATGGCAGCCGCAAGCGGCAAATGAAACACCTGCATCACCTGCTGATAGATCGACAGGGGAAGCAGCGGCTGCATCCGCCCTCCGACTAAAAGCGGGGTAATATAACTCCCGGCAGCAAGCGAAAAAACAATCATAGCGCCTGTGATCAGGCCGGGAATCGTCAGAGGCAGTGTAACGCAAAAAAACGTCCGCAGCCTCCCCGCCCCTAGACTCATGGAAGCATACTTGAGATTCGGTTTCATGTCGCTTAATGAGCCGGCAATCGGCAATACAGCAAACGGAAGCATGACCTGGACATAAGCAATGATAACCGCATTCATATTCCATAAAAGCGGGAGAGGCTTGTCAATCAGCTTCATATGAAGCAGCGCTTCATTGATCATGCCGTTTTGCGAAAGCAGCACAATCCACGAGAATGTCCGAATCACGACGCTGGTGAGCAGCGGTGAGACAAGCAAAATATAAAACAGCGCCCGCCATTTTCGCGTAGGCGCCTTAACGAGCAAGTATGCCGCCGGATAAGCCATAACGAGGCACAAAACGGTTGTTTCCAGCGCCGTCCACAGCGTCGTTCCAACCGTTTTGAGATAAACATCTGAAGTAAACACTTCGATGTAATGGGAAAAACTGAATGTAGCCAGTGTATTCATCATGTCGTCGACATCTCTGAAACTTAAAATGAGCAGAAGAATAAACGGAAGCACGAGAAAAACGCCGAGAAACAACAGCGCAGGCACCAGCAGCAGCCAATAGAAGCGTTTTTGATTATCTAAAGCCATCTGCTTCCTCCTTTATATCAAGAGGGACAAGGTCTTCCGAATCCCACGCAAGATAAACTTGATCACCCGGTTTCGGCAATTCGGGAAACTGCGGATCCGGCGCCTGAATGATCATCTCCCCATTGATGAAGGACGCCTTTAGACGAAGGGCATTTCCAATATAGCCGACCTCCGTTAATGTTGCCGGCAGACCTTTGGCCTGAACGTCCTGCTGCTTCGGAAAAACGGAAACTCTTTCCGGACGCAGCATAAACAACACGGAAGGATGATATTTTTTTAAGGTATCGCTGCTGATCTCAAAAGACAGCGGTACACCTTCATACACTTCAATATCCGGAACCTCATAACGATATCCCGTTTGATTGTGTCCAATTCCTGTCGAACGCGCCTCAAACAGATTGACCTGTCCGATAAATTCGGCGGCAAACCGGTTGGCGGGCGTTCGATACACCTCAAGCGGGGTTCCAAGCTGCTGAAGCCTTCCCTTGCCAAGGATACCGATTCTGTCTGATAAGCTTAACGCTTCCTCCTGATCGTGGGTCACAAGAATCGTTGTAATCCCGACCCGCCTTTGGATGCTTCGCAGTTCAAATTGCATATCTTTGCGCAATTTTGCATCAAGATTGCTTAACGGTTCATCAAGCAGCAGGACCGATGGCTGAACGGCCAATGCCCGCGCAATCGCCACCCGCTGCTTCTGGCCGCCGCTCAGCTGATGCGGCATCCGCCCGGCAAATGCTTCAAGCCTGACGAATCCAAGGCTCTCCATTACGCGTTCTTTGAGCTCTTTCCGCGGCATTTTTCTCACCCTTAAGCCGTATGCGACATTGTCGAAGACATTCAAATGAGGGAATAAGGCATAGTCTTGAAAAACCAGGCCGATCTGCCGGTGATAGGGCGGCACATCAGTAATGTCCCGCCCTCCTATATATACAGAACCAGAGGTCGGCTGAAGAAATCCGGCGATGATATGAAGAAGAGTAGACTTTCCGCACCCGCTCGGACCAAGCAGTGAGAAAAACTCCCCTTCCTTGACCTCAAGCTGTACATCTTCCAATGCGATGGTGTCCCCAAAATGCCGGCTGACATGCTGAATCTGAATTCCGCTCATGATCGTCACCTATTTTCCGCCGAGAACTTGATTCCAGCGATTTGTCCAGTCTCCTAATTCTTTCGTCGCTGTTTCATAGTCGACCCATTTCAAATTGCTGTAATACCTTTCACCGACCTTGATTTTCCCTTTTAATTTTTCGCTGTATTTCACTTTTTGATTGGTCATGCCGTAAAACGTCCGATCTGCAAAATCTTTTTGCACCTCAGGACTGATCAAATGATTCAGCAGCTGATAAGCGTTATCCTCATTAGGGCTTCCTTTCATTACAGCCCAGCTGGCGACAGCTGCCACCGCCCCTTCTTCAGGGTAGGCAAACCCTACATTAAGTCCTGAATGCTCAAGGGAAAAAGCACGACCGTCCCAGAACGGTACAACCCATGCATCCCCCCGCTCAAGAAGCGTTTGAATCAATCCCGGATTATCAGGATAAGCCGTTACATTTTTTTTCAAATCAGCCAAACTGTTGAACGCTTTGTCCACATCTTTTGAATTTGATTCCATACCGCCTTGCGCATTTATTAAACCGGACAAAAACTGAAGGCCGGCCGAATAAGCGGGAGAGGAGATAGCCACATGACCTTGATAGCTTTTATTCCAAAGATCGGTCCACCGCTTCGGTTCTTGCGGTACGAGATCTTTGCGGTATGCAATCCCGAGCTGTCCCATGCTGAAGCCTGCTGCATACTGCTTTCCATCAACAGTGAAGCGTTTCTGCACGGAATGATACAAATCTTTTAGATTCGGAACCTTTTGTTGGTCGATCGGTTCAAGCAGCCCAGCAACTTGAGCCCGTTTAATCGTATCAGGCTGCAAAATGAGGAGGTCATATGGCGCATGACGGCCATTGGAGACTTTTAGTTTCGTGAACCATTCAGAGTCTGTCCCTGAGACGATCTTGACTTTCAGACCTGTATCCTTTTCAAATGCCTGAATGCTCGGCTTTATATGTTTTTCCCAATCACCGCCGTATACACCGATCACAACGGTATCGGATTTTTTGCTTTCCCGGCCGCCGGCCCCGCCGCAAGCAGAAAGCAGAAGAATCAATCCAAGCGATAGAACAAACAAAACAGATATTTTTCTTTTCATTGTTTTCTCACCATTTTTCATATTATTTTTCGCCTGCCCATTTCGTAAAAACATCTGTAACCGCCTGTTTGCTGATCGGTTCATGATCTTCTTTTGAAAAGTAATGGTGCACAAGATGTTTCACACTTGACCTTTGATGCGCCGGAAGTGTTCGAAGCAGCCGGGCAAGAGCGCTGCTGGCTTCCTCTGTCCAGCGTCGTTCATACGCTTCCCTTTCCTTGCCGAAATCCCAGTGTGTCAACTCACCCGCTCTGTTTTTTCTCATGATGCTTGTTTTCTCTTGATCGACAACCAAGCGGCCACCATTTTTCACAAACGCCACACCGTATTGCCGGAATGCTGCTTCCTCACTCAGCAGCCCTGACTCAACTTCTTTTAATATCAGTTTGGGATTCCTTTGAAAAGGGTCTCCCCATCCGCCTCCGCCCGGAGAATGAATGCTGATGACATCCCCTTGCGTCAAATGCAGCACATCGATCTTCGGAATGATTTTTTCCGAAGGTCCATCGGGATGAAGACGGACCCGGCCGGGCGCTCCGGCTGTTCCGCCGGCAAGACCCCATGGCTGAAAGCGCAGCCGCTCCATTCCCCTCGCTGTGACAATGGATTCAGATGCAGTCGTTTCAAAATCGAGCCCGATGGCATGACCGCCCCGGTATAAGCCCGATCCCGCAGTATCTTTGATCAACTCATAACGGAGGACATGAATGTCAATGTGCTGTTCCAGACTTTCGATCGGCGTATTTTTTAAAAAGCCCGAGGCATGGTCAATCCCGTCTGCGCCGTCCATGTTATGCTGACCGCCGCCTCCTCCGCCCATCGGTTCGACGACAGACGTTTTCCTGCCGCCTCCCGATTCATCGGGAACGGAAAGAACAACAATAGCCGACTGTCCCGCGCCTGCGGCGGGAATGTCCTTCGCCAGCGCCTTTGCCAATGCGCCGAGGACGACATTATAAAGTCGCATCGTTATCGAATGCCGGATCCCGACAGAGGCCGGATATTCCGGATTGATCAATGTTCCTTTCGGAGCGATGATGGCGATCGGCCTCGTCAGTCCTCCGTTGACGGGAATAAACGGATCTTCGCTAATGATATAATGGATTAAACCTTGATATAAAAATGAGTGCTTGCTTCCGTTTGTCACAAGATTAAAGGCGGTTTGCACCTGGGGATCGCAGTCGGAAAAGTCCAATGTGATGTTTCCCCCGGAAACCTTTGCCGAAACCGCAAGACGAATCGGAACATCGGAAATCATGTCATCATCAAGGTAATCAGAAAAACTGTACGTTCCTTCAGGAATGCGGGCAAAGACCCGTTCCGCCCTGATGGACGCCTGTTCAAGCAAATCCTCCATCCCCCGGCGGATTTCTTCCGTCCCAAACTTCCCGGCCATCGCCTTCAAACGAATTTCCGCCGTATTGACCGCCGCAATCATCGCATTGATGTCTCCTTCGTTTAATTCAGGCGCCCTGCTGTTTGCCCGAAGGACTTTCAATATCTCGAGGTTCTCTTTTCCCGCTTTGTAAATCTTGACCGGCGGTATTCTCAAGCCTTCCTGGTGGATATCGACTGCCGTCGGCGATATGCTGGCAGGAACCATTCCCCCTACATCGCTGCAATGGACAAAGGACCAGGCGTAGCTGACAATCTCCCCGTCAATGAAAATCGGCTTAAACACGTGGATATCAGGCAAATGAGTCGCCAGGCCGTCCGTTGAATAAGGATCATTCGTGATGACAATGTCTCCGGGTTCAAACGGCCCGCTTTCTTCAATTGCCCGCTTTAACGACAGCCCAAGAAAAATGGTCACGCCGACTGTTTTCGGATAAACGTAAAATTCCCCATCAGGGGTGGCCAGTGCAGCCGCAAAATCCGCCGATTCTTTCACAAATGTCGTAAAGGATGTCCGTTCGATGACGTGTCCCATCCCCGCTGCGATCGCATTAAAATAGCTTCTCATCATTTCCAGCCTTGCAGGGTCTGTCCTCATGCCCTTCCCTCCTTCCGCTCAATGATCAAGTTGCCCGCATGATCTATAGCACCCGACCAATTTGGCAAAATCAGCGTAGTTGTATCATCCTGCTCAATAATGGCCGGTCCTTCAATGCGCTGCCCGCATGACAGATCACTGCGGTTATAAACAGCGGCTTGATATGCGCCGCCCTTCAGCATGACCTGCCTCCGGCTTGCCGGCGCGGCTTCCGGTTGCGCAGTTTGGCCGCTTTCTTTTATTGGAGGTTTTGGCGTTTTTCCTATCAATCTGACGCGGATATTCATCAGTTCAATGTTTGCTTTTTTGTCGCTATGTCCATATTTGCGCTGATAAACCTGATGGAATGAGTCTGCGATTTCCCTCATGTTTTTTTCTTCAATACATGTCCGTGACACCGGCACTTCAATTTCAAAAGCCTGCCCTTTATAACGGGCATCCAGCAAGTAAAGAAAACATTTTTCCGTCAGCACCTTGACACGCTGTGTATCAAGCCATTTTTCTGCTTGTTCGGCAAGCTTTTCAAACTCCTCTTTTAATTCATCTCCGTCCAGTTCTTCAAGAAGCATCCGTCTTGAACTTACCGCATCATATACAAAATCGGCGGTCAAAGCACCCAGGGCGGACAGAGTGCCGGGGCTCGGCGGAATCAGCGCGTTTTTCGCTTGAATCTCTTCCGCAAGAAAATTTGCGGTGACAGGGCCGGCTCCACCATAAGCCACCAAGCTAAATTCACGGGGATCAATTCCATGCTGCTCCATTACATTGCTCAGCTCCGTGTACATATTGGCAACAGCCACTTGAATCATCTGATCGGCAGCCTGCTCAACATCGGTATTTAAATAGGCGGCAAACGGCTGAAGCGCCTGCTCGGATTTCTCCTCGTAAAGCTTCATGCGGCCGGAGGCAAACCGGTCGGGATTTAAGTAGCCGCAAACAAGAAACGCATCGGTCAGCGCAGCCTTCTCTCCTTTTCCGTAACAGGCGGGGCCGGGGTCTGAGCCCGCTGACTCCGGTCCGACTTTTAAGAGTCCGCCGTTGTCTACCCATGCAAGAGAGCCTCCGCCCGCCCCAATCGAATACATCGCAACAGACGGAACGGTAATCGGAAATCCGGAAATTTGGTTGGACTGGGTCAGTGTGGCTTCTCCTTCTTCTACAATGGAAATATCAGCGCTTGTTCCGCCGACATCAAGCGTGATGAGATTTTTAACACCGGCGGCCTCAGCTGCGCGGATTGCCCCGATGACTCCTGCCGCAGGTCCTGAAAAAAGCGTTTTGACGGGGGCTTCGGCGGCAGACTCTATATCCATCAGCCCCCCGTTTGATTGCGTGATAAACGGCGGCGCCGATATACCGGAAGCGGCGAGCCTCTTTTTGAGCGTATCGAAGTAGTGCTGCACATTCGGTTTTATGTATAAATTGGCGACTGACATGACAGTTCGCTCGTATTCCCTCATTTGCGGCCACAGCTCGGAAGACGCCACCACTTCCAACTCCGGAGCTCTCAGTTTGATTCGCTCCGCAGCCTGATGTTCATGCAATGGATTGCGATAGCTGTGAAGGAAAGAAACAACGATACCGGTTATCCCTTCTTCCAACACTTTATCGACCGCATCATCAATGTCTTTTACATGAAGCGGCGCCTTTTCAGCCCCGTTGTGAAGCATTCTTTCTTTAATCGGAAACACATATTTGCGGGGAATCAGCGGCTCCGGCATTCGCGATTTAAAGTCATAGGGAACCGGAAGGCGCAGACGCTGAAGTGACAAAATATCGCGGAAACCTTCTGTTACAAACAGGGCAATTTTCGCTCCCTTTCGCTGCAGTAATGTATTTAAACCAATGGTCATGCCATGCATAAAATAATGAATCTGCGACGGCTGAATATCCATTTCCTTCAAAATCGCTAAACCGTTCACAATCCCTTGTGCATGGTCATCCGGAACCGTCGGGGTTTTGACGGCTGTCACACCCCCGTCTTTCGGGTTTAGCAAAAAAAGATCGGTAAATGTCCCCCCAATGTCTATTCCAAGCCGATACCCATCTTCATTCAATGCTCGCTCCACCCTTCTAGAACATGTTATATGAAAATATTACCCTATTTTAAAATTAATTTACTATAATCCTAATAAAATGAAATGGCGGAGTCAATTTTATATATCCGCGTTTTTGAAATCCTTTTTCTTTCATTTTTTTATTTTAAGATACCATAGAATCACATTTTTAGAAGTTTTGTTCACATTATTTCACAATTCCCATGAAGTCGACTTATACCTGTTTCTCCTGACACACCTATTCATCGGCACATTCCTTCATTTAAAATTAGGTCTAATGGACTTCATAACCGCTGTGATTACACAAATAAAAACGGTCGGTAGGTTCATGTGCCTAATCAAAAGGATTCATTTTCATGGATGTTCAGGATTTATTCACCAACTCCTTTTGGCAAAGTGGTACACTCTGTACTATTAAGAATCAGGAAGGGCAGAATACAATGAAAGTCTATGAAGCGGAAACCCTAAAATCAGCTATGATACAGCGGTCTAACGAATACAAGAGTTTAAGAGAGCAGTTTGTCAGTTTAAAAAATGCTTTTAAAGGTGTGGCCGATTTGGATGATGACTTTCAGGGAGAAGGAGCTGACGCCATAAAGGCATTCTACCGAGACCTATCAGGTACAGTAGACGGTTGGCTGGATCTGACCGATATGCAAATTCAGTTTCTTGAATGGGTATCAGCTGCACTCGAAACTGCCGGACTTTCCGGTGACACAATCGTCGATACCCAGTTTCTCGGTCAAGAGCTTATGAATGTCTACACCCGCTCCAAAAACATGGTATCGGCACAAAAAGAAGAGCTGCAAAGCATTTTAGTCAATATCGATGATTTAATTTCCTTAGAACCTTTTTCAAGCGATGAGTTTGACCAGCAGCTGAATGCTGCCGAACAGAAGCGAAAAGATGCCATTAAAGCAGTAGAGGATCTTGATAAACTGCTCAAAAACGAGTATGCGGCCTCTGAAATGGTTCAGCAAATGATTAAGGCCGACTACTCAGCCTTAATCGACGCAACCGGCCAAGGAACAAGCTCTTCTCCCATCCGTTACAATGCAAATGCTTATCAAAGCAGTAAAGCCTATCAACTGAAAAAGGAAGTACATCTCCGGGCCAAAAGCTATGTGACAAATAAAAAAGCCGAAGCTCCAGCCAAACCGGATAGTGAAGATGAAGAATGACGGGGCGCGGAAGAAGGTTCAAGTTGGTGTTTTCACAAAATTAAAAGACGCGAAAGAACAATTTATAAACATTCAAAATAACCTGCAGGCTTCCTCGCATTTCGGGAATTGCCTTTAGTCATAAAAGCGGTCGAAACATTAACAACATCTCCTGATTTGTATATGTTTGACGGGAATGTGGCTATTTGCATTACCGTCATAAGGGGATCGCGAACCATGCATCGTTATATTTAAACAAACCGACAATCGGAGTCGCCAAAAGCTATCTTAAAATAAAGAATCCCGATTTCCTGATGCCGGGAAATGAAGCAGGCGCATATACTGGGAGAAATTTATGGGCGGGCAGTAAGAACCATAAGACATGTGAAACCTATTTTTGTTTCTTGCGGAAACCGGATTGATATCGATACAAGCGTTGACATCGTCATGCGTTTCATTAACCAAGAAAGCTTCTTGCCCATCCCTGTTAGATTTGCAGATATTGAGAAAGCACTTATCAGAAAAACACTCTCCCCTTAAAAACTCCGCAATTTTATCGTTTCCCCCTGTCAAACCGTTCCGTTTGATCCGATATTGTATATACAGCGGAAACAAAAGGGGGATTCACATATATGAAACTGAAATTGGGAACGAAGATCAACCTTCTCGTTCTTGCCATCATTTTAATGTTCTCGGCTGCATTGGGGATTTTTATCGTAAAAGAGCTGTCCAAAAACCTCGAGCAGATGGCCACAGAAAAAGCCAAAAGCGATTTAAACCTGAGCTACCGCTATGTAAACGAGTCTCTCGAAGGCGATTGGGAGATCAAAGATGACAAGCTGTACAAAGGCTCGACCCTTATGAATGATAATGAGGAAATCGTCGATCAAATCGGACAAGATACCGGGGACACCATTACCATCTTTCAAAATGACACACGCGTCTCAACGAATGTAATGAAAGATGGCAAACGTGCCGTCGGAACGAAGGTGTCTTCGGAAGTGGCGAATGTCGTGTTGAAAGAAGGAAAAAACTACTACGGAAAAGCAAATGTCGCAGGCAAAATGTATCAAACCGCTTATATGCCGATCAAAGATCGCACGGGCAAAGTGATCGGTATCTTTTATGCCGGGGCCAATCAAGATTTAATTACAGGCACGCTTCATTCGTTTTTGAAAATCTTCGCTATCGTTCTTGCCGCTTCGATCGTCATTTCAATATCGTTTGTCATTTTGTTCACCAAAAGAATCAACAGACGGCTGAACATGCTGACCCAAGCCTTCGAGCGGGCGGGCAACGGTGATTTAACAACCGAAATAACCGACGAATCATCTGATGAAATCGGTGCATTATCGCGTCATTTTAACCACATGAACACCAACCTCAACCAGCTGATGCAAAATATATCGAAATCGTCCGAGCAGGTTGCTGCCGCTTCTGATCAATTGACAACAGGCGCTGAGGAAACAAGCCTCGCATCGGAAAAAATCACTGAAGCGATCCAGCAGGTCGCAAGCTCTTCCGAACAGCAAACCTCAAGTGTTGCCGGCAGCAAACAGGCGGTTGAAGAAGTATCGGCTGATATTCAAAAAATCTCGGAAAACGCCGCTGTTCTCTCGGAAAAAAGCCATTACGCCCAGGAAAAAGCGAAACAGGGGGCAGAGGACATATCGGAGACAATGCAGCAGATCCACACCATGCATCAATCGGTGCATGAAAGTGGTGAAATCATCGCGCTTCTCAATACGAGGTCAAATGAAATCGGCAGCATTTCAGAGGCGATTACGGAAATCGCCAATCAAACCAATCTGCTCGCTTTAAACGCCTCAATCGAAGCGGCGAGAGCGGGAGAGCATGGGAAAGGATTCGCCGTTGTAGCCGATGAAGTCCGGAAACTGGCCGAACAATCCCAGCAATCGGCAAGTCAGATTTCCCACCTTATTTCCGGGATACAGTCGGAAATCATGACAACAACCGATTCAATGATGACTGTTAAAGAAGAAGCGGTCAACGGTGTGAAAATGATCGAGAGAAACAAAAACACGTTTGAAATGATCGTCAGCCTGATGGAAGAGTTCAGCAGCAGAATCGGCGACCTGTCATCTGCCAGCCGGCATATCACCGGGAGCATTCAAAACATCACAACAGCTTTTGCCGACATTTCCAAAGAAGTCAGGGAAACATCAGAGCATTCACAGCAAGTCGCAGGCCTGACCGAAGAGCAGTTTGCGGCAATGGAAGAAGTGTCCGCATCCGCAAACGAACTGGCCAAGCTGGCTGAAGACCTCCATAAGCTGATTGGCAAAGTCAAAATGAAATAGTCGGAACAAGGCTGCCTTTAAGAGCACGGGCAGCCTTGTTTTGCTTATCCTGATCGAATATGAAATAGAGACAGATAATCCCTCAGCTTCTTGACATCCTGTTTACTCTCCACGAACGCTATATACCCGTCGGGACGCACCAGATAGAGAGCATTTCGCTCTAAACCGCACTTGCCGCAGGCACGGCTCCATTCAAACTCATATAACGGGAGGCGATGCTGTGTCGCCGTCTCCTTCAGCTCCCGGCTCGCGGTTCCATATATGTGAAGCTGCCAAGAGACGGATTTTAACGCTGCAAAATTTCTCCCGCCGCTGACCCAGGGCAGGCGGTCTCCGCCTTGCAGTTTTCCTGCTTTTCCCGCGCTTAAGGCGCTGTCTCGATAGTGAATACGGATTTGCGACACGTTGTAAAAAGCCGCCTTTTTGATGGACGGGAAACGAAGAAAAAATGGGGCGACATAGGGAATAAGCAAAGTCCGAACAAGCCTTCCCCCGGCATTTTGCCCGATGACCGCCTGAAATGCCCTGTCGGTAGTCGCCACAAGAGACCGGGCAAAAGCGATCCGCTCCGTCTCATAAGTATCCAAAATCACTTCATCCGCACGTCCGTTAAGCACTTCCGCCAGCTTCCACGCCAAATTGACGGCGTCACCGATACCGGTATTCATCCCCTGACCGCCGACAGGGCTGTGAATATGTTCCGCATCACCCAGAATAAAGACGCGCCCTTTTCTGAATTTGTCAGCCACCCGGTGATGCACACGGTAGGTAGAAAACCAGTTGACTCCATGCACTTTGACACGAAAAAGCTTTTCAACCATCGGGGCGATATCCTCAAATGTCAGCGCCTTTTTGTTTTCCAGAGATTTGGGCACGATACCGATAAACCGGTTCATACCGGTGCTTCTCACCGGAAAAACAATGCAAAAACCGCTTTCCGCAAGACACAGATTCATATCATGTGCCGAAGCGGCTTCGCCTGATGCTTCAGCATCCGCCACAAAAAAAGTGTGCTCATACGTTCCGCCCGGAAAACCTAAATCCATACCGCGCCGCACTGTACTGTGGGCTCCGTCACATCCGCAGAGATAGGGAGTTTTGATGATTTCCTCCCGCTCTCCTTTCCGAAGCTTCGCCTCGACATCGTTTCCCTGATCCGAATAGGAAACCAGCTCTGTGTTCCATTCAACATTTACCCCTGCGGCTTTAAGCTTTTCAATCAGCAGCCGCTCATGTTCATCCTGTGCAAAGCTGAGGACAAATGGATACGGACTTAATCCCTCTCCCATGTCCCCAAGGCGGAAACATCCTTTCTCCCTATGGCCTTCGCGTATATGAACGGCATTGACCTTAATGCCTCTTTGAACCGCTTCTTCTGCCATACCGAGCTGCTCATAAAATTCAAGCGTTCGTGCATGTACCGCCATTGCCCGCGAAGTCTGCCCCGGACCCGAATTCTTATCAATTAAGCGAAACGCGACTCCTTTCCGGGCGAGAAAAAGGGCCAGCACCAATCCGGTTGGTCCCGCTCCGGTAATCAAAACTGGTTCCACCTGAAGACACATCCCTTTTGTTTAATATTTATCGCGCCGCCATCCGGCAGGACATTTTGAAAGATGCCAGATCAGCGATGATCGCCCGCGCACATTCATAAGGAGAATCAATCTGCAGCATCTTTCGCAAAACAGATCTCAATTCGGCCGATATTTCAAGCTCTTCCTCCCAACTCTTTTCCTCACTTGCTGTCGGGTTATACCCGGAATAAAGAAGAAAAAGCGCAAAATGCCCCAGCGCATAAAAATCGCTTTTCACTGAAACAGAGCGCATCAGCCTTTTTTCCGGGTGCCGGTAAAGAACGTTTTCGCTCTCGGTCAAGCGGCATGCCAAGCCGTAATCGATAATGCGGATACCTTCTTTCGTCAGAAAAATATTGGGCAGCCGTAAATCGCGGTGTATCAGTCCTTTGTCATGAAGCGAAGCGGTGATGTGAAGCACCTCCAGCAGTATCCGAACGGTCTCCTTTTCATCGAAAATACATCCGTCGCCAAAAATCAGGTCTTCAAAATTTTTCCCGTCGACATACTCCATGACGATAAATCTGCTTCGCCCGCTATTCATCGTTTCGTACAGCCGGGGTGATGCCGGCTCATTCAATTGGCGCAAAATATCGGCTTCACGGTCAAATGATCGCCGTCCTCCGGATGTCCATGCCTTTGTCTGCCGAAGCTGTTTGATAACATACACATCACTTCCTCCAAGCGGTTTGGCAAGATAAGTGATGCCATAGCTTCCCATCCCAAGTACGCGCTGAATTTGATATCGCCCGCCCAGGATTGTCCCCTCTTTAAGCGGGCGGTCAAACAGCCATCTCAACATGCTTTTGGCGACCATCAGCTGCTGCTGAAAAACTTTTTGCGTTTTCTTTTGTAATGATGGTGGCCATAGCCTTTTTTCCGATAATCGCTGCTGCTGTACTTTTTGTAAGACCGCCGTCCGTAATCACTGCTGCTGTATCGTCGGTAGCCGCTGCTTTTAAAGTGTTTAAACAATTTGCGAAGCAACTCGATCCTCTCCTTGTCCGGAAATCTGTATTTTTTATATCATTCGCCCGGTACATCGTTATAAGGGGGCCTGATCTGAATGACATTTTTCTTTGCTATGAGAAAATTAGCTTTTTATACTTCAAAACCTCTTTTTTATCAAAAGAAATTGAAAAATCATCGGATTCACACGGTAAATGTTGTATTTCCAAAAAGAAAAACCTCATGATACGCCCTTTATTCACCATAACATTTGTGTGATAATAAGCGGAAAGCTCGGCAAATCACAATATCGTACGATCATAGCGCTTGAACATGAGTTTTTTGCCGGCTTTGGATATGCTATTCTGCATTCTTGATTTTAAGCACGACTAAAGGCGCTGATCAGCACAGCGCCTTCATGTTAAAGCTCTTCACCATTCGTTTTTATCACATGTTGATACCAATGAAAGCTTTTCTTTTTGATCCGCTTTAGATCTTTCACATTGTCTTCATCCCGATCGACATAAACGAATCCGTATCTTTTTTGATAGCCGTTTAACCAACTCAGTAAATCCGTAAAGGACCAGCTGCAGTAGCCGATTAGATCAACCCCGTCGCTTAAGGCTTGTTTGCATTGTTCAAGATGCGCCCGCAAATAATTGATTCTGTAATCATCCTGAATGGTGCCGTCTTTTTCAATTTGATCAAATTCTCCCAAGCCGTTTTCCGTTATAAAGACGGGAAGATGATAGCGGCTGGCAATTCTGCGGAGCCCGATTCTCAACCCGATCGGATCAATGGCCCAGTCCCAATTTGATGTTTCCAGATGAGGATTCCGCTTTGTTTTAAACAACCCCGGCATTCCGGTTTCCTGATTGCTGCCTTTTTGGCCGGTCGTGTTCATTTTTCCTTCTGTTACACCATCAAGTGGATTCATTTCATAGGTGATCGTCTGATAATAGTTGACCCCGACGAAATCGGGCTTTCCTTTTGCCAAAAGCTCCATGTCACCGTCGCAGATTGTCGGGGCCCATCCTTTTTCCCGCAAATATTGCAGAGGGATTTGAGGATATGTTCCCCAGCAGTACATATCAAGCCACCAATGATTCATAAATTCCTCGGCATTTTCAAAAGCAAGGATATCATCCGGACTGCTTGACAGCGGATAAGCGGGGGAATAAGCAAAGCTTGGCCCGATTTTCCCGTCCGGCACGTATTGGCGAAACGAATCGATCGCCTTGGCATTGGCGAGAAATGCGATATGGTTGGCTTCATAAAAACGTTTTCTGTCCTTCACTCCCGGAGGATGCATGGCTGTGATGAATCCGTGGTTGAAGTTGTAGTTTTGTTCGTTAAGGGATACCCAATGTTTCACCCTGTCTCCAAAGCGCTTGTAAAGAGTGACGCAATAGTTGTTGAAATCTTCTATGATCCTTCTGGACTCAAAGCCGCCGTACTCCTCCGCCAAAGCTTGGGGAAGATCCCAATGATAAAGGGTTAAAACAGGTTCGATCTCATGGGCCAGCAGCTCATTGATCAAATCGTCATAAAACCGCAAGCCTGCTTCATTGACCTCTCCTCTGCCTTTCGGAAAAATTCGCGGCCAGCTTACCGAAAAACGGTACGCTTTCAATCCCATCTCAGCCATTAGCGCCACATCTTCTTTGTAACGGTGGTAATGGTCAACTGCTATATCCCCGTTTGTGCCCTTGAACGTTTTCCCGGGGATTTTTGTGAATACATCCCAGACTGAAGGGCCCTTTCCGTCTTCATTCCAGGCTCCTTCTACTTGATAGGCCGCTGATGCGGACCCCCATAAGAAATGATCCGGAAATGACTGCAGCTGTTGATGAATCATATTGTTTCCACTCCTATAAGCTATTTTGATCCGGTTTGCTCCCTATGATATCGTATGAAACGCGTTTCACATCAATCATCTTCTTCAAACAGTTCGGTCAAAAGCTTTTTTCGATGCTGAAGGAAATATTTTGTGAGACTATAATGATCGGTATCTTCATAGCTGACTTCCTGAATATGTTCGCCATCAAAGCTGAAGATTTGTGCTTCAGGATACCCCAACAAAATCGGAGAATGGGAGGCGATGATGAACTGGGCTTGTTTATCCCGTGTCAGATCATGGAGAATTCTTAAAAAAGCAAGCTGTCTTGCCGGAGATAAAGCGGCTTCCGGCTCATCAAGAAGATAGATGCCTTTTCCTTTAAAACGGTGCTTGAAAAGCGATAAAAATGATTCGCCGTGTGACTGCTCGTGAAGAGACCGGCCTCCGTAATCAATAAAACCGTTGCTGTCCACTTCATCAATATGTGAAGCAAAATGATAGAAGGACTCGGCCCTGAGAAAAAAGCCGTTTGTCACTTTGGGAAGCCAGGACAGTCTGATATAGTCCCCAAGAGCAGATCCGGACGCATGAACTTCATATGTATTATTCCTTCCCCCGCCGGCCGTGTTAAATTCGCATTTATCCGCAATCGCTTCCAGCAGGGTCGATTTCCCGGAGCCGTTTTCACCGACAAAGAAAGTGACATCTTTCTGAAATGCAAGTTCTTTAAGCGATTGAAGCGCAGGAATTGAAAAAGGATATGTTGAATAGGAAGGGATTTTTTCGTGAAGGACAGTCAGTTTTTTTAAAAACAAATGATATCACCTGCCTGTTTTTATTTCACTGTAACACGTCTCATTCCAAAACAAAAAAGGGTTGGATAGGCGGTTCAAACCTTCATGTCCCGTTTCAGCCAGCCCTATGATCATAAAAAAGGGCCGCCCGAAGCAGCCGCTTTCATCATATTGCAAATACCTCTTTCAAATGTGCATCAAGATCTTTAAGATACTGATCGATATTCGGATGGCTGATGACATCATGTACAGAAAATGTTTTTAATGGCTTCATGCCGACAAATTCCTGCATCTTGTGAAGATGGAACAAAGCTTCATCAAGACTTTTCCCCTCAAAGAAGGTCCCCTCTTTCGAGAATACTTCTTGAGGTGCATTCCATGTTGTGGAAAACATGTACTGTTTATCCGTAAATAAGCCGCCTCGTCCGTAATCTTCCGTTCCTTTGTAGAAAAGCCCGTATTCGTAGATCTCATCAATGTACTTTTTAAATAATGCCGGCAGGCTGAACCAGTAAATCGGCGTCTGATAAATCACGACATCGGCCCATTTAAATTTTTCATGCTCTTCCGGGATGTCATATCCATCGGCAACAACTGTTTTTTTAATATCATATTTTTCGCCCAGCTTGTCAGCCATTGCTGTGAAGATCGTATGATTCAGCTGGCCTCTCGCATGCGGGTAAGCTTCATGTCCGTTGATGATTAAAATGTTTTTCATTTTTTCATCCTCCTCATTTTTTATATTGTCCAATATCATTATGATTTCATCTTTTACATTCAAAAGTAAAGCAGAATGCACCTTTTACCATTTTTGCCTTTAAGAATGTTCTTTTTCTCCCAATACAAAATAACTTATTGCCTCTTGCCGGCTTCAATGCTATCGTTTTCTTGACTAAAGGAATAGGAGGATTGTTTCAGGTGAAAAAATTACGTTTGTACAAGCCGTTCACTTTGCTGGTCACAGTGATGGCGTTTGCTATTATAACCGCTGCTTGCAGCACAGCTCAACATGAGGCTGAACAGGAAAAGACAGCCTGGGATGGAATCAAAGAAAAGGGAAAAATCGTTGTTGCGACTTCCGGAACCCTTTATCCCACTTCATATCATGACACGGATTCCGGCAAGGATAAACTGACGGGGTATGAAGTGGAAGTCGTGCGCGAAGCTGCGAAACGGCTCGATTTGGATGTCGAGTTTAAAGAGATGGGCTTTGACGGCATGCTGGCGGCGGTTGGCAGCGGCCAAGTCGACGCGGCAGCCAACGATATCACGATGACGGAAGACCGCAAGAAAAAATTCTTGTTCACAGCACCTTATAAATACTCTTATGGTACGGCAATCGTCCGCAAAAAAGATTTATCAGGCATTCATAGATTGGAAGACTTAAAAGGGAAAAAAGCCGCCGGCGCTGCCACGACCGTTTACATGGATATCGCCCGCCAATACGGGGCTGAAGAAGTGATCTATGATAATGCAACAAACGAACAATACTTAAAAGACGTGGCCAACGGCAGGACTGACGTCATTTTAAACGACTATTACTTACAGAAATTGGCGCTTGCCGCAATGCCTGACTTGGATTTGACGATTCATCCCGATCTTAAATATTATCCGCATCAGCAAGGGATGATCATCAAAAAAGGCAACAAAGAGCTTAAAAAACAATTCGACAAAGTCATCAAGGACATGCTGAAAGACGGTACAATCAAAAAGATTTCAAAACAATTCTTTGGTGATGCCGATGTTTCAAAAAAACCCGATCTCGACTATACTGACGTCGATGTAAACAAATAGAGGGATTCAAAATGGGCACGATTCAATGGGAGTATATTTTCAACGCAGAATTGGCTGCTAAATCATTCCCTTATGTGATCCAGGGCATATGGAATACGCTCTTGATTTCCTTTGTGAGCATGTTTGCCGGACTGGTTCTCGGCTTTTTCGTCGCGCTGGGCCGGATGTCTGGGCTCGCGCTGCTGCGGTGGCCGGCAAGGATCTACATTTCATTTATGAGAGGCGTTCCGATATTGGTCATTCTGTTTATGTTGTATTTCGGCTTTCCTTATGTAGGCATTCAATTCACTGCGCTGACCGCTGCCATCCTCGGCTTCAGCATCAACAGCGCCGCTTACATCGCCGAAATTATCCGTTCAGCCTTATCTTCGGTGGACAGAGGCCAGTGGGACGCTGCAAAATCGATCGGCTATTCCTACCCGCAGACGTTGCGGCACATCATTGTCCCCCAATCCGTCAGAATCGCTCTGCCGCCTCTGACGAACGTCATGCTTGACCTTATTAAAGCATCTTCTCTCGCCGCCATGATCACGGTGCCCGAATTATTTCAGCAGGCGAAAATCGTCGGCGGCCGGGAGTTCGACTATATGACGATGTATATATTGGCAGCCTTGATTTATTGGGGCATTTGCTCAGCCGTCGGTTTGCTTCAGGATTACTTGGAAAAACGCCATGCCGTATATGTAAGAAAATAGAAATAACAAACAAGGCCCTTAAAAGACCGATAACAACCTTTTAAGGGCTTTCACCTAAAATTAAACCTTAATACCGATCGCAATACATATCCTCAAGCTTGATAGAGCAACGGCCTTTTAAGCCGTCGGTCGGGAGTTCGAATCTCTGCCGGAACGTTCAGCATAAAAAAACTCAATTATTTATAGACCGCCAGCCGATCTGCCTGAACACATATTTACAGACGATCAAATCCCCCGCAACCCTCACCCGAAAACCGCACGAACCACAGCTTTTTGCAGCAGTAAGCAGACTCCCCATCCGCATATTCCAAACAGAAAAGACAGCACCATCGGAAATGACGCTTTTAAGCTGACAGCGACGATGAGAATGAGTACAGCTGTAGCGGGAAAGCCCCATAACACGCCTGCGGCAAATTGGCTTAACTGCTTGGCAGACTCCCCTTGGATGCTCAGCCAAAATAAGCTTAACAGACTGACAAGCGGAAGCGCGGCGATAATGCCTCCAAATTCGGGCGATTTTCTGGCAATTTCGGTTACAATTCCAATCAAAACGGCAGAAACGGCAATTTTGGTGATCAGAAACATGACTTGGCCTCCTGGCTTAACATAGAAAATGCTGTTTTCACCAATCCGATTTCCTCCTCATTCAAGTGCTGAAGGACCATTTGCAGTTTTTGCGGATCAAGGCGGGTGTGCCGCTTTACCGCGGCTTCGCCTTCTGCGGACAATGTGACATAAACTTTTCGTTCATCTTTATTGTCCCTCTTTTTAAGAACAAGCTTTTTTTGAATCAGCCGTTTCACATGCTCTGACGCGGTATTATGGGACACATCCAACAGTCTGGCCAATTCGCCGATTGTGACATATTGCTTTTTTTCGATATGTTGAAGCAATCGAACAGCCTGATGGGACAAGCTGTCGTCATGTGTATGGTGCAAATTGTAGTATATGTCTGTCCAATCTTGATTCATCGCTTCAATGAGTTCTTCCATATTCATCAAAACATCCCCTCTCTATTTTATATCTTATAATACGATATAATCTTTAATCAAGACATAAAAAAACATCCGGCTTTCTTGCCGGATGTTTTGTTCACTTATTTCAAATGCTCTTTCAAAAAGGCCAGCTTCTCCATGTGAAAAGCGGGGATGTATTCATGTCCAAAGTAACGGTACACTTTCAAGTCCTTATCCGTGTTTAAATGATTGTATGCCGCAAAGACGGTTGACGGCGGTGTGATCGTATCGACCAAACCGATCGACATCAGCACGGGGGCTTTTACCGATTCCGCAAGATTCATAATATCGAAATATGTCAGGGTGTTCATCGCTGTCTGTTCAACCTCAGGGCTGCTGTTTCTTCTGAAAAAGGAATTGATTTCAAGATATGGCTGGTCGATTGCTGTATCGATGGCTCTCTGAAAGTTGCTTAAATACGGATATTCAGAAACGGCTGCTTTTGGAATATCGGACAGTGCGGAAACCGCGATGGCCAGTCCGCCGCCCTGGCTTGCGCCGATCACGCCGATTCGCTTTTCATCGACTTCGGCAAATCCGCTGACGACCTCGACCGCTCTTACGGCGTCAAGGTAAACACCTCTATAATAATATGTTTTCGGATCAAGAATCCCTTTTGTCATCCAGCCCGGCACATGTCCGTGAGGGGATACGCTTGTATCTTCACTCATGTTCTGGCCGCGGACAAGCATGCCAAACGCCGCGTAGCCATGAAGGGCCCAATTGACAATGTCATGGACATTCCCGTCATAGCTGGCATTATAGCCGTGGTATTTGATGATGGCAGGATGAGGCCCCTTGCTGTCCGGAACGGCGTACCACCCTTTTATTCGCGCTCCCCCGATGCTCCGGTATGTAAGCCAATAGACTTTTACGCCATCAGCCGGATAATCGTGCGGTTCAAGCTGTGGTTCTGCTTTCTCCGAACCTAGTTCTGCGAGGGCATCCTTCCAGAAATCTTTAAAATCCTCCAAAGCCGTCCGTTCCGGTTTATATGTATATAGCTGCTCAAGCGGTAAATCGTATGGCTGCTGCATGCTCTCATCCCCTTTTGATTTCATTGTTAGAATATTTTTATCATACCATTCGCCATTAGAAATGTGGATTTTTTTCTGACCCGATATGGCGAGGTTTTGCTGTACGTGTCATCCGCTCTTTTCCCAAACCGATCCTCTTATGATATAATGCTAGTTTGACAAACTAAAATTGATTGCGGAGGTTTTTTTGTGGCTTCACAATCCTTTCTGCAGCTCAACTCTATCTTTATCAGTATCTTAATAGAGGCAATTCCATTCGTTTTAATCGGCGTTTTTATATCAGGATTGATTCAAATGTTTGTGACGGAGGAAATGATGGCGAAGATCATCCCGAAGAACCGGTTTCTCGCTGTGCTGTCCGGAACATTTGCCGGTGTCTTGTTTCCGGCTTGTGAATGCGGGATCGTGCCGATCGCCCGGCGTCTGCTTTTAAAAGGCGTTCCGTTGCATGCCGCTGTCGCCTTTATGCTGACGGCTCCGATCATTAACCCGATTGTCTTATTCTCAACGTTTATCGCCTTCGGAAACAAATGGGATGTCGTCTTCTACCGCGGCGGGCTTGCGATTGCGGTTTCTGTTATCGTCGGCGTGATCATCTCTTTTCAATTTAAAGGGACGCAACTGCTTGAAGGAGACCCGCACGGACATCACCACCATGGACATGCCCGGCCATCCTTTTGGAAAAAGCTTGGCGGGACGCTTCGCCATGCGGTCGATGAGTTTTTCTCAGTGGGGAAATACTTGATCATCGGCGCGTTCGTGGCAGCGGCCATGCAGACATATATTAAAACATCGACTCTGTTGGCCATCGGCCAAAATGATGTCTCATCTTCACTCGTCATGATGGGTCTATCGTTTGTTTTATCACTTTGTTCAGAGGTTGATGCCTTTATCGCGTCTTCTTTCAGCAGCACGTTTTCGCTCGGCTCCCTGATCGCTTTTCTCGTCTTCGGCGCAATGGTGGATATCAAAAACCTGCTGATGATGCTCGGCATCTTCAGAAAACGGTTCGTCTTTGTTTTAATCGCCTATATCGCTGTCATCGTCTTGGCCGGATCACTTTTGGTAAAGGGGTGAGATCATGTTTCGCACATTCATTTTAATGTTTTTTACGTTTTTCTTTTTTCATCTGCATGCGTCAGGGAATTTAACGAAGTATATCAATATGAAATACGCTTACCTTTCATATATAGCGATTTTTCTGCTGGCCATTCTGACAGTGGTTCAATTCTATATCTATGTGAAAGGAACGGATGAGAAAGAGTGCCATGACTGCGGGTGCGGACATGATCACGATCATGAGAAAGATAAACCTTTCCTGAAAAGAATGCTGATTTATTTCGTGTTTCTTTTCCCATTATGCACCGGGCTTTTTCTTCCGGCGGCAACACTCGATTCGAATATCGTCAAATCGAAAGGCTTTTCATTCAAAGCGATTGAACAGCCTGACAATTACGCCCAGACTCAGTATCTGCGCCCGGATACAAGCATCTATTACGGCCGGGACGGCTACGATGAGCTGATGGAAAAAGCGCTGAAGAAATATAAGGAAAAAAAACAGATTTCCTTAAAAGATGAAGATTATTTGAAGGGTATGGAAACCATCTATAACTATCCCGGAGAATTTCTTGATAAAACGATCGAGTTCAACGGTTTTGCTTTTAAAGGCGAATCGATCAACGACAAACAGCTCTTTGTCCTCCGCTTTGGTATCATTCATTGCATCGCGGATTCGGGCGTCTACGGTATGCTGGTCGAGTTTCCTAAGGAAATGAATATCAAAGACGACCAATGGCTTCATGTGAAAGGGACGCTGTCATCGGAATATTATCAGCCGTTCAAATCTGTGATTCCGGTTTTGAAAGTGACAGATTGGTCAAAAATCAAACAGCCAAAAGATCCGTATGTGTATAGAACCTATTAAAAAGCCGGTGCGTGGTGCACCGGCTTTTTTGCGGATTGCGGCTTTACGATTTATAGCCGGCTTTTTTCATGAGCATCAAATCGATGAACAATTGACACCTCGTGTTAAAATCATTCAAATCGATCGACGTCATATCCAGTATTTGTTTAATGCGGTAATTCAGCGTGTTTTGGTGGATAAACAGCTGTTCTGCGGACGGTTTGACTTTGCAGTTATTGACAAGGTAAATTTCAAGGGTTCGCAAAAATTCAGTGTGGCTTTCTTTATCCTTTTCTTTCAACAGCATCAGGTCGGAATTCACATATTGCAGATGATCGTTTTTGGCGGCGATTTGGTCAAGGTATCTGAAAAGCCCAAGCTTTTGGTATTCGTAAGGAATGTGTTCCTGGCTTCCCGTGATTTCCGCCGCTTTTGTGACCTGCAGGGCCTCCCGGTAGCTTTTTCCAAGCGACAGCATGCTGCTGTATTCATTGCCGACCCCGATGAAAATGAGGGGAAGCATTTGCGAGCGCAGGTGCGTCAAAAGCCGGTTGATCAGCTCAGAAGCCGCAGCTAGGGCTGAACGCTTGCGCGAGACGCTGCCGACAATGATGGCGATGTTGGAATGATCCTCTATAACATGGCTGATGTTGTCTTTTAAGTTTAAATACGATCTGATCGTCTCCTTCAAATCATCAAGCAGCTCATCCTCGCCGTCAACGACTTGCAGAACCATGACGGTAAACACGGAAGGCAAAACAACACCGGCTTTATCAGCCGCAGCTTTCAGTTCTTTCTCCGTTTGAAACTGGTCGTTTATCGCTCTTTTATAAAGCTCTTCCGCTTCTTCTTCCTTCTCTTGCTTGAGCCGCTTTTTCTTGTAAATGATTTTTCCGACGTGAAAGGAAGCCTGATATAAGAAATCAAGCTCTTCATCAGAGAGATCGTTTTCAATTTCCTGAATCCAAATATAACCCATGATTTCATCTTTATGCTTGGCGCTGACGACGACCCTCTGATTAAGGCCGATTTCCTCAATCTGTTTCACCCGAAAAGGAGTCGGAATGGTTTTCAATTGATCTATGATACCTTCTTCGACAAATTTTTCAAATATCGGAAGCGGACATTTTTTGGAGAAAATCGTTTGCTGGTTTGCTGCATCAAAATGGTTTATATAATAGGAGTTGTAGGCTAATAGGAAAAAATCCGCGCTTTCCAAAATGACCGGTTTTTTCAACTCATCGCTGATAAAATCAATGATCTCATTAATATTTGAAAGAGAAACAACTTGTTCTAATAGCTCTTCCATATCCTTTCTCCTACCCGTTTTTAACTTAATCATACTGCTCCTTTACAGTCTTGTATAGACTTATATCAGACTTTTTAAAAAATGGGCACGGCCCTTTCCAAATCGGGATAAAACCCCCTAAAAAGAGAGACGGAGAATGGCCTCAAGCCACCTCCATCATCATCCGTCAAATCGCTTTTTTATATTCATCAAACTCCTCAACCACCTGCTGATCCGGTTTAGCAGTCAGAAGGCTGACAACATAGACAAACAATAAGCTTGCGGCAAAGCCCGGAATGATTTCATATAGAAATCCGGAAAGTCCGGCTCTTGCCCAAATAATAACGGTCAGCGCACCTGCAACCATACCTGCAAGCGCTCCCCATTTCGTCATCCTCTTCCAGAATAGGCTCAGGAGAATCACAGGACCGAAAGAAGCGCCGAATCCCGCCCAAGCGTAGCTGACAAGCCCCAATATTGTATTGTTTTTTGTCCATGCCAGACACAGTCCGACAACCGATACGGCTAGCACAGAGAGGCGGCCGATAAAGACAAGTTCTTTGTCAGTGGCGGATCGTTTGAATAACGTCTTATACAAATCTTCTGTTAAAGAGCTTGAAGTGACAAGCAGCTGAGAGGATATCGTACTCATAACAGCGGCTAAAATAGCTGAAATCAAAAAGCCTGTGATCAGCGGATGAAACAGAATGTTGCCCAATTGAATAAAGATCGTTTCCGGGTCGTCCAAGTGAAGCCCTTTCTTCGAATAATACGCAAGTCCGATTAATCCGGTCAGCAATGCGCCGACACTGGAGAAAATCATCCATCCCATACCGATTCGACGCGCTTTTTTTGTTTCTTTTACAGAGGATATCGCCATAAATCGCACGATAATATGAGGCTGTCCAAAGTATCCGAGACCCCATGCAAATAAAGAAATAATGCCGAGGAAGCTCGTTCCTTTAAAAATATTGAGAAGGTTCGGGTCGATTGTACGGATTTCTGTAAAGGCTTCAGACGGTCCTCCTGTCTGAATAATCGTCACGATTGGCACAAGGATTAAGGCGATAAACATGATGATGCCTTGGACAAAGTCGGTCCAGCTGACCGCCAAAAACCCGCCAAAAAGCGTGTAAGCGACAACAACACCGGAAATAATCCAAAGGCCAGTATGGTATTCGAGATTGAACATGCTGTTAAACAGCACGCCGCCGGAGACCATGCCTGATGATACATAGAACGTAAAGAAGATAATAATAATGAGCCCTGAAAAAATTCGGAGAATCTTTGATTTGTCATGAAAGCGGTTTTCTAAAAATGCAGGAATTGTAATGGAATTACCCGCTACTTCAGTGTAGGACCTTAAACGAGGCGCCACAAAAATCCAGTTTGCCCATGCGCCGAGAACAAGCCCGATTACGATCCATGAACCGCTGAGGCCCGTGGCAAACATCGCTCCCGGAAGACCCATCAAGAGCCAGCCGCTCATGTCTGATGCGCCAGCGCTGAGCGCTGTAACAGCGGGGCCGAGCGTCCGTCCGCCAAGCATATAATCGGAAAGGTTTGATGTCCTTTTATACGCGTAATAACCAATATAAAGCATACCCACCATATAAATGACGATTGAAATAATCAATTGTGCGTTTTGAATAAGAATCCCCCCAAGATGCCGTTTTTTGTCTAAATTTTCAGATATTTCTATTTTGAAGGCAGCCTTAACGACTGCCTTCACCCCTTATTTTACCCCTTTTTAGAACATTTCGCTGATTGTTTTTGCCTGCATGTGGAGAGCCAGATAATCCGGTCCGCCCGCTTTTGAATCCGTACCTGACATTTTAAATCCGCCAAACGGATGGTAGCCGACAATCGCACCTGTACAGTTGCGGTTGAAATACAGATTTCCTACATGGAATTCTTGTTTTGCCCGGTTGATATGATCGCGGTTTTTCGTGATGACCGCTCCCGTCAATCCATATTCTGTATTGTTGGCCACTTCCAGCGCTTCATCAAAGCTGCTTACTTTTGAGAAGGCAACGACAGGACCGAAGATTTCTTCCTGCATCAAGCGCGCTTTTGGATCCAAGTCGGCAAAGATCGTCGGATCGATGAAATATCCTTTTGAATCATCACCTTTTCCTCCGCTGACCAGGCGGCCTTCCTGTTTGCCGATTTCGATATAATCCATGATCTTGTTGTAGGAAGCCTGATCGATGACAGGTCCCATATAAACGTCCGCGCTGTCAGGCTCTCCGACTTTCTTGGATTCTGTAATTTCGATAACACGCTTCAGCACTTCGTCATATACTTTTTCATGAACGACAGCGCGCGAACCCGCTGAACATTTTTGACCGGCAAATCCGAATGCGGATTGGAAAATGGATTGTGCAGCTAATTCAACATCACAGTCTTCATCAACGACAACCGTATCTTTTCCGCCCATTTCCGCGATGACTTGTTTTAAATGCGTCTGACCAGGCTGAACCTTCGCTGCACGCTCAAAAATGCGCGTTCCGACTTCTCTTGAGCCGGTGAACGTGATGATGCTTGTTTTCGGATGATCAACAAGGTAATCTCCGACTTCAGCGCCGCTTCCCGGAACAAAGTTGACGACACCTTTTGGCAGGCCGCTTTCTTCAAGCACTTCAACGAATCTTGCGGCAATAACTGGCGCTGCGCTCGCCGGCTTCAGAACAACCGTGTTTCCAGTTACGATCGGCGCCACTGTCGTTCCCGCCATAATGGCAAAAAGGAAGTTCCAAGGCGGAATCACAACCGTTACCCCAGTCGGTGTATATACATATTGATTTCGCTCGCCTTCACGGCTGTTGACAGGTTTTCCTTTCGCCAGCTCAATCATTTGACGTGCGTAATATTCCATAAAGTCAATCGCTTCCGCCGTATCCGCATCCGCTTCATTCCATGGTTTTCCCGCTTCTTTGACTAACAGCGCTGAAAATTCATGTTTCAGGCGGCGCACTTTTGCAGCCGCCCGGAATAAAACAGCCGCTCTTTCTTCAGGATCTGTATACCTCCATGTCTCAAACGCCGTTGCAGCCGCTTGGATGGCCTTTTCAGCATGATCCTGAGTCGCTTTTGATACGCTTCCCACAACTTCTTCTTTGTTTGCCGGGTTGATCGAAATGATTTTGTCTTCTGTTTCAAATCTTTCTCCATCGATAACAAGAGGATAGGACTGACCCAGCCATTCATTTTTTACCGTTTCCAGCGCTTTTTCAAATGCCGTCCGGTTTTCTTCGATCCCGAAATTTGTAAATGGTTCATGTTTGTAAGGTGTTGTCATTCTAATCTCCCCTTTTTATCGTTTTATTTCTTGGTCATGCCTTTAAATGCAAATGCAATATTTGCAGGCCGCTCGGCAAGCCGTCTCATGAAGTATCCGTACCAGTCGTCTCCGTAAGGAAGATACACGCGCATATTGTAGCCCTCTTTCACTAATTCGAGCTGTGTTTTGTTGCGCATGCCGTACAGCATTTGAAACTCGAAGCGGTCCTTGCCGATTTGATGCTCATTCGCGAGTTCTTTGGTGTAGTCAATCATCTTGTCATCATGAGTTGCGATGGCTGTGTAATGGCCGCTCAGAAGCTGCTTTTTGATAAGCTTTTTATAATTCTCATCCACGTCTTTTTTATCAGGAAACGCCACTTGCGGTGATTCCTTATAAGCTCCCTTCACAAGACGGAAAAACGGATCGTATTGATTTAATTCCTCCAAATCCTGTTCAGTCCGGTATAAATAAGCTTGGAGAACGGTGCTGACATACTCATACCGCTGTCTGAACTCCTTAAACAAGTCGAGCGTCTTTTGACAGCGGACTTCATCCTCCATGTCAATCGTTACCATTACCTGATGCTGCTCAGCACAGTCCAAAATGCTCGTCATATTGTCTCTGACAAGATCGAGATCAATATCGAGTCCCAGCGAAGTCATCTTTAAGGAAACGTGTGACTTCAGCTTTTCCTGTGCGATCAACTGTATGGCCCGAATACATTCCTGTGTGCGTTCTCTTGCGACTTCTCTGCTGTCGACAAACTCGCCTAAATGATCAACTGTAACAGTCAACCCTTGCTCATTAAGCTTTCTGATAATCGGAATCGAAGCTTCAAAATCCTTTCCTCCGATAATTTTTCCGGTCGCTACAGAACTCCCCCAATTTCTCGCCAGGCGATTCAGGATGCTGCTTTTAGATAAGAATAGAAAAAAGTCTCTTGTTATCACTTCCATTATCACACCCCGCCATCTCATGAAATTATCTTTATATTCTTCATTTTATAGGAGCTGAGGGTCGATTCACAATATTTCGAAAAAACAAAAAAGCTGACGATTTTTGTGTTTTTCCCACAATGTTTTACATGTGCTGGGATTTAATCAGAAACTTTATACCTAAAATTTTAAAAGGTATACGACAATAGAATCAGGAGAAAACTTTGGTAAAGAACAGGATGCTTATTCAGCTGTGCCGGTGATGATCTCCTCTTATACGGCTGTGCTTTCCTATTGAAGAAAAATAATTTTGAAAGCGTTTTCTGTTATATTGAACGATTTCCCCAAAAAGGCAAAGAAAAAACCCCTTTAAGAATACTTAAAGGGAATATCATGTTATGCCCACACCTCGTCTAGCGTTTCTCTGAACAGTCTGTCAAGCTCTGGCGTCAAATCTTCCCGGCCAGTTTTAAAGGCCTTCGCCGCCGGCTGCAGCCGCTCAAGTTCTTTTTCGATAAACTCGTGAAGCATGGGATTTTGAGGCTCAAGAGAAAACTCCTCCCCCTTCCTTTTCCTGTCAAGCAAATGATGGATTTCCGCTTTAAGCGGTCCGTCTTCAACAAGTTCCTCGAGCAACGTCTGAAATTCAATCGGAGGCACCGTCTGACGGCTTTCAATCCACTGGCAGGCCAGGATCGGGCGGAGAACATAGAAATATTTTTTGATTTTCACCTCTTCCCGCTGCAGGTAGTGGCGGAAATTCCCCGATGCCATGTTGAGATAATGATACATACATGAAGCTGGAGAAAAGGCGCGGTTCTTCAACTTTCTCATGTTTTCCGCCCAAGAATAGGCTTCATAATAGACGGTTCCTGAAGAAAGCCATTCGAGCAGCGGAGGGTTGGATTTCCGAAACAGCCTTAAAGCTTTCGTGACCTCCCAGCCGCTGATATCGAGCAGATCATCGATCGGCAGTTCAATCACATCACGCTTTGCATCAATCGATAGATACCAGTCTTTTTGGTGGACATAAATAAATCTGACATCGTAATCGCTGTCCTGTGAAGGAAAGCCCCATGCTCTGCTGCCTGATTCGACCGCATAGAGGATTTTGACGCCATATGTTGTTTCAATGTTTTTCAGCTCTTCTTGAATCTGTTGTTTCATCATCAATACACCGCCAGTCTACCGTTTCTATCATTAAGGATTTTACATATTTTTGTAATGATTGGAATAAAAGAGATTGCTGCTGCTTTTCTTGTTTACACGTCCTTTATCAAAAACAGCGGCGGCGGGGCGGAAAACGTGATACTCATCCCGGGCACATATACTGTATCAAAAGGACAAACAGTCAAACAAGCACACTAGGCAAATAACGAAAAAAGACAATCATCTGTCTGATCATTGTCTCTATGTTTCATCTGATGTGTTTTTTTAACGCTTCGATATTGCCATTGACAATGTCATCGATCCGTCTGTTGATCTGCTCGATGTCCCAATTCCACCACTGGATGTCCAGCCAGGCAGCGATGACATCATCGGAAAACCGTTTTTTAATTTGTTTAGCCGGGTTTCCGCCGATGATTGTATATGGAGGCACATCCTTTGTCACAACCGATTGAGCCGCAACGATCGCACCGTCGCCGATTGTCACGCCGGGCATGATGACCGCATCCATGCCGATCCATACATCATGGCCGATGACAGTATCCCCTTTAAACGGAAGTTCCTCCAATGCAGGCGTGTGCTTTTCCCACCCATGGCCGAAAATGTTAAAAGGATATGTCGAACCGTCCATACGGTGATTGGCTCCGTTCATGATGAATTGAACGCCTGGCGCAATTGAACAGAACTTTCCGATGATTAAACGGTCGCCAAGGATTTCATAATGGTACAGCACTTGTTCTTCAAACGACTCTCCGTGTTTTGCATCGTAATATGTATAATCTCCGACGATGATATTCTGCCTTGTGACCGTATTGTTAATAAACTGCACATGTTGATTGCCCGCTATCGGGCGGGCTTCTCTTGGATTCGGTCCATTCATCAAGTACACCCTTCAGCTTAATTAAACGTTTGTTTAAGGCTGAGAAAGCTCCCCGCCCTGCTTCAGCGCATCTGCAATGGAGTCGGCGACCTCTTCGGCGGAACGATTGTCGGTTTCAACTCTAAAGTGGTGATGGGCATAAATGCTTTTTCTTTCATTGAACAGCTGTTCCACCTGTTCAATTGAGCGGTTGTGAAGAATCGGCCTGTTTTCAAGCAGCAAATCGATCCGCTTCTTCCAGTTCTCCCATGTTAAATCAAGGAAAATGACGAAGCAGTGTTCAAGACACTTCTCCCTGATCTCCTCCTGCTGAAAAGAGCCGCCTCCAAGAGAAACGATTTTACCTTCTGTATGTTCACACATATGAACAATATATTCTTTTTCTGTCTTCCGAAAAAAGGCTTCCCCTTTTTGTGTGAACATTTCGGGAATGCTCATCTGAAAATCTCGTTCAATTTCTTGATCAATATCAACAAACTCGCGGGACAGTTTGTTGGCGACCAACTTGCCGATCGTCGTTTTGCCGACGCCCATAAATCCGATCAGTACGATGTTTTTTTCTCCCACATGGATGGATCTTTTGGTATTCATCTCTAGGCTTTACTCCCCCTTGTCTAAAGGAATCAACAATATCATTAGTATATGACAAATCCCGTTTTAATGATATAGAAGAAAAGGCTGTCGCACTCCATTCTTCTCCTTACAACGCTGATAACGAATCGACCACCGGAATAAATGCGGAGCAGCATCACTCATTTTAGTCACGGTGATGCTGAACTTAAAAAAGCTGGCGAATTGAACCTGCAAAGGCCCTCATCACCAGCTTTCACATCGTTAGGACACAGATATTTTCGTGCTTCTTTATTTCCACCAATCATCAAACATTGACGCAGGCACCTGGCGCTTATGCTCTGACGCGATGTAGCGTTTTTCAATCGCCTCGGCCACATCGCCGGAAACCGGTTTTCCTTCCAGGTAATCGTCAATATTCTGATATGTGAGGCCGAGCTCTGTTTCGTCGGCTTGCTGAGGTTTTTCATCCAGCAAATCGGCTGTCGGCGATTTCGTATAAAGCCGTTCAGGCGCGCCGAGCTCCTCAAGCAGGCTGCTGCCCTGGCGTTTCGTCAGCCCTGTCAGCGGCAAAAGATCCGCGCCTCCGTCTCCATACTTTGTGAAAAAGCCGGTAACAGCTTCCGCCGCATGGTCTGTTCCGATCACCAGCAATTGATGCTGGCCGCCGATCGCATACTGTGTAATCATCCGTACCCGCGCTTTGACATTGCCTTTATGAAAATCGGCAAGCGCTTCACCGGTAACAGCTTTAAACTGGGAAACAAAGGATTCGACCGTTGACGCAATATCAAACGCCAGCGACTTGTCCGGCTGAATAAACTTCAAGGCCAGCTGGGCGTCATCTTCGTCCTGTTGAACACCGTAAGGCAGGCGGACCGCAATAAATTCAGCCTGCACTCCTTCAGACCTCAGCTCTTCGACAGCCAGCTGGGCGAGTCGTCCTGCAAGCGATGAATCCTGCCCTCCGCTTATTCCGAGAACAAAGCCTTTAGCTCCGGTTTTTTTCAAATAGCTCTTTAAAAAGCCCACCCGTTTCTCAATCTCCTGTTTTGGATCAATAGAAGGCTTTACATTCAGTTCATTGATGATTTTTTCTTGCAAAGACATCCGTCATTCCTCCTTATGCGTGAATGAACCGATTTATTCTACTTTAACTATAGCACATGTTTCGTTTTGAAGTGAATATCCACGCGGGGCGCCATGGACAATTAGGTGCATGAAAAAAGGCGCACAAGGCAAAATAACGATGACATCAGAGGGGTTGAAACTAGTGAAACAACAAGTGTCAAAAGGTGATTTGAAATGGTGGCAGCTGTCATTGATCGGAGTCGGCTGCACGATCGGAACGGGTTTTTTTCTGGGGTCAAGCATTGCCATAAAGAAAAGCGGCTTTTCCGTCCTAGCCGCTTTTCTTCTTGCAGCGCTCGGAACCTTTCTCGTGTTTCAGCAGCTCGCTAAACTGACAGCAGATCATCCGGTTGAAGGGTCTTTTTGTTCCTATGCAAGAGAAGCATTTGGCAGATGGGCCGGTTTCAGCAACGGCTGGGTCTACTGGTCTTCTGAAATGCTGATCATCGGAAGCCAGCTGACAGCGATTTCTTTGTTTACGCGCCATTGGTTTGAGCAAATTCCTCTGTGGGTGTTTGCATCCATTTATGCTGTTCTCGGCTTGATCGTGATTTTCACGGGACGCAGCAGCTTCGAAAAAACGGAAAACCTTCTGGCTGTCCTGAAAACGGCGGCTATTTTGATGTTTATCATTATCGCTGTCCTGGCCTTATGCGGTGTTCTTCCCGGAAAAACACCTGATGCACAGCTCCCCGACCGGATGGATGAACTGTTTCCTTTCGGCTTCATGGGGTTGTGGACAGGGCTGATATACACATTTTACGCTTATGGCGGAATTGAGGTCATGGGACTGATGGCGATTCATTTAAAGGATCCGAAAGACTCGCCGAAGTCTGGCAGTCTGATGCTCATCACACTGGCCTCCATTTACGTCGTCTCGATCGGCCTGGCCATGCTGCTCGTTCCGCATCATGCTTTTACTGAACAGAACAGTCCGTTTATCACCTCATTAAAAGATTTCCATTTGAATTTGGTGATGGACATTTTCAACGGCATCTTCATCATTGCCGGATTTTCTACGCTGACCGCATCGTTGTTTGCCGTCACAACACTGATGGGGACAATGGCGAAAAACGGTGATGCACCATCCTGTTTTGCAAAAAAGGAACAAGCAAAAGTATCATGGCCGGCACTGGGGCTGACGGTGCTTGTGCTCGCCGCTTCGATCATTTTGTCGCTCTTGCTTCCAAAAGCGCTGTACGAGCATATGACTACGGCCGCCAGTTTGATGCTGCTGTACAATTGGATGTTCATCCTTTTTTCAAGTAAAAAACTGACGAAGCCGAAGCTAAAAGGACATGTTCAAATTGCGGCAGCGCTTATACTGATTTTATTCGCGATTTCCGGTACGTTATTTGAAAAAAACAGCCGTCCGGGCTTTTTTGTCAGTCTTTTGTTTCTTGCGATCATCGCATGTGTAACGCTTTTGATGAAAAGGAAATGGGATCACGGACAAGGGCAAAACAAGCCCTGACCTTCTTTAGTGCGCCGGCTGGATCAGTTGTTGAAATCCTTGATACCCGAAGTAGCAGCCGAACACGATTAATGTGATGCCGGCGATCCATGTCATCGCCTGTATCATCCCCGGGCTTAAAAATGTTCTGAGCGTCCCGGCCAGAAAGGACATCGCCAAATCCCACAAAAAAAGGCCGATTAAAATGCCTGAACTGCATATCAACAGCTGATAGGATGCATAAGCCTCAATCGTTTTCGCCAGAATGCTTCCGTAAATGCCAAGCCAAAACATGATGCTGAGAGGGTTTGAAAGAGAAATCACCAATCCGGACAAAAAGGATTTGCGATAGGTCCCTTGCTCTTTGACGCCTCTCATCAACGAAACTTCCTTGGCCTTGATCAGGCTTTCGATTCCCGTATAGGTTAAAACAAAAAAACCAAACAGCCATAAAAACGTTTTTAAAAATGGCACAGTCAGAAATTGAGCAACACCGAAATAAATCAGCACCATGTATAAGACATCAGCCGAAACCGCGCCGAGTCCAAACAGCCAAGCATGCAAAAACCCCCCTTTCATCCCTCTGTCAATCTGTGCCGCATTGACCGGACCGACCGGCGCAGCCAATGACAAGCCCAAAAATACATAGCTTAGGAAGATGTTCAACACATCGCGTCCCCCCCTTCCGCGGATAACTTGTACAATGTATTCAAAAAGAGGACATGATAGAACAGGCAGCATAAAGAGCCTTTTCCCATTACGGGAAAAGGCTCTTCTTTATATGGCAAGCTTTGAAAGCACAAATGTCCAAATGCAAATGATGAGAAGCAGGATCAAGCTGTATTTAACGGTTTGGCTGAAAAGCTTTGATTCCTCCCCTGTCTTTTGAACGGCAGCTGTTGCAATCGCAATCGACTGCGGTGAAATCAGCTTGGCCATCACACCGCCCGCGGTATTGGCGGCAAGCAATAGCGCCGAACTTGTCCCGATTTGCGCTCCGGTGACAGCTTGCAAGTGGCCGAATAATGCATTGTTGCTGACGACTGAACCTGTGATAAAGACACCGATCCAGCCCAATACGGGACTGACGAACGGAAAGATGTCCCCCGCTTTGGCTAGCGCCAGTCCAATGGTTGAACTCAATCCGGCATAATTGGCCAGGTTTGCAAAACCCATCACAAAGCAAATGGTGAGAACGGGAAGCCACAATTCCCTGACCGTTTCTTTCAAACAGGAGAGTCCTCCGCGGAAACTGATGTTTCGGCTCAGCACAATCGTGATGATCACAGCGATCAGAATGGCCGTCCCCGTCGCTGAAATGAAGTCAAGCTTCATCACGGCATCAAGCGGTGCCGCTTCCGGGGATATCGGCGGCGTTTTCAGCACTTCCCGGTGAAGAAAAGGCATGTTGAATAAGATCGTCGTCTGCTTCAGCACCCCGCCTTCCTGAAAGAGCCCCTTGAAACCGGGGAGGCTCCATACCGCAATGACGGCGGTCAAAATATAAAACGGAGACCAGGCTTTTATAATGTCTGCTGCATGATATTTCTCAGCGGGTTCATGTTCATTCCCGGCTTCCCTGTATATGTGACGCGGCTGCCATTTTTTCAAGAACAGCGCCAGCGCTCCCATGCTGATTAAAGCGGCCAAAATGTCGGCCAGCTCCGGTCCCAATCCAATCATCGTCAGAGTCTGCACCGCCGTATAGCTTCCGCTTAATACGAGAAGGGCCGGCAGCGTTTCTCTTATTCCTTTAAACCCATCCAATATGAAAACGAGCAGGAACGGGACAAAGAAGGCGATGACCGGAAGCATCAAGGCGAGCGTTCTGGAAAGCTCAACCGGTGTCAAGCCTCCCATCTGCGCTCCTGTGATCACCGGAATTCCGATCGCTCCAAAAGCGCCGGATGCCGCATTCGCAATCAAACATAGGGATGCCGCTTTCAAAGGTTTAAAACCAAGCTCGACTAGAAGAACGGCACTGATCGCAATCGGCACGCCGAAACCTGCCGCGCCTTCCAAAAAGGCGTTAAAACTGAACCCGATCAGCAATAGCTGAAGCCGCTGGTCAGACGAAATTCCGGCAATGCTCGCTCTGATCACTTTAAACTTTCCGGTTTTGACGGAAAGTTTGTAAAGCCATACAGCCATCAGGACAATATATCCGATCGGCCAGAGGCCGTTAGCAATTCCAAGAAAAACGGCGGAGACAGCTTTTGCAGCCGGCATGTGAAAAAAGAACACCGCTACAATAAAGCTGACCGCCAGCGTCACAAATGACGCGATGATTCCTTTCATCTTCAACACGGTCAGTGCAAGGAGAAAGAAAAGAATCGGCAGAATGGCGGCAAAAGCGCTGAGAAACAGATTCCCAAACGGATCGTATACCTGCTGCCACATTGTTCATCATCTCACAATCTTCATGATGTTTTATTGCGCCTGCATTTCAAAATGCGGTTTTAAAATGGCTTTTAACACACCAGCACTATGCTTAAATTGCTCTTTTTCTTTTTCATTCAGTTCAAGTTCAACAATTTCCCTCGCTCCGCCTCGGCCGACAACCGCCGGAACTCCGATATAAACATCATTTTCGCCAAATTCACCGTCAAGATGAGCGCTCACGGTCAAGATCGCTTCTTCATTGCGGTAAATGGCTCTCGTGATGCGCGCCAGACTCATGGCAACTCCGTAATATGTCGCACCTTTTTTCTCGATAATGTGGTAGGCGGCGTTTTTCACATTGTCAAACAGTTCATCAAGATCTTCCGCTTTGTAGTTCTCATTTCTTTTCAGCAAATCGCTGACGGGAACGCCGCCGATATTGGCATGGCTCCAGACAGGCAGCTCCGTATCTCCGTGCTCACCGATGATATAGCCGTGCGCATTGTGAGCGGCGACACCGAAATATTCGCTGAGCAGGTAGCGGAAACGGGCGGTGTCCAGAGTCGTGCCGCTTCCGATGACCCGTTCCTTCGGCAGGCCGCTGAATTTCCAAGTCGCATATGTGAGAATGTCAACCGGGTTTGTCGCGACTAAGAAAATGCCGTCAAATCCGCTGGCCATGACTTCCCCGATGATGCCTTTGAAAATCTTGAGGTTCTTCTCTACCAAATCCAGCCGGGTTTCCCCGGGCTTTTGGTTTGCTCCTGCACAAACGCAGACAATATCGGCGTCTTTGCAGTCTTCATACGTGCCGTACCATGTTTTCACAGGATGCGGCGCAAATGCCTTCCCGTGGTTTAAGTCCATCACATCGCCCATTGCTTTATCTTTATTTAAATCAATGATCACAAGTTCGTCTGTGATTCCTTGGTTAATTAACGTATATGCATAACTGCTTCCAACAAATCCGGCACCGATTAATACAGTACGATTCACATTTTGATTTGTCATTTTACATCATCCTTTACCGATTGTTTTCAATCTAAGTTGTTTGTGAAGTATTTCACATTTAAATTGTGCAATATTTCACATACTTTTTCAATACTTATGCATTTATATTTTTGTCTTTTTTGTGTCACTAATCATTTATTCCTTATTTTTCTACATTTTTTGGTAAAATTATTCCTTTTCCTTGAATATAAACACCGAAAATTATACAATTCAACCATTAACGACCATCGTTTCAAAAGAAGGAGAAATAGAAATGCCAAAGACGGTGACTTTTATTCAGAATCAATCGTTTCTCTCCCTATGGCTGGGACAGGCTGTATCAGAGCTCGGCGGCGCCATCGGAGCCCTTTCCAATGCTTTGCTTGTCTTTGAATTGACGGGTTCCAAGCTTGTCATGAGCGGGTTTTGGCTGGTCTATTTCATCCCTTCACTTGCCTTGCAGCTTGTGATCGGCCCTTTTATTGACCTGTGGAGCAGAAAGAAAACGATGCTGTTCTCCCAGCTGACACGCGCATTCGCATTCCTTTTCCCAATCGCGATGATGTCGCTCGGGAAGCTTGAAGTCTGGAACCTCTTACTCCTGCAGGCGGTGATCGGGCTCATTCAGCCTCTCTACGCTCCTGCAGGAACGGCGCTGATTCCCGCCCTCGTGAAAGAGGAACAGCTCATCAAAGCCAATGCTTATATCGACGGAACATTGCGGCTGATGGGATTTATCGCACCGCCGATCGGAGGGCTTTTGGCCGCCTGGCTCGGTCCGGAAAACACGCTTGCTGCGGCTTCATTTTTCTTTTTGTTAAGCGCATTTCTCCTTTTGAAACTGAAAGAGGAACGAATCGAACAAACCGGCGGAGGACAGAGCTGGCTGACACAGTTATCAGGCGGAATCCGCTATTTCTTTACGCGTCGTTTGCTCGTCTGGCTCGGCTTTTTTCTCGCCTTTGTCCAGTTCGGCGTAGGCGTCACGATGGTTCTCAACGTTCCGTATGTACTGGAGGAACTCGGCGGGAGTGAACTGGAATACGGCTGCTTTATGGCTGCATTTCCGCTCGGTTATTTCTGCGGCTCGATAGCGGCGGGAAGGCTTGGCGGATTGAAAAACCGCCGCTTGATGATGCTTGGCGCACTCGCCGCAGGAGGTCTTTCCTACATTGCCCTCGGTTTTGTGACGGAGATATGGGCCGCCGTCATGATTGAAGCTGCCGCAGGGGTTGCAATTCCCTTTTTCAGCGTCCACAACACCTCACTGTACCAAAAACAGGTCCCTCAACACTTTTTAGGAAAAGTTCTCTCCGTTCGCCTCTTTATCATTCGCGGAACGATGATGATCGGTGTCTTATTTGCGGGGAGGTTCAGCGAAATGCTTGGGATACGGCCGCTGTTTTTCATGATCGGCGCCATCATTTTTGTGACGGGAAGCCTCGGGATACTGCTGCCCTGCTTTCGATTTTTGGACGATCATTCTTCACCTGCTCCAAACACAACCGATAAAGCTGTTTAAAATTAGTATTTTAAATATTCAATCTTTTAGTTTGTAAGTAAAGCTGACAAGAATACTGCCAGCCTCATTTGATTTTGTCATGATTACAATTAGAATCTATCGAATGGGGAGTGTTGCAATTGAAATTGGCGGATTTGCGGAAGAGCGGGCATGCTCCTTCCTTGTTGTCATCTTTTTTATATTTTGATGTCAGCTTTATGATTTGGGTATTGCTCGGGGCGCTCGGCGTTTATATAACGGCGGATTTTGACTTGTCGCCTTCACAAGTTGGATTGATTGTGGCCATCCCGACATTGGCCGGTTCTGTTTTCCGGATTGTTTTAGGCATTTTAACCGATCGCTACGGTCCGAAGAAGACGGCCATCGGCGGCATGTTTGTAACGATGATTCCGCTGATTTGGGGGTGGCAGTTCGGATCAACGATCGGCGAGCTGTATGTCATCGGCATTTTGCTGGGGGTGGCGGGAGCAAGCTTTTCTGCTTCCCTTCCAATGGCGAGCCGCTGGTATCCTCCCCACTTGCAGGGTCTTGCCATGGGGATAGCCGGGGCGGGAAACAGCGGCACACTGCTTGCCACACTGTTCGGTCCGCGCATTGCAGAGCATGTGGGCTGGAACGGTGTGATGGGGTTGGCGCTGATTCCGTTGACAATCGTGTTGTTTACCTACTTTTTGCTGGCGAAAGAGCCGCCAAATCAGCCAAAGCCAAAGCCGATCAAAGAATACTTTGCTGTCTTTAAAGAAAGGGATACATGGTATTTTTGCCTTTTGTACAGTGTGACATTCGGGGGATTTGTCGGCCTGTCAAACTTTTTAAGCTATTTCTTCGCGTCCCAGTATTCCGTCCCTGCGGTCAGGGCCGGCGAATTTGTAACGCTTGTGGTGGCCTCGGGAAGCTGCCTTCGCCCTGTCGGCGGCTGGATTGCCGACAAAATAGGCGGCGTGCGGCTGCTCCAGTTTCTGTTTGTCGGTGTGGCGCTTTGCATGTTCTCCGTCAGTATGCTGCCTTCGCTCGGGGTTGTCACGGCTGCCTTGTTTATCGGAATGGGCTGTCTCGGAATGGGAAACGGCGCGATATTCCAGCTTGTTCCCCAACGCTTCCATAAAGAAATCGGGATGGTGACAGGCATCGTCGGCGCTGCCGGAGGAATCGGCGGATTCGTTCTGCCGAATATTCTCGGAACGTTAAAACAACTAACCGGCACCTATTCAAGCGGCTTCCTCACCTTCACCATCATCGCTTTTTTAGCGCTTGGACTGCTATTACTCGCTCAAGCCGGCTGGAGAAAACAATGGAAAGCCGAAGAGAAATCGATACGGATTTAAAACAACCCTCAACACTAAAGCTGGCAAACCGTCCAGAGCGGAGCTCCAGCTTTTGTGTTGTGCCTTTATAGCGGTGCTCCATTGTGCGTGCTGCATTTGTGACAATCTAAAGACCTGCTGTTTGATAGTATGATATTATTCCCACCAGCATAAGGAAAATGGCAACGCCAAGAACAGACCATAATACGATGTTGAGTTTCCTCATTTAAACTCTCCTCCCATGACCGATTAAGGCATTCTAAAACAGGTTCGTCAAATCCGAAAACCAAATATTCAACCAGATCATCTTGTCTGTATATAGAAGGACCCCGATGAAGACCATGATGGCGCCGCCGATTTTCATCAGCAGCTTCGAGTATTTCATGAACGGTTTGATTTTTCCGATGAAAAATGCCATCAGCAAAAAAGGAATAGCAAAGCCCAATGAATAAGCGGTAACTGTGATCAATGTCTGTACCGGATCGGGATGTTGAAAATTGGCATATGCGATCGTGCCGAAAATCGGGCCGATACAGGGCGTCCACCCTGCGGCAAAGATCACTCCCACCAGCATTGAATTCAATATGCCGATTTTCCCTTTTCTAAACGAAAACCGCCTTTCCTTCATCATGAATTGCGGCTGAAAGACTCCGAGCAAAAACAGCCCCATGACAGCCACGAAAATTCCGCCCAGCATGCGGATCAAGCTCTGATATTTGACAAACAGCAGGCCGAGTGAGCTCGCGGAGAAACCCAGCGTGTAAAAAATGACGGAAAACCCCGCCAAAAAGGCAGCTGCATGAATCATGACAGAACGAGTCATCTGTTTGGAGTTTTGGTCTTTTAAATCGCTGACAGAAATTCCGGTAATGTAAGAAATAAAAGAAGGATAGAGCGGCAGGCAGCATGGGGAAATAAACGACAAAACGCCGCCGCCGAACGCCAACCACCAAGTAACCATCAATTTTCCACCCGCTTCATTTTTATGCATCTTATTCCATAACAGTATAACATAACCTGAATGCTTGTCAGGTCCGGATTTTTTTCATTTTCATGACATATTTGCACACAAAAAAAGCCGCCTGCAGCAGACGGCTTTCCGCATCAACCATTCAATGCGGTTTTTTTCATATTGTCCTGAAGCTCCAAAATCCGTTTTGCTCCTTCTTCACGCAGGCGTTTGTTTTCATCTTCGATCTGTTTCGTTTCCTGCATCCCTTTGACAATCGTGTTCCACGATTGTTCGATCGTTTCAATATCGATGCTTGGTCTGCCTGACATTCTCGCAATCTCGACGGACTGGTTGGAAATGTTCTCCGCATTGCGCTTCAGCATTTCATTCGTGCGGCGGTCGAGTTCGCTCATTGAATCAGCGACAAGCTTCTGGCGCTTGGCGGTGACAGCCTGGATGATGCCGTTTTTGAAGATCGGAATCGTGATGATGAAAGCGGAGTTGATTTTTCCGATCAGCTTTGTGTTTCCGCGCTGCAACAGGCGGATCTGCGGTGCTGTTTGAATTGCGACCATCCGCGCCATGTCCAGATCATACACCCGTTCTTCGAGGGCCTGAATGCCGTTTCTCAAGGTGTCGAGCTCCATCTGCGCCATTTGGTTCCCGCTGGCCGCTTTCGCTTCATATTCTGGAAGCAGCTGTTTCAGCTCCTCGATTTTCATTTGGCCGGCGACAACATATTTTTCCAGTTCGACATAGTATTGGAGGTTGTTTTCATACATTTCATCCAGCGTGACCGTCGATTTCGTCATTTCATCTTTATATTTGTTAATTTCAACGTTGATTTTTTCAATTTCGCCGCCAAGTGTTTGATACTTTTTAAAGATTTTCTCGATGATGCTGTTTCCGCGTTTGAAGATTTTAGAGAGAAAGCCTTTCTGTTCTTCAAAATCATTCTTGTCAAAGCGGTCCATGATTTTGCCGAGCTGGGTCAGCATGGCGCCCGAGTCTGTGACACTGTTCGATCTCATCATCGACAGAATGCGGTCGGAGAACTTGGAAATTTCAAGTGCAGGCTCCTTCCCGAATTCTAACAGCGCCACCTGGTTTTTCACATCGATCTGATGGGCCAGGGCTTGAACTTCTGGCTCCTGGCGCAGCTTGGCGCGGATATCCTCCGCTTTTTCAACCGAGATCTCTTCCTCTTTATTGATATTGACGATGCTTGTTTCATTTGCCATTTGGATGGCCTCCTTATTAAAAGATTTTATTGATGAACTTTCGCACGATCGATGGCTCCCTGAACTCCTGATTGAATGACATCTCATCAAGCCAGTGTGTGTCAAACAGCTGATCATCAATATAATGATCGATGCATTTGTGGCCCGGAGGATTATAAACGATGATATCGATTCCGATTTCATTCAAAAGAAGCAGAGCCACAGCGTCCGATCTGGATAATGTGCCGGTCTGTTCGGTATGATACAAAATCAGCTTTGGCACGGTCTGCGAATAGTCAAAGGTCTGAATGAGGTTGACAAGCTCTTGCGGAAGGCGGACTGCCTGTGTAAACAAATACAGCTGCACCTCCGCCGTTTTTTCCCCGTTTAAAGGCAAAAGCTTCGGTTTTTTGCACATTCTCGACACGGCTTCGGCGATGCCGAGCTGTACGCCCTCAGGCAAATGCTTGTAACGCCATATATGGCTTTCCATCAACCGGCCGGGATCGATTCCGCCTGTTTGGTCAAGGGTATCGCTGTAATGGAATTGATAGTTGGCCTTCTCTTCTTCTGTAAACGGAAAGCGCCTGATCGTATGGGATTCCTTGTACTCCGTCAATGTCTGCAAACGGTCCCAGTATTCCTTTTCATTGGCGGAGACCCCCATGACCATCGCAAATAAATGAGGAATCTCTACCGTTGTTTTGGACGCCTTAAAATTAGGCCGGATAAAAGCGCGTTCTTTCGCAATTAAAAACAGTTCATCATAGGTGGTCTTCAATGTGACGGAAACCGGCGTGTGCTCCCTGAATTGCCACGGCTTATACATCAGGGAGTCTTCATTGTGCAGCACGGTGTCCAATTCCTTCGTTGACCGGTACGCCACCGTTGATTTGCGCTGCGGTTTTTCTGTCGGAAACGGCTCAACGGCAGAGACTCCCGGATACGTATAGACGAAAGAAAGCCGTTGATCACGGTCCAGCTCCTGAAATTGATCCTTTCCCTCCGGGTGAAAAATCAGCACATCACACCCGATGAGCATCAAGTAGTATAAAAAATACCTTTGGCTTTTTGTTGCATCTCCGTACCACACCACCTTCGGCATTTCTTTTTCAATATCGGCCTCTTTCAGCCATTTCTCAAGATGATTGCACATCCATTTGACAAGATCAAGAAGCACCCGGCGGAAATCAGGGTCATGAAAACCCTTTTCATGTGAAGACTGAAACGTCTGCAGCACTTCGATCAGCGCCTTCCTTAAATGCCGGTGCATGACTGGATCGGAATGATCGGCGATGAGCCGCTCACCGTCGAGAAAGGCGACAAACCGATTGACGGAAAGCCCTTTTTCTTTCTGATTGATCATATGGATCTGCTGAATGGCCTGAAACCTTTCCGGAGCAATCGTTTTATCAAGCGTTTCACTCAATATATGAAAACGCCCTGACACATACAGCTCATGCAGTTCAATAAAATAGTCTGTTTCATCATGGGGCGTTCCGAGAATCCGCCCCGCCACACGGCTGATCGTCAGCTGGCTGCCTTTTTCGTACGGGGTTCTTTCTGTAAGCGGCTTATGGATGACCTGCTTCCATTCCTCATCTTTGAACTGTGCAGTTTGAACATTCACATCATGACTCATAGCGCTCACCCGTCCCCCCTTTCTTCATTTGTGCGTCATTTTTCCTTCCAAAGACGGCACACATGCCGGCTCTTGTCACAGCATAGCTCGTCCCGAACTTCCTGATGGTTCCCACGGGAAAATCATGTACTCTTTTGCGGAGCGTTGACGAGTCAATCCCCCACTCTTCACAGGCTTGCTGGGAACTGAGAATGTCGCGGCTGGTGAGATCGATTATTTTAATCATGACTGATCATCCTAAAATATGTTTTCTTTGGCCGAAGGACTGGAGAGGTTCACAATATGCTTCGTTATTTCATCCGCTGCTTTCATGCCCGGACGCATTGTCCTGTTGAGATCGGGATCATGATGGAGCACTTCTCCGTGGGCGGGTGAAACACCGTAGTCCGCTTGTGCGATCAAATCAAAATCCAGCAGCGAATCTCCCGCCGCATACACTTTTTCAAGCTTGAGCTCGCGCTTCAAATAGTCAACCGCACTCCATTTATTGAGCGGCTCCGGAATAAAATAAAGCTTTCTTCCCTGCGATGATACCTGCCACCCTTTATCCGCCGCCCATGCTTTGGCGGCGGAAGCGTTGATTTTGCACACATTTTCCTCAGCAAAGATCAAATATACAAAATAGTGGTGCGCTGTTCTGACTCTTTCTGCTGCATGAGAAACCGGGAGCTTTGCGATTTCCTCCAGCATATCACTGATCGGCATGCAGGATTGAAGCTTTTTTTCTATGTACCCGGACCATTCCCTGATCGGCATGCCGTTTTTTAAAATGCAGCCGCCATTGGTTGTAATCGCGTATTCAGGAACGATCGTCTCCTGAAATAAAGTGATTCTCTTGTATTGCTCAGTCGTTCTGGTCGTGACCGGAATAAACAGCATGTTTTCACAGATCTTGCGAAGATTCTCCTTCGTCTTCTCCGAAATATAGGAAATTTCTTTTCCTTCAAGGGTTTCGATGAGCTGATAGTCAGTTTCTGCCCCATATGCTTCAATCATCTTTTTCGAATAAATCAATGTTCTGTCCAAATCACTCGCGAAAGCTTTCATATGTCCCTCCTGACCGGACGGATCAATCCGCAGCAGCTGTAGGACATATCCTTGTATTCTTCCACCGGAACGCCCCTGTCTTCGGCCAGAAGCAAGATGTGTTTCAGCCGTTTCTGTGATCCGGGCTTGATCAAGATTTTCCAAGGCACTCTGCGCAGCAGCACTCTCGTCGTCTCACCGACACCCGGCTTGATCAAATGCGTGTTGTCAATGCCAAACGCTTTTTGTATGGTTGCGATGGATGCCAGCCCGCGCCAATCCGGCTTTTCGCTATGATTCATCAGCAGTGCCGCCGTTTCCGCGGCTGTTTTGAATAAGGCGGGAAATTCGGCGGCGATGGTATCGACATAGAGGTTTGACACGTCTTCCTCCAATAGCTCTTCATAAAATTTCGCTCCGTGAAAATCGTCTTTTCCAATCCACTTTTGATTGAAAACGGTTCGGCTGACAAGACCGGATACAGTGGAATTCAAGCAGGCGCTTGGAATGAGAAAATCTTCCCTCGTTCCGTATAGAGACGAACAATACCCCGGGTCTGCCAAAACCGCCAGTTCAGAAGAAAGCGCTGTTCCGTACGCTTTGTTAAAATCGCTAACAGCCCGCGTCAATTCTTTTGTAATCGCGCCTTTCCCAGTCCAGCCGTCAATAAACGCGACAGAAGCGCCGGGATGATGTTCGAGAATGTAATGAAGCGCATTTTCGTCGATTCCCCTGTCACGGATGATTGAGACGCTGTAATGAGGAAGCGCTGCATCGTATTTCACTTCGATATACCGTTTAATCAAGACACCGATCGGCGTCCCGGCCCGTGCCAAGCTGCACAGTACTGTATGCAGTCCCCGTTTTTGAACGATTTGTTCAGCGACAATCGCGACGGCTTCGGCCACCTTTTGCTTGCTGTCTTCAAGCGAAGCATAAAAGAGCCTCATATATTCATCCGTCGGTTTATATTCAACAGGCAGCATTTCTGAATAATGTGTGCCGCTTTGAATCAAGTTTTCCCGTTCACGGGTGCTTTTTTCGATCGAAAGGCCTGAAAGATCCTTTAACAAAAATGTCACATCAGATGCGGGATAACTCCCCATTGTCAGAACTCTATTGGTCATGAAGATCACTTCCTTTAGAAAAAGCCACAATGGTGACATTCTCTATTTTTCTATCACTGAAAACCTCTAGGAGCGGCTGCAGCGACGTTTTCGTGACAGGCTTTTCAACAAAAATAAACACTTCATCATAGCCCCGTTTTGGAAGGTTGTAGACATAATGTCTGATGTCCTCATCCTCCGGGCTTGGAAAGCAAAAGCCGTTTTTTACGGCATATTGATCTCTGTCAGATGGATGGATCGGGCTTCTCGTCGTTGATTGATAGGAAACACCTTCACCCATGAAAGCTGCGATTTTCATAGGAAGATACATAAACTCTCCCGTTCCTAAACAAAGCGCACGCTTCCCTTTTCGAAGCGCTTGAAGGCGGCTGCCCGCTTTTCGGCAGGCCTCCTCGACCGCTTGTTGATCATGATCGGAGATGCCAAACCGGCCGGTCTCTTTCACAAATGAAGCCCTGCCTGTTTTTTCTGCCGCAAAGGGGAGCGCTGTGAACTCTTCGCCAACATCGATGTGCCGGATGGAGAGGTCTCCGCCATCGCTATGCGGATGATAATCATAGTGTGACCGATCAAGCGTTTCGCCTTTAAATACAACAGATCCTGACAGCAATGAGGTTGTCGTTATGGTGACGCCGAGCGCTGCTTCCGCTTTGCGGAACGCTTCTTTATGCTCGCTAGACCGCCAGTCTAATAGTGAAAGAACGGCATATTCCCTGCGCGGATGCTTTTTCTGAATATCCCTGATGATGTTCAGCGCCGTTTTGCCGGTGGTGATTTCGTCATCCACTAAAATCACGGGTCTGTCGCTTTCGAACACGGGCCCGTCTGTATAGCAGCGCTGATCAACGGCGTGTGAATGCTCTTCTTCAAACACAAGGGCGGATTCGATATCCTTTAATGCCTCCCTTGTCGTATGAATAAACGACGCGCCTTCTAAACAGTCGAACACACCATGTCCAAGCGCTGTCGCCGTTTCGGCAAACCCGATGACAAGCGGAGGTGCAGCAGGCTTGATGCGCTGCTTTTTTAGAAGATCGTAAGCCATTTTCACAAGCTCATGATCCTCTTCCAACAGCCCTGATACGAGTGCGGCTTTCCCATCAATCAGCGAACCGGAAGTCCGCTCGGCGTGTTCCATCGCTAAAAGCCCTGATGCAATGAGCGGCTTTAATGGATGGACCGGTATGTGTTTGCCGAGGATTTTGCTGACAAACAAAAACCCCCGTTTTTTATTGACCCTCGCCGCCATTTCAAATAATGCCCGCGGGGGAATGGAGAGCGGATTGTCAGTAATCGTCAACTCAACTTCCATATGATTCAATATTTGAAAGCTGCTTTTCTGCGGTAAGTATGTCCATGTAGCTGCGGTTTTCATGATACACCCCATATATCTCTGACTTTAACAGTATTTTTCTCGCCCATGTTAAGTGCGGCTTGATTTCATTCATTTTGTTGGAAAAAGAGCTTTTCACAATACCGCGTGTGCCGTCCGCACTTTCGAGAATGCTGACGGCGTCCAAGTACTCTTCAATTGAAATGACATGCATGCTCTGCACCGGTTTGAGATGTGTCGGGTGAATCACAGTTTTGCCATGGATGCCGTTGGCGAGATCAAGGCGTGTTTCATTGATCAGCCCGTCCATATACGGATTGAGCAAGTGCAGATCTCCGCCCGCTGCTGTCTTCCAATACGAAGTCCGTCCCGAAAGAGATGCGGCGGTATGTGAACGATCTTCAAAATACTCCCATACAGGACCGGAGATCACAAACTGCAATCCAAAATAATTGATCATGTCTTTGATAAAATCGGCGATGACCATAATGTCATAAATCGAGGTCTGCGGCTTTCTCCTTAATCCGTAAAGACCGCACAGATCGGTGGCGCCGATCCGTATGTTCAAAATGACGTCCTGATAAAAAACAAGCGTCTCTTTTAATTCGTGCAAAGCTTTGATCCTTGTTTCCATTACAAGCAAATCAGGCGTCTCAAAGATCGGCATCCCGTATAAGGCAATGCCCGACTCTTTTGATAATGTAGACAGTGTATCGAGATAGTGTTCAGCATTAAATGTGGAGAACTTAGGGAATACAAACCCGGTAAACAAGTGAAGCGCACGTCCGAGCTTATTGCCCAATTCAAGCATTTGTTCAGGTTCGCGGACGCGGATGAACATCAACGGCAGGACCTCGCTCGTGATGGTCCCGAGTTTTTGCGCCTGATAAATGATATCAGCCTGACTGACAAGATTGTTTTCCGCCTGAAGAACTTCGCAGTCGCCGATCGAATCTTCAAGGCAAAACACAACGGAACAAAGTTCGGGATATTTTTGCTTTGTGATCATATCGGCAATATCTTTACGGTTTCCCGGAACATAGAGCGTTGCTCCGAGCGCATGCTCAAGTATGTGTTTCGGAGAGTCTTTCGTCACCGACCCCGGCTGTTTGAAAAAGATATCTTCTTTTTGAGAGGGGGATAAAAAATGAAAGTATTGCACATGGGTCACCTTCTTTTGAATAGGAACGATATCTCCTATTGATTAAAAGGGGCGGAGCAGATGCACTCCCCCCCTTTTCTGAGTTTTATTCTTCTTTTGAAGCGGCCGTTTGCTCTTTGACGGCTTTTTGTTTGTTCATATAGTGAATGACAAATGTAGCCGCAAAGGCAACAATCAGAATGATGAAGAACACGCTGTGCGGCATTTCAATGTGCCATACACTGGCCGCCATTTTCAATGCGATGATTCCGATTAAAACAAATGCGGTTGCTTCCAATTCAGGCACCTTATCAATCAGCGTGAGGAAGAATTTCGCGACAGTACGCATCATCAAGATCCCGAGCATTCCGCCGATCAAAAGCACCCAGACTTTTTCAGACACCGCAAATGCGGCAAGAATGCTGTCAACTGAAAACGCCAGGTCCATGAGTTCAACTGAGATGACTGTAGCCCAGAAAACGCCGAACACGCGAACCATCCAGCCGTCTTTTTTGATGGCGCCGGATTCGTCATCACCTTCGCCGATAAAGAAATGCTTGATCACGAGCCACGCCAAATAGGCGGCACCGATCAGCTTAATCCACCAGAATTTGATCAGGATCATACCGAGCCCGATAAAGAGGAATCTGAAGAAATATGCTCCGATCAATCCATAAGTCAACGCTTTTTTGCGCTGTTTTTCCGGAAGGTGTTTGACCATAACGGCGAGAACAAGGGCGTTGTCCGCTGATAAAAGTCCTTCCAGCACGACGAGAGAGCCGATCAGCCCCCAGGAAACAGGGTCGGTCAGCACCTCGACCCACATGCCCCAATCAAAGAATGAAGCATAAACTGATATAACATGATGAAATAAATCCACTATTGGTTACCTCCTAATTTTAAAAAGAGAAGACTGAACCGCGAGAACACAGGCGGTTCAGTCGGCAAAACTAAACTTGTAAGCCGTAATTGCGGCAAAGGGATGCCAATCCCCCGGAAAAACCGCTGCCGATGGCGTTAAATTTCCAATCTGATCCGTTGCGGTACAGCTCACAAACCACTACCGCTGTCTCAATCGAAAAATCCTCGCCTAAATCAAAACGAAGCAGCTCTTCATTTGTAGAGTCGTCGACGAGCCGGACGAATGCGTTTGATACTTGTCCAAAGTTTTGACGGCGGCTTTCCGCGTCATGAATCGTGACCGTGATCCCGATTTTCTCGACGTGTGCGGGAATTTTGGAAAATTCGACAAGGATCTGCTCATCATCGCCTTCCCCTTCGCCTGTCCGGTTGTCACCCGTATGGATGACAGCGCCGCTCGGATGCTCGAGATTGTTGTAAAAAACAAAATCGTGGTCATTCACACATTTGTCATTCCCGTCGACAAGAAATGCCGAAGCATCCAAGTCAAAGTCCGCTCCGCCTGTGTATTTGTTTGTATCCCAGCCTAAGCCGATCAATGCCTTTGTTAAGCCCGGATTCGTCTTCGTTAAATCGATTCTCTGTCCTTTAGATAACTGAATAGCCATGTATGGAACCTCCTTCGCGAATTATCAGGCTACTTGGAAACCGGTGCGGTCTGTCAGCTAGCCGATCTGCAGGCCGAAATCAGTGGCGATCCGCGCCAATCCGCCCTGATAGCCTGAACCGATCGCTGAAAATTTCCACTCTCCGGCATGGCGGTAAAGTTCACCGGTGATCAGCGCCGTTTCAATTGAGAAATCCTCGGCAAGATCATAACGGATCAACTCTTCGTTGGAGTCTTCATTGATCACGCGGACATAAGCGTTAGACACCTGACCGAAATTTTGGCGGCGGGCTTCAGCATCATGAATGGTAATGACAAAAGAGATTTTTTGAATATTGTCAGGCACAGCGTTCAAGTCGATTGATACCTGTTCATCATCTCCTTCCCCTTGACCTGTCCGATTGTCGCCTGTATGTACAACAGACCCGTTTCCGCCTTGTGTTTGATTATAGAAAATAAAATCTTTCTCTGAAGCGCACTTGCCTTCGGCATCCAGCAGGAACACGCTGGCATCAAGGTCAAAATCGAATCCTCCGTCATATTTGTTGACGTCCCAGCCCAAACCGACAACTACCTTTGAGAGCCCCGGATTTGTTTTCGTTAAATCAACCTTCTGACCTTTCGCTAATGAAATTGCCATCTAAATCGCTCCTTTTGCTCAATTATTTTAGGCGTAGCGTTTGACGATGTCCGTAATGCTTGTATCGTTTGTACCTTCTCCGACAGCCGTGAACTTCCATTCGTTTCCGTGCCGGTATATCTCTCCCGTAATCAGGCTTGTCCGGCCCGAATAGTCCTCCTTCAGATTGTACTTTACCATCTCTTGGCGATTGTTCATATCAACCACGCGGATGAAGGCATTTTCAATCATTCCGAAATGCTGGCTGCGTTTGACGCAATCGTATATATTGACGACAAACACCAGCTTGTCAATGTTTGCGGGAACCTTTTGAAGGTCTACGATAATCTGCTCATCATCGCCGCTGCCTTCCCCTGTCAAATTGTCACCTGTATGCTCAACACTGCCGCATCTGCTTTTTAAATTTCCGAAGTAAATGACATTCTTCTTTTCTGTCATTCTGTTATTCTCCAGCATCAGCACAGAAGCATCACAATCAATATTCGGGGCGCCTCCTCCAAACAGTTTACCAAAAAATCCGCCGCTGCCAGAAGATACAGGGTCCCAGCCGAGGCCGACCATAATTTTCGAAAGCCCCGCATTTCCTTTTGTTAAATCGATTCGCTGACCTTTCTCTAAAGAAATAGCCAAATGATTCACTCCCTCATTATTTTAACTTTCGGATCATATTCTGCTGCATGAGATCAAGAGTTTTAAAGACCTTATTATCACGCCAGCGTGATTCATGTCTGCATAAATACAAGACTAATGAATCATTATTTAACTTGCTTAACTATATATACGGACTGATCCGCCTAAAGGTTTCGTATCATTTCATATTTTTTTATAATCTTCCTGAGAAAAATGCTCCGCTGTGTTGCAATGATCATCACACCTTTGCTATTATGTATCTAAAAGATATATATCAAAGAGATATATGGAGGCAGCCCATGACGAAAAGAAATCAGACGACCTACGCTTTGCTCGGATTGATTACTGCCGGATACCGAACCGGATATGAAATGAAGCAAATGATCGACCAAAGCCTGAACCACTTTTGGAAAATCAGCTACGGCCAAATCTACCCCGCCCTCAAGCATTTAGCGGATACCGGATGGGTGACCGCTGCGCCTGCCGCGCAGGATAAGAAACCGGATAGAAAGGAGTACCGCATAACCGCAGAAGGACAAAAAGCGCTGCAAAGCTGGCTTGAAGAACCGATTAAAGAAATCGCTGCGGAAAAAAACGAGTTTCTGCTGAAGATTTTTTTCTCCAGACAGCAGGAGCGCCCGGCGACTGCTGAGAAAGTCAGGGAATATCAGCGCAAGCTTCAAGAACGGTACGTGATGTATGAAACGATCGAACAATCCATTCTGTCATGCGGTGATCACTCGACAGATGCTGAATATTGGCTGTTCACACTTGATTTCGGTAAGCGCAGCACAATGGCCGGGATCGAGTGGTGTGAAGCGACAATCGGACGCTTAGTAAACGGAGAGGATGAGAAAGATGGGTAAAACGATCATCACCAAGCCTTTTACGGCAGATCCTGAGGACGAAGTGGTCGTGTTTGTGATCGGCATGAGAATCAACAAATGGCATGCGGTTCACCAATGGTGGCCGGTTTTCACCGCCATGCCGCCTATGATTCGCGAGCTTTACCAAAACAAAGATCTCGGCTTTCTTTCTATGGAATCGGCCATCAATTTCCGGACGATCCTGCTGGTTCAATACTGGCGCTCTTTCGAAGCTTTGACCGCCTATGCGAAAGGCGGAAAACATATGGCTGCCTGGCGCCGCTTTTATCAAAAAACAGCGGCATCAGGCGCTGTCGGCATTTATCATGAAACATATACGGTTCCGAAGGGCCGTTATGAAACCTTCTATCACAATATGCCGGCATTCGGCCTTGCGAAAGCATACGGCCATCAACCCGTCACCCACCGTACAAAAACAGCGGAACAGCGGCTGCGGGGATAAGCCGCGCTGAAAAAGGCTATCTGGATTCAGATAGCCTTCAAAAAGCCCCCGGCCCACTTCCCCCGTCCGATCCTGAACCGCCTGCATGATGGGCTGCCGTATGACCATGAACAGCCAAGGTCTGCTGCCAGCTCAAGAACGGGTAATGAAAATCGCCGCAGGCGGCCATGCCAAGGATTGGGAAGGCTTGGTCAAGTCCGTTTTTTGATCCTTTGACAAACGCCATTGACTCATCCTCGATTTCAAGGACAATGGCATATACGAAGATTTTTTCATTTTCAGACAGGCTTCTCTCTGAAAGGCCTGCTCCTTGTCTCAGCTGGTTTCTCCATGAGAGAACCGACCTTCTGTAGATGAAGGCAGACCTGCTTTCCTTGATGGACGGAATGAGCGCAATCAATACGATGGAAAGCGCGAGGCTTATACCGTAAAACAGAATGGTCGAAATGCTGTCCGTAAAGAGAGATGCGATAAACAGCCCGAGAAAAAACATGATCGAATACAGTTTATACTTGGCCAAAACGATGCCTGCCGATAAGGCAAAGCCGAAAATCATACATACGATCATAAAACCGGCCTGAGGCACAACATCCGCAGCCATGATATAAAGCAGGAACCCCGTTTGGAAGAAGAGCAGTGTAAGCGACAGCATGCGCAGCCAGCGGTTCTCTTGAAATAACTCTTTATATACGGCGTCCTGCCTGATGTTCTCCGTCCATTTTTGAACAACATTCTGAAGAATGATTCGTTTCCGCTCGTATTTCTCCAACCCTTCCTTTTCCTCAATTTCCTCTTCAGTCGGTCCGCTGAGCGAGTCCAGCCTGAACAGGTAAACTCCGTTTTCCTTTTGCTCAAAAAGCTTTTCAATGAACAGCCGGTCCGGTTTTGTCAGCGACATGAGATCATCGGAGAATTCGAATTGATATGTCTCATCAGGCGCTTTGCGGTCGCGGAGAAATCGTTCTTCCGCCCTCACCTTTTTCATTGTGACAAGCCCGCGCTGATAAAGCGACAGCAGCCCCGCCAGCAAATCGCGCTCTGTGAGGCTGCCTTTTCTGTACAAATAGGCAACCAGAACAGGATCAAAGGCTTCCAGCTTTTCAAGCGGGAGCAGTTTTTGCCGCCTTTTCTTCACCAATGAAAGAATCAGGACCGCGACAATCATCAAACCGATGATGCCGGAAAAAACCGATGCCGTCCTGTCGGCGTTTTCCAGCCGTCCACCCCGCTTGGCATAGCGCTCCGCCTCGTTTTTTTCCTCCGCTAACAAATCGTCCACCGTTTGGTAGGAAGGATGGCGAACCGCCTTAGGCAGGGCGTTTTGCGGGAAATAGATTCTCAGCTCGGAGCTTGTCCCCGCCGGGATCATCCCGCTGTGATATATAACGGTATGGTAGCTGATCCCTGTTATTTCACCATCGCCTTTTTCACGGAGAAACGCATGGATATCCGCCGGCTGAACCGAATCAGGAAGCCTGACCCGAATGTTTACATGATGCATCACTGTATTCGTTTTTTGGAAAAAAGAATGGCGCAAAACAGAGGTGTCCTCAAATTTCTTCGCAGCATCTTCGACAGCATAGTGAAACAGCACTTTCTTTGCTTCATCTTTTACCGCGGTATGAGCAAAGTAGGTTCCATCTTCCTGCGTTGTTTTTAACGGACGGGCTTCGCCGGTTTTTGCAAGCAGGTACGCTTTAAAGCCTTTTATCCGCCCTGTTTCATCCTTGCTGAACGACCTTGACGCCCCGTTGAAGGAACCCTTGAAGCGGTATGTGTAAACCTCCTCCACATCCAAGTCGCCGTTTTCTTTGACATTGGCTTGAATATCGACACGATCAATTGAAAAAGATTGATCGGCTATAGAAGAAAACCCCGCGAGAAGAAAAAAAGCAAAAAGCATGAAAAAGAAAAAGGAGTGCTTCATCATTGGTAAATCCTTTCTTTTTTTGTATCCGTCTTATATACGGAAAGCTTCAGGAAATTGTTTCATCTATTCACATAAATGACAGATATGTCACGTTTGTGAAAATAAAGGAAACCCCTTTTTCATGCCCTTGGCTAAGGCCTTCCGCAAAGCCCGTAGAAAAAAATGTGCTGCATCTCTTCAGCAAACTGCCTGTTCTTTTCATATTCTTCACCCAATGTTTTGGAATGTTCAATGATCATGTTCATAAAAACGAGAAAGCCCTGTGCGGTTACTTTCGGAGAGACCTCGCCCGAGCGGTGGCCGTCTTCAATCATTTGCAGCATCAGCGGAATAATTTTTTCGTCATATTGTTTTTTCACGTAATTCATCATTTCGTTTTCCTCGATCATCAGTTCCTTAACCATTGTCAACGCAAACTTCTGATTGGTCGCTTCCTTTTTTTGCGAAATGATCAATTCGATTTTTTTCTTTACCGGTATATCTTTTTTCATATATTCTTCAAACTCGGCGATCGCTTGGTCAATGTAATCCTTAAAGACTTCATTCAACAGCGCTTCTTTGCTGCCAAAATAATTATAGATTGTGACTTGGGACACGTTTGCCTCTTTTGCAATATCGGTAATGCGGATTCGCTTTACGTCCCGCGTATTCAGCAATTTCAGCGTTGTTTTCTTGATCTTTTCTTTGATCAGCAACGCTCTTTTTTCAAATCCGTTCATACAACCATCCTTATCAATATTTCTTAATGAAATTATAACATAAAAATATTTCATCAAATTCCATTGACAAAAAAGTTCTTATGAACGTAAAATGAATTATGAAATTTTTTAATATAAATATTTCATATTTTTCATTACCGGAGGTGTCACGATGCTGACAGTACAAGGGCTGACAAAACAATTTTCAAATGGAAAAGGCATATTTGATGTCTCATTTTCCATAAACAAAGGAGAAGTTTTTGGATTTTTAGGTCCGAACGGGGCCGGAAAATCGACTACTATCCGCCACATTATGGGGTTTATGAGACCTGATCGAGGCGACATCAAAGTGAACGGGATGGACATGATGAAAAATCAAGGCGAGGTTCAGCGGCACATAGGCTACCTTCCCGGGGAAATCGCCTTTATCGAGGGAATGACAGGAAAAACGTTTCTCGATTTCATGGCAGATATGCAGGGGGTTAAAGATGAGGCTAAGCGCAATGAGCTGATCGAACGGCTGCAATTCGACGTTCACACATCGATTAGAAAGATGTCAAAAGGCATGAAACAGAAGGTCGGGATTGTCGCCGCCTTCATGCACAGCCCGGAAGTGATCATCCTTGATGAGCCTACATCAGGCCTTGATCCGCTGATGCAAAAAGTATTTATTGATATCGTGCTCGAAGAAAAAGCCAAAGGGACGACTTTTTTAATGTCCTCTCACAGCTTTCCGGAAATCGAAAAAACATGTGACAGAGCCGCCATTATAAAAGACGGCGTCATCATTGCCATTAAAGATATTCACGAACTGCAGTCCATGCAGCGGAAGGTGTTTGAAGTCACATTTGAAAACCCTGCCGATATCCCGGCATTTATGGACTCAGGCCTGCACATTGAGTCACGGCAGGACAATCGCGTCAAAGTCGCCGTTTTGGGAAACCACGACCAATTTATTAAGGAAACGGCCAAATACCAAATTCGGCACATTGATGTATCATCACAAAGCTTGGAAGAAGTGTTTATGAACTACTATGACAGAAAGGGGACAGTGCAATGAATCTTTCCCTGTATAAACAAATGTTAAAAACCAATCTGAAAGGGATCATGAGCTATGCGGCGGGCTCCGCGTTCTACATTCTTTTCATATTGGGAATCTACCCGAGCATCGCAGAGAGCGCGAAGGATATTGAAAAATTGATCACTTCGATGCCTGAAGGCTTTCTGAACGCGTTCGGATTTGAAAACGGGCTCGGGAGTCTTGAGGATTTTATGTCCGGAGAATATTACGGCCTTATTTTTATCGTGATTCTTTCGATCTTTTCTGTCATGCTGTCGACAAAGCTTGTAGCGAGGTTGGTTGATCAAGGCTCTATGGCGTATATTTTGTCAACGCCGACGACAAGGGGAAAGGTCGCCTTCACACAGGCCGTTGTCCTCATGACAGGGTTGCTTGTCATCATGGCCGTGACAACAGCAGCCGGGCTGGCGGGGTATCATTTTATGCTTGGCGATGACTATGATTTTAATGTATCCAGATTTCTGCTTTTGAACCTGCTCGGGTTTCTGCTGTTTTTTGCGATAAGCGGCATTTCCTTTTTCATATCCGCCATGTCGAATGATGAGAAAAAAGCGCTCGGCTTCTCCGGCGGCATTACATTCCTGTTCTTCAGCCTCGATTTGATCGGCAAATTAAGCGAAGAAACGGAATGGCTAAGAAACGTGTCGATCTTCTCTTTGTTCAGGCCGAGCGATATTGTAAACGGCAGTGCCGATATCGCGGCCGCGTCCATTATTCTTTCAGCGGTCGGTTTGGCTGCCTTTCTGCTCGGCATCCTCTCCTTTAAAAAGCGTGATTTGCCGCTGTAATGAAAAAAGCACCATTCCTTTCGGAATGGTGCTCACAGCGTGTCGACAAACCCTCGCATTCGTTGTCAGGCCTGCGCGTCGGTGCTCACGAATTGCAACATTCGCTGTGCTCCGATGCTCGGCCTTCCTAGACTGCAAAAGTTTTCAATCACGCTGAAAGAAGGATGACAAAATCCTAAAACATAAAACCGTTTTAGGATTTTGTCAACAATTTGAAAGCACCATTCCTTTCGGAATGGTGCTTTTTCGTATGATTTTATTCAACGACCCGTCTGACAACTCCGCTGAAATGTGCACTCCAATACGGGTTGCTCATTGAATCGATCGATACGCCGCGTGAGCTGTTATCGTTTAAGAATGTTCCGTTGCCCAGATAAATTCCCACGTGGCCGTTTGTTTTGTATGTGTCAAAGAAGACCAAGTCTCCGCGTTTCATATCAGATGCGCTGACAGCGCGGCCTTTGCCGACAAGCGTGCTTGTTGTCGCTCCGAAGCCCAATTCTACGCCCGCTGATGCATAAGCCCAGCGTACGAAAGATGAACAGTCAAAACGACGGTTGTTGATATCGGCTTGCGAGCGTCCGCCTCCCCATTTGTACGGAGATCTGCCGACGATGCTTGATCCGGTGCTGATTGCCGTTTCAATCGCGCCTGAATTGCTGCTTACAGCAGAGCCTGAAGAATAGTTTCTTGATGAACTGCTGCTTTTGCTGCTTGATGAACCGCTGTTGGAAGATCCGCTTGATTTGCCGACAGAAGCTGAATCAGACTTTGCTGATGCTGACTCCTCTTTGGCTTTTTCGGCCGCAGCGGCAGCAGCTTTCTCTTCTTTAATTTTTTGTTCAAGAGCGGCTTCTTCTTTTGTTAGTGAGCCTGATTCTTTTTTCAGGTCGTTCAGCTCAGATTCCGCTTTCGACTGCTTCGCGTTCAGCTGTTCAGAAAGGCTCGCCTGATCTTTCAGCTGCTTGTCCAAGTCAGCTTTGAGAGTTTTCAGGTCAGCCAGCGTTTTTTGGATTTCATCCAGCTTTTTATTTAAGTCAGACATTGCTTTTTCAAGCTTGTTTTTATCTTTCTCCTGCTCGTTCAGCAGATCTTTGTCCGCATCGACAATCGTTGAAACGGCTGTCGCGCGTGTGATGAAGTCCCCAAAGCTCTGCGCGCCGAGAAGAACGTCGATGTAGTTTTGCGAACCGCCGTTTTCCTGAAGGCTGCGCACGCGTTTTTTAATCACTTTTGAACGCTCTTCAATCCGTTTTTCCGTTTCTTTGATTTCTTTTTTCAGAGAATCCACTTCTTTTTTTGTTTTTTTGTTTTCCTCTTGCTTCTTTTCGATTTTGTTGCTTGTTTCAAGCGCTTTTTTATCGAGATCTTTTATTTTGTCTTCAAGTTTTTTCTGCTCTTCCTGAAGCTTTGCAATCTCTTTTCTTTTGCTTTCGATGCTTGAATCAACTTCCGAACGCTTTTTCTGAATTTCCTGCTTCTGCTGAGATGTTTCCGCAGATGCCGTGTTGTTCATAAAGGGGGTAAATAGACCAGCTGCTCCAAGAACCGACGCTAAACCAACAGCATAAACTTTTTTCTTCACTTTCTACTCCTCTTTCCTTTATGTATTCTTTTTGTTTCATTATGTAAATTCGCAAAATATTAATATGTTAAAAATGAACATTCAAGACTTACGACCTATGAATTATATATCCGAAACTGATGTACAGACGTTATTATAACATCTATTTTCGACAATAGGTGCCAAGTTATATTACATTTATATTTCGTTTTTGTTTCAGCGCTGTCATGTTTTGACTGATTCTGTTTAAATCCGCCCGAATCGGTTCATTTGACCCTGGCAGCCATTTTTCATATGCTTGATTTACACTTATTAGGAAACGGAAAGGATGGCGGGACACGATGATACAACTCAGCATACTCGACCAGGTTCCTGTATCCAAAGGATCAGATGCCTACACCGCATTAAAGCAGACGGCTGAACTGGCCAAGTTAGCCGATGAATGGGGCTACAAAAGATACTGGTTTGCCGAGCATCACAGTACACGCGGGCTTGCAAGCACTGCGCCGGAAATTTTGATCGCCCATATTGCGGCAAAAACCGCAAATATCCGCATCGGTTCCGGCGGTGTGCTGCTTCCGCAGTACAGTCCTTTTAAAGTGGCCGAAAGCTTTCGGCAGCTTGAAGCGCTTTACCCCGGACGAATCGACCTCGGACTCGGCCGCTCGCCAGGCGGCACCGCCAAAACCCGGCTCGCCCTGACGGATGGAGTCAATAAGAGTTTGCGGGATTTTCCGAGACAGCTTCAAGATTTGCTTTACTATTTGACGGACGCCATCCCTTCCGGACATGACTATGCCGGCATTAAAGCCGCTCCGCTGACAGCTGCGCCGCCCGCCCCCTGGCTTTTAGGTCTTGGAGAAAACAGCGCCAAACAGGCGGCGGACATGGGAATCGGATATGTATTCGGCCACTTCATTCACCCTGAAAGAGGGCGAAATGCTTTCAAAACGTATAATGAAAGCTATCGGCCTTCGGCTTTTTTTGATCGGCCTCATGCTATGGCCGCCGTATTCGTCATCTGTGCAGCCACCGATGAACAAGCGAAAGAACTCTGCCTGAGCCAGGACCTTTGGCTTCTTCGGGTTGAAAAAGGTCTCGACAGCCGCGTGCCAAGCATTGAGGAAGCGAAATCGGCGGCATACAGCACCGCCGATAAAAAGAAGATCCTCAAAAACCGCGAACGGATGGTCATCGGCTCGCCCCAGACAGTGAAAACAAAGCTTGATGAGCTCTCGGAACACTATCAAACAGAGGAGATCATGGTATTGACAAATGTATACCGGTTTGAAGATAAAAAGCGGTCTTTCGAAATGCTTGCCGAGCTTTTTTAAGAATGCCCGCTTAAAAACAAAGATCCCTTTTGAGACGGTGCTGCTCCATCTGAAAAGGGACCTGTCATGTTAAAACGTATTATAGACATTTTGACACTCTTCGGCTGTCGGTTCATAAAAACAGTGTGCTTTGAAGCGCCCGACATGGGGCTGATCATACCACTGCGCCGGGCATGCACCCGCCGGTCTGAAATACCACAGGCTGAACTTTGCCGGCCAGAACCTTTCTCCGTTGATCGCTCTCCGCGCCAAACGCTTTTCGCTTTCCCTCGCCCTTTGGTAAAAATAGCCGTGTGTCACAGCCTCAAAGGCATGCGGCTGATGAATCATCTGCGGAATGGTGCGCAGCCCCACAAAGTCGGAACAATTTGCCCTGATCCGGTTGATTCCGACATTTCCGACAAGCAGCATCCCCTGTACACCTTCACCTTCAGCTTCCGCCCGCAAAAGCCTTGCCAAAAGGGCGACGTCTTTAGATGTAGCCTTAACCACTCCCATTTGTTTCACCCCCAATGTGTCATCACCTCTATCATATTCTGTTTTATTTGCGTGATGACCACCAAAATCACCTTCAGGTTTGTCTTTGACATATTTGCCGAAATCAGGCTATTCTTCTATTATCAGAATTGTTTTCATAAAGAAGCGGAGGGGTGCAAATTGGCAGCAGTCAAAAGTCCGGAATGGGTGTGGAAACGGTTGAAGGAAAAACCGGGCCAAACGGTCATTGTCGATGTCAGGTTTCATCTGACAAACCCGGAAGAAGGGCGGAAAGCGTATAGACAAGGACATCTGCCCGGAGCCGTTTATGTTGATTTGAAAAAGGATTTATCCGCCAAAGTTGAAAAACACGGAGGAAGACACCCTCTTCCGCCTCACGAGAAAATCGCAAAAACACTTGGTGAAATCGGCATTGACCGCTATACAGCCGTTATCGCCTATGATGACAGCGGCGGCATGTTTGCGGCGCGTTTTTGGTGGCAGCTCCGCTATCTCGGCCATACAAGCGTTTATGTATTGGATGGCGGCTTCTCCCATTGGGTCAAAGCCGGATACGACATCACAACCGAGATTCCGCGGCCCGTCCCCCGGGAATTTTCGCCGGAACTTGCAAAAGAAGAACTGCTAGATGCCGGACAGGTCAAAGACCGGATCGGCCGAAAAGATACGATCCTGATCGATGCCCGTGAGCGGGCCAGATACACTGGAGAAACCGAACCGCTTGATCATCAGGCAGGTCATATTCCCGGCGCTAAAAACTATTTTTGGAAAGGCAATTTGACGGAAGACGGCAGCTGGAAAAGCCAAGAACAGTTAAGACAGCATTACGCCTCTTTAGACCGCAACAGTGAAATCGTCGTCTATTGCGGATCGGGAGTATCTGCCTGCCCAAATGTCCTTGGCTTAAAGGAAGCCGGATTTCAAGATGTAAAGCTCTATGCCGGCAGCTGGAGCGATTGGATCAGTTATAAGGAGAACCCGGTGGTGTCCGGGGAGGAATAACGGCAGAAAGACCGCGGCTTTGAAGCGGGCTTTTTATTGAGCGGCGGGAGGCCCGCCGCCATTTTTTTCAAACCATGTTCCGCTTGTAGGCTTTCCCGTCATGGGCATCGATAAACACGGGATATACCGGGCGGTAGACGAGAGTGTAGTGATCATCTTCTTCCCACTCGAGCTCCACATCAAAAACCGAAGCAAAAATGTCTTTTGCCTCTTCGCGTGTAATAGCGGGTGACGGATTCAGATCTTTCAATGTTTCCGGTTCGATTTCAGGGGCGAAAAACCCGACGACCAGGCCGTTGATGCGATTGATGATGATATTGGCAAACCCCAGCCTGAGCGGCACTCCTTCATATGTGAGGTCAAACTGAAAAGCAGCGGTATTCTGCTCCTCCTCGTCTTTTTCCAAGGGATGCATCCGGAAATACTGCCGGGCATCCGGGTATAGCAAATAGAGAAACTGCAAGGCCCGTTTGCGGCAGGCTTCTTCCGTCCAAACAGGAGACCCTTCTGCTTCGATAAAAGAGAAAAGCCCTTTTAGCTTTCCCGTCTTTTTATCTTTCTTGATTTTCAAGGTATTATGATTCCGGATTTTAAAATAGCTTTCGATGCCAAAGTCTTCCTGATCAGGATCGCTCCCTTCGCGCCAAACGGTTCCGATTGAATCGCCTAAATCCGCTTCGCGGATCTTTCGAAAAGAAGGACTGAAACCGATCAACTCGTGCAAATCAACGTCCCGGTCTGCTTCAGACAATACAGGAAGCGGCAGGGTTTCCTCCTCTTCTTCATCATCAACGGGTGTAGTTTTCTCACATATCGCCGACGAATCGGCTGGATAACTGATAAACGGCAGTCTCGTTTCATAAATGAGGTGCGGCTGGTCATCTCCGCTTTCATACAGTTCACGGCGAATATGTTCCACCGTCAGTTCAAAATCGACTTGATCAAGATACTCGGAGATCACCTGCTGTCGATCGGCCAGCTGTTTTGGAATGGAAACCGAATCCGCACCGCCGTGGTAGCGAAACCTCAACACCTCTCCATCTTTCGCGATGTCCACGAAAAAGCCCGTCTGCGGCAGAGGCAGATCAAGAGCCATCTGTGCGTATGTATATCGAACGGCTTGTTCTGTTACCTTCTTTTCTTGAAAAACAAAACTGGCAGCGGCGCTCGGATAATGGCGCTCGACAAATTGAAGGGCGATTTGCTGCAATTCGCCTTCCGGAAGCTCGTTCTCTGCAACTGGAGCATATTCTTTCGTAAGACTGATGAAGCGCCCCTCGCAATCCAGTTCCACAGCGATGTCGTTGTCCGGATGCTCAGGGTCTTGCCAAACAAAAAAAGCTCGTTCTCTATCGAGATCTTCGATGATGAGCTGATAGTTTTCGGGAATTGCACCGATATGACGCGCTTTTTGTTTTAGTTTTGGGGCCAAATGGGTCACTTCCTCTCTTTTTCGATATAAGATATGCACCTGAATCAAAAAGCACCAGACTCTTACAGAAAAATCCTATGAACCATAGTAAAACTAGGATGAAGCAGGAAACGCCATAGGTATCAACCGTTTCAACTTTCCCGCCCTCCTTGCATATGTTTCTTAAATAACTAATTAAACCATAAAATTATTAATTTACCATAAAATATCATATCATATAAAATCTAAAAATGGCAGCGAATTTACTGTCGCCTTTCTATCATTCATTCTCTATATCCTTAGCATGATCTTTTTTGATTATACGGAAAATTCAGAATTATTTTGTTAATATCTAACTTGTTAATACAACAAAATAAGGAAGTGATAGAGTTGGTTATGAAAAAAAGCGTGAAGCGAACGTTGATCACCGGTCTTATGGGTATTTCTCTTTATTCTATGGGGATGCACTCCGCTCAAGCTGCACCATCACCGCATACCCCTGTTTCAAACGATCCTTCTTACCAGCCTGAGTCAAAGGTTGTCTACGATCCGAACATTAAAAGCGACAAAAATGGAACATATTCCAAAGCGTTTCAAGGAACAGGGAAAGGAAGCGGGTCAGCCCAGCACGAAAAAGCGAAATCATCGCCTGCCAAAGCCCCTTACAATCTTAAATCTGTCATCGGTACAGATAATCGGACAAGAGTCTCCAATACAACGGCATACCCTTACAGGGCCATCGTTCATATTTCAAGCAGCATCGGCTCCTGCACCGGCTGGCTGATCGGCCCGAAAACGGTTGCAACGGCGGGGCACTGCGTCTATGACACAGCTAGCGGTTCATTTGCGGGGACGGCCACTGTATCGCCGGGGCGCAATGGCTCAAGCTACCCTTACGGATCGGTGAAATCGACGCGTTATTTCATTCCGTCAGGCTGGAGAAGCGGAAACACCAATTATGACTACGCGGCCATCGAACTGAGCGAACCGATCGGCAACACCGTCGGCTATTTCGGATACTCCTACACCACTTCCTCCCTCACAGGGACAAATGTGACGATCAGCGGCTATCCCGGGGACAAGCCGTCAGGCACCCAATGGCAGCATTCAGGGCCGATCACAGTCTCAGAAACTTATAAACTGCAATATTCGATCGACACATACGGCGGACAAAGCGGTTCACCTGTATTTGAACAAAGCAGTTCAAGAACAAACTGCAGCGGTCCTTGCTCACTGGCTGTTCATACGAATGGGGTGTACGGAGGCTCTTCATACAATCGGGGGACACGCATCACAAAAGAAGTATTTGATAATTTGACCAACTGGAAAAACAGCGCGCAATAAATTGCAGATAAAGACAGCCCGCTTCCTCTTGGACGAGCTGTCTTCGATTTTATGAACGCCTCTTGAGGCTGTACTTTTTTCCTTCTATCGTGATGGTGAAGTTCGCAGGGCCGCTGATCGGCAAGTAATAAACAAGCTGAAATTCCTCTGATTCACCCGGTTTAATCGCCTTCCAATTTGACAGCGTCACCCGAACGCGGTGGAAATCTCCCGTCAGCCCTCCAATGTTCGGTCCTGTATGCCCTGCAGAAATCACTTCAACCCGATCACCGCTCCAGCTTCCGAACCGGGGCGAAGTGGACGTCGGCACAGCAAATTCGATGACAGACCCTCCTGTAATCGTCACATCACTGTTGTTTGTCAACCTCATGTTCGGATGGATCGGATAGTTTTGATCTCCTAACGGAAAATCGGAAAACTCTATATTGATATCAAGTGATTCTGAAGGCAAAGGCGACTTGCTGAATCGATGATCGTATGGCGTCGCGTCCACAAATTTACGGTATAAAGTTCTCGTTAACGCGCTGCCCCGATATAGTATTCTCCCCTGTTGTCATTTCTGTCGGGATACCAGTCATAATCACCGCTCAAATCCCAAAGCATCACACCGCCGATTCCTTTTGCAACGACATAGTCCGCCTTTTTTTCTATTGATTCCTCATCTTCCGCAGAAAGAAACACCTTCTTTTCTTCATTCCATAGCCAGGGCGCCGCCAGCGTTTTATCATATTGTCTCGTGTAGGCGCCTGTTAAATCAGCTTCGCTCAGTCCGTACCTCTCCAAATATGATCCGGCAATGCCATTTTCAAGATTTTTGGCATGCCACATCGGATTCGCCCCTGCTCCGATTTCTTTTCCTTCTTCGTCTTGATCATGCCAAATATTATCGATGCCGACCGCACCATCACCGCATGTTGTCAAACCTTGAGGACAGTCAGTGCTTCCGGCGCTCCCCCACAGACCGTTTGATCCGCCGGATACGTTTTTCCAGCCTCTTGTATAATAAGGAACACCGATATTGATTCGGCCCGACGCCATCGCCCCCCTAAAGTAATGGTACGCCCAGTCCGCATTTAAATACCCGATCCTGCCGTATTCCGGCGTGCTATAGATGTTGGACCGCTTTAATTCGGCATCCTCGCCGCTATCGTACAATGGCGCGTTCGGCCCGACAAACTCGTTCCAGGCTCCATGGAGATCGTAGGACATGATGTTTACATAATCGACATACCGAAGCGGCTGAAATGTTTCCATGCCCCGCAGCAAATAGGCTGATGACGGTGCCGCCATGGTCAGCATGTAGTACTTTTGATCTTCGGCAGACGCTTGATCAAGCTTTTGCCTTAATGTTTTCATCAAGACGTCAAAGCTTTTGTTTAACCCCTTTCGTCTCGGGTTGGATATGTTCCAATCCAACGGATTCCCGGCATCTTTCATCGTCGTGGGATATTCGTAGTCAATATCAATGCCATCCAATTCATATGTTCTGAGAAAATCAACGACAGATTCGGCAAAGGTGTTGATTCCGTTTTCGTTTACAGACCCGTCACTATTCGTTGTCATCGAGTAAAAACCGCCGCTTGGAATCCGCTCTCCATCCTTGCCAAAATAACCGCCGGTTTCGGCCCAGCCGCCAACAGCCGCCAGCACTTTGACATCCGGGTATTTCTCCTTAAACTGGTGAAGCAGATTAAAATGACCTTTGTACGGCAGGGATTGATCCATCTTCACATCCGGATATTCCGGCCAGTCCATGCCAATGGACGGGTTGTTTTCATCATTTCCGCTGCCGATTGAAATGCGATGATCCTCTCTGATATGAGCAAATGCGTAATTGATGTGGCTTAAATATTGCCAAGGTATATCGTTGACTAAATAACGGTCTTGATTACCCTTTCCCGTACGCCAGCTTGTGAAATAGCCGATGATTCTGCGGTCTAAATCATTGGCCAGCTTTTCGCGTCCCTCTTGATCATAGACGTCGCAATAAGGAACATTTTCAACGCCGGAGTCCCAGAGCCCTTCAGGACGGCATGCCTGCTTTTTACTTCGGGTGTCTGCGGAAATGGTCTGAGCCGGGATCAAAAACGAGAGAAACAGCATCCCTAATAATAGAAATAAAGCGGCTCTTTTCACTTCATTCACACTCCTTTCTTATAAAGAGAGACGGGAATCCCAATCTCTCTTTATCGTTTTCTATTTATTTGCAATCACCGACTAACCGCCATACTCCCCACTCGCCGGTCTGATCCGGCTGATCTCCTTTTGTCCACCACTGCGCTTCGTATACTTTGCCGTTAAAAACGACACGATCTCCGCCTGTGTAGACGGCGGTATCTTTCCATTCGTTATATGCACATGATTGGTCTGAGCTTGTCGATGCCTCTATCGTTGGTCCGGTATGGAGCTTTCCGTCCGCATCCTTTGCTGACACTGTAAATGAATAGGTCGTATTCGGCTTTAAATCGCTTATTGTCACCATTGTTTCCTTGACCGACACGGACTTGTTTCCATATGTCACGACATACTCTGTCATATCGGCTCCGGCATTCGGCGCCTCCCATGCCAGGCTGATACTGGTTGCGGTTTTTTCTGTTACATGCACATTTTTCGGGGCGGATGTCGGGGGCTCCGGATTGCCGCCGTCAGGCACAAAGTCTAAATCGGCTGCTAATTTGTTGAGCAAAGTCTGATTTGAATCACCGCTGAAATCCCAAAACATAGCCCCGCTTAGTCCGTTTGCTTGAATGAAATCGGTTTTGTATCCATAGGATTCTTCATCATCGTAGGTAATGAAGTTTCCATTCTCCGCATTGTACAAGAACGGCACTTTTGCTCGATCATTCCAATATCTTTTATAACCGTTTTTATTGATGTAGTTCTTTTCAAGATCTGAAAAATCAAATACTCCCTTTTCCCAGGTCCCTTCTTTAGCCGGTCCGCATTTCTGATATTCTCCGTTGTCTTGAGATTCACAACCGCTCCAGCCTCTGCCGTAAAACGGTGTTCCAAGCACTAATTTATCCGCTTTGACACCGGCTTCCTTGTAACGCTTGACGGTGTTTTCAATGTTATAGCTTTCAGCGTTTGGAACGCCGGCTTCTTTCGCTTTTGGATCATAGAATAACGGAGCGTTGTGGGCGCTTATCCCTTGCCATCCGCCATTAAAGTCATAGGTCATGATGTTAATCCAATCAACCGTTTCAGCAATTTTATCTAATTCAGTGTTGCTCACATATTCGGGGCTGGCACCGGATGCGATCGTCAGCAAATATTCCTTGCCATCCTTCGCTTCTGCGGCGTCAAGCTTTTCGCGTACATCCTGCAAAAGCAGCGTGTAGTTTCTTTTGTCCTCCGGACGGGTGCTGTTTCCCGGCAGTCCTCCGCTAACCGGGTATTCCCAGTCAAGGTCAACGCCATCAAACCCATATTTTCTTAAAAAATCGACCGCTGAAGCAGCAAAATTTTCTCTTGCACGAGGATCTGCCGCAACATCTGAAAAGCGGTTTGACCAAGTCCATCCGCCGACTGATATGAATGTTTTCAAATGAGGATGGCTCTTTTTCAGCTTCAACAGTTGTTTAAAGTTGCCCCGAATCGGCTCGTCCCAAGCATCGCCGGGATTGAACTTTTGTGCATCGATCCACGGATCCCCCATAACGATCGATCCATTTGGAACATCAATCACTCCGCTTTCATCCTGGCAGGACCACGTCTGCGGGTTGGGACCTGTCGGGTCAGGGTTTCCATGTCTTCCCTCCCAGCAAATATCGGCAAATGCATAATTGATATGACTGACCTTAGAGACATCCATATCCCACACTTGAAAGTCCCTTCCATACGCACCCCAGGATGGATAATAGCCAATGATTTTATAGTTTTTGTCAGAGCTTGCTTTCGCACTTTCCCCATTAAAAAACGACAGACTTAGAATCATCGTAAAAATGAACGAAAAAACAAGAAACTTTTTGTTTGAAAACACTTATTCCCATCCCCTTTTCATCAAATTTTTGCTGTCAATCAATGAAACTTTATTTTGTTCACCACCTTTTCAATAGGTTTATATTCACCTTGTAAGACATAGCAGTGGTGACAAAGAAGATCACAAGGAGAAAACGCTTACATTAATCGATATGTGGATTTAAACTGTAAGTCTTGATGCGGTCACACATTGCAAATGGCGATTGATCCTGGATGGAAAAAATAGCGGGTTTACGAAAATACGTATAGTTGTCTATACCTTATATGGCAAGAACACTTTTAAGCAAACGTTTGATTGACCGCAAAATTTGTTATGACAAATTAATAATAATTAGAATATTCTGAATTGTCAACGTCATTATTTATTTGATCCCGGAAATGTCCATGGCATTTCCGGGGTACATGCTTTTACAAGAATTGCAGTTTTACAGACTGGCATAAGATATAAGGCGAATATCCGAACATTGTATGAAAGCTGTTTTCAACGAAGGATCTGTCAATAATGAAAGCTCATAGACCCGCGGATAATGGTATGAAGATTTCTCGAGCAGCCGTTTATCGACATAAGCCGGGTGGCACATGACTTCAATGACCGACGCCTCTTGATGAAGATCGAGGAAGGATGATAAGTCTTTCAGTCTGTCCACTTTCAGCTCAAAGGCATCATTCGATTTCACATTTTTCCACAAGGAAGGATGGTCATCGTTCACCTTTCTGCAGGGCAGATGATACTCTGTCGCCAGCTTTACAAACACCTCGGAAAGATTTCCGTATGTATGGATATGATGGTGGCTGTCGATATGTGTCGGATGTAAGCCGCAGGTGAGGGCTTTTTCTATCTGTGCTTTCCATTCCTTATACACTTCATCAAGATCGATGTCGAAAAAACCTTGATAGTATGAAAGCTTGCGAAAATTCCCATCCTCATCCGCAACCGTTTGCAGATCGCTGAGAAGCGGACGGCCTGCTGTCAATGTCAAATGAACACCGACCCCAAGTGCGGGATTTTCCCGTGCAAGAGAGACAGCATGCTCCATTTCTAACATATTGGTCATGATCGTCGTCGATGTGAGAACTCCGCGCTGGAACGCCTCAATGATGCCGAGGTTCACTCCTCTTGAAAGTCCAAAATCATCGGCGTTTATGATTAAAGCTTTCATCCTTCAATCCCCCTCTATTCATAGTCGCGTTCTATGAAGAATTCAACGCGGTCTCCGCGGAAATAGGCCAGAGAAAACTCCACGACTTCTTCAGACGCCAAAAATGTTTGCGTTGCAATCTGGAAACAAGGCGTGCCTTGTGTGATATTCAAATGCTGTGCAATTTCTTCATCGGAAATCAAGATTTTGATTTGCTCTTCGGTTCTTTTTATCGTATTGCCTTGGCTGCTAATGCACTGGTACAGTGAAATATTGGCCATTTCTTCCGTTATCTCGGGGACGAGGTCGGCTCTGACAAAGGCCGTTTCGAACTGGATTTCTTCCTCATCCGCATAGCGAATCCGCTTCACCTGATAGACCAATTGTTCACCATCAATCCCAAGACGGTCTTGGATTTTTTTTGATGGTTTTATTTTTTGCAAATCCACAACTTTGATTTTCGGTTTCATGCCTTGCGCTTTTAATTGATCTGCATAACGGAGATGGCTGGAGCTTAAGATCTGCTTCACTTTTCCTTTGGCGACAAATGTCCCTTTCCCCTGTTTGCGGTAAATGGCCCCTTCCATAAGCAAATGATTCAAGGCGGTCCGCAGTGTTGTTCGACTGACATCATAGATTTTGCAAAATTCCGACTCCGTCGGAAGCAGACTGCCAGGCGGGTAATAGCCGCTCTCTATTTTATCTACAATATCTTGTTTAATTCGGCTGTGGAGTTGTGGTTGTTTTGCCATTCATTTTCTCCTTTGGAGTGAAATTAGTAACTATAGAATAACACAAAACGTTCGCCAAAAAAATAATTTGTTATAACAAATATGTGTGGACAAATTTGTTACTACATGTTAAGTTTCAATTGTGTTAAGCGTTTTCAAAAAAAGAGATTGGAGGAGGGGGACTATGGGGTTGAAATTAGTCGTGATAGGCGGGGGATCAAGCTACACACCAGAAATCATCGAAGGTGTCATCAAGCGGCATCATCATTTTCCAGTGAAGGAGATTGTTCTCGTCGACATTGAGGAAGGAGCAGAAAAAGTACGCATCACTTCAGAACTTGCGAAGCGAATGATCAAACGTGCGGATGTTCCGATTGAATTGAGCTATACAACAGATCGTGCGCAAGCGCTTAAGCATGCCGATTTTGTCACGGTTCAAATAAGAGTCGGAGGATTAAAGGCCAGAGCGCTGGATGAAAAAATTCCGCTCAGCCATGGTCTGATCGGCCAAGAAACAAATGGAGCCGGCGGTATTTTTAAAGCTTTGCGGACGATTCCCGCCATGCTGGATATCGCTCGCGATATAAAAGAGATTTGTCCAGAAGCGTGGCTGATCAATTTTACAAATCCGGCCGGCATCGTGACTGAAGCATTATTGAAGCATGGCCCCCATCAAAAAGTCATCGGGGTTTGCAATATTCCTTATAACATGAAAAACAGCATCGCAGAAATTTTCCGCGTGGATGCGGATCGTGTCATGATTGAATTCGCGGGGCTCAACCATTTCGTCTTCGGGCAAAGGGTATGGATAGACGGAGTGGACCGGACAGAGGAGACAATCGATCATTTATTGAATGACACCCTCGACTATTCTCCTTCCAATATTGCGATGCTGCCTTGGAATCGCCAATTTTTACGCTCTTTGCGCATGCTTCCGAACCCGTATCATCAGTACTATTACCAGTATGAAGATGTGCTTGCAAAAGATATCGAAGCATACCAAAACAACGGGACACGCGCAGATGCCGTCATGGAAATAGAAAAACAGCTATTTGAAACATACAAAAACACAGACATCCATGAAAAGCCCAAAGAATTAGAAAGCCGCGGAGGAGCTTATTACAGTGAATCAGCCTGCTCATTAATGACCTCGCTTTATCAACATTCGCTGGATATTCAGACCGTCAATACATTGAATAAAGGAAGCATACCAGATCTTCCGCATGATGCGGTGATTGAAGTCAACAGTGTCATCACAAAAAGCGGACCTATGCCGCTGACAGTCGGAAAACTGCCGGATTCAATCAGCGGGGCGGTGATTTCTATGAAAAAATTCGAGCAATTGGTCATCAAAGCAGCGGTCACAGGTGATGAAAACACGTTGTACTCCGCAATGATCATGAATCCGCTGATTCCATCTGATCATAAAGCCCAGACGGTGATGAATGAAATGCTTGAGGCTCATAAACATGATCTTCCGCAGTTCTTTGAGGAGGCAAAAGTACGATGAAACAAAATAAGATCATGACGTTCATCGAATCTAAAATCATGCCGATCGCTGGTAGAATCGGCTCTCAAAGGCACTTAATTGCCATACGTGATGGGTTCATTGCCATTATGCCTTTAATCATCATCGGCTCTCTTGCCATTCTGGTCAATCAATTCCCAATACCGGCATTTCAGGATTTCATGACCGGCCTTTTTGGCGAAGGATGGACGGCAGCCGGCGGAGCTGTGTGGAATGGTTCATTTGCCATTTTAAGTTTGCTGGCCGTTGCGGCTGTCAGCTTCAAGCTAGCAGAATCTTATCGGACTGATGGTCTTTCTGCCGCATTAATCGGGGTCGGGGCATTCGCCGTCCTTACACCGACGACGGAAGACTTTGGCTTTTCCATGACTTGGCTGGGGGCTCAAGGCCTTTTCGTCGGATTGATCACGGCTTTGCTGTCAACAGAAGCATTCAGGCTCTTCTCTCAAAATGAGAAACTTAAAATTAAAATGCCTGACGGCGTGCCTGATGGCGTGACAAAATCCTTGAATGCTTTATTGCCGGCTGCTGTGATTTTGGCGGCAGCAGGATTATTGAACACTCTGATCGTTTATTTTTCCGGACAAAGCTTACACGAGCTGGTCTTCAGCACGATCCAGGAACCGCTTCAAGGCCTTTCCAACACGGTTGGATCAGCATTGGTTTTTACTTTCTTGAATCACTTGCTTTGGTTTTTCGGATTGCACGGAACAAATATCCTCGGACCGATTATGGAATCCATCTACCTTCCGCTCATTCAGGAAAACCAGCATTTATTCTCGCAAGGAATGAGCGCTTTTGAAGTGCCTTATATCGTGACCAAGCCCTTCTTTGATTCTTATGTGTTTATGGGAGGATCGGGGACGACATTGGCTTTGCTCGCTGCTATTTTTATCGGCGTGAAATCGAAGCACTACAAAACGATCGGAAAGGTATCCGCCGCACCAGGCTTTTTTAACATTAATGAACCTGTCCTGTTCGGCCTTCCCATCGTATTAAATCCGATTATGTTCATTCCTTTTATATTGATTCCATTAGTTTTAACGGTTACATCATACATCGCTTTAGCCTCCGGGCTCGTTCCGAAAACGGTAGCCATCCTTCCATGGACGACACCGCCGATTGTCAGCGGTTATCTTGTAACCGGAGGATCAATCCGGGGAGTTTTTTTGCAAATCTTCAATCTGGCGCTGGCTGTCTTGCTCTACCTGCCATTCATTAAAGCGGCAGAGAGAGCCGCCCTGTTAACAAACCGAAAGTGAATAAAGGAGTGAAGGCTTTTGACACATCCATTGAATCTGGAACAGGTGTCATTTGAAATCATCTTGCATGCTGGAAATGCGCGTTCATCTGCAATGGAAGCATTGCAGTGTGTGAAAAAAAGCGAGTACGAGTCAGCAAATCAAAAGATCCAAGAAAGCAGATGCGGAACTGCTTCAAGCGCATCAGGCGCAAACCCGCTTATTGCAAAAAGAGGCGCAAGGCGAACGCCTTTCACCCAATCTATTATTAATCCATGCACAAGACCATTTGATGACGTCCATGACTTTAAAAGATTTAGCGAACGAAATGATTCATTTATATCAAGCCCTGAGGAGAGGAAGTGAAGCATGAAGATAGCACTTGTATGTTCCGCCGGAATGTCGACTAGCATGCTGGTAAAAAAAATGAGGGAAGAAGCGGGAAGCCGTGACATCAATGCAGAAATCAACGCTTATGCTGAAGCAGATTTACAAAGCCATCTGGAGGATATTGATGTCATACTGATCGGACCGCAAGTCCGTTATTTAAAAAAACAAATGACAGAACGAGCCGCACAGTACAAGACGCCCGTGGATATCATTGACCAAATCGCATATGGAATGATGAACGGAGCAAAAGTTCTGGATCAAGCGATCGAACTGACGCAATAATGCCGTCTCTCCACACTAAAAACAACCCATTTTCTTTCCGGAAGCGGGTTGTTTTTATTTTATACGTTTAAAAGAATGATTTTTTGAAATCGTTTCAATTTTGTATAATGATTGGTAAAGGATGTGATCACAAATGATTTCCACCAAAATCAAATCCCAACTGATGGATATCGTCGGGCATGAGAATTATGATGATTCCAATGCCGGACGGCTCGTCTACTCGTATGATGCCACACCGCAGTTCCAATCAATGCCTGACGCCGTCATTGCGCCGCGCAGCAAGGACGAAGTATCGCACATATTGAAAATTGCAAGCGCCCACCGCATCTCGATTGTGCCGCGGGGTTCCGGCACCAACCTCTGTGCAGGCACTTGCCCGACAGAAGGCGGGATCGTGCTCCTGTTTAAACATATGAATCAGATATTGGAAATCGATGAAGAAAATTTGACTATGACCGTTCAGCCCGGAGTCATCACACTGGACTTGATTCGTGCAGCAGAGGAAAAAGGGCTGTTTTATCCTCCCGACCCCAGTTCAATGAAAATTTCCACAATCGGCGGAAATATCAATGAAAATTCGGGCGGTTTACGGGGGCTGAAGTATGGTGTGACCCGTGATTATGTCATGGCTTTAGAAATCGTTTTGGCCAACGGGGATATCATCCGCACCGGGGGAAAGCTTGCCAAAGACGTCGCCGGCTACGATCTGACGCGTTTATTTGTCGGCTCTGAAGGGACGCTCGGCATCATCACTGAAGCTACGTTAAAATTAATCCCTGCTCCCGAAACAAAGAAAACCGTCCTCGCTCTCTATCAAGACATCGACGCTGCAGCCAAATCTGTATCAGACATCATCGCTCACAAAATCATTCCGACAACCCTTGAATTTCTTGATCAGCCGACGCTTCAAGTCATCGAAGACTTTGCAAAAATCGGCCTCCCCGTCCATGCCAAAGCTGTTCTTTTGATTGAACAGGACGGATCGGCTGAAACGGTCAGCCGGGACATCGGCATCATTGAAGACATCTGCAAAAAAGGAAATGCCGTGTCCGTGCAAACAGCACAGACGGAAGCCGAAGCGGAAAATTTGCGCAACGCGCGCCGTGCGGCACTATCTGCTTTGGCCCGTTTAAAGCCGACGACCATTCTGGAGGACGCCACAGTCCCCCGCTCAAAAGTCGCTGAAATGGTTAAAGCGATCAACAACATCGCCAAAAAACACAACATCACCATTTGCACATTCGGTCATGCCGGAGACGGAAATCTGCATCCGACTTGCACGACTGACATACGAAACAGCGAAGAAATGGAACGAGTCGAAAAAGCTTTTGAAGACATCTTCAAAAAAGCCGTTGAACTCGGAGGAACCATCACTGGCGAACACGGAGTCGGCGAAATGAAAGCCCCCTATTTGGAGCTTAAAATCGGTGAGGCTGGAATCGCTGCGATGAAAGCCTTGAAACAAGCATTTGATCCATACAACATTTTGAATCCAGGGAAAATATTTGCGAAAGACTCCCGCAAACGGGTGGTGGTAGCAAAATGACGACAGCAAAAGAACAAAAAGTCATCCAGCAGCAGTTTAAAGAGCGGATGGATGAAGAAGAACTGCTCAATTGCATGCGCTGCGGCTTCTGCCTTCCATCGTGCCCGACCTACATAGAATCGGGCTTTCAGGAAAGCCATTCTCCGCGGGGGCGGATCGCCTTAATGAAAGCGGTCGCAGACGGGGTGATTGAGCCTGATAAAGATGTCGAACGCTCTCTTGACCTTTGCCTCGGCTGCCGCGCCTGTGAACCGGTATGTCCGTCAGGAGTTCAGTACGGGCGTTTATTGGAGGAGGCAAGAGACATTATTCAGCAGCATAAAAAACACTCCCTTCCTAAAAAGGTGCTGCGCAGTGCTGTATTTAAAGGGCTGTTCCCTCATCAACAGAGAATCCGGGCGCTGACCGGAATGCTTGGCTTCTATCAGCGCTCCGGCATGCAAACCATCATCAGAAAATCAGGCATGCTGCGGATGTTGCCGGAACACCTGGCAAAAATGGAAAGCATCCTGCCCAAAGTCCCGGATATGAAGCAGCTGAAAAGCCGCCCAGACCATCTGCCGCCGCTCGGCGGTCACAAGAAGCGCGCCGCTTTCTTCTCAGGCTGTTTAATGGATACCTTGTTCCTGGACACAAATATGGCCACGATCAAACTGCTGCAAATGGCGGGGTGCGAAGTCGTCATCCCCGACCGGCAGGCCTGCTGCGGCGCTCTGCACGGCCACAGCGGCGAGAAGGATCTGGCCGTTCAACTGGCAAAACGGAATATTCAGGCATTCGAGGCATTGGACGCCGATTATATCGTGACAAACGCCGGCGGATGCGGAGCATTTTTAAGCGAATATGATCATCTTCTCAAAAGCGATCCCGACTGGTGGGAACGGGCGGCATCCTTCACAGGCAAGCTGAGAGATTTTTCCTCCGTTCTATTGGAGTTGGACTTTGCTGAAAAATCCCTTGAACTGCCTGTTCAGACTGTCACCTATCAGGACTCATGCCACCTGCGCAATGTGATGAAAACGTCTGCCGAGCCCCGCCGGCTCCTCCGCAGCATCAAAGGAATTGAATTCAAAGAAATGAAAAACGCTGACAGCTGCTGCGGCTCGGCCGGCATTTATAATATCGTGGAAGCGAACATGTCGATGACAATACTCGATTCCAAGATGGAAGCAGCACAAGCGGTTCAAGCGGAAACGATTGTCACCGCTAATCCCGGCTGCCTCCTGCAAATGAAACTCGGCATTGAACGGGCTGGACTGTCGGATCATGTCAGAGCCGTCCATCTCGCTGATTTACTATGGGAAGCCAGCGCCGGAAAGATGACTTAAATGGACTCGACATTCTTATCTATTTCTCGGGAAATAAAGTCGAATCGTTTCTATGAGAGGTTATTTCCGGACAGCAGGAAACTCGCCGTTCGGCTGGATAAACCGAAGGCCTTTCACCTGTTCGGAATCATCCGTCTCAAACCGAATGCTGTATCCAGGCAGATGTTTGATTTGAAAAGTCAGCTCACGGTAAGGCACAAGCTCGTATACCGGCTGACCAGGCAATGTTACCCTTAGTGTCCGCTCCCCTCCGAGGGAAACAGCGACTTCTGTTCCGTCTTCAAGCACATACACTCCAGTCAGCAAAGCGAGAAATTCAGGATCGGACAATCGCTCATCAGGCTTTTTCACAAACTCGATTTCTTTTGCACCGGGCGCCATTTCAAACGGTACGGAGAAACGGCTGATATGTCCGTTCACATCAATGGTAAAGGATGCCAGAAGCTTGGTCGTCTCAGAAAGCTTCAGCTCCATTTCGAACGTATCATAATGATAATGAGTCAAAGGCATGACAAACGAATGAAACAGCGCCTGCAATGTTCCGTCGGTAAGCTCTATTTTTAATTCTCCGTAGCCCGGATGCTCATAGATCCCCGTATAATCCTCAAGAGCATGGGACGGCTGCGTTCCTTCGATCTTGCTTAAATGTGCGGTGCGATCCTGTCTAATGAGAGCCGCTTTCATTTTTTCCGCTTCACCTTTCAAGCGGCTGCTCCAATCGATGTCACAGAGACCAAGCATACGATCAAAAATATGGTATGCCAGCACATTTGGGAGCAGGCTGGCGTTCATATTGGTCAAAATGACGACGCCGATTTTTTCGTCAGGCATGAAAGAGACAAGCGATGAAAAGCCGTCGATATTTCCTCCGTGGTGAATCATGCGGTATCCCCTGTACGGCTCGATGATCCAGCCAAGCCCATAGCTTGAAATTGGGATCTCTTTCGCTTTCATGAACGGGTCGCATGGAATATAAGGAGTATGCATTTCATTCAGGCTCCCGGCCGATAAAATGCCGCTGAACTCTCCGCTGCCAAGCTGGAACCTCACCCAGTTGGCCATATCCAGCACATTCGAATTGATGGAACCTGCCGGCCCGATCGCATCGATATTGCGAAATGGAATTTGTTCTGCTGATCCGGCTTTTTCTTGATATGGCAAGGAATGATCCGGCTGCTTTTTCATATCCTCAACCGAAAAATTGCTTGATGTCATTTTTAAAGGCTCAAACAGCCGCTCTTGCACAAGCCCTTCCCAGGTCGTGCCGGCCACTCTTCCCGCCAGAAGACCGGCTGTCATATACATGAGATTTTGATACTGCCAAATCGAACGAAAATCCTTGTTCGGCTCCAAATAGCGAATGCGCCTGAGGAGCTCCTCCCTTGAAAAAGGGGAGTTGTACCACATCATATCATGCCGGGGAAGTCCGGAACGGTGGCATGTCAAATCCCTTGGGGTCATCCGTTCAGTCGCTACAGGATCATGCATGTGAAACTCCGGCAGGTATTCCCTGACAGGCTTATCCCATTCCAGCTTTCCTTCATCAGCCAGAATCGCCATCGCTGCTGTTGTAAAAGCCTTAGTCGCCGAACCGATGGCAAACACGGTCTCCGGATTCACTTTTAAATTCCTTTCTTTGTCTTTATAGCCGAACCCTTCCGCCATGATGATCTCATCGTCTTTAATGATGCCAACCGCAGCGCCGGGCACTTTCCACCGCTTCATTTCTTCTTCTGCAAACTCGCGAAAACCTTTCAACTCTTTCAGGGGGTGTCTCATGCCAAACTCCTCTCTCTTCTTTTATGAGTTGTATGCCTTTTCTTGGTGTTGGTATGTCATACGTTTGATTTCTGAGAATGGTTTCATTGAGAAAAAACAGTGGTATAGTTCCTCATGAATGTCAAAAGCTAAGGGAAAGACGGAAAATATCAAGGAGGCAATATCTGTGTTTGGACTGATTTGGTCTTTAATCATCGGAGGGATTCTCGGCTGGCTTGCGGGCCTTATTATCAGACGGGATGTACCTGGAGGAATCATCGGCAACATCATCGCCGGATTTGTCGGTTCATGGCTGGGATCACTGATCTTAGGAAACTGGGGGCCGATGATTGGCGGATTTAATATCATCCCCGCTCTGGTTGGGGCGATCATCCTGATCTTTATCGTGAGCCTTGTGATGCGAAGCATGAGTGAACGCAAGTGAAGCAATAAAACGGCGGTTTCATCAGAAATCGTCGTTTTTATTTTGTTTCATTCAGCCTCTGTCTTTTATATAATTAATTAGAAACACGAAATAATCGGAATTGGGGGAGATCGATTGAAAAAAGCGGCTGAAAAGAGACTGAACCGTTCAGAAGTTGCGAAAGAGATGACATGGAAACTGACAGATTTGTTTTCTTCAGACGCAGCTTGGAAAGACGAGCTGGCCAACATTGAGGATGACTTATCGGCGATCACATCTTTTAAAGGAAGACTTCATGAAGGCGCACAAGTCCTGCTCGATTGTTTGCTGATGGAAGAACAGATCATGAAGCGTTTAAGCAAGGCTATCGCCTATATCTACCTCAAAAAGTCAGAAGATTTGACAAACCCCATCAATCAAGCGAATGCTTCAAAAATGGCCGCGCTGAAGGCGAAAATCAATGCGGGCCTTTCATTTATCGAATCAGAGATTTTACAACTTCCCGAGGCTGTCATTGAGTCGTACATAAAAAGTGAAGAAGAATTCGAACCTTTCCGAAACATGCTGACGGACATGTTAGAGCGCAAGCCGTACAAGCTTTTGCCGGAAACGGAAGAAGCGCTGGCCATGTTGGGCGAAGTGTATGAAGCGCCCTGCAAAATCTTCGGAATGGCGAAACTGGCAGATATGCGATTTGAACCGATTACCGATTCAAATGGCCGTGAACTCGCCAATTCGTTTGCGCTATATGAAGGCAGATATATGTTTTCCCCTGATACGGACATTCGCAGAAAAGCCTTTGACTCATTTGTCGATACCTTAAAGCAATATCAAAACACAATTGCCGCCGCATATGAAACAGAAGTCAAAAAACAAGTGGCGATGTCCTCCTTGCGCGGATATGAATCAGTCACCCACATGCTCCTGCAGCCGCAAAGCGTGACACTTGAGATGTACCACAACCAGCTGGATGTCATCAAACAGGAGCTTGCGCCACATATGCGAAGGTATGCCGGCCTAAAAAAACGTGTACTCGGTCTGGACGAGATGCGCTTCTGCGATTTGCAGGCCCCGCTCGACCATGGCTTCAACCCTCAAACTACTTTTGCAGATGCAAAAAACATGATTCTCGATGCTTTACAAGTGATGGGCCCTGAGTATGCACAAGTGATGAAAACCGCTTTAACTGAAAGGTGGTTCGATTTGGCTGACAATGTCGGCAAATCAACAGGCGCCTTTTGCTCAAGCCCGTACGGCGCTCATCCTTACATTTTAATGACCTGGACGGATACGATGCGGGATGTCTTTACCCTTGCCCATGAACTGGGCCATGCCGGCCATTTTTATTTCGCAGCCCGCGATCAGCGGATCATGAACATCAGCCCTACTTTATTTTTCGTGGAGGCTCCTTCGACGATGAATGAAATGCTGCTCGCACAGCACCTGTTCTCACAAACAAATGATTCAAAGATGAAGCGCTGGGTCATCAATCAGCTGCTGGGCACGTATTACCACAACTTTGTCACCCACCTGCTCGAAGGGGAGTATCAGCGCAGGGTGTATCAGCTTGCAGAACAGGGGCGCGCTCTTACCGCCTCTGCGCTGTCTGAACAAACAAGCAAAGTGCTTTCCGAATTCTGGGGCGCAGAAGTCGTGATTGATGAAGGCGCCAGCCTGACATGGATGCGCCAGCCCCATTATTACATGGGCTTGTACCCCTACACTTATTCAGCAGGATTGACTGCTTCAACATTGGTTTCACAGATGATCAAGCATGAAGGGCAGCCGGCGGTGGACAGATGGCTGTCTGTCTTAAAAGCAGGAGGAACAATGAAACCCCTTGACCTGTTAAAGCATGCCGGCGTCGATATGTCGACTGACGAACCGATCCGCCGGGCCGTCCGCTATGTCGGGTCATTGGTGGATGAGCTGGAAATGCTGTATGGTTAAAACAAAAGAACGGCGCCTGTTCAGGCGTCCGTTCTTTTGTTGCGGTGATGTGCCGGCTAAAACATCGGGTTTCCTTTCATTCCAACCCATAAATCGGACTGCTCTAATGTATAGGCGATCCGAAGCAGCCAATGCTCTTTTCCTTTCGGAGCCGTAAATTGAACCCCCAGCGGAAGCCCATCGCTTGTCATATGGACCGGCACGCTCATCGCCGGCTGGCCGGTTAAGTTTGCAAGCTGTGTGAATGGGGTAAATGTCAGGCTTTTCAAAAACATTTGATAGATAAGCGCCTGCTGTTCGTCTTTTTCCATGCCGCTTACCTTCTTGAGCTCTTCCGCTTCTTTTTGCGTGTGGGTCAGCTCGCCGACCTTTGGCGCGGGATAGGCCGAGGCAGGGGTCACGTATACATCATAGGTTTCATGAAACGCCGCCATTTGTGCGGCGGCTTTATCCCAAGAAGCTAAGCTCGCGGTAAACTCCGCCGCCGTCACTTTTTTGCCGGCTTCATTCAGAACCCATGTGACGATTTCCACATCCTGTGCCGTGATCGGCCGTCCGAGCGTTTTTTCCATTCCTAAAACCATTGCCGAGATTTCACCGCTGTTCATCAAATAGTAGTTTTCTATTAAGCGGAGCCCGTCGACTCCGTTCGTCTGTTCCTCAACATGATGCCCTTCAGCTTCAAGCCATTTCACGGTGTGATAAACAGCGCGCTTGGCCTCATCGCTGACAGGCGTTCCTACGGGACTTTCCACAGAAAAAGCGATTTTCAAAGGGCGCTGTGTCCCTTTTTGCAGATCATCGGCATATCGTCCGGGAAATAAAGGCGTTTGAAAAGCAGCTTCCGGCTGGATCGTTTGCAGAATGTCCAGCAGTGCCGCGCTGTCTCTGACAGTCCGTGACAGAACAAAATCAATCGACGCACCCTGCCACTGACGACCGGCTCCAGGGCCGACAGGCGTTCTGCCGCGGGTCGGTTTCAGACCGAACAGCCCCGTAAAAGAAGCCGGAATCCGAATGGAGCCTCCCCCATCACTCGCTCCAGCCACGGGCACGATTCCCGCCGCCACCGCCGCTGCCGAGCCGCCGCTTGATCCTCCCGGCGAATAAGCGGTATTCCACGGATTCCGCGTCGGCCCGTACAGCTCAGGTTCAGAAATATTTTTCAACCCGTATTCAGGTGTATTCGTGTGCCCGAGAAATAAAAACCCTGCCTCGCGCAAGGTTGCGACAAAATTCGAATCGCGCTTTGCGGTATAGGACTTGAGCAGCTTCGCCCCGGCTGTCAGCGGCTCTCCTTTTATCGCTTGGGAAATATCTTTTAAGAGAATGGGCACACCGGCGAACGGCTGCCTGGAAACATCAAGCTGTTCGCTTTCATGCATGACCCGGTCTTTTCTCGTCCGCACGACCGCATTGATTCCCGGATTGACTTGCTCCAGGCGGGCAAAGGCGATGTCGGTTAATTCGGCTGCTGTGACTTCCTTTTTTTTGATAAGCTTAGATAAGCCTACGGCGTCATACGCCATATATTCAGATATATTCATATCTGCACCTCTCCTTTGGGTTCGCTAATGTTTATTTTGCACGAGACCCTGAAGGATTTCAATTGTTTCAGATAGGGGGAAAGAGAAATGATCATTCAAAAGCTTTCACGTGAAAACACGCTGCCGATGGATTTGCTGCTGTCGGCAGATCCGTCGGAAAAACTGGTCAAAGACTATGCCGAAAGAGGGCAATGTTTCACTGCTGAAATCAACCGGGAAATAGCCGGGGTTTATATCCTGCTGGCGACAAGGCCGGAAACGGCCGAATTGGTCAATATTGCAGTCAAAGAGGAGATGCAGGGAAAGGGAATCGGAAAACAGCTGATCATGCATGCGCTAAAAACGGCAAAATCAGAAGGGTTTAAAACGATGGAAATCGGCACCGGAAATTCAAGCATCGGACAGCTGGCTCTCTATCAAAAATGCGGGTTCAGAATCACAGGGATAGACCGGGATTTTTTTATCAGGCATTATTCAGAACCCATTTATGAAAATGGCATTCAATGCATCGATATGATCCGGTTATCGCAGGATTTATAAAAGCCGCCGAATCACCGGCAGCTTTCTAATACTCATTAAAATAGTTCTGGATTTTTTCAGGGTCATCTGTTTTGGTCAGAGCAAGCATCAGTAAAATCCGGGATTTTTCCGGGTTCAACGAATTGGAGGACAACAGCTGTTTCTTTTCCAGATCCGGATTCGGTGTTACGACTCCGCTCCCGGTGCGGCTCGAGCGGACGACGGCCGCTCCTTTTTTCACAGCCGCTGTCGCGCCTTTTTTCGCTTCATCGGAAATCGAGCCGTTTCCGCTTCCCGCATAGACGATGCCTTTCGCCCCCGCTTTGACAGCGGCATCGAACAAAAAGCGCCCGTCGTTTTGATAGCCGTAAATAATGTCGACTTGAGGAAGCTTATCGATTTTTGAAATATCAAAGTCTGTTTCCGTCGTATGCTTTTTCGTCACTTCATTATGAAAATAGATGTCGTCGGCAATGTTGCCGAGAAAGCCCATTTCCTCCGACTTAAATGTATCAGGAGCCGTTGTGTTTGTTTTTGTTACATACCTCGCGGCTCCGATGCGGTCATTCATGACGATCAGCGTTCCTTTCCCGTTCGCCTTCTCGCTCGCCGCTACTTTTACGGCGTTGTAAAGATTCGCAGGTCCATCCGCTCCGATCGCTGTTGATGGCCTCATAGATCCGACAACGACGACCGGTTTATCGCTTTTGATGACAAGGTTTAAAAAATAGGCCGTTTCTTCAAGTGTATCTGTGCCGTGCGTGATGACAATCCCGTCGATATCGTCAGAAGCCAGCAGCTTCCCGACACGCTTGCTCAACTTCAGCAAAATGTCGTTGGTCATATTTTGACTGCCGATATTGGCGATCTGTTCGCCGCTGATATTGGCGAGATCCTGCATCTCCGGAACGGCTTCGATCAACGTATCAATCCCGAGTGCCCCCGCTTTATAATTGGTTGTCGATGTTTTCGACTTATCCGCGCCCGCAATCGTTCCACCTGTAGCCAGGATTTTGATATTGGGCAAATCTTTATTTTTTTGACCTGTGCTGACTGTCTTTGTTCCCGTTTTCGCTTCAGCTTTTGTTTCATTTAAAGACTCATTTGCACCGGAGCACCCGGTCATCATCAGCAATAAGCCTATAACAATAAACAACATTCGCCGTTTCATCATCATTTTAGATCTCCCCCTGCTTCTTCGTATGTAGCTTATGTATTTGTATTTTCTCTGACTCCATCCCTTTCATACCAGTTTAAATTTTCATCATTTTCTGTCTATTTATTCGTTAGATTTTCTTCACTGACTTTCAGTCCAAAAAAAGAGAGGAAAACATCGTTTTCCTCTTCCATCCTTATTTTAACAGCTTGAATTCTTCATTCACTTTGTTCAAAAGCTCTGCATTGGTCAAAAGATCATAGGCGGTTAACGCCAATGACTTTGCGCCGAGCATCAATCCTTCAAATCCTTTGCTGCTCATCGCTGCTTCGCGAAACTCCGGTGTATGGCAGGCAAATGGTTCATCGCAAATTTGCACATATGGATGAATCGATGGTGTGATCTGGCTGACATTCCCCATGTCAATCGATCCCCCTCCATCCGCTTTTTCATAAATGGAATCGGGCTCAACGCCTAATTCGATCATGTTTTTTGTAAAAATGTCTGATAACGTTTCATTTGTTTTCATATCGTCATAAGACAATTCGTAAAAAGAGGTTTCAAGCCGGGCCCCTGTCGCGAGCGCAGCAGCTTTCGCACAGTTTTTCACTTTTTCCAGCAGTTCATTGACATAGGAGCGTTCGGCTCCCCTGACGTAAAATTGTGCGACTGCATAATCCGGCACGACATTCGCCGCTTTTCCTCCCTCGGGAATGATGCCGTGAATCCGCGCGTCAGGCAGGATATGCTGTCTGAGCGCATTTATACCGTTGAATGTCTGAATCACGGCATCCAGGGCATTGATACCTTCATGCGGAGCTCCTGCTGCATGTGATGCCTTTCCGAAAAACTCAAATTGAATGGCATCCATCGCCAGCGATGTCCCGCTTTTTTCATGTCTGCAATATGGGTGCACCATCATGGCGGCATCCAGGTGGTCGAAAATCCCTTGTTCCGCCATGGTGACTTTTCCGCCTTTTGTTTCTTCTGCAGGCGTTCCGTATACATACACTTTGCCGCCGCACGAATTCATCACTTTGCTGACGCCGATGGCGGCGCCAACAGCCATTGTCCCGATCAAATTGTGGCCGCAGGCATGGCCCAGGCCGGGAAGCGCATCATATTCCGCCATAAACCCGATGGAAGGGCCGGGCCGGCCGCTGTCATATTCGGCTGTAAATGCGGTGGCAAGACCTGCTGTTCCTAATTGCACTTTAAAATCGTGCTTTTTGAGCTCCTCGGTCAAGAGCGTTGCAGCTTTGAATTCCTCATGACCCAGTTCGGGGTTGTTGCCAATATACTGGCTGATATGCAGCAGCTCTTCACGGATATGTTCGATTTCTTTCTCAATTTGTTTTTTCACGCGCTGTTCTCCCTTCTCCATATAAAATTCCAGGGGATTGACAAATCGATTCTCATATATTAAAAATGTTTAAATATATAAAACTTTGTATATTAATACATTATAAAGGAGATTTGCCGAATGAGCAATGACGCCCCGAAGAAAACAACATGTCGCTTTCCACACACATATGCGTTGATTTTTCTGATCATGATTCTGGCCGCTGTCGCTTCTTACCTGATTCCTGCCGGTCAATTTGAACGGGTTGAAGAAGACGGCCGAACGGTGATCGTTCAGGGAAGTTACGAGCAGAAAGACGCCGACCCCGTCGGTATGTTTGATTTGTTTAAAGCCGTTCCCGAAGGCATGATGCAATCGGCGGACATCATTTTTTACATCTTTTTGATCGGTGGCGCTTTCGGCATCATTCACCAGACAGGGATGATCAACGCCGGAGTCAATTGTTTGGTGCAGCGCCTGAAGAAGCGGGGCGCCCTGCTAATCCCGGCGATCATGTTCGCCTTTTCGCTTGGCGGCGCTACCATCGGTTTATCTGAAGAGACGATCATCTTTGTTCCGATCGGCATCGCGGTTGCACGAGCGCTCGGCTATGATTCAATGACAGGCCTGGCGATGATCTCCCTCGGGGCTGCAGCCGGATTTACCGGCGGCATGCTCAACCCTTTCACTGTCGGAATCGCGCAGACGATTGCCGAAGTACCCATTTTCAGCGCCGTCGGCTACAGACTCGTTGTTTATACGGCCATGCTTGGATACGCCATTTATTACGTCATGACATATGCGCAAAAAGTCAAAGCAAATCCGCAACACGGACTGATGTATGGAACCGCTGCCGAGATGCGTGAAGAAGCGGCGGCGGCGCATTCTCATATTTCCTTCACACCGCGGCACGGCCTCGTTTTTCTCATCGTTGCATTCGGCTTTGCGATCAATATATTCGGTGTGTTTCAATGGGGCTGGTTTTTAAGTGAGCTGTCGGCCGGGTTTCTAATTATCGGACTCGCTTCCGGTCTTGCCGGCGGACTCACCATCAACAAGACCTTCGATTCGTTTGTTGACGGGATGAAACAGGTTGTTTACGGAGCGTTGATCGTCGGATTTGCCCGAGCCATCGTCGTTGTATTGGAAGATGGCCGCATCATTGATACGATGATCAACAGCCTCGCTTCTGCCATCAGCACACTTCCAAATGAAATCAGCGCCGTCGGTATGTTTATCGTCCAAGTCGCCATTAATACATTTATTCCGTCCGGAAGCGGCCAAGCTGCCACAACAATGCCTCTTATGGCGCCCCTGGCAGATCTTTTGGGATTTGAACGGCAAATCGCCGTGCTTGCTTATCAATATGGAGACGGCATAACCAATTCCATCATTCCGACATCGGGTGTATTGATGGCTTCGCTTGCGATTGCCGGCATTCCTTATGAACGCTGGGTCAAATTTGTCTGGAAACTGATCGCTGGCTGGTTTATCATCGGCGCTGCAGCCATTATTATCGCCATGATGATCGGCATTAAGTGAAGAGCGTTTTCCGTTTTAAGCTGGCCGCCGGCGATGCGGCCTTTCCCCCTATTCATCACTGTTAAAAAACCGTGCCAACCCCATCCACACCGATTGATCCACTAAATTTTAAGCTTCCGTTAAGGAAACCCGAAAACGGGACTATCGACTCACTTGCAGCAAATTGGAGTTCACCTTCTGTTTTCCGGCTTCCCAATCCCATAATTTCTTATGTTTTCCGCTTAAGAAGACACATTCCTGTTTTTTTAAAAATGGTTTGATTTCAATTAAATGTACTTCAAGGTAATCCTTAAGTTTTAGTCTCTTTATACCATCAGGAGATTGAAATCATGTCTAATCTTGCAAAACATTGGCCGAAATTAGGATTTACAACCTATTTATCAATGATTCTTTAAACCTTAAAATGAGTGATGTTGTTTCTGTTTTTTTTAAGAAACTAAGGAAAAAGAAAGATTTATAATCAAATTTTCACTGTTAGATAAATGAAAGGATCGGGACTTTAATCAAATTCATCCCGAAAAAAGGGCTTTATCCCTAATCCGCCATTTTCTTTTCATTTACATAACACTTGAAAAAATTAATAAAAAAAAGGAGACAGACCATGCGAAGCAAAAAGTTTTTTCTGATGATGCTTTTGATGATCGTAGCCGTCGTGTCAGCAGCTTGCGGAGGCAATAAAAGCGCAAGCGGTGAAAAAGAAGATACAAAAAAAGCGGACAATGCAGAGGTTAAAGTCGTCAGCTCAGAATATACACTGCCTGAGGACTCAACAACAAAACTAGGTGAAGGCGAACTTATTTTAAAAGTAAAAGTATCCGTAAAAAATACAAGTGATAAACCATTGAACGTCAACAAGAGGTCGTTCAGTCTTTACCAGAACGACTCTAAAGTGTCCGATGTGTCAATGTATACTGATAATGAAAGGCTTTCATCCGCCTCGCTAAACCCGGATAAATCAACCGAAGGGTACCTTTACTACCAGGTTGATAAAGGCGAAAAATACCAGCTTGAATACACACCTGAAGTCTATGGCGACGAAAAAGTCGAGCCGATTGAATTCACAATCGACGGCGGCAGCAGCGACATTTTAGATACGGCCAAAAAGCTTGACGATCCGGCCAAAGCCTTGCTCGCTTATACAGATATCACACTTTTCGGCAAGGATAACGAGAACTTCGAAAAATTGACGGGTGAAAACAAACGCGAAATCGTTACTGATTATCTTGAAGGCGGGCAAAAATCGCTTATCGAGAATATGGGCATCTATGATGAAGATCAAGTCGATAAAAAGAAATTGAACAAACTGATCAGCGCCATTCAAAACGCCTATCAGGACAAAGCAAAAGTCAAAGCGGTTACAAAAACGATTTCAAGTGACGAGGCGACAGTTGAAGCAACAATCACACCGATCGACAGCTCAGACCTCGAAAAAAGGGTTCAAAAGAGAATGGAAGAATACGTCAAAAACAGCGGGAAGGATTATATCTCCCGCGATGAACTGATCAGCCCTACCATCGACGCCATGGTGGAAGAACTTAAAAAATTAGAAACTGCTTCAAGCGAAAAAACCGTTGAAGTCAAAATGAACAAAACAAAAGACGGCAAATGGCAGCTTGACCTTAATGATTACACGGCTGAAGACTACTTCGGCAACTTCTTTAAAAACTAACGCAAAAAAGCACCTTTCAAAAAGGTGCTTTTTTTCTGCTATCTTTTCTCAACGACAATAAAACAGGTGCTGTCAGGCAAAGAAACAGGAGCGCCATGCCTGTCGGTCAATTCAATTTTAGGAGAAAGATGCTCTTCATACCCTTCCTGCACATAATGCTCGAACACGAGGATATTGGCGCGATCGCCAAGCTCTTTCTCAATACACGCTTGAAACTCTGAAGGGGTAAAATAGCCGAATTGCTCCTGCACTTCATGGGGGTATGCTTCTTCCCCCCAGGTATATGTATAGAGAAATTCCATCGCATCGTTGACATACAGCGTCGCCACGTCGTTCTCCAACTTGAGAATCTGCACGCTGCGTCCCTTAAAATCACGGACATACCTTTTTAAAAAATCGATTCCGCGCGGGTCTTTAAAGCGAATCCGGCGCGTATCATCCTTGGCTTCCGTCATGATGCCGTCTCTGATAATGATTCTGCCGCCAGGCTTCAGCACGTCAAAGGAGCTTCTTAAAGCTTTAGCAATGACCCGCTGATTAAATTTTCTGCCTTCATAAGGGATATATGAAAACATTTCATGCAAAATCGATGAAAAAACGATCGTGTCGACACTTTCTTTTTCGATGTACTCCGGCAAATCCAATGCATCTGCTTGTTTGACCTGCCACGGTTTATGCTCCCGCACTTTTCTTTTTTGCAGCTCTTCTATCACATTGACCGACAGATCGATTCCGATGACTTCAGCTTCCGGGTGGTGCTCGGTCAGCAAGTCAAGCATCACGCCTCCGCCGGCCCCGATATCAAGCATCTTCTCCCCTACGGCATAATCGGCAATCTTCTTTTTATAATCTTCCGCACGATTCATATCAGACAAATAAGTCTGTTCATTTTGGAGGCGGTCAAATGAATCCCGGCGAAACTCGAAGAAGTCATACAGCAGCACGATCGCACGTTCATACAATGGTGACTTCTCCGCTTCCTGGCAAAATTCGATCAGCTTAGTGCCCGCTTTTGAAAAAGAAAAAAACACGCCGACAATTTCAGAAGCATGATCAAAGGTCTTGACGGTTAAGGAAACATGTTCGTTGGCGGGCAGCTTCCCATTCAGCAAACCCTTGATGGACAGCTCCTTCAAATACGCTTCAATCATGCGTTTCTTATAAATATTTGGATGCCGTACACCCTGATAATCCCTGTAGATATCTTTCATCAACGGTTCAAAGCTGATGTGCTTGACGGATAAAGGATTTGCCGAACGAAGGGTGAGCAGAAAGATTTTGACAAACTCTTCGAAACTGAATGAGGAAAGCGCAGATTCCACATACCACAAGTCCGTTTTTTCTAAGAAACGCCGCAGCGCGTCTTCGGCCGAGTGCTCCTTCAGAAACGGCTGATAAAGGCTGCTGTCTTCTCCCGCATTGATCGCCTGCCGTCGCAGTTTTTTCAGCCTTTCCGCAAACGGCAGATCCTTGTCCCGCTCTCCTCCGGCAATACGAGCGATGACATCGTTCACATCATGCTCAATCGATTCCCAGAGCTCAAAGGACACACCCGCAATAATACATTTGTTCAGGACGGACAGAACCCGTCTGATATCGATGTCCAACGGTTTAGCTGCAGCAATCCAGTCGATCAAAGGCGCGAATTGCCGGTATCTTGTTTCCCCGCGAATGTACTGTCCGACAAGGCCGTGCGTCAAAATCAACACGTATACGAGCTCCTCAACATCTTCCCGGTCAGGCGCAAATGGACGATTCCGCTCAGCGTAAATTTGCGCCGAGCCTATATTGTGAATCTCCAGCTGAAACCCTTTCTCGCGCCATTCCTTTCGTTTATGCGGCTGCCCGCATTTAGCGGCCTCACTCCAAATAAGAACCTCTTCGATGATGTCTTTCTCCCGCTTCGGGATATCGGTTTGCTCTAGAATGCGAAGCGTCTTTTCAACATAAAGAAGAACGGGGCGGGGCGGCATCTTTTCCAAGGACGAGACCCGTTCCAAATTCACATTCTGCTCCTCGGTCAAAAACAGATATTTCAACCATTCTGCCTCCCGCAAAACACGCAAATCTCCGTTTTTCACCTGCTCAATTGCTTCTAAAGATTGAATACGTCTCATAAAGTCTTCCCTCTTTTTCTCATCTATATGATTCATCATAAGGTAAATCGTCTCATATAGGAATAGAAAAAAAGAATGATGATGTCTGTCTGGCCTGTGAGCGCTTCTTGTTCCAAAATGTCGCAGATCAGCCCGATATCTTCCGGCACTGCTATCTGAGCGGGAGTTGTTGGCTTGAGCTGCTTCATTTTTTCTTCTCGGCCTTCCCGCCATCTTGTCGCAACCGCACCGGGAGCCACACTGCATACTCTGATTTCCGGGGCAAGCGCATGTGCCAACGATTTCGTCAGCCCGTGGACCGCCGCTTTAGACACAGCATACGGAAGCGAAGAACCGCGCCTGTCTGCCCGGCGATACTGCCGAGAATTTGAATCCTCAGTTATCAATAAAAAGGGAATCGAATTCTACATCGTTTGACCATTGTCTACCGTTATGATTTGTCCTGTTAGTGACTTTTGAAGAAGTGTATAACAAATGGTTTCAGCAATGTCCTCAGGTGTGGAAATTCTTTTCAATAGAATATTTCCAGCCAGGGCGTTCATTTTTTCTTCATTTCCTTTCCACCATCTTGTATCAACAGCACCGGGAGCAATACTATTAATTCTTATGTCTGGTGCTAGTGAAAACGCAAGCGATTTTGTCAATCCATGAACAGCTGATTTTGTCACTGCATATGGGACGGAGGAACCTAACCCGGTTATGCCTGCTACACTTCCAACATTAACAATTGCTGAATCTTCTCCTTTTTTTAAATAAGGTGCTGCTGCCTTAATACAGTAAAATGTTCCTTTCACATTTACATGCCAAAGTTTATCCCAGATTTCATCAGTGGCTCCATCAAAATCATCCATCGCCAATTGATGCGTAATCCCAACATTGTTAACGAGGTAATCTAACTTTCCAAACTTTTGAATACAAGTCAGAATCATTTCGTTTACTTGACGCTCATCACTAATATCTGCCTGATACAACAGCCCGGAATTTGATAATTGATCGTACGTATTCTGTGCTTCTTGAAGTGACTTTGAATAGTTTACAACCACATTAGCTCCTAGAGAAGACAGCTTTATACAGGTTGCACTCCCAATTCCTGTTGCACCACCGGTTACCAATACCACTTTATTTTTAAACATAGGTTCTGCACCTCTTTTTTCTATCAATATGATTACTTTTATTAGCGTGAGATGGCTTTAAAAAGAGATCATATCGTCATTTTTTACTCATGATTACATTTAGCGCTGCAGCTGCTTTAGGCCATCCAGCGTAGAAGGCCATATGTGTAATCAAAGCAGTCATTTCCTTTTCGTTGATTCCATTCTTTTCAGCTAATTGTAAATGAAATGGCAGTTGTTCAGTATTGCCCATACTAATCAGAGCAGATAGAGTACATAAACTTCTTTCTTTTGATGTTAAAGCAGGATCTCTCCATACTTTTTCGAACAATATGTTTTCTCCGTAATCAACAAAATCGGGAGCAATATCTCTCATTTTCTTTGGTATATTGGATTCGATGCGGTCATTCACTAATCTTTTTCCTCCTCCGTATTCACCATTTGTGCTATTCCTTGACCAAATGACCAGTTTTCAGCAAATGACTCGTTTAATGTAATAAAAATATCAGTTGTAGAGATGTTTAAATGATGATAAAAAGCTTCCGAGATGGATTGATACAAATTCCTTTTCTGATTGATTGTTCTTCCTGGCGCACATGTAATGGAAACATGGATCATTTTATCTGATCTCTTTTTCTCCCCTTCTAAAAGATAATTCGGATCGAAAAAAAATTGATTAGATGGGTAGGGTAAACACATGTGAAAATAATCATCTTCCGGAATTTTAAAATGCTCAATTAATGAATGATGAATACTATTGCTCACCTTTTTTAATTCCTCATTATTCAATAGACCTTCTCGATAATAAACATGGACGAACGGCATATATTCACTTCCTTTCTTCATAACTTTATTGTACTTTCGCGACTTTGATTTGTATAATTGAATCATCTGAATGATAAATTCAATTTTATTGAATCGAGAGTGATCATGATGGATCTGAAAACGTTAAAAACATTTCATAAAATCGTGGCCTGCGGGAGTTTTAACCGGGCGGCCGAAGAATTGAACTACGCCCAGTCCACCGTTACGATGCAGATCAAAAAACTTGAAGCAGATCTTGGCATACGTTTGCTTGAGCGGGGAAAAACATTCCGGCTGACTGAAGCCGGCAGGCTCTTTTTTGAAGAAAGCAGACACATTGTCAAAGATATGGATCATCTTCAAAACAACATGGCGGATTTACTGATTGGAGAAGCGGGGAATATTCGGTTAGGAGCGGTGGAACCGATTGCGAGCTGCCAATTGCCGGAGATGTTGGGGAGGTTTTTGACAGATTATCCAAAAGTACGGGTTTCCGTCGATATTGCAAACTCGCAAGTCTTGGCGGAACGGCTTATTCAAGGAGAGCTCGACCTTGCCGTCTGTTCAACGCCGGCCATGGGGACAGACCTCTACTTTGAGCCGCTTTATAGCGAAGAACTGGCGGTGCTGATTCCTGAAGGATATCCCGCCGGAACAAATGAGTTCATCAATCTGCAGGATATCAGGGATCATCGCCTGCTGATCACGGCCAACAACTGCACATACCGTAAAAAAATCGAAATCGCTTTTCAGGAGCTGCCGGGAAGCCAAATGAATACAATGGAAATCGGCAGTATGACCGCTTTAAAAAACTATGTAGCGGCAGGGCTCGGTATCGCCCTTATTCCCAAAAGCATCATCTCTCCTCCTCCCCCTAAAACAGCCGTCCGCCTGATTCAGGACAACCCGATCAGCGTGACGTTCGGCATCCTTTGCAAATCGTCCGCCTATCCGCTGAAACAGGCGGGTGCAAGACTTTATCAATGGCTCAAGCAGGAACTTCAGAAAGCGTAGAAAAACCTTCCGAGCATCCGGAAGGTTTAACAACTGAACAGCGTTTTCAAAAAAAGCGCTTAATCTTGAACCAATGGCATGGTTATGCTGACTTGGCCGCCCCCTGTTTCCGCATTTTGAATCGTTAAATCGCCCTGGTGAAGCTTGGCAACGCTCAGTGCAAAGGTTAGGCCCATGCCGTAATGTCCATTGGAAGTCCGGCCTTTATCCTCCATGTAGAAAAGCTGGGCTGCTTTTTTTAGCCCTTCCGGAGAAAAGCCTTTTCCGCTGTCTGTTATCGTAAATATGAGCGTATCGTTTGTACAGGCGGCTTCGAAATCAATCTTCCCGCCTTCAGGCGTGCAGTCTACGGCGTTCGAAAGAATATTCATCAGCGCCCGGTGAAGAAGGCTGCGGTCGATTGCCGCTTTTTGCCCTTCCAGATTCCGTGCTTTTAATTCGATTTCAATGTTTTTGCCCCCTATGTACGCCTCCGCATCATTCAGCACGCTTTCAACCAGGTCTTTCACCTTTGCTTTTTTGAGCTTGATATGCAATGTCTCCTCTGCTTTAGACAGATGAATTAATTGGTCAATGTACTGGTCGATTTTATCTCCCGCAGCAAGAATATATTTTATATAATCGGACTGATCTTGATTGTGCGGCGACAGACTCAGCAATTCGGCATTTCCTTTAATAATGGTCATGGGAATTTTAATATCGTGGGCCAGGGCCCCGATTTGTTCCTTCTTTGTTTTCTCTAAGTGCCATTGCGCCTGTAGAGACGCTTGCAGGGCATCCCTCATATCGATGAGCGATTCAATCACATGATCAAATTCTTTGATATTTGAAAACTCCGGTGTGAAATGTAGGTTCTGCTGCTTGATTTGTTTTGCCATTGTGTTCAATGTTTCAAAATGTTTTTTTAAGCGATTGGCAAAGAGAGTCGTCACGATAAAAATAACGGCAATAAGAAGGATCACCATGATGCATAAACTTGTCATCTCATAATTCGGAAAATGCTTCCTCAGAAAAGAAGAACGGAATTCAGCCCGAACGGAGTACTCCAATACACAATATTCGTCTTTTCTATCAATGATCATGTATCCTTTTTGCTTATAATTGACATACGGCTTGTTGTCTATTTTTTTCCGCACGAGAGACAGCTCGGTTTCCTTTATGTTCCCCGCCTTTTTTTGCTTTGATTTTTTATCAAGAACGGCATATTTCATCGCATCCGGGATCATGTCTTCCTCTATTCGTTCCGCTGATTGAAGCATGGGCTTCAGCTTTTCAGCTTCGTGTTCATAGTAGTTGGCCGGGTAAAATAAGCCGGCATTCATTCCCAGCGTATTGACGGCAACATACAGCGCTGTGACGGCGGCTAAGCTGAAGGACAAAGTCATCATATATTTGATCAGTTCTTTGCGAAGCGTCTTTTTCTTTTTGTCTATTCCCATTTGTATCCAACACCCCATACCGTTTTAATGGGGTCTGCATCATATTCTTTGCATTTTTTTCGAATCGTTCTGATAAATTCGGTTATCGTGGAATGCATGGCATCTCCATCCAGCCCATACACCTGATCATAAATTTCTTCTCTTGTAAAAATGCGCCCTTTATGTACAGCCAATAGCTCACATATTTTATATTCATTTTTTGTTAAATGTAATTTTTGTCCGTTAATCCAGACTTCCTTGCTGTCAAAGTGAAATAAAAAGCCGGAAATCAGCCGTTTTGTCTGGTGTTTTTCTCTCTGTTCTCTTCTTAAATGGGCGTTTACTCTGGCGCTCAGTTCAAGAACGCCAATCGGCTTGGTAATATAATCGTCTCCTCCTGTCATAAGGCCTTTCACAATGGCTTCTTCCTCCGTCTTAGCTGTGAGAAACAGAATCGGACAGTCTACAATCGGGCGGATTTTCCCGCACAGATCAAAACCGTCCGCTTCCGGCATCATGACATCAAGCAAAATCAAATCATAGCCTTCAAAAACGCTGAGATTGTCCATCGGCACCTGATCGAGCGTATGAACTTGGTGCTCATCTCGGCGCAAAATATTTTGTATGAGGATCAATATATCTTTTTCATCATCTACTGCCAAAATCTTTGCCACTTGGCAACCACCTTTTTCACATTATTCATAAGCCTTTTTTCCCTCCCAGCGACTAAACCAGATGATGCTCACAATGAATAAAGCTATTATAGCAAATGCCATAATCAACGCTCCGCTGTTTATTTCTTGATGCAGGAGAGTGATGAAGGAAGCTTCGACTTGGCTGAATTGCTCGATTCCTTTATATTCCGCCAGCCTAATCCCCCATGCCCAAGGATTATATTTCCAAATCGCATCACCCAGCCCGGTATTCATGAGAGCGGTCAGCAAAAGTCCCGCTCCTCCCAATAGAACGGAAGCTCCCATTCCGATTGTACAACTGATCAAAAAATAGATAAAATAGAGCGCAACGCTTCCAGCGACCAGCCAGGCCCCGCCCTCTAAAAAAAGAAAATACGGGAGATTCGGCACATGAAAAAGAAATCTCAACCCCAACAGATACAGCCCGATAGCCAGGTAAATGGCGCAGATGTTCATGAAAAGCAGCAGCGTCATTTTACTGACATAAGCCACAAATTTGGGTGATGTACGCCCTAACAGCACTTGAAATTTGCCTGCCTGCTCTTCCAAAGAAGCCGTCATTCCGCAGACAATCCCAATAAGCAGCGGCAGAGCAACCGCAATCGCTTCAATATACGCCCGATATAATTGATACGGCTGATGCTCCCTGTGGCAGAAATAAAGCAGAAAGAAACCGGCGCATATAAAAGGAATCGTGACATGCATCCATATAAAGGAAGTGCGTTTTTTCTTTCTAATATCAGCAAGGAGACATCTAAAAAATGACAACACCTTAAACCGCCTCCCGTTTTATTGCTCCACGATCGCCAGCAGGCGAAAAAGACCGCCTGGTCAACATCAACAAAACAGCACATAAAAGAACAGAAAGCACCACCGCCAATGGAACAACCGACCAGCTTTTCAAAGGATCACCGGTTTCAAGCGGCAAACCGTTTGGGTGAATGCCAATCGCGGGGCACATCACCCTGATCGACCAGCTCCACGGGTTCAGCCACCACAAAGCGCTTGCTGCCGACATCATGACGGACATGACGCTAGCCAGCAGATTCAAAATGACAGCAGCTATAAACCCGAACTTTCGAGCGATGAATAAACAGAGCGGTATCTCCCATAACGTCGTGATCCAAAGCAGCAGACTCGCAGTCATAACCGTTAAATTGACAGTTGCAAATTGAGGAATGATCAGCTGCATGACAAACATGAAGCCTAAGAAAACCATTTGAGACGCCAATGAATAGATAGCGATAACCCCTGTTTTTGCATACCACATCATATGCAACTGAATCGGCAGCGAAAAAATCCCGTTGTAATTTGCCGCTTTCTTTTCCTTTTGATGTGACAATGCACACAGCAATGCAATCAGGACCGGCATCAAAATGATAGACCACCAATTATATGTACCTGATACAAAGTATCCGAGGTTCATGAAAAAGGCGCAGCACATATTGATAAAAGGGACAAGAAAAATCATTTTTCTCGAAAAGGTTCTTTTAAACTTCAAATTCTCCGCTTTTACATATTGCCTGATCATCTTTCTCCGCCTTCTTCCCCGCGTGTTGATTTGACAACATCCATAAAGAGACGCTCAAGATCGTCCCCCTTATTGATCTTCCCTTGATATCCGAGGCAGCCGCTGCTGATAATTCCTATATGGTCTGCGATCTGCTCTACTTCCGACAAAATGTGGCTTGACAATATAACGGTCATCCCCTGCTCGGGAAATGACCTGATCAGTTCTCTCAACTCTTGGATGCCGATCGGATCAAGTCCGTTTGTCGGCTCATCAAGTATTAATAATGTCGGATGATTCAAAAGAGCAATGGCGATTCCCAGCCTTTGCTTCATTCCCATCGAAAACTGACCCGCTCTTTTTTTCCCGGTATGCTCAAGATCAACGATTTTGAGCACCTCCTTTATTCGCGCATCCGGAATACCCAATAATGTCGCATGGACCTTAACATTTTCAAAGGCTGTCAGATTGCTGTAAAGCGGCGGGGATTCTATTAAAGAGCCGATTTCTTTTAAAAAAGACCTCTTCCATTTCCGTCCCTCAAAAAGAATCTCCCCGGAGGTCGGATTCAAAATTCCGGTTAATAGTTTTAAGGTCGTCGACTTTCCGGCTCCATTAGGTCCTAAAAGCCCGTAAATGCTGTTTTTATGGACTTTCAGTGAGACATCTGAGAGAGCCTTAGCTCTTCCAAACTTTTTCTGAAGTTGCTTTGTTTCCAGCAGAATCGTATCCATCGTATAACCCTCTCCCTGTTTTTGTTTGGCTACGATATCTTAAAATATCTTTCTCAAGATTTAATCAAAATGAAAACCTTTCCGGACTCCAGAATCGTCCATTCCTTTGCTGGAACCGGGAAAAACATGCAAATGGCCTGAAGCTGGACGGCTTTGTCTTGATCAAAGAAAGACTCGAAGCATCTTCAAAAACAACATAGAAGACTTACTGAAGAAGAAGCGGGATACATCCGTCTGGGGTGCAGCAGAACCGAAGTTAACAATTGTCAATGATTTTGGAGCGCTTGGCGGGGACATTTGATTGGTGAAACTCGTTTAAGGAGGCCGACAATAATGAAGGATTCCTTGAGGAACGTTGAAACAGTCAGAAAAAATTCCCACTGCTTCTGTCCGCATCTGGAAATCGAATTAAAACAAACATCTATCAAATTTTATTTTTATATAATGTCGATTCATTCCACCTCGATTTTTCAGTCATTCACCCTTTAAATATCCTTAATAAATTCACATTTTTCAGACACGATGGGAATAATGGTTATTTTTTGACATATATAGGTCATGGCGATATAATTTTAATGATGCAAAAGTCATATGATCCCCCTTTTTTGATTTCCAATTTATTTGTCAATTCAATTAACCTCCTACTAAACTCCTAAATTTTATCTTTTCATCAAAAAATTTGTTTTTATGTTAAAAATTCTAATTTCATGCCGATATATGGAATGTCAGAGGTGAACAACGAGCTCACCCAGGAGCAAAAACTGATGTACAACGGATCCGCAATTGAAACGGCCTCAACAACTTAAAGGGCTTATATAACATGAATGCTCCTAGGAGTTTCTCGTTCACCGGACGGAAATCTCACAAGGCAAGGATGCCGAAGAGATTTTTGACAAAACAGAACTCACACGGAGGTAAGAAAAATGAGAATCAACCACAACATTGCAGCGCTGAACACGCACCGCCAACTGACTTCTGGCACAAACGCTGCCAGCAAAAACATGGAGAAATTGTCTTCAGGACTTCGCATCAACCGCGCCGGAGACGACGCTGCCGGACTTGCGATTTCCGAAAAAATGCGCGCGCAAATCCGCGGCTTAGACATGGCTTCTAGAAACGCCCAAGACGGCATTTCTTTAATCCAAACAGCTGAAGGCGCATTGAACGAAACACACAGCATCCTTCAACGGATGAACGAGCTTGCAACACAAGCGGTCAACGACACAAACACGGACACTGACCGTGCCGAGCTGCAAAAAGAAATGGATCAGCTTGCTTCTGAAATCACAAGAATTTCAACCGACACCGAATTCAACACGAAAAAACTGATCGACGGATCAGCTAAAGATCTGACTTTCCAAATCGGGGCTAACGAAGGCCAAACGATCAGCCTTTCCGTTAATAAAATGGATGCCGAAACATTAAAGGTTGGTACGCTTTACGAAGCTACGGACTCAGATACATTGACAGCCGTTAGCGACAACACCAAAACGCTGACTTGGAAAGACGAAAAAACTTATACGGTGTCAGCTGACGGAACAAAACTGCAAACAGGCGGCACTGATGCGGCAACTTGGAAAGACGCTGATGGTACGAACCCGGCAGGATACTACGATACTAGCGATAAACTCGTTGTACAAGCCGATTCCGCACTTGAAGGCGGCAGCACAGTCGAACAAAAATCAGGATATTCTGATGCTAGCGGAAAACTCGTTGTACAAGCTGATGAAAAGCTGTCTGCCGGAGACAGAGTGACAAAAGGAATCGATATTTCTTCCAAAGATTCAGCATCTGCAGCATTAACGACGATTAAAAGTTCAGTTGATACCGTATCCGCTGAACGCGCCAAACTTGGTGCGGTGCAAAACCGTCTTGAGCACACAATCAACAACCTTGATACATCTTCTGAAAACTTGACGGCTGCCGAGTCCCGCATCCGCGACGTAGACATGGCGAAGGAAATGATGGAGTATACAAAAAACAACATCTTGACTCAAGCTTCTCAAGCGATGCTTGCACAGGCTAACCAACAGCCGCAGGGCGTGCTGCAGCTTCTGAGATAACACCTTAAGACAAAACCGGCCATCCGGCCGGTTTTATTTTGTTCATGTATGAACACTATTAAAAAAACCTTCCGGAATCAATCAGAAGGTTTTTTTGTCATGTTAAGAAGGCATCAGCTCAAGATGCTGATCAAGCTCTTCTTCCAAGACAGATTCAATATCTTTAAAACGATTCGATACGGTTGATGCGCTGACACCGTATTTTTTCGCAAGCTTTGCTTGGGAGACGGATTTTTCCGATTTGGACACTGTATTGACAAAGTACTCCAATGCCGCCGCAAATGCTTCGGTTTTTTTGATGATCGGCGCCTTTTTGTCGCAATACGATTTCCAAACACCGACCGCCCAGCAAACAAAGGATTCCGAATGGCCTTCTTCAAGCATTCCCTTTCTGATGACGCCCGCTGTCTCTTTTTCCATATCATTGGCCCATTCCATCTCTTGAGAAGCGGATTGAGACGTATTGTCGTCTTGTCGGCAAAGCTTCATTAACACATGAGGGAAATCTTCTCTCATCAATTGTTCTTTCACACCGCCTTCTCCTGTAAAGCGGTCCAAAGCTTCCTTCAGCCTGCTTTGCAGAACATCCGCCATTTTTGCCGGATAAATCGTGAATTGCAGGAAAAATTCTGTATGGCTCGCGACCTTGATTGGAAAACCGAGCACATACTCGCCTACAAAAGGCCCTTCCCGCTTCACATTCATCTTCACGGTGACCTCTTCATGTGTAACAGCATCCTCAAAACGAACCCCTGCTTCAGTAAAATGCTTCACCCGCATGAAAGCCGGGGACATCTTTTTCCATGATTGAACAGCTTCTTTTGTCTGCGATCTGAGAATGGACGCCCCTTTCCGCTGCAAGTAATCTTCGAAAATCGTCAATCCGCCTTCTGCAAGCGGCTGGGAAAATACACCCCACACCCCTAAATTGAAGACGCAGATTTTTTGGGCAGACTGTTCCAAATCTGATAGAAAAGTATATTCATTTAAAAATTGATCGATCGTTTCTTTATGTTCAGTAAAAGCAAATTCCATGACATCTTTCTGAACTTGTTTCAGTTCCTGCACAGCAACAGAAGGAAATCCCGCCTCTTTGCTGCCGCAGCATTTTTTATATTTCAGCCCGCTTCCGCATGGACAAGGCCCGTTTCTCTTAACTTTTCCCACGTTTAAACCTCCGTATCATATACTACAACTTATTTATTTTATCAAATCTTTGGAGAAGGGGAAATCGGTTAATAAAAATGAGCATGATTTAGCGAAATAGTAAATTTTTATCAAAAACAAGCGAATCACCCATTCAAAACGAGAAGAAATAAAATAGCTCATGCCCTTTGTTACTCATTTATAACTTCATTCAGAAAGGACGTTATACATTTTGCAATATGCAGACGTTTGGGTCCGGGCAGGGGCGCTAGTGACCGATTGTGTGATTGCGGTTGGTTTGCACCTCTCCTCGGATTTGATATTCGGAGGCGGCTCTCCCGGCGTTTTGGCAACAGCCGTTCTCGTCTATGTGTTCTGCCCGCTGTTCATGCCGTTAACTAAGCTTCAAGGCACGATTGGAAAAGCCGTTTTCCGGCTTCCCATCGTATCCGCCGATAGCGGCGGACGGCTAAAGTTGTGGCAGGCTATCGTCCGCTATTGCGCCGCATGGGTGCATTTCATTTCGGTTCTGTTTTACCTTGCAGTCCTGTTTTCGGAAAAGAAACAGGCCGACTTAGCGGCAAAAACATATGTGATCAAAGCAGACGTTTTGAAAGACTAAATTAACTCCTTTGTTTTCGGTATTCCAATAAACTAATGACCAACAGCACAAGAAAGCAGCCCAACCACTGGATCAAGCTTAAATGTTCGTGCAAAAACAAGACGCCGAAAAAAATGGTCAGGACGGGGCCGGCCATTGATATGAAGGCTCCCCGTTCCGCTCCGATCCGCTTGATGCCTTCAAGCATGAAGACAAACGGTATGACCGTCGTTACAACCGCAATCATGATAAATAAGCCGTACATTGCAGGGGGATAAGCAACAAGGTTGACCGGCTCACCTTCAGCTGCCCGAATCCCCGCATATCCGGCCATCGCCAGGCTTGCCGCCGACATACCGTAAGCATTCATTCGCACAGCCCCTATTTTGTGGACAAGCTGTCCTGATACAACCAAATAAACGGCATAAAAAATAGCCGACAGGATAATCAAAACCGCTCCCGTCATGTTCGCTTCAACCAATTGTGCATCCCAGCCGCCCACGGCTAAAAACAGCCCGCCAATCACCAGTAAGACCGCGGCAAAGTCGCGGATCGGCATCATCTGTTTGTTCAATAAAGCCGACAGGATCAACACAAAGATCGGGTAGCTCATCACCAGCATCCGTTCAACAATTGCAGACACATCATGAAGACCGATGAAATCAAACAGCGGTGACAGAAAAAAACAGAGCAGGCCTACAGTGCAGGCCTTTATGACCTCTGTTTTTTTCGGTCTGGCCGCAAACCTTGCCCGATAGACTATAAATATCAGCCAAAACATGGGTGCGGCGATCAGTTGCCTATACAATAAAACGGCATCCGGTGTTGCGCCTTGTTCATAAGCCCATTTGACAAAGATCGATTTGGACGCAAAACACATCGTCCCAAATACCATAAAACATATACCGAAAGCGGACTGAATGCCGCCTTGCACATCGTTTTTCTTCTCAGCTATGCTTATCTCAGCTCTTCTCAACGACTTACAACCACCCTTACTCATCGATATGCTTTTTAATAAAATGAAGCAATGTATTACCCTGCGCGGTCAGAATAACGCCTTTACCCGAGCATTTCGGGCACGGGAGCCGGTCTTCCTCGCCGCTCCCTTCGCAATGCGGGCAAGGGGTTTCCAGGTCGTCTGCTGCAATCACCATTTGGTCCACCTCCATTCCGACTGAAAATTGACATGGCCACCACCTCCTTAACATGCAAAAAACCCCCGTCACAAAAGGACGAGGGTCTCGCGGTACCACCTTTATGAATCGCATTAACGATTCGCTCACAAAAATACGGAAAGGATTTACCCTTTCGATATTCTTCTCTTGATAACAGGGAGAACATCCCGGCAGCGCCTACTGGCATTTCAGCGAAGCGATTCAGAAGCCCATTCGGCATCAGGGGGGTATCGGCTCTCACCAGCCGCCGACTCTCTAAAACCCCGGAACTGACACGTACTTACTCTTCTTCAATATCGTTTGACCGTTCATGAATTATAAAAATATATTACTTTGAAAATGGGCTTGTGTCAATCAGCGTTACCATAAAAATGATCAATAAACAGTGCACATTATTTGACGTGAATACTGACTCCGTCAAAATGACGAGCTCAAACATGGGAAGAGAAGCTGCCGTTCACTATTTTTGTCAGGCATTTCATTAATTGAATGAACCCATCATGCATTATGAGTTGCTTTCACAGGCACGAATTAGTAATATAAATATATGGAATAACATATTTTCATTAAGCCCCATTCTTCTTTCTTAGGAACAAACACAGTATGATTGCTGCATGTAAAATGTATTTCTTCTTTAAGAAATGCATAAAATAAAAAAGACCCGACTGCGCCAACAGTCGAGTCGTTGCACACAAGCGGCCCATCAAGGGGCTTGCTCAGATAGCTCTAACACAGACACTATCCCTTTCACTTGCCAAGGCTTAAGGGAGTGTCTATTTTTCTTTCTTAGACAACACGGCAATTAACATGCCGAAAGCAATCATTAAAGAGATTGTTTCGAATGTTGTCATATGCATCACCCCCTTTCAAATGGGGATGAGCAAGAACTCCCTCAAGTGAGCACTTAGCTTTTGTGTACAAAGAATATTTTACCATAACGCTCTCAAATGCCGAGAGCATTTTCTTACTCCAAAACAATATATTATGAGGCTGAATGAAGGGACCAATTAACAAAACGTGAGAATACAGCATTTGAATTCAATCGGTATTCTATCGAAAAACAGCCTTTTGGTTACGCGAAAAAGCATCTCCCCGTCTTAAAGTTCTGTAAAATTAAAAAGCCTGCCCCAAGAGGTCATGGTCATGACCTTTTGGGACAGCCCCATTTATCATTGCTTATTCCGGTCCGCAAAAACCGCCATGGCGTCGCACATAAACTTCGCCAAACCGGTTCCGTACTGATCGATATTTTTTGTGAAGCGTTCATCATCGACATACATTTGCCCGATGCATTTGAAAGTCTCAAGCGAAAAGTGATGACCGGAATTTTGGTTTAAAAAATCATACCATTCTTGAATGGCCGCCTGCGCCTCTTCTGAATCAGGCGCACCATTTCGAAGGGCGGCGATTTTTCTGTAAATGGCATCATATTGCTGCTCCATTGCTTTTCGTTCGTCTTCGGACATAGCCTCAATATGGGCCTTCGTTTTGTCGATGGCTTCATCTCCCCAGCGTTCACGCGCTTCCTCTTCATATGGGTTTTGGCTGAAATCGAAGCCTGCAAACCTTTCTTCATTCGTCATTTCAATTTCTCCTTTCGCAAATTGTATCGTTTTGTCGATGGTGTCAATCATTTGATCCAGCCGTCTGCGTTTCTCCAAAAGCATTTTGCGGTGCATCTGGAGCGCTTCATTGCGGTCAAAAGAAGGACTTTCGAGAATGTTTTTAATCTTTTTTAAAGGGAAGTCGAGCTCTCTAAAAAACAAAATCTGCTGCAGCTTTTCCAGATCGTCATCTGAATACAGCCGATAGCCCGATTCAGTTGTCTCCGACGGATTCAAAAGTCCGATTTCATCATAATGATGCAATGTGCGCACACTGATGCCGACTAAGTCAGCAACTTCTTTCACTTTCATTTTCATGAATTTGACCTCCCTTTGTTATTGACTATAAAGTATCACGCAACGTGAGAGTCAATGCGAAAATTTAAATTTTTTCGCCTTAAAAAAAGCAAGCCCTTCGGCCTGCTTAATATCTTATATCTATAACATGAAACTTTTTTTTAATTTTCTCTATCACTTGACGTTCATTGTCCTTAAGGCTGCCGTTCGGACGGGAAAGGAAGTGCATCTCATCCTCATCGCAATATGTTCTGGCGGTAAATAGCTCGGTCCCTTTTTCATCAAAACAAGAAAGAGTCATAAAATCGTAATCATACTCAAAGAACCCTTCATGGTCTTCTTCACTATATTCACAGTCAATTTGCCGGTGTTTTTTCAGCAAATATGTGTCACTGCCAATTTTCCAAGCCCATTCTTCAGGCTCAAAAGGCTCGTTATATATCAGATCAGCCATTCAGGATGGCCTTTCTTAACAGCGGATCATCCAGCCATTCTTCAAGCTCTCCGGTGGAAAATCCTTTTGAAACATTCAGATCCATGAGCGTTCCGCCGGAATAGCCAAAAGTAGCGGATCTGTCGGGGATGGTGTCCGGACCTTTTGCCAATACATTCTTCAGTTTTTTCAGCATGCTTCGGCAGCTTCTGTCCAAATCGCTTTTCGGGTTTGCGGCCGCTTGCATGACTTTTTCAAGCTTCTCATTTCCGCCGATGATGTCACCCGCTTCATTCAAGCTGACATCCGACAGCGTCAGCCCGGCCATCGTTTTTAAAAACTCATTGACATGCCATTTTTCGTAAGCGGCTTTGTCTACCGGCTTTCCATTCTGTTCATCGACATAATCCGAATGGCTTAACAGCCGCGCTCCCAGCTGTTCTACGCCATTCAGCGCCTTTTCGATTTGCACTCTTTTCTGATCGTCAAGAGTCCCTTCAACTGTAATGTTATTTTTTTCATCAATATGAATTTGGATGCTTTCATTTTCCGCAAGGGTGATACCGTTTTCGCTGAGAGTTTCTTCGATCGTGCTGCTGAGGCGCTGTCTGTCTACATAGAGAGAATAAATGGCAAACTGTGCACCATTCATTCGCGGTTTTCCCGATTGTCCGTTTTTTTGCGCTTCTTCAGCCTGTTTGCTGATGGTCAGCGTATCCTTTTTAGCAACGGCTTCGGACTCAGACCTTTTTGTGTTTGACTGCTGTTTATATGAAAGTGAATCCTTCAGCTTTTCTGTAAAGAGCGTAAGTTTTACCGTATCTCGAATATTCATGGGAGCTCCTTTCAATTATTTTTTACCAGCCGTATGTTTGGTCATATTGGTAGTTGATCTTTAGCTCCGGCGATCTCCAAGTAGAACTGCTCCATGCAAGCGAATAATATCTGGCATTCCATGTCGTTTTGACAGGCAGTCCGTTTTCCAATTTAATGTCCGGGAACAATGTTCCACCAGAGACGGTCGTATGCCAGATGCCTTCTTCCTTGTTCATCACTTCTCTAAAGGTGTTGCCAAGACTCGGGGAAATCGTTCCTTCTGCCGATACGCTCTTGACGACCGCTCCGTCAGGGATGGCTGAGACATTTGCCAAGTTTACGACAGCCGTTGGCGAAACGGCCCCTTTTCCAGGGCTGGATATTGCGGCTGGAGATAGTCTGGCCGTATATGTGCCGCTTTTCATTCTGTCTATAAATTCAAGCCTGTAAAATCCCCATCCATCATATGTGCCGTTTTTCGATTTGACGGCGGCGATATACTTTCCCGTTTCAGGAACATCAAAACGAATGATTTCATTTTGGGTTCCCGTTCTTTCAGAAGCGTCAATTTCAGGATAGCCGTAGGTGTCTTTAAATAAAGCAAGGTCGTAGTCTGTACCTGCAGGGATGTTCTTAAGGTGAATGGCAAGCTGTTCCCCTTTTGTTGCATAAAACTTATAAAAATCTTGATCTTCGGGACTATGAATCGTAGCGGAAATCGTCTTATATTTCCACAATCCGATATCATGCGCGGAAGCTGCTGAATTATTCGGTTCGTACTCATCTTCGTATACGCTCGCTGAGGCTGAAAACGTCGGCACCGCTAACAACAAAAGACCGAACATCAAAAAACATAAACATTTTTTCATTTGTCTTGCCTCCCTTTCATTCATCACCAAAAAGGAACTCCCTTTCCTTATATCGGCAATTAAATGTCATTTTAAAGAAAATAATAGAAGCGATACTCAATTTTAACAATTTCACTTTTCCGTCGGCTTGGCGATGCTGCCTAAAAAGTGAAGCATCCCGGTTTTCTCATCCGTTACCGCAAAATAAAACGGACGGTCGACCGTCATTGCCACATCCGGAACCGCGGCCGATTCAACAATCTCGACTTTCGTGGCCGCCCCGGCTTCAGTGCCCTTCTCATCCACTTGAATAAACGTGTTGTGCTTGACTTCACTGATGAAACCTCCCGTTTTTTCCGCAAACAGATTTGAAAAGTCGGCATGATGAAACACCGTTTGCATTCCCATATTTTTGAGAGGCTTGTTTAAAACATATTCTGTAGCAAAAGAGAACCTCGGCAGTTTGAGCTCAACCTGCTTCAATTCCCACTCCTTTTGCCAGTCCCGCCAATGCTCATACGTCATCACAGGAAGCAGTGACTGAAGAGTTTTCGTTTTCTTCGGAAGGATCACGACAAAAGCCAAGTGTTCGTCTTGATAGGGAAGCTTAACGGCTTGGAAATCCTTGTTTTCCAGATATGGAAGGCGGTTTGTCTGCATCATCATAGGATGTTTTGTTGAAGAGCCGTCCGATGAATAAAACTTCTGAGGAACCGTCAGATTGCTGTCAAATGGCTGTTTCCAGCTTTCTTTAAAATAAACGGCATTGATAATCAAGGCGAGTGTGTCAGGAGAGACGCGGTCGACGATTTTTTCAATCCGTCCTTTCGTCTCCTTTGCCGTCCAGTCGTTGATGTTGTCCGCCGCCTTCTGTAAATCCCGGTCAAGCTGGTAAGCATGTCCGAGCCCTTTAATGGTATCTGCAAAACTTTTCTTCACATCAGGCCTGGACCATATCGAGTTTGCTACGGAAAGCTCGCCGTGCTCCAGCGTATGGAAGAATTGTTTCACAGAACGGGACGCTTTGTTGATCGATGTCATCCTCATCCGCTTAAGATGCAAAGCATCCAGCAGCTCTTTTCGGCTGTCTTCCGCGGCGCCGTTGGCGGTTATGACCAACGCCTGCTGCACACTGTACGGAGAGAGGAAGATGTTATGTGACAACCCTTCTTGCTTCACCAATTCGCGAAACAGCTCGAAAGCAAATTGCTGTTCAGCTGCGGCAAATGATGGTTCTGCACCCGGCGCTGACTGCTGTTTGGGAACAGGCGCCGGCCCGGTATTCTTCGCACCTCCGCAGCCGGCTATTAAAAAAAGCGCGATCCACACAGCTGCCGTTTTCCAGTTTAATTTCATTTCCATTTTCACCCCCTAATGTTGTAGTGTGTTTGGCGCTGGAAAACGTTACAAAAAAAAGCGCATCCAGCGTGTCTGGATGCACTTTTGAATGGCTCACTGCCCTTTAACAGCCTTTTTCCGCAATTCTGTTTTGACAATTTTGCCGAGTCTGTTTTTCGGAAGGCTATCCGTAAAGACGACTTCAGGAATTTTATAGTCTGAGAGACGTTCTTTGCAATAGGCGATAATGTCTTCCTCCCGCAGGTCAGAGTTGTCGTTTTTGACGACATATGCCCGCGGAACCTCTCCGTACATCTCATCGGGAACACCGATCACAGCCGACTCGATGACACCCGGCACCTGGTCGATGATCTCTTCGACTTGATCCGGGTATATATTGTCACCGCCGTAAACAATGACATCTTTATAGCGACCGGTAATAAATAAAAACCCGTCTTCATCAAGAAAACCTGAATCTCCCATGTAAAACCATCCATCTTTCAGCACTCTTTGGGTAGCGGCCGCGTTTTGGTAATACCCTTCAAACACATAAGGGCTCTTGATGACGACCTCTCCGACTTCACCTGTTGGAAGATCTTCCTGTGTGTCCGGATCTTTGATTTTCACTATGACATTTGGAATCGGCTGGCCGGCTGAATTGGCTTTATCCCAGCCCATCTCCGGCCTCCACACACTGACCGTCCATGCCTCTGTACTTCCATAGCCTTGCACCATTTGAATTCCAAAATCTTTGTATTCCTTAATCAAGCGCACAGGCACTTTTGTACCGCCGGAAGCAAGCATCATGATGGATGACAGATCAAACCGGTGCCGTTTCATTTCCTCGAGCATGTACGTATAAACGGAAGGAAACGCCATCATCATATGGATGCGTTTTTTCTCGATCTCCTGCAGGATTTCAAACGGTTCAGGGTCCCATAAGAAATACAGCGCCGCACCGTCAAACGCGGCCTGCAAAACATGATTCAGCGAACTCATATGATATAGCGGATGGCTTGCCAAAAAGCGGGTTCCTTTCAGCCGCTTTCCTTTCGCACTGATATCGTTCAAATAAGCAGCCAGACTGCCGTGGTTGACCATGCAGCCTTTCGGATTCCCTGTCGTGCCTGACGTAAACAGCATTAAAGCCAAATCATGTTCAGTCACCTGCGCCGCCTCTACCCGTGACGGCCGGTCTTTAAAAAGACGTTCAAACTGTTCGGTCGTGTTCATTCCCGCCCCTGCTTCGATCATCAGGCAGAACTGAAGCTCCTTCTGAAGAGGCGACAATGTATCGGCGAACTCCATGTCATAAAACATGGCCCTAGGCCGGCAGCTATCCAGGATTCCCTTTAATTCATAAGGTGTCAATTGCCAGCTTAAAGGAACGGCAGTCGCACCGATTTTTAATGCCGCCAGCAAAATAACCGGGAAGTGGTGATTATTTTTACATAAAATCGCGATATGATCTCCTTTTTGAACACCCTCCTCCAGCAGATAGTGTGCCAGTTGGTTAACGCGTTGATGATATTCCTGAAACGTAAACGTTCGTCCTCCCCCTGACAATGCCTCCAACTCATCAGAAGATTCCATATGATGATTGATTAATTGCTGAAGTGTACCCAACATTTTCATCTCCAAATTTTCATTGTTTCTCACAAATCTTGGTGAGATTTTGTGACGCACAAATTCATTCTAAAACAAAAAATATCCATTGTAAAACTATTTCATATTGGAATTGTTATGTTTATGAATTGATAATGAAGATAATTAATTTTTAAAGCTGCAAAAGTTTTTTGCCGGCCGTCCTTATGATAAAATTGACCTATGTATGATTAGTTCAGAAATCTCCTTTCACATGATGCCGGAAAAGAGGAAACCTTTATGAAGCACCATAGGATAGAAGCCAATCTATTGGACCATGCATTGACGAAGTATTTGCGTTATTCAAAGAAAATAGACGAAGAAACGATCCCCAAAAACATCACCAGTGTTAAAGGGTTTATTTTGCGCATCATCTACAGACGCCAAACATGTACGGTAAAGGACATTTTGCAGGACGTTTCACTGTCTCCCTCGGCGACTACGACCGCTCTGAATCATTTGGAAAAAGACGGACTTGTCATCAGGTCGAGAAATAACGAAGACCGCCGCACCGTCTGGCTCGAGCTGTCACAAGAGGGAAAACGGATCGCCGCGCAAATGGTGGAAAACCGCCAGGCGCTGATAGACAAGATGTTTGACAAGCTGCCAAAAGAAGAGAAAACCGCTTTTTTTGATTTGATTGAAAAGGTGTTTTTATAATATCCATGAACATGAAAAGGCTATCGATTAGATCGATAGCCTTTTTTGCGTTTGGCTGGTTTACAGCAAGCACAAATTGAGCATATTACGACTATACTATGTATATACATTGTGAGATGAAGGTACCACTGGGATTGATCACTCCAAATTCCATTTTGACCGTTTCTTCATCAATCGACATTAAAAGCTCCCCCTTAAGAAAATCTTAAGGGGAGCTTTTGACTTTAATTACTTTATCCCTAACGCCTCCATCGCCATATCCATGTGCTCTTTTTCCTTTGTCACAAGTGCGAACAGGCCGATGTCGATTCCGCAGGCGGCCTGCATTTCCGTAATGTGCTCTTTCATCCGCGGCCAGACGCGGCCGCCTTCTTCCTCATAATACGCGATAAGCCGGTCCGTTTCCGTTTCTCCCAAAATCGTCTGATAGAGAAGGAAATCTTTAGCCGGATCAGCTGCTTTAGCCTCCGTCCAATCCAAAAGGCCCGTGACTTGGTCATGATCGTCAATCAATACATGAGGCGGATGCAGGTCGCCGTGGATCATCGCGGTATGACTGGGCCAATACGAATCATCGGAAAGCCACCTTTGCCATCGCTCCCAAAGCTCGCGGCTGACACCCAGCTCTTTTTTGATCCGCTCCATCTGTTCGCCTTTTGTTTGCCTTACGTCATCCGGGCTTAACACTTGTATGCCCCGTGCCGCTGCGGTCTGATGATCGATGCCATGCAGGATAGAGAGCGTTTTCGCCAATGACCTCACAAACGCTTCAGACGGCGGCTGGTGATTCATATTCCATGCATAATTCTTGATCTCCATATCAATGACCGCCGCCGGAATACCGGCAAGCTTCGGATACGCGATCAACTCCGCTGTATGAATCCGCCAATCCGGAACATCGACAGGGAGATGGCTCTTTAACAGCTGCAAAACCTTGCCTTCATCGGCTGCCCTTTTGATGACATCTTCACGCCTCGGTCTTCTCAGCACCCACCTGACACCATCTTCATCATTGGCAAAAGCGACTTGAAAATCCATGCCCGACTCATTCAGTTCGGCATGTTGCCGTTTCAGGCGGAGTCCATGTTTCTCCGCCAAGCTCAACATGTGTTCAATTTTTCTGTTAACATTTGTCATCTATGATTTCCCCTTTATTTTTTCATAAAAAAACACAGGTCGTCTGCCTGTGTTGATAAGAAACGGAAAAAGAGATGACAAAGTGTTTTCCATTCACAGAAAAAAGAGGCGCCGAATCGCGCCTCTTCCCTTGTATATGTTGATGAGGGTTCCCTAAAAAGGCAGACCAATTCCGATTTTCCCCGCACACAGGCAGAGACTTTGTTCACTATTTAGTTAGCGAAAATCGGAATCGAATGTATGCCATAAGGAAATCCCTCCGTTCCTGTAAGATTAGGTTTATTTTAACAGTATCGTTTACATTCAACAACTAAAAAATGGTAGTATCACAATCCGTAATGAAGGAAAGCCCTTCTACTTCTGGGCTGTTCAACATGAGCGACCCTTATTCTCAATCCTCTCCGCCGCTCTTATTCCTTATCCGTTCAATCACCTCGTGCAGCCCTTCAGGCTTATAAAACTCCACCGGCGAGCTCCCCTTTTCAAAGGAAATCGTCTCCGCTTCAATCAGCGCCACATAGCGGCCGTTTACTTTGGCGAGATGGATCGAGTCTCCGAATTCGGCCAGCAATCCTTTAATCTCGGTTTCTCCCAATTTCATTTTCAGTTCTGCTTCAGGCATGTGCTCAACGATTTGAGCGGAAGCTTCGATCACCTGATGGGTGTCAAGGCGTTCCTGAATCTCCCGCTTCTCGCTCGCTTCCCAGATTTCGAGGTCGTGTTCAAACTGCTGGAGCTCTTCACTTTTGTCTTCAAACGCTTCATACACGTGCTCCTGCACCATGTTCATCACTTGCGATTTCATGATTTCCGGCATCGACTCACCGTACTCAACGAACTTTAGGAAATCCTCAAAGTAGCGGGCGTGTGAGGCCTGGTGAATTTTCACTTCGCTTTCCTCTGTCATCCCCTCTTCAGGCATGTGCGGATACTGAATCGATTTCATGTTTTTCGTCGTGATCGCCATTTCGACCTTGCGAATCAACGACGATTCATCGGCGATCGAAGCGACCTTCGGTTCAAAATCGCACTTCATGACAAAGACAAATGTATCATCGAAGTATTTGCGCGGTACGGCTGTCGCCACTAAAAAAACGCCTCCCCTGACGGCGCTCGTATCGAGGTATGTGCGGACGAACTGTTCGCTCAGTTCATTGAATTCTTCCTTTGTCTCGGCCAGCTTTGTCTTGTGAAACAGATTATAGTTTGGATTGGAGTCGAGCTCATGCCCCGGCTCTGTGATGAAGCGGCCGATTTTCGTCGGCACCTGTTCTGACTTCGGATGGCGTTCGGCTTTCCGCTTGACGATTTTTTTCAATTCCCCGTCTAAGAAATCCTTCAGCTCACTGTTTTCAAATTCCTCTGTATCCAGCGTCTGAAAATGTTTATATTGCTTGTTGGCCTGCTCATCCTTGCCGTCGACCTGGATGACGTAAAAAGAAATATAGCGAATTTCAAATTCCATGACATGTTCACCCGTTTTCCTTGTTGTTTCAGTTCTTCAAGTATAGGTAAATCCGGAACGTCCGTCAATTTTAGTCGGATGAGAGGAAATGGCCGTTTTGTTGAAAAAAGATGCCCTCTGATTGCAGGGGCCATCTTTTTAATCCAGGGGCTTATTCTTTTTATAGTGGAGTGTCACGCTTTGTTTCCGCAGATTTTCAATGATGTCATGATAGCTGCCGGCAAACTGCTCATTATCTTGTTTCATGCGGGTGATGACCGTTTTGCGGTTTTCGCTTTTGTGATCCAGTTCTTCTTTGATTTTCGTAATGATCATGCCTTTTTGCCCTTCAATCTCACTTTTTAGCTTCTTGTCAAACTCGTTCAGCTCTTTCAAAATCCCTTTCAGCGGAGCGTTCAGACGGGCCGCTTTTTCCTTTGCCGAAATGCTGCTTAAAAACATATATGTTGCCGAAACCGTTTTAGTTTCCTCGAACAACGGTTTTACCATCTCTATTGAATCCTCCTATGCCTTAAAATCAAATAACGCCGAGATTTGCTTGTCCTCATCACAAAGTGTCTCAATGCTTGAGCGGATGTCTTTCACAAATCGTTTTTTGTCTGAGGTTTGTTTTTTTAATTCGCTGACGACTCCGTCACACTCTGGAAGCGCAGCTGTGTGGAACGACTCGTTGACACTGATTTTTTCCAGCTTGCTGCCGAATCCGGCGATGTCTGAGGCAAGTTTGAACTGAAGGTCATATTGATATTGGGAGGGGTTGGCTTCCATGTCATGAATCGCTTTCGTAAGCGCGGCTTTTTGATTTGCGAAGTGATCGTGAATTTCGTGGTGAAAAACGCGCTGATAACGGTCGATTTCATCCTCAATCTTGGAAATGGCGGCCATCCCGACCTGATAAACCCTGACGGCCGACGACAGATTGACTTTAATCTCTTTTCCGTCCTTGCCTTTCTTGGAAAAATAAAGATCCCCGCCTTGGTAGCTGATGCCTTTCTTTTTGGATAAAGCGTTTAACATCGGTGTCAATCCATGGCCTTCGCCGATGAGGCTGAGAAGGTCTTTTGTATCTTGGTCCAGTTTGCCCAGGGCTTTTCCCAACTCTGTACAAGTAGCATAAAATGCGATTAAATCGTTTATTAGTGATTGAGAAAGTTGACGATCACTAAGAGTGAATATAACGGTCTTCCAGTCGACAAGGAATTTGATCTTTTCATATAAAACATCCAGTTTCCCAGTCAGCCGATCTACTTCGTCTATGTCTTTTTGGATGGTCTTTTTTTTCGTTTTATCAATATAACCGTTTTCTTCAAGCTGATCGAGAATAGGGCCGCTGTAATCCTTGACTTTTTTCAAAAATTCTTTGAATTTAGGCAGCTTTTGATCCAGTGCACCAATCATATTTGATAAACGGATCGGGTTTTGTACGCAATATGCGATTTTTTGAGCTGTACCCTCTTCATTCATTAAACCGTTTAAAAAGTCCATATCAGCGCCTATTGCACTCATAGCAAAACCTTGAATACCACCCTTTCGATAATCAGCCGCATATTTCTGAAAGTATCTTTTCAATTTCCGCACATCTTCATCAGGAATATGATCAATGACACTTCGCAGTCCTTTGATATTCGGATTTGTATCCGTCATCCTCACATCGCCGAACGTGATGAAATCCCCTCTGCTACTGACCCCGTAAAGCGGGTCGTCTTTGGAGACGCGCTGGGTGATGTTGGCGGTGACGCCTTTGTCGTTGTAGTATTTGAGGATGGCTTTTTTGAGTTTTTCTTTTGGGATAGATGAAAGATCGTTCACTTGATATTTTTTTCTTATTTCTCTTGCCATTTTTTTATCAACAAGCAATAAATGATCTACACTTATTTGTGCCCCATTTACCCCATACACCTCATCAAATTCACCATTCACAAGCTGTACTAAAACTTGGTTATTATTCGCAAGAGAATGTCCCATGGCATACGTTTTGAGTTCCTTAGAGTTCCCAGCTTTCCTCTTGGAAACCCTCGTAAACTCTCTTGTAGCCTTGTATTGTTTTTTATCCATTCCCAAAAACAAACCAAAGAAATTATATTTCCAATCTTCATTATCTGCACTGCCTTCAGATATAATATGGAGCTGGTCAATATGTCGTTTCTTATCTTTTAAGTGAATAGCCGTACCGTCATATCCTGAATTCTTTAGTGCTTTGTCTTTGTTTTGCTGGAGAATTTCTTTTGATGTATAAATCTCTATCTCTTCTGTAAGTTCATGATTTGTTTCTTCTTTGTAAATTCTACGAATATCTGTCTTGAAATCCTCTTTAGCTTTCGCTACTTCATTTGGATTTTGTGAGGCAAATCTTTTTTTATAGCTATACTCTAAATTAATCAAACGAAGTTTCACATTTTCATTTTGAAATATATTTTTATTCGCCATCCTATTTCTCCTTCATAGTTAAAAATGTGATGGAATTAACTAATTTCTTAGCTTTCTTTTTAGCAGCATCAACATTTAGAGAACAAGATTTTGAACTTTTAAGACAAGTGAAATCAAACGTAAATTGAATACCAACATAATCCTGTTTTTTAGACTTTAGATAACCAATATAAGAATATGTCTCATTATTTTTTTTATCTATATCATCATGAACAGTTTTCATGAATGCAAAATAAACATCCTTATCACTTTTCTCAATCTTTTCAAAATCCCCTTTATATCCATTTTCCTCTTTAACTTGCTCTAACATTTCATTTGGATTGTTTATGAAAGATTGATTGCGATAATACTCTACAGATGCATTAAGAGCAACGTTTGTTTTTTTATTATAGCTATAGAAAGATATTATCTCCTCATCCTTTCCGAGTGACGATAAATTGTCGTCATATTCCCCATCCTCCGGAAACAACATCGTAAACCCCTTCAACTTAGACTCAAGCAGATAATATCCAGGCTCTATTTCCTTCGTTGATGCCATGTATTCTCTTGTTTTCTCGTCTTGAAACGCCGGAACTTGCGGCAGGTCTTTCGGGTCCATGTCTTTCGGTTTGACGGCTTCTTCTTGATTGCCGTTCTTTTGGCTGTCGCTCATACTGCATCCCCCTGTAAAAGCTAGTATTATAGCAAAACACATCATCATGATTTTTTTCATTTTTGAAAACCTCCAAGGGTTTTATGGTAAACTGACATTCAAATATTTCGTTTTGATGCGATTGACCCACTTGAAAACGATCCTTTCTTATGTTACAACATGGAATAAATTAGATGAATAGGAAAAATGTCTCGAACATTCTGCCAATGAGAGGATAATTCATCTAGAAAATAGGCTAAATGGTGATTGTGACGGGAAATAAGAAAGGTCTTTGGTTTGTTCTTCAAACCGAATAAATCATACAAAAGTCTTATCTGACGATAAACATTTCCACTAAGCAGTTCCTTACTTAAAAGTGAATATTTGATGTATTTTCAATCCCAATCACTCTTCGCTTAATATGTATACGAAATGAATGACACGAAGTTTCGCTTCAATTAGTCTTGATTGAGAGGTTCATCAGATTTGCTGCAAGACAGGCTGTATGTTTGATACACGGGAAAAGTAGAGGAATTATGGAAACGATTTAAAAGGGTGAGGCGAAGACGGCTGGACCGATTATTTAGTGGGGAGGTTCTTTTGGACATACACTTTCCATTTCTCAATTCTGCAAATTTTCATTTAAAGTTTCTTTTTAAGCCATACCATCGGTTCGAGATTTTATGTGAACGGGCTGACAGATGAAAATGAGCTCATGATTTCTCGGATCAAAGGCTGGCAATGCCAAATGAATCCGTATCGTCACACCCAAAAAAACGAAGTAAAATCAGAATTTCTTTATTTTGAGAAATTCAAAACATTGAACATGTCAAGCATAATACATGGATCATAAGCGGATTAAAAAAGGCATGAGCCCCGAACAATATCGGATTCATGCCTATCAGTTGACCTGTTCATCCTTTCCATCGACTTGAATGACGCAAAAAGAGATGCCGCGAATTTCAAAACTCACCATGTTCACCCGATTTCCTTGTTGTTTTCTATAAATGGCGAACTAACCCTAGCTTCATTAGTAGTCAAATCGCCGGTCTCATAAGACATCTTCGCGATCAATTTTTCGAACAGACCAATAGGCAATAAAAACCCCTATTACCGCCAATGTAAGAGGAATATAAATAATCGATGCGAGTGAAAATCCAGGACTTTGCTGACTAGTCAGCGTAATCAAGATGCATGATGCCACAATAGTTGCAGGAACTGATTTTTTGCGCATTCCAAAGTATAAGGGGATAAAGCTCAATCCCGCGGAGGCAACCGCATAGATGAGAATATTGGCGACCTCGTTCCCTATCTCGTGCAGGGTCAGCTTAGCCGAGCTGAATGAAAAAGATTCATTAAGATATGAAAAGGCAACTGCAATCATCATTTCCGATACAACAATTGTAAAAAACGTAAGTCCTCCTATTAGTAGAAGTTTGGCGGCCATCAGCTTTTTGCGGCTGACTGGGTATGTAAACATGACCGTGATCGTTCTGTTTTTGTACTCGCCGATAATGAGTTTTGCAATCAGCACGCTTGCAAAAACAATAAATACTGATCTCACAAAAGCTCCCAAAACCAACAGTGTTGAAGCTGTATCTGCCATCGACATTTCTGCTTGCGGAAGGTTTTTCTCCTCTGATCCGATCAGGCACATAAAACCGAGAATACATAGATTTGCGATTACTGCACCTTTGTAATACCACGCCAATCTTGTTTTTTTCATCTCTAATTTTATCAAGTTCAACAAGGTGTTCTCCCCCTTTACGTGGTAATCGTATTGTCGTTGATTGAGCTAACAAAGTATTCTTCAAGTGATGTATACTTTTTATTCATCGCTTCAATTTCTACATCATTCAAAACCAGCGCTTTAGAAATGGCTGTTTGAGAAGCTTCGGCATCATAAATTCGGATCGTTTTATCATTTAGTATTTTAAAATTAGCAATCTGAAGCTCATGTTCAAGCACAAAGCAAGTCTGCAATTGATTCGGCGTCACGAGTTCAATGTACTCTGTGTTCTGGCCCCTTACGCTTTCCATAGACACTTCTTCAATAAGCCTGCCGTCCCGAATGACTCCGATTGTATCGGCAATTTGCTCTATCTCGCTCAGGATGTGGCTTGAGATCAGCAATGTCATGCCATACTCTTTGCTCAGCACATGAAATAAATTTCTGATTTCTTTAATTCCGACAGGATCAAGGCCATTGATCGGCTCATCTAGGATGAGCAAGTCGGGTTTAGTGAGAATGGCTCGCGCTATTCCAAGACGTTGTTTCATCCCAAGCGAAAATGTTTTGACGGGTTTGCTGTCAATATTTTTTAAGTTCACCATGTCTAGCACTTCTTGAATCTTGGTTTTATTGTGATACCCCATATACTCACAATGCAGATTTAAATTTTCTATAGCTGTCAGATTTTCATAAAAAATCGGATATTCGATCATGCTGCCTATTTTGCCGAGAATCTCGTATGATCGATTTGTCTGCTTATGCCCAAGGATATTGATTTCGCCGCTTGTCAGTTTTACAAGGCTCGTCAGCATCTTCATGATGGTCGTTTTCCCGGCTCCGTTTGGGCCGAGAAAACCGTATATTTCTCCTTTTCGTATATGCATGCTTACATTTGAAACAACTTCTTGACCTTCGAATGTTTTAGTGAGCCCGCTTGTTTGTACGATGTAAGTCAACTTTGTTTCTCCTTTCCTGTCTCTGCTCATGTGTCTATTGTAGCGATGGACACTGTCTTTTTTATTTCTTGTTTCTTAAGAAATTCTTACGTTTGTTAATAGGTCATTCGTTTTAACGTGATGGAAAACGCTGTCCGTTCATACGGCTTGCTTTGGAGCGAGATTTCCCCTCCCATTTTCTCAATAAGTCTTTTTGTAATTGTTAAGCCGAGTCCGCTTCCTTGGAACGCTTTATTTCTTGATTCCTCAAGAGTGTAAAGTCTTTCAAATACCCGCTGCTGATCAAGCTCATTGATCCCCTTTCCACGATCCCAGACGGTAATGACAATCCGCGTTTCATCATATGTAAGGGACAATCCGATCAGCTTTCCGTCCGCACCATATTGAATTGCATTTGACAAAAGGTTTTGCAGAATCCGGTCAAGCGCTTCTTCATTTCCATGTACATAAACCGGGGTATCCGGGATGTCGATGACTGCTTTAAAACCTTTTGCCTGAACAGCATCATAGTGTTGGAGAATGTTTTTTCTGCATATTTCGTTGATATGTATTTTAGTGAGCAGTATTTGCTTATCTTCTGATTCTAGCTTGGCCAAGTCAAAGAAAGAATTCATCAGCCGAATAATTTCACCTGTTTTTTGAGAAAGCTTTTCCAGCAGCCTTTCACGCTCTTCTTCCGCCATGTCCGAATCGTTTTGGATCGCTTCGATATATCCGAGCACGACGGTCAGCGGAGTTTTCAGATCATGGGACATATTGGTCAGCATTCGTTTCATTGACTGCTCCGTTTTTGCAAAACGGGCTGTTATGTGCTGATGCTCCTCAACAAACTGGTTAATTTGCACGAGCAGAGCCCGCAGTATTTTGTCATCCGTTCCTAATAAAATTTGATCAGCCGCATGCTTATTTAGCATCACACTGAGCTTTTCCGTGATGTATTCCAAGTTTCGGTCCCGATGCTTTTTCATTTTATATTGAACGATATTGAGAAATGCCAACATCATAAGAATGCCAATCCATAACATCGTCATGCTAAAACTCTCCTAATTTATATCCGATGCCCCAAAGCGTTTTAATATATTGCGGGGAGGAAGGGTCATCCTCTATCTTTTCTCTCAGGCGCCTCATATGGACGTTAATAATATTTTGATCGCCAAAATAATCCTCATTCCAAACCGAACGATAGATTTGTTCTTTTGTAAATACTTTTTTAGGGTTTGTCACAAACAAAGTCAGCATGTTCCATTCCGTCGATGTCAGCTGAAGCGGTTCACCATTTTTTTGTACGGATACATTTTCTATATCAATTGTAAGCTCGTGAACATGTACTATATTTTGATTTGTGTGCTCACTGACGGAATATTGCGTTGCCCGCCGAATGGCGGCTTTTATTCTTGCGGTCAGTTCGATCATCGAAAACGGTTTGGCGATATAATCATCCGCACCAAAGCCCAGCCCAAGCGCTTTATCCACATCCCCGTCTTTTGCAGAAATCATTAAAACCGGGACTTTGCTCTGTTCACGGATCATTTTCAGAAAATCCATCCCGTTCAGCTTAGGAAGCATGATGTCGAGCAGGATCACATCATAATTGTCCTGCTGAAACAAGCGGATGCCCTCTTCTCCGTCAAAAGCAAGTACGACCTGAAATCCTTCTTTTGTTAAATAATGATTGACCATTTCACTGATTGAATGGTCGTCTTCAACAAGCAATATACGCTGCATCTCTCATCATCCTTTTTAAAAATAAAAACACACGTGCAATTACACTCATTGTAATTGAAAAACGTGTGTTTTTTACAAATTTATTTATATTTCTAGTTGAAGCCTCTTGAATCTCCGGATCTTTTGACCGATATCAACCTGCCTTTCCTGCTAACTCGGATCAAGTCACAGGCGCCGGGTTGAACAAGCACAAGTCGTTGGAGAGTCCCCAATGTTCAGCCCATGTTTTTCTGCCGCTTGCGACATCCAAAATCGTGTGGAAGATTTCCCAGCCGACTTCCTCGATTGAGGCTTGACCGGTTGCGATTCTTCCGGCGTTGATGTCGATCAAATCGCGCCAATCTTCTGACAACGATTGCCGGGTTGCCACTTTGATGACCGGGGCCATCTCCAGGCCGTACGGTGTGCCCCTGCCGGTGGTGAAGACCTGCAGATGCATCCCTGACGCCAATTGCAAGGTGCCGCATATAAAATCGCTTGCCGGTGTCGCGGCAAAAATGAGGCCTTTCTGCTCCGCTTTTTCTCCTGGGGCCAATACGGCATTGATCGGGCTTGTTCCCGACTTGGCGATCGACCCGAGCGATTTTTCGACCACGTTTGCCAGCCCGCCTTTTTTGTTTCCGGGGGACGGGTTGGCGCTCCGGTCAGCTTTGCCTCTTGCCAGGTAGCGGTCATACCAGTCCATCTCCCGAATCAAGGCGCGCCCGACTTCTTCATTGGCGGCGCGCGGTGTCAATAAATGAACGGCATCGCGAACTTCTGTGACTTCAGAAAACAACACAGCGGCTCCTGCGCGCACCAGTAAATCTGCCGCATACCCGGCGGCCGGATTGGCGGTAACCCCTGAGAAAGCGTCGCTGCCTCCGCACTGCAAACCGATGACCAAATCCGAGACCGGGCATGTCACCCGTTTTCGCTCATTCAGCTTTTTCAGCCGCTCTTCAGCCATCTCCATGATCGATTGAATCATGTTGGAAAACCCTTGGTGCTCCTGCAATGACAAGATGCTTCCCCCGTTCCCTTCGGGCGCTATCCTCGTCGGAAGCAGTTTTTCGCAGCCCAGTCCGACCACCATCGCTTCACCGCCAAAATTGGGGTGCCTGGTGATATTTTGAATCGTACGGATCGGAATCTCCGCTTCGGGCGCATGAATGGCCACTCCGCATCCGTATTGATGATCCAGCGCCGCCACCCCGTCGACGTTTGGATACTTGGGAAGGAGTTCTTCTTTAATCCGTTTCACCGCATGTGCAAGAACGCTTGTGACACATTGCACGCTTGTCATGATGCCGAGAACGTTTCTCGTGCCGACGCTTCCGTCTTCGTTTCGATATCCTTCAAATGTATACCCTTCAAGAGGCGGCATTGGCTTTGGTATTTTGTTTGCAATGGGAAGCTCATCAAGCGGCGGCGCTTTCGGCAGTGTAATGTGCGATTCGGAAATCCAGCCGCCTTTTTGAATAGGCTTGGCGGCATAGCCGATCACTTCGCCATAGCGGACGATCGCGCCGCCTTTGTTGATCTCTTCCAAAGCGACTTTATGTCCCTGAGGAATACGCTCTTGCAGTTTGAGCCCGCAAGGAAAAACCGTTCCTTTTGTAAGGCCTCCTGTATTGACGATCATCGCTGTATTGTCATTTTCATTCACCTTAATGTATAGCGGGGTTTCATTATCGTTTACATGTGCATCCATAGGATCAACTCCCCATTTTGATCATGTACCATTGGGAAGGGACAGCAATACGCCACACTGTCCTCCCAAGAAAGCGCTGTCAAATGAGACAATATTCTTTTTGGTTAATGAACGGTGTTTTCGTCATTTAGTCCGTTCAAAATTTTATCGCGCACAAATTTCAAATGCTCATACATATGATGGTAGGCTTGATTAGGGTCCCTTTGTTCAAGGGCCTTTAAAATATTCGTATGAAATTCGACAGTCCGGTCCCTTTCTCTGTATGGGATCTGGCTGTCTATTTTGGCATGTGTGATCAGGAGTGATTGAATCATTCCCTCCAATACCGGGTTATTCGCGCTTAACGCGATGATCCGGTGGAATTCTTTATCCGCTTCGCCGTAGTCATTATCGGTGCTGTTTGCGATGATATCAATCGTTTCCTTGAGTTTTTCCAGCTGACTGTCGTTGATCTTCTCCGCAGCGATCGTAACGAGTCCGAGTTCAAGCGCCATCCGCGCTTCGATAATCGCCGGCAAATTATCCACCGCCAAAGCCAGCATGACCGAAAACGGCTGGATGCCGATTTTATCGTTAAAATACGTGCCTTCACGCGTTTTTCTTTTGATAATCCCAAGCGTTTCAAGTGATATTAAAGCTTCCCGGAGAACCGGTCTGCTGACATTCAATTTCTCCATGAGTTCGATTTCTGTCGGGAGTTTGTCCCCCGGCCTCATCTGGCCGCTCGATAATAAATGGACGATCCTTTCCACAACCTGCTTTGCCAATGTTTTGCGATTGACTGACTCTACCTGTAATGTTTCCATCTCTTCTTCCACGACTGTGGGCCCCCTTTCAGTTGTTCATATTGTAAGACAAAATACAGCATATGGCAATGTCGTCTTTGGGGCCGCTTTAGAGCGATTGGAAACGTTTTAACGGACAAGGCACGGGCGCTTAGGGTCAAAGCGCCAATTTTCAATTAAAAACTGCATCGCGCTGGCGTCATCTCTTGCGCCCAAATTCATTTTCTCATACAGCGCATGCGCCTTTTCGACCTGCTCCATATCAATCTCAATGCCGAGCCCCGGCCGATCAGGCACGTGAACATATCCGTCAGCAATCGAAAATGGCTGTTTCGTCAGACGCTGCCCATCCTGCCAAATCCAGTGCGTGTCGATCGCTGTTATCCGGCCCGGGGCGGCGGCTGCCACATGGGTGAACATCGCCAGTGAGATGTCGAAATGATTGTTTGAGTGGGAACCCCATGTCAATCCCCATTCATGGCACATTTGAGCAACGCGGACAGAGCCTTGCATCGTCCAAAAATGCGGATCTGCCAGCGGAATGTCCACAGCGTGCAATTGTATCGCGTGGCCCATTTGCCTCCAGTCTGTCGCGATCATATTGGTCGCCGTCGGCACGCCTGTCGCGCGACGGAATTCGGCCATGATTTCCCGTGCTGAGTATCCCGCTTCCGCTCCACAAGGGTCTTCCGCATATGCCAGCACATCGCGCTTGTCTTTGCAAAGCTCAATCGCCTCGGCCAATGACCAGGCGCCATTCGGATCAAGGGTGATTCGCGCATCAGGAAACCGTTTCGCCAAAGCGGTGACCGCCTCGATTTCGTCCTGTCCTTCCAAGACGCCGCCTTTTAATTTAAAATCGTGAAAACCATAGCGCTCATGGGCTGCTTCAGCCAGGCGGACAATCGCTTCGGGGATAAGCGCCTCTTCCCGCCGCAGCCGGAACCATTCATCTTCCGCGTCTTGTTCACTGATATACGGCAATGTCGTCCGCTTCCGGTCGCCGATGTAAAACAAATAGCCGAGCATCTTCACCTTAACCCGCTGCTGCCCCTCCCCCAACAGCGCCGCCACAGGAACGCCGAGAAACTTTCCCAACAAATCCAGGAGAGCCGCTTCCAATGCCGTCACAGCGTGAATGGTCGTGCGCTGGTCAAAGGTCTGCATCCCGCGGCCGCCCGCATCCTGATCTGCAAACCGGCGTTTGACCGACTGCAAAATGGAGTGAAATGTGCCGATTGATCGGCCGATGACAAGCGGCTTTGCCTGCTCCAAAGTGTGCCGTATCCGTTCGCCGCCAGGGACCTCGCCAACGCCTGCGGCGCCCGACGAATCTTTTAAGATGACGATGTTCCGTGTGAAAAACGGCCCGTGGGCCCCGCTTAAATTCAAAAGCATGCTGTCATGTCCCGCCACAGGAATGACTTTCATATCGATAATAGCCGGGGTGTTTGCTGTTTTCTCCTCTTTCACCTGCTCGCTGATGTGTGAAGTCATCTCGAATGATCCTCCTTTTTATAAAAGCGCTTACATTTTAAATGGACAATGACGTATCCGCTTCTGTTTCTTCTTTCACAAGTTTCACGCGCTTGATCGGTCCTACGAGAAAAAGGTAGCTCAGTACGGCGGCAATCGCGTTGGCGCCGACGAATACAAGCGCTCCGTTAAATGAACCTGTCGCACTGACAATATAGCCGATGATAATGGGGGTTGTGATGGACGCGATATTGCCGAAGGTGTTGAAGATGCCGCCGCTCAGTCCCGCGCATTCTTTCGGAGAAGTATCGGAAACAACGGCCCAGCCCAATGCGCCGAAGCCTTTTCCAAAGAAAGCGAGCGACATGATCAAGACGACTAGCCAGGCCGATTCAGCATAATTGCAAATGATCATGGTGCATGACATGAGCATGCCGAGGATGATCGGCGTTTTTCTTGCAACCGTTAAAGAAAAGCCTTTTTTCAAAAGAAAATCGGAGACAAATCCGCCTAACAAGCCGCCCAGAAACCCGCATATTGCAGGCAGTGAAGCGACGAATCCGGCTTCAAGAATCGACATGCCGCGGGCCTGCACCAAATAGACCGGAAACCATGTCAAAAAGAAATACGTCAAGGTTGTGATACAGTATTGGGCGATATAAACCCCAATCAGCATTCTGCTCTTTAAAAGCTGCTTCATATATGGCCACTGCGATTCCCTTTCCTTTCGTTTCGCATGTTTGCCCTCATCCATTGAAACAAGCCCGCCGCCTTTTTCAATGTAGGCCAATTCCGCTTCATTGATTTTCGGATGTTGTTTAGGATCATAAACGGTTTTCAGCCAGACAAAAGACATCAGCATGCCTAAAACGCCCATGACAACGAAGACCGTATGCCAGCTGAAAGAATGCGTGAGCCACCCCATTAAAGGCGAGAAGATCACCAGGGCGAAATATTGCGCCGAATTAAAGATCGCCGACGCCGTTCCGCGTTCAGCGCTGGGAAACCAGGCGGCCACCACCCTGCTGTTTCCCGGAAATGACGGCGCTTCTGACAAACCGACGAGAAAACGGAGCGCAAATAAGAGGATGATCGCCGTGCCGGCGGCAAAAAATCCGAGCGTTCCCTGCAAAAAAGTAAATAATGACCAAAAGAAGATGCTGGCGGCAATGATGATTTTCGATCCAAAGCGGTCGAGCAGCCAGCCTCCGGGAATTTGTCCGATCACATAAGCCCAGCCAAACGCGGAAAAAACATATCCCATCGCAACCGAACTCAATCCAAGCTCATGCTGAACAGAATCACCGGCGATCGACAGCGTCGCGCGGTCGGCATAGTTAATGGATGTGACGAAAAACAGCATAAACACGATCAACCAGCGGACAGAGCTTTTTTTCCCAGCGGTGTCGGACAAGGCAGCACGATTTTTCTTCATAGCATCTTCTCCTTTATTCATTTGTTATTGAAGGAGTATCGATTTCGGAGCCTCTCGGAAAGAGGGAGCCTCTTTCTGGCAAGATCAGGACGGCGGTTTGATAAAAACGGTTTTGACAGATGTGAAAAACTCTTTTGCGGCCTCACCTTGTTCCCGCGAATGTGAACTGGATTGTTTGACACCGCCGAATGGCGCCTGAAGTTCGACACCTGCGCTTTCTGCGTTGACACGGATGAGCCCGGCTTCAATTTCATGAATGAACGGCATCATATGGCCGATGTTTTGCGTAAAAATGGCGGCGCTCAAACCAAATGTCGTATCATTGGCCATCTCCAGCGCTTCCTCCAACGTATCGGCCTTGATTAAGGCGATGACAGGGCCGAAAATTTCCTCCCGGGCGATGGTCATGTCTGTTGTGACCCGCTCAAAAATGGCGGGACGAATGTAGTAGCCTTTTTCATATTTTCCTGCGGTCAGCCTCTCTCCGCCAAAAATGAGGTCCGCCCCCTCCTGTTTTCCCTTTTCAATATAGGACAGGCAGTTGTCAAGCTGCTGTTTGCTGGCGAGCGGTCCCATCCAGACATCCTCTCTCAAACCGTCGCCGATCGTGATCTCTTTTGTTTGCTGAAGCAGCTTCTCTTTAAAGCGGTTATAAATATCGCTTAATACAATGACGCGGCTTGTTGCCGTACATTTTTGCCCTGTTGAACGAAACGCGCCGCTGATCACGGCGTCAACCGCGAGGTCAAGCTCGGCGTCATTCGCTATAATCACCGGGTTCTTCCCGCCCATTTCAAGCTGGTACTTCGCCCCGCGTTCAAAAGCCGTCCGGCCGATGATTTTTCCCGTTTGATTGGAGCCTGTAAATGTAATACCGTTTACATCGGGATGCCCGGCGAGGCGCATTCCGGCTACAGACCCCGGCCCTGTCACCGCATTGACGACTCCTTTTGGAATGCCGGCTTCTTCAAAACATGAGATGATTTTAAGGCAAGTGACCGCCGTTTCCGTCGCCGGCTTGATGACGACTGTATTTCCATAGATGAGCGCAGGCGCCATTTTCCAAATCGGAATCGCCACCGGAAAATTCCACGGGGAGATCACACCGACGACGCCGAGCGGAACCCTGTCTGTATACATGAAAGCACGCCGGTCTGTCGACGGAATGACATCCCCTGTTTTTCTCATCCCTTCCCCGGCGTAATATCTGAGAATCGCGATCCCCCGGGCCGTTTCTCCTTTTGCTTCAGGAAGCGTCTTTCCCATTTCCCTTGTCGCACATTCAGCAATTTCATCAAGGCGCTGCTCCATGATATCAGCCGTTGTGTATAAGTACTGTCCGCGCTCTGCACCGGACAGCTTTCTCCATGCGGCTTGCGCCTGCTTCGCCGCCTCGACCGCCCGGTCCACATCTTCTTGTGAAGATTTTTGCACAAATCCGATGACATCTTCTGTATCAGCGGGATTTACGCTTTGTAGTAAATCATTTGCTTCAGTCTTCACCCAGCGGCCGTTGATAAAGTTAAAGTACGTTTCGTTTTCTGTTGTCACAGACATCTTCATACCTCCTTTGTTTTTAAGGCAGCGGTTTTTTTCGGATAGCGCGCCAATGCGTTTTCCAACACGTTTTCAAGCTCCCTGTAATGCTCCTTCTCAACCGGGACGATCGGCGGTCTCGCCGTGTTTTTTACATGAAGCCCCATGATCTCCATGCCGGCTTTAATCAAAGAGACGGCATAGCCATTTCGCTGTTTGCGGATCTCATTGATCGGCATGATGACATGTTCATAAATCTCCTTCACAAGCTGGTCTTCCCTGTTTAACAAGGCCTCGTAAAACATCCTTGAAATGTGGGGAATATAGTTGGAAATCGCGGAAGAATAGGATGTAAAGCCGATCGGCGCGTATGCCGGCATCGTCACTTCAGCCATCGGCATGCCGTTAAGCAATCCCAGTTGGTCTCCCACCGTATAGGCCAAACTGATATTCAAAGCCATATCTCCGATACCGTCTTTAAGACCGACAAGCTGCTTCAAATTGGTCAACCGCTGTATCTGTTCCAGCGTCAGCACGGCATTATCGCGTTGATAAACAATTGCATTTAAGCCCGTGCTCTCAATGATCGTCTTCGTATACTGATACAAACCTTCTTGTTCGCCGCGAATCAAGTATGGCGGCAGGATCAGATAGCCATCGGCCCCTTTCTCCTCAGAGATTTGCGCCCATTCCAAAGCGGTGCTTAAATTCCCTCCGACCCCGGTGTAAACCGGTACCTTCCCGCCTGCCGCCGAAACAGCGATTTCGACCATCTGTTCGTATTCCTTCCCGCTGAGGGATTGGAATTCTCCCGAACCGCAAGCGATAAAAATCGCCTCAAGCCCTTCATCAAGCAAAAACTGGATGTTTTGAAACAGCGCTTCTTCCTCAAGGTTTCCCTGCCGATTGAAAGGTGCTACAGGAAAACCCAGTATCCCTTCCGGCGCTTTTCGTATTTGACTCATTACCGCAACCCCCTGTCACTCAATTTTCAACCATTAAGAAAGCGCTGTCATTCAAAAGAAAACAGCATCTCATCGATTCACTCCCCTCTTCATTTATCTTTTTGTATAATTGTAAGACAAATAAACAAATTGTCAATATCTTTATTTTCTGATTTTTTGAAATAAAAAAAGACTGAAGAGCATCATGTCCTTCAGCCTTGGGCTTCCATCCCGGTTTCAGCCGTTATTCTTTTTTTGTAAATCAATGCGGACAACGAAACGCTTAATTCATACAAAACAAGCAGCGGCACGATCACCAAGACATCTGAAATAAAATCAGGCGGGGTGATCAAGACCGAGACCACGATCAGCGCAAAATACGACACCTTTCTCATTTTGGCCAGCCGCGTCGGATTTAAGATTCCCAAACTCGTTAAAAACATGACGATGAGGGGCATTTCGAATAAAAAGCCGAACGGCACGGTCAGGTTCATCATAAAACGAAAATAGTGCTCCGCCGTAAACATCGTTTGGAAATGGCCGGCGGACAGACTGATTAAAAACTGAAGAACGAGCGGAAACAGCACGAAATAGCCGAACAAGATTCCCAGTATAAAAAAGATAAACAGCCCGGGGATATAAAATAAAGCCACCCTCCGTTCATGTTCGGTAAGCGCCGGCGCAACAAAGCGCCATGTTTGGAAAGCGGCCACTGGAATTGTCGCCGCAATCGCCAAAACCCCGGCAATCATCATATATACCCATAAAATATCTCCCGGCCCCAAGACGGCAAGCTTGGCGTCAAGGTCGCGGACCAGCCATTCATAAATATCCTGAACAAACATAAAGCCTGTAATGAGAAACAGAATAAACGCGAGCAGCGTTTTAATGATCCGCTGCCGCAGCTCTTCGAGATGGGCAATCAAATGTGTTTCCCTGCTTTTCATCTTTGGATGCCTCCCGCTTCATCTTACGTATCTGTCAAAAAAGAAACGGGCGGGATCACCCGCCCGCCTGATTCATCCTGCCGATTGATCCCGTTTCTTGTTTGCTTCAGAATCGCGGACGGGTTCAGTTTCATCAGATCCAACCAGCGATTTCGTCGCGCTTTTGAATTCGGTCAGCGTTTTGCCGAATGCCCTGCCGATCTCGGGAAGCTTCGAAGGTCCGAATATGATCAGCGCAATCACGAGCACTAAAATCAGTCCCGGAATACCGATATTAGACAGCATCTTTTGTCATCCTTTCTTATGTTACTGGGTTACTTTTTTCTGCTGATGCTTCATTTGCTTTTGATGGGCTCTTGTATGTGCAGTAAAGCGGTCTTCTTCGACTTCATTCGATTTTTTCACGCCTCCCGGAACGACATTGGAAGCCGTGCGTTTTAATCCGGTATGATCTTTATGGTAAACATATGACGCCCTTGTCGAAATCGCTGCACCCGGTTCTGATACAAATGGTACAACCCTGTAGTCGGCCCGCCATTCCTCAGGTGTGACCGTACAGCGCACATAGCCGCGGTAATCATTGAAAAATTGAATATGAGGGTTGTTTGATAAAATTTTATCCGTATCCGCCCTTTTATCTGCGCCGTTTCCTCCCGATGTGATCGATGTGCCGACGAATTCCGCTCCAAAGATGGCTGATTTCGGATCGTCAAAATCGACGAGCAGGTTGTTCGCCCAGCTTGCATGGACATCACCGGTCAAAACAACGATGTTATTCAGGTCCCGAGCTTTGATAAAGTCGATGATTCGTTTCCGCTGAGCGGGATATCCGTCCCATGAATCCATGCTGTAAATCGGTGCCGACGGAGTCCCAAAATTCCATTTCGCAAAGAAAATTTGCTGCGCTAAAATGTTCCAGTGCGCCTCGGAACGGCTCAGATTGTCAAACAGCCACGCCTCCTGCTCTGTACCGAGAAGCGTCCGTTTCGGATCATTTGATTCATCAGAAGGCGGTTTGTTTCCATCGCCGTTCGCCTGGTCATCGCGATATTGACGGGTATCGAGAACATTGATCTCGGCCAGGTTGCCGTAGGAAAAATTCCGGTACAGCTGCATATCAGGGCCGTTCGGCAACGATTTGCGGCGGAGCGGCATATGCTCGTAATACGCTTGATATGCGGCAGCGCGGCGCTTGATAAACGCTTCAACAGACTGGCCTTTTTCCGGAATCGTATTCGCGTAGTTGTTTTCCACTTCATGGTCATCCCATGTCACGACCCATGGAAATGCGGCGTGAGCGGCTCTCAGATTGGCATCTGAACGATATTGGGCATAGCGGTTGCGGTAATCGGTAAGCGAGATGATTTCCGGACCGCTGTGTGTTCTGACATTGCCTGTTTTTGATAGATACTCATTCGGACCGTACTCATAAATATAGTCGCCGAGATGAAAGACGAGATCGAGCTTTTCTTTTGCCATGTGATGATAGGCGGTATAGTAGCCGTGTTCATACTGCTGGCATGATGCGAAAGCGAATGTCAGCTTTGAGACGTCAGCCCCCGGCGCCGGGAGTGTTTTTGTTTTTCCGACAGGGCTCAGCTGGCTGCCGCATTTAAAGCGGTAATAGTAAACTTGGTTGGGCTCCAGCCCGGTCACTTCGGCGTGCACGGAATGGGCCAGATGAGGTGTTGCCTTTTCCTTCCCTTTTTTTACGATATGGCGGAAGCGTTCATCTTTGGCAACCTCCCATTTCACAGACACGGCTTCATTCGGCATGCCGCCTCCGTTCAGCGGATCAGGCGCCAATCTTGTCCATAACACGACGCTGTCTGACAGCGGGTCTCCAGACGCAACACCAAGCGTGAAAGGATACTCGGAAAATGTCGGCGCTGCATTGACTTCCATTGCCCCCATGGACTGCGCGATCGCAAGCCCGAGTGAAAGGCCCGCAATCTTTCCGGCTCCCTGAATAAAACGGCGGCGGTCAAACGTATTGTCCTTCAGACTTTCTTCATTCAGCTTCTTTATCCATTCCTCCATCGGCCCTTCATGTGTCATTCGTATTACCCCTCTCTATACAAATGATTGATCGGGTTCTATTATAGGGAGTGTTTGTTAACAAGCCGTAAAGTATTGTTAATGAATGAAGACAGGCGATACATGGATCATCGAGTCACACTGCCAAGACCTGTGTCGAATTTTGTCTAAAATCAATCGATCAGCCTATGATTTCGACAAAAACCCGGTCATTTCCCGCAGACCGATTCTCCTGTTTTTCTTCACATTTTCTTTAAAGAGAGAAAACAAAACATATGAAGAAGCAACGGATCGATGTATTCAGCTATTCTGAAAAGATGTGTTGTTTACCCAATACGGAAAAAGCTCACACCATTGTGAAAACAATGATATGAGCTTTATGTAAGGTGTCTACTTTGAAGTCGCGTTAAAGGCTTTGATTACCTCCTTTGCCGCCTCCGCAATAAGCTTATCGTCATACTTCGCATCCTTTTGATCGCGACTGGAAAGGATGGCAAGAACGATCGGGTCTCCTTTTGGGGGCCAAATGATTGCAATGTCATTCCGAGTTCCATATGATGCCGATCCGGTTTTATCAGCCACTTCCCAACCTTCCGGCACTCCGGCGCGAATTAATGCATCCCCGGTGGTATTTCGTTTCATCCAATCGATTAAAAGCTCTCGTTTTTCTTTTGGAAGTGTATCTTCAAGAGCAAAAGCTTGAAGACTTTTGGCAAGCGCTTTTGCCGTACTGGTATCATGGGTCTCACCCGGATTTACTTCATTTAACTCCGGTTCGTATCGTTCAGGGTTTGTAACATCATCACCAATCTCCCTCAGCGCCTTTTTTAAGCTGTCAGGTCCGCCAATTTGTTTGAGAATCAGGTTCTGTGCGGTATTGTCACTATATCGAAGTGAGGCATCTGAAAGCTCTTTAAGCGTCATTCCTGTATCAACATGCTTTTCCGTAATAGGATTATAGTTGACAAGATCATCACGCGTATATGTTATTCTCTGGTTCAGATCTTCTATTGATTTTTGTTGTAAAAGCACGCCTACGGTTAAAGCCTTAATAGTTGATGCAAAAGCAAAACGCTCATCCGGCCGATACGTTACGGTTTGATTTGTACCCGTATCTACTGCATAGACACCGAGTTTTGCATCAAATTGATCCTCAAGTTTTGCAAAATCAGCCTTAATCTCCGTCTTTTCCTTTTTTTGGTCAGATTGTGAAGCATCCAAGTTATTGTCATTGCATCCGACAAGGGCTGCACATGAGACAAGCAGCAAGGGTGCAACTTTTTCCAATTTTAAATTACTGAAAATTGTTTTCCATAATTTCATCAAAACCGTCTCCTTTGTATGAATATCTTATTTATAGAAACCACTCGTGCAGTTCAGCATTTCAAGCAACAGTTGACATACATTTATCCGTTGAAGCCCCATTTCTGCTTACTTTTCAACACCAGCTTCTACAACCTCGTGCTATCTCGATATCCCCCCTTCTTTTCAATTGGAGCGTGTTCAACTTCGAATTTTGATGATGAAAGATCAAATCTTACAAATGTAGTCTTTGAAAGTATTACACATGTAAGTTTTAATTGCAACAGTTTTTTATGAACGTGCTCGCCTTTAAAATGGAAGACAGGTACATGAAGAACAGCAGAGGTTTTTTCAAATGCTTTTGTGAGGTTGTGGTCAATATACACTTGATTGACTTCTTAAAATGGCAACCATATAATGAGAGTATTACAATTGTAAGTATAGGATGATTGAAAATGAAAAATATACCTCAAATCTCTGATGCGGAATTAGAAGTGATGAAAGTCATCTGGAAACATTCTTCTATCAATACCAATGAAGTGATTAAAGAGCTATCGAAAACGAGTAAATGGAGCCCTAAAACAATCCAAACCATGCTGTTGCGCCTCATCAAAAAAGGTGCATTAAACCATCATAAAGAAGGACGGGTATTTGTTTATACACCAAATATTGACGAAAGCGATTATATAGAAGTGAAGAGCCATCGTTTTTTAAACCGGTTTTACAATGGCGCGCTTCATTCGATGGTATTAAACTTTTTGGAGAATGATCAGCTGTCAGGAGAAGAAATTAATGAGTTATATCAAATATTAGAAGAACATAAGAACAGGAAGAAGGAATGAGATGAGCGACTCTTTCTTTATTCTCTTTTTGCTGAGCAATATTCTATTGTCCGTGATTTTTTCTATCATCATACTCATTAAAAGAACCTTGAAGATTCAAATCACTGTAAGCACCCAATATCATATCAGTGTGATTTCTCTTTTGGCATTGATCGCTCCTTTTATCCCCTTTCATTTTCCAAAAACAAATGATTTTTTTGGCTGGATCGTAAACTTAGGAGGAACACATTCAGGATTATCTCATCGCGATTCTGCAGGTAAGATGGCAGAAGCAATTGGTTCAAACGCAAATTGGGTGCAAGACTTTGCCATGTCGTTTGAACAATCGTCTTTTAAAATGATAGATTCCGCCTTTTTCGCTGTTTGGATATTAGGCATAGCGCTTATGCTCATGACTGCTGTTTATAGCAATCTAAGAATCGGCAAACTAAAAAAGAGCCTGCAAATTGTGAAAAACAAAGAGCTGTTAACCCTTTTTGATACATGCAAAGAGGAAATCGCTTGTCGTCGAAAAGTGATTTTAGGATATTCTCCATTGATCAAATCCCCGATTACATTTGGAGTCATCCGTCCATACATTATTTTACCAAAAGATATTTCAATGTTTTCTGCTGACGAAATGAAATGTGTTTTGCTTCATGAGTTGTACCATTGTAAACGGAAAGATATGCTCATAAACTATTTTCTTTGCCTGTCTACAATTGTGTATTGGTTTAATCCTCTTGTGTGGTATTTATCAAGGGAAATCAAAACAGAGATGGAGATTTCTTGCGACTTCGCAGTATTAAAAAAGATTGATCAAACATTACATCTCAAATATGGTGAGGTTATTTTAAAATTCGCTTCACTTAAGCAAAGAACATCACCTTTGTTAGCCGCTTCTGAATTCAGCAGCTCATACAAACACGTCAAAAGACGTATTGTGACAATCACCAAATTCCAGGCGGAATCCCCTTTGCTAAAAGTGAAAAGCGCCCTGGTGTTCGCCATTGTTGCTGCAGTCATTTTAGCCGGTATTCCTTCTGTATCCATATTGGCCATGCACAAAGAAACATACTCTTTCTCTAATACCAATGTAGACTACAAAGATTACAGTACTTTTTTTGATAAATTTTCAGGGAGTTTTGTATTGTTTGATTCTGACAGGAAAAAGTATACAATATATAATAAGAAAGAAAGCACCACTAGATTCGCACCCGCTTCAACTTACAAGGTGTTTAGCGCACTGCTTGCGCTTGAATCCGGGATAATTACGAAGAACGATTCTGAAATGGCATGGGACGGAATCCGGTATCCGTATCAAGAATGGAATCAAGACCATGATTTATTTTCAGCGATGAGCAGCTCCGCCACATGGTATTTTCAAAAACTTGATCAACAAATTGGGGAAGCGCGTGTACGTGATTATCTCAAATCCATACATTATGGAAATGAGGAGTTTTCGGATCCAGCTCATTATTGGATGGATGGCTCTCTTAAAATTTCCCCTTTTGAACAGGTCAATATGTTGAAAAAGTTTTATTATAATGAATTTGATTTTAAACAATCTAGTATTCAAACTGTGAAAGATTCCATCCGCTTAGAAGAATCCAATGGCAGTGTTTTATCTGGCAAAACCGGAACATTAGTGATCAACGGGGAGCATCATGGTTGGTTTATCGGATATGTAGAAACTGTCGATCATACCTTTTTCTTTTCTGTTCATATTCAAGATGGAAAGCTGGCTGCCGGAAGCTCTGCCGCCGAGATTGCACTTTCCATTTTAGAAGAGAAAGGAATTTATCAATCAGGTTCTCAATAATCAAACAAACAAAATTGCACTAGGAGGCCCAGACCATGGAAACGCTTTATACAGACAGATTGACTTTGAGAAAAATGGAATTGGAAGACGCGGATATCCTCTGTGAATACTGGTCAGATCCGGAAGTTACAAAACATATGAACATCACGCCTTTCACAAGCGTTTCACAAGCGCGTGACATGATTCAAATGATCAATGATCTAAGCCTTGAAGGACAGGCAAACCGCTTTTCCATCATTGTAAAAGAAACGAATGCAGTCATCGGGACATGCGGCTTTAATATGATCGACCAAGAAAACGGCAGGGCTGAAATCGGCTATGACTTAGGAAGAAATCATTGGGGAAAAGGCTTTGCTTCAGAGGCGGTTAAAAAGCTGGTCGACTACGGCTTCACAAGCATGAACCTCAACCGCATCGAAGCGAAGGTGGAGCCCGAAAACACACCTTCAATCAAACTTCTGCAATCTCTATCCTTTCAAAAGGAAGGGCTGTTAAGAGAGTACGAGAAAGCAAAAGGCAGACTGATTGATGTGTACATGTTTTCACTGCTGAAAAGAGAATACGCTGGATAACCGGTTATGCAGAAGAGCTTCCTCAAAGGTAGAGGAAGCTCTTTTTAACCCCTTTTTCCGGCGCTCTCATTTAAGCGCTTGGCTTCCAAAAAGAAAACCTGGATGAACTTTTTCGTGTTGACGCGGGCTGATGTCATCGAGGCGGCAGAGTCTTTCTGGAGCTCTTTCATTTTTTTGCTGATGACCGTAAAGTCGAAAAATCTTGAAGCATAGCTTTCAAACTTCGGATTTGAAAAGTCTGTTAACCCGAGTGAGGCAAAATGGTTCAACGAATGGCTGACAGCCCTTCGTATCCGCTGTTCCGACGCCTTGACCTCCCGGTTGATGTCAACGGGCGATGCGGACGGTCCAAGCTTTTCTTCTGCGATGTTCATAAAAATGTCTTTAAGCGGGGGAAAATTCTTTTCATATAATGATGTCTGTTCATCGTCAAATAGATATTGAAGGATGGCGATCAAGTCCTTCGATCCGCTTTCCCCGACGATGCCAAGCTCAGAAAGGAGAAATTCGCCCGTTTCTTGAATGCTTTTTTCCCGGATCGCGTTCCTCCGTCCCCCATTTGTATCCACCAGCCGGCTGATGGAGGACTGGATATCCTGAATCGACCTTTCAAGCTCAATCCGTTCCTTCACTTTTTGAATGACACTTAAGATTTCAATTTTGTTAATCGGTTTTTGAATATAATATTCGATCCCGAGGGAATAAGCCTCGCCGATCATTTCCTTTGACTCCACCTGGGAGATCATGATGATTTTCCCAGAAAAAGATCCGTGCAAATGGCGGATCGTCTCAATCCCATCGCGAATCGGCATCAAAAGATCGACAAATAAAATATCAATCTGCTGTAAATTTAAAACATGCCCTTCCAATTCACAGCCGTCCTCCGCTTCTCCGGCTGCCTCCCCCAAATCTTCGTCTTCAATGATCTGCTTTAAAATCGATCGCACAGCGCGGTCATCATCGGCGATAAAAAAACGCATCAGGCGGTTCACCCTTTCTGAATCAATTGTTGAACGGGAAGTCTGATCGCAAACACGACACCGTTTCGATGGTTGCAAAACGTAATCCCGCCTCCGAGCCCTTCGACGGCTTCCTTCACATAGGAAAGGCCGATCCCCGTGGATGGGGTGCCAAACTCATCATACTTTGACGTATAGCCAGGCTCAAACACCACATCCCCGATCTTCTCGGGAATCCCGGGGCCATCGTCTTCGATCCGGCATTCCAGCATCCCCTCTTCGTTCCGAAACAGGCTGAGGCGGATGCGGCCGTTTTTCTCTATCGCTTCCACCGCATTGGCCATAATATTATTGATCATTGATAAAATCGTATAGACATGATATTTCGGATGCTCTCCAGAGACGGTGTATTGAAACTCGATGTCCTTGCCGAGGGATTCAGCGTACTTCCGGTTGATTCCGATCACAAGACGGACTAAGTCTTCGGCCCCCATATAGTCCCGGAAGCTCTCATTGGAAATGAGTTTTGAAAGGCCGGCAAAAATACGCTGATTATCCTTTTTGACTTCGTGGATTTCGCCGGCGAGCCGCAAAACCTTCTGGCTGAGCGGCTTTTCTGAAGGATGTTCCCGGCTGCGCTGATTGAGAATCCGGTACAGCTGATATGACTCATTCGTGATCTGTTCTGTATTCTTCAGCGTTTTTTTCAAATGAATCGTTTCTTCATATAAGTTTGAAATGATCATCAGCATATGCTCATTTTGCTCGCGGATTTGCTTCTCCCTTGATTGTGATTCATACAGCTTCATGACATTAAAAAAGCTCAGGACGATGAAGCTGTGTGAAAAGGCAATCGCCATCACATCGCGTATTTTTCCCGGTGTGACGGTGGATGAAAACGCCGCATATTGAACAGCCAGCTCCGCTCCGTCGGCAATGATTTCAATCGCAAAACCGAGAAATCCAATCAAAAGCGGCTGATATTGAAACCTCTTCACCTTAGCCAAATCAAACAGAAAGGCATACGTGAAGTAAAAGAAAAAGGTCGGATAATGGTCATAAAAAGCCGACTGCCAATCGAGCTGATTTCGGCCGAAAACATCGAGCATCACCCGGAAGGCGACAACCGCCGCCCCTGTTGAAAGACCGGGAAGAACTGCCGGCACATTTCTTAACAGCAGCAGAAAAAAGAAGAATGTCGGTACGCCAAAACTGATCCGAAAGGTCTCATTCAGAGGATAAAACTTCAATTCCCCCGCCAAAGGAACCGTTAAAAGCATCAACATCAAAATATAGCCGTCTTTTTTGATAAGCCGCCCGGCCTTTCCGATCAAATTCCTCCATTTTTCATCTATCATGCTGATCCTCCATTAAAAACCGTGATGCTTTATTTTGGCGTCAATCACACTTGTACGCAACACCCATTTGACCCATGAACAATTTCATTTTTAAATCAATCGGCTTATTTTTATCATATCTTTGTCGGTTTTTGTATGATGTTGTAGGTTCTATTATAAATTGAATTTATATTTTCTCAATTTGTAAACGCTAACTTTTTCCGCACATCATTCCCTTGTGTTATATCCAAACCCCTTTTATCAGGCAAGCTGCGACAGTGTACAGGCCCCCCTTTAGCTTTTACGCCTGTTCTGCCGCCATGCCTGAAAAGTCGCAGCCGTAGTCTTCGCATTTTTCTAGAAAGCCGTAAGCTTTGTCAAAACGTCAGATTGGAGGAATTTTGATGAATGAAGCCGTGAAAGAACGTTATGACGCCGATGTCTGGCAATCCCGCCTGAAGAATCTGGCCGAATATTACCGGCCTTTTTCCGCGAGCGGGCGCACCGCCGAATATATCCCCGCTTTAGGAACAATCGATTCAAATCAGCTCGGCATTTGCCTCATTGGCACGGATCAAATGAAGATCACCTCCGGGGATTGGAATGTGCCCTTTACACTGCAAAGCATCTCAAAGGTGATCAGCTTTATCGCCGCCTGTGTGACGAGAGGGATTTCTTATGTATTGGACCGCGTCGATGTCGAACCGACAGGCGATGCGTTTAATTCGATCATCCGCCTTGAAATGCACAAACCGGGAAAACCGTTTAATCCGATGATCAACGCCGGTGCCCTGACGATCGCTTCGATTCTGCCCGGTGAATCGGCTCGGGAAAAAACAGAAGCGCTTTATGCGCTCATGGACAAAATGGTCGGAAAACGCCCGAATATCAATGAGAAAGTCTTTCGGTCCGAATGGCAGACCGCCCATCGGAACAGAGCTTTAGCTCATTATTTAAAAGAAACCGGCTTTTTGGAAGCCGATGTCGAACAGACGCTTGAAGTCTACCTCAAACAATGCGCCATGGAAGGAACCACAGAAGACATCGCTCTGATCGGCATGATTCTTGCCAACGACGGATATCACCCTTTCCGAAGAGAGCAGGTCATTCCAAAGGATGTCGCCAGGCTGACAAAAGCGTTAATGCTGACATGCGGCATGTACAATGCATCCGGGAAATTTGCCGCCTTTGTCGGCATCCCTGCCAAAAGCGGCGTTTCCGGCGGCATCATGTGTGCGGTCCCTGCCAGTCTCAAAAGAAAGCAGCCTTTTCAGCAAGGCTGCGGAATCGGCATCTATGGACCGGCCATTGACGAGTACGGCAACAGCCTGACAGGCGGGATGCTTTTAAAACATATCGCCCGGGAATGGGATCTTAGCATTTTCTAAAACACAATCAAAAAAGAGGTGAAAGCATGCAGCAATTCCTTCAAGACATCATCGGAATAACAAATGATTTTCTCTGGTCAAAACTATTGATGATTATGCTCCTTTCTTCCGGTCTATTTTTCACGTTCAAATCGAAGTTCTTTCAAGTTCGTTTGCTGAAAGAAATGTTCCGGGTTTTAAGAGAAAAAGCGCCTGACAAACATGCGATCTCGCCGTTTCAGGCTTTTTGCATCAGCATGGCCGCGAGAGTCGGCACGGGTAATATTACGGGGATTGCTATCGCGATCGCCTTGGGCGGACCGGGCGCCATCTTTTGGATGTGGGTCATCGCCATTATCGGTTCGGCTTCAAGCCTTGTCGAAAGCACACTCGCACAAATTTATAAAGTGCGGGACAAAAACGGCTTCCGCGGAGGCCCTGCTTATTATATGGAAAAAGGGCTGAAAAAACGCTGGATGGGCGCCCTTTTTGCCGTGCTTATCACCTTGTCGTTCGGCATCGTCTTTAACGCCGTCCAGTCAAACACGATAACGGTTGCTTTTGAAAACTCATTCGGGACGGACCGGCTGACATTGGGGCTCATCATTACGATCGCATTCGGCATCATTACCTTCGGCGGAATCAAACGGATCGCCAAATTATCGGAATATATCGTCGTCTTTCTCGCCGTTTTATATATCGGTGTTGCCGTTTTCGTGATGCTGATGAACATGACAAAACTGCCGGAAGTGCTCTCTCTGATTGTAAGACATGCGTTCGGCCTCGAACAGGCCGCCGGGGGAGCTGTCGGCGCGGCGCTGATGAACGGGATTAAGCGCGGACTCTTCTCAAATGAAGCCGGGATGGGAAGCGCGCCGAACGCGGCCGCCGCAGCTGCGACGAGCCACCCCGTCAAACAAGGTCTTGTCCAGGCTTTAGGGGTCTTTACAAGCACATTAGTGATTTGCTCAAGTACAGCGTTTATCATTTTATTTTCCGATGCCTACAAACAGCCGGGACTGAGCGGTATCGAATTGACGCAAGCCTCGCTCAGCACCCACATCGGCTCATGGGCGTCCGGCTTTCTCGCCATCATGGTGTTTTTGTTCTCATTCAGCACCTTGATCGGCAATTACTACTACGGGGAAACGAATATCGAATTTCTGCATACGAATAAAGCATGGCTGATGGTTTACAGAATCAGCGTGCTTGCCATGGTCATCTTCGGCTCCGTGTCAAAGGTTCAGCTTGTCTGGGATCTGGCCGACTTGTTCATGGGCTTGATGGTCATCGTCAACTTGATTGCGATTTTCCTCTTATCCAAGGTAGCGTTCGCCGCTTTGAACGACTATGTGAGACAACGAAAAGCCGGAAAAGACCCGGTCTTTTACAAGGATGTCGTCGAACACCATGAAAGCATAGAGTGCTGGGAGCATTCAGACACTGTACGCGATGCTGAAAGCAAAAATGCGATATAAAAAGCCGCCGGTATGGCGGCTTTTTCATCTTCCAAACAACCTGCTGAAAATCCCTTTTTTCTTCGGCTTTTCAGCCTGAAGCTCTTCTTTGACAATACCTTTTTGCTTTGCTTCTCTTAACCATTTGGGAAATTCATTGAGAAGCGAGTCATATAATTCATCATCTGTCAGCCGGTCAATCTCTTCAATGTGAAAAAAATTGGCGTTGTCGACAAAACGCCCTTCCAGCTCATCGATTTTTTTGAGAAAGTCGAAATTCCCCCCGCCGATTCCGACAAACTGCCAGAAAAGCGGTTTATCTGAGGATGCTTCAATAATCGGTTTGATCGATTTTTTGCAGCCGCCATCATTGATAAAAACGATAAAAGCAGGATATTCACTGCCTTCTTCAACGGTGTATTTCTGCAGGACATCTTTCATGACCGGCGGTTCATTATTCCTTCCAAATTTATGCACCTCGGCATTGTTGATGATTTCCCTATTGACATACCCGCTAAAATCCTTTTCTGTTATCGGTGCCAGCCGGGAAAATTCATTGTCATACACCCAAACATCGAGCATTCCGTCGTCATCAAACCGATCGGCGACAGCCAGCACTCTTTCGACAGTCTTTTGTACGGTTCCTTGTTTGTAAAGCCCCCTCATCGAACCGGTGATATCCAGCACTAAACCGACCTTTGCCTTCACATCGGTTAATTGTTTTTTCTCGAGGACGATATTGAGACTTTTCTTTTGCAGGTCTATTGACATTGCCCAATCTCCTTTTTGTGAAATGCTGATTTACCTTACTTTTTACGAACACGGCAAATGAAAGTTTCAATGTGAAACTTGATCAGTGCTAAAATGTTCTTGGAACATATAGAGAAATGGGGTTTATCATGACAAAAAAACGCAGCCGCACCCGGCAGGCAGGATTGACGTTTGCGGCCATGGCAGCGGGGTTAGGTGTAAGGAAAATGGCCGGCATGCTGCCGGATATTGTGAATTCTTATGCAGGAGATGCGCTTTGGGCGCTGATGATTTTCTTTGGGTTTGGATTTCTGTTCAACAAAGCCGGCACACGAGCGGTAGCGCTCGGAGCGCTGTTGTTTTGCTTTTTAATAGAGTTCAGCCAGCTTTACCACGCTCCGTGGATCGACCGTTTGCGAACTATTCCGCTCGGCGGCCTCATCCTTGGATACGGATTTTTATGGAGCGATTTGTTTGCTTATTTGCTCGGCGTGGGCGCAGGGTCTGTCCTCGAGCTCTTTTCGCGAAAAAGACAGCCGTAAAGCTGTCCTTTTCGTGAAGATTTACACCCTTTGATTTTGAGTCTTTTTGCGGTTTAAAACATATGTGACACATCCGATAATAAGAAGGATGGGTCCAATGAGTAAAGCACGATACAGGCCGTCATTTCCTGTATTCGGCAGCAGGTGTCCTCCTGTTTTTTCGACATGTCCAGTGTCTCTATCCTTTTTGGCAGGAGGAGCTGCGGTATTTGTCTCTTCCTTATGATTTTCTACCGTATGCTTTACGATTTGCCCATCTTTTTTGATTTCAAATGCGAATGTTTCTTCATTTAAAACATATCCTTTCGGGGCGATTGTTTCCGTATAAGTGTATTTCCCGTAAGGAAGCCTGTCGAATCGGGCGATTCCGTTTTCACCGGTTTTTCCTCTGGCGACTTCCTCTCCCTTTTCATTGCGAATAACAAATTCCGCGCCTTTTAAACGGGTGTTCCCATCTGCTGCATCGGTTTTGGTCAGCTCAAGCGAGCCTGTCATCTTGTGATTGGATGCCTTAAGCTTTACTGTCTGACCGTTTTCTGAAATCGAAAATCGAAGCGGTTCAGGATCTAGTACATATCCGCGCGGCGCTTTTTTCTCTGTAAAAATATAAGAACCGGATGGCAGGTTGTCAACAGAGATGTTTCCGTCTTCATTTGTACGATATTCACCGATGACCGCGCCGTCCTCATGTTTCAGCTCATACACGGCACCCTCTAATGTTTTCTGCGGCTGCTTTTCATCCACCTTGATCAATTCTGCGCTGCCCTTGATCGCTTTGTTCTCAATATGAAACTTAACGACATGCCCGTCCCCTCTGATGTTCAGCAGATGTTTCGTTGGATCAAGCACAAATCCTTGCGGTGCCTTTGTTTCTTGGACTGTATATTGTCCGTACTCGACATGATCGAAAAAGGCTTCTCCTTGATCATTTGTAAGCGCTGTTTTCAGCTTTTCTCCGTTCTTGTCAAACAGTGTGAATTCAGCGCCTTGCAGAGCGCGTCCATTTTCATCCGTCTTCTTGATTTTGACGCCGCCTGTCACCTTTTGATTGACAAAAGTCAGTACAGAGGTTTCTTCGGTTTTGACAACCACGGTTTGAGGATCAGGATTCAGCACGAACCCTTCCTTTGTTTTTGTTTCAACAACTGTGTATGTTCCAAGCGGCAGGTTTTCGGCTGTGGCTTGTCCGGAATCATCGGTCACAAGCGATGCGACTTTCCGGCCGCTTTCATCCTTCAAATCGAATGCGACACCTGACAGAGGCTTGTCTTCGTCATCGGTTTTTACAATTTGGATGGCGCCTTTTGTCTCCCATGAAGCCGCTGCAGCCGCCTGAATATGCTTCTTGGCGTTCGTTAATGTCACAACGTCTTGATATGTGCCGTCAGATCGATATTTCATCGTCATCAATTGCTTCAGTTCTGCATCGATGTGCACGTCCATCGTTGATGTCGGGGTGTTTTTCGGCAACATGATTTGAAATGATTCATTTGTTTTAAACCGTTTCTTCACGTTTCCTTCGATATCCGTTACCACCGCCTGTTTCGGCGCATGTTTTAAAGATACCGTGTATGTACCGGCCGCACTGCTTTTGACTGTATAAGGCGGTGTCTGCAAATCATGACCGCGAATTGACGCTTTGGCGTCCTTTGGCGTCACGGTAAGCGTTATGTCCTGTGTATCATCCGCACGGTCCGCTTTTTCCAAAAGGAAATGGACTGCTTCTTCAATCCTCTCATCACGATATGTAAGGTTTTTTTCTGTCACTTCGCCGACAGCAATCCAGACGGCCACTTGCGTCGCATAGTGGGCTTTCGCTTTGCTTGTCACACCCAATTCAGAGGGGGATGCGCTGGGGTAGCCGTATGTTAAAATCCGGTACACCTTATCATTCATTCGGCCGCTTGACGGCATATCGGCATTGTCAGGCGAGCTTTTCCCCGGCTGCAAACAGTATGCGAGCCTTGATGGATCATCGGCTGCTTTAATTTGCTCAGTCGGCAGATAGCCGCCAATGCTTTCGTCATAAGCCCAGCCGGACACCTTTGTACTCGGATCACCGGCAAATGTGTCAGCGAATGCCTGACGGGGCATGAAAGACAACATCGAGCTGAAGATCATCAAAAAAACCGCAATCAGCAGAAATGGCTTCTTTACATTCATGGTCTCACTTCCCTTTCTTTTAAAAAGCGTTTTACAGTCGTTTCTAAAAGGAAGTGATGAACCTATCCAGAATCGTAAAAGAAGACCGGGCAATGGAGTGTTGAAGAAGATGCCGGAATATCAAACACCTCCCTCCTGCCGCTTCATCATACCATAATTACCAGAAAATTCTGAGAGAATTTCGGATTATTTCCTCCTTTTCGTTTTAGCGCTTTTTTCTCACGGGTCAGCCTTTTCCTTCCGGCTAATTTCTTAAATAAGATCCTTTATTTCAGCCAAAATATAAATGGTCGAAGCAGAAAAAGCGAAAAAGGAAGTAAAACAATGGAAACTGTGAAAGAAATTTTACTCGTTTATGGTCGGATTATTACGATTTTACCGTTTTTGTTAATGGTCACATTGTATATGGGTAAGCGTTCGATCGGGGAAATGCCGGTCTTTGATTTTTTAATCATTATTACGCTCGGAGCCGTTGTGGGGGCGGATATCGCCGATCCAAAAATCGAACATTTGCATACCGCTTTTGCGGTTTTGGGGATCGCACTTTTGCAAAGGCTCACATCAAAAATCATGATTAAAAGCAGAACACTAGGGCGTCTGATCACATTTGAACCGACCATTGTCATTAAAGATGGAACATTCATCGTCGGCAATTTAAAGCGGATCCGTTATTCGATCGATAATATTTTGCAGATGCTTCGGGAAAAAGACGTTTTTAATGTCGGTGACGTTGAAATGGCGTTTATAGAGGCAAACGGAAATTTAACGGTCTACAAAAAACCGGATAAGATGGAGGTTACCGCAGAAGATTTGGGGATCCAAAAAAGCCGCGGCGGATTTTCCTACCCTGTCATCGTCGACGGAAAAATATACGCTTCCGTCCTTCGCCAATTACATATATCGGAAAGCTGGCTCATCGATCAGTTGAAAGAGAGGGGAATCGAACAAATCAGCGCGGTTTTTTTCGCTTCAGTCAATCAACAACATGAACTTCATGTTTCACTTCAAAATGATATGACGAAAGTCGAGCCGGACATTTTGCATTAAAAAGTTCCGGCCGAGCAGCCGGAACCGTTTTCATTCCTCTTTTTCAACATCCATATCATTGTGCATGATATAATGTCCGAACACTTTCTGCAGCCACTCTTCCTCCTCTTTTGTAAATGGCGATGGCAGCTTATTTGCATACGGCTGCGATTCGATCGCCTCGATTTTGCTTAAGCCCGCCAGAACATCCTCTCCGACAAATGCGAGGCTCGCCTTCATATAGCGATCCGGAACCGGGCGCTTTTTGAGGCTTCAGCAGGCCGATTTCATCATCATCATGCAACGTCCGAATCGATGTACCTGTCATTTCTGAGAAAACGCCAATTGAATAATAAGGTTCTTGTTTCATGTAAGACACCTCCAACGAACGGTTCATACCAATCATACCGCCTCACGCTGCTGGAGGTGCAAGGGCTTTATCCGCTCAAAAATTCCACATATTCGAATACCGAGGAGTCGGGATGCTTCAGTGTCATGTTTTTACCGGTCGGAACTTCTTTGATATCGCGAATGACAGAAGCGCCTCTGCCTATGAGGTATTCTTTCCATTCTTCCACAGAATCGACGATCAAGGTCGCTTTTGTCTCGGTGAATGGTTTTAACCGCCGACAGCCGCGATTTCCCAGCTTCATTTCGGGATATTGACATCTCAGTTCCAACATCTGTTCATAAAACGGCAGAGCGGTTTCCAGATTGTCAACATAAAGCCTCGTGTACGTTTTCAATACGTTCTTTTCGTCCGACATTATAGCATGTGATTATTTCTCATCTGGCGGGAGCTGCTCTATAATTGTCTCCATTTCTTTTTTGACATTCCCCGCTTTTGTGCCGATCACGATCTGGATATGATGCTGATCAATTTTGACGACGCCGTGCGCCCCCAAGTCCTTCAACATGGCTTCATCCGCCAATGACGCGTCTCTTAACTTCAATCGCAAACGCGTCATACAGTTGTCGCATGATAGGACATTCTCCGGGCCGCCAATATGGTGGAGAATACCGTGAGCCATCGATGGATGGGATGTGTTTGCTTCAAGTGCATCTTGTTCTCTTCCGATCAACGGTATGTTGCGCTTTGTAATGATGAAGTAAAACGTCACATAGTAAAGAGCAAAAAAGAGAAGTCCGACCGGTATGATCCATAATCCGCGATCTGATAAATTGAGGTTCAGCAAATAGTCGATGGCGCCCGCTCCCCATGAAAAGCCGTGGCGGATGCCCAGCATACAGAGCACCGCTCCGGCGAGCCCCGTGTAGACAGAATGAAGAAAATATAATAAAGGTGAAGTAAATAAAAACGTGAATTCAATCGGCTCCGTGATTCCGGTGATCATTGATGTCGCTGCTCCGGACGACATCAGGGCTTTCGTTTCTTTTTTTCGTTTTTTGGCGGCGCGTGAAATCGCCAAGGCAATCGCCGGGATGCCGAAGATCATCGTGATAAAAAAGCCGCCGAGGAAATACCCGGCTGTAGGATCTCCGTTTAAAAACCGCGTAATTTCTCCTGTGACCGTCTCACCGGAAACCGTTTGATACCGACCAAGACCAAAATATACATACGTGTTCATCACATGGTGAAGGCCGAACGGAAGCAAAAACCGGTTCAAAAAACCGAAAACGAACACCCCGAAAGCGCCGAGCCCCACAAGCGTCTGGCTAAAAGTATCGATGGCTGCCTGTGCATAAGGCCAGACGATGGAAAACAGGCCCGCAGCCGGGATCATGAGCAAAACGATCATCGTCAGCGGAAACTTTTCTCCGCCAAAAAATGAGAACATGCTCGGAAGCCGTGTGTCATGAAAGCGATTGTAAATGAAAGCGGCCGCCAAACCGGCGATGACTCCGCCGAACACGCTCATGTCAAGGTCCTGATTCATAATGCCGAGCCCTTCTTTTAATATGGTGATCGCCAAGTATCCCGTCAGTGCGGGTATTCCCTTATTTTTGGTTTTGGAGAGCCCCATGGCGATGCCGATAGCAATCAGCACATCCATATTGCTTAAAATCACGCCTGACGCCTGAAAGAGCGGAATATCAAGCATGTCTTCGGCCGACAGACGCAGCAAGAGGCCTGCTATCGGAAGAACGGCAATCGGGATCAGCAATGACTTTCCTAATAACTGCAGAAAATGTTTCATACCGCGTTTCTCCTTATGTCAGATTTCTGAAAGGTACAAGCTGGACATCTGCAAGCTTCCGCAAACGGAGGACGACATCCGGATCGATTAAAAATTCAAGTTCATCGACCCGCGGATAAGTGTAGGAAGAGCCCGCCAACAGCTCCTTATCGAGATAAGCAGGGTGTGTCATGACCTCAACTGTATCATGGTGTTGAAACAGCCCTGCAATAGCTTCATCATCCTTTAAAGCGGTTTCGAGAACCGTCGCGAAAAAGTCTGTGGTATTCACATTTTTTTCTCGTAAAACGTCTGTCTCGATATTATGTCTGACCGGCAGGCGGTACTCTTTGGCAAGCGCCAAAAACACGTCGGAAATCTGCGGATAACGATTGATGTGATGATGGCTGTCCAAATGGTCGGGCTCAAGGCCAAAAGCAAGGCATTTTTCAATCTGCGCTTTCCATTCGTCGTACACTTCATCAGCATCTATCGTATATGCGCCTTGAAAAAAGTCGAGATCGCGAAAGTTTCCCCGCGCATCGACAATGGTCCGATGACCGGGCAAAAGCGGCCTCCCGCAAGTGAGAACCAGATGAACGCCGACTCCCAACTCGGGAGATTCACGGGCCAAGCGGGCGGCATGACCTGCACCCGGCATATTCGTCATTAATGTGGCCGATGTCAGTATTCCCAGCTTATGGGCATCGATAATTCCGTAATTCACACCTCTTGAATAACCAAAATCATCAGCATTGATGATTAACTTTTTCATCTCCCATTCCCCTTCTCTATTTTGAATTCGCATTCGTTCTGCTCTTTTCAAAATATGCACAAGCAGCCGGTTTTATCATTGTCTCGGATGCCGCTTTGATTGACCGCAAAAAAAGAACCTGCTCCCGAAAAATCAAGTAACAGGCTCTTCTACTTTGGATGATTTTGTGCTCTCGCTTGACCTGAAGACAAACGCCACATCCCGCGATTCACGAATACCATGAACAGATCGTTTCTGTTGCGGATTCGTCATGTTTCACCAATTGACAAAAATGATCCTGTCTTTTAAACTATTTTTCATATATTTTTAAAAACTCTGAAAGGAGGCTGGGGTTCGAACGATAGAACCTCATTTTTTTATGAATCCCATCCAGTCAATCTTGAATCAATTCCCGCTCATCATCCTTGACGGTGCAATGGCCACAGAGCTTGAACGCCATGGCTGTGATTTGAATGACAGTCTGTGGTCTGCCAAAATCCTGATCGAAAATCCCGGCCTTATCAAACAGGTGCATGCGGATTACTTCAGCGCGGGGGCAGATTGCGCGATAACCGCCAGCTACCAATCTACCATTGCAGGCTTTCTAAAGCGCGGTCTGAGCGAAGAAGAAGCGCTTCACCTGATAAAAGAGTCCGTCCGGCTTGCCACCGAAGCGCGGGATGAATTTTGGTCTCTTCCTGAAAATCGGAACGGCAGACCGAAGCCGCTGGTTGCCGCTTCAGTAGGCCCTTACGGCGCTTTTCTTGCCGATGGTTCAGAGTACAGGGGGGATTACGGCGTATCCGAGGACGAATTAGTCGATTTCCACAGACCTCGCATGAGAGCGCTGATTGATGCGGGCGCCGACATTTTGGCCTGTGAAACGATCCCGTGTCTTCAAGAAGCGAGAGCCATCGTCAAGCTATTAAAAGAATTCCCCCAAACGTATGCGTGGATCAGCTTCAGTGCAAAAGACGGCCACCTCATCAGCGACGGAACGCCTGCCGCCGAATGCGCCGAATGGCTTGACCGGCAAGAACAAGTCGCCGCGGCGGGAATCAACTGTACGCCGCTCGAACACATTCCATCACTGATCAGTGAAATGAAAAAGCATACGGATAAACCGCTCATCGCCTATCCGAACCCCGGGGAAGCGTACGATCCCGAAACGAAAACATGGCATGGTCCCGCGTGCAGCGAATCATTCGGAGACAGCGCCCGCCTCTGGTACGACTCAGGCGCACGGCTGATCGGCGGCTGCTGCCGGACAAGCCCGGAAGACATCAATGCTGTTGCCGAATGGGCAAGAAAGTTGGAGGTATGATGGAACAATCAAACAGCAATCATCAGAACTTTCAAAGAAAAATGCAAAGCAGACACCTTGTGATGCTCTCATTGGGCGGTGTCATCGGAACAGGACTTTTCTTAAGCTCAGGCTATACAATTTCCCAGGCCGGGCCGGCCGGGACGATTTTGGCTTACTTGGTCGGCGCCCTGATCGTCTACCTTGTCATGCTTTGTCTCGGCGAATTATCGGTCGCAATGCCTGTCACAGGGTCGTTTCATATGTATGCCGCCAAATTCATCGGCCCCGGCACGGGATTCACGGTCGCCTGGCTTTACTGGCTGACCTGGGCCGTCGCCCTCGGCTCGGAATTCACCGCAGCCGGATTATTGATGCAGCGCTGGTTCCCGCATACTTCAGTCTGGATGTGGAGCGCCGTTTTCGCCGCCTTGATTTTCCTGTTGAATGCTTTCTCAGTGAAATTTTTCGCCGAGTCGGAATTTTGGTTTTCCAGCATTAAAGTGTTAGCCATTTTATTGTTTATTATTTTAGGCGGTTCAGCGATATTCGGCGTTATTCCCTTACAAAATGGCGATTCCGCCCCGCTGTTATCAAACTTTTCCGGAGAAGGCGGACTATTTCCAAACGGTATGCTTCCCATTTTTATGGCGATGCTTTCTGTGAATTTTGCCTTTTCAGGAACGGAATTGATCGGGATCGCGGCCGGGGAAAGCGCCGACCCGGAAAAAAACATTCCCAAAGCCATCAAAACAACGATTTGGAGGCTGGTGCTTTTCTTCATCGGTACGATCTTCGTGCTCTCATGCCTGATTCCGATAAAAGAAGCCGGCGTCGTCAAAAGCCCTTTCGTGGTTGTCTTTGACCGCATCGGCGTGCCATTTGCCGCTGATATCATGAACTTTGTCATTCTGACGGCTTTGCTTTCCGCGGCCAATTCAGGCTTATACGCCTGTTCCCGGATGCTGTGGTCGCTCTCCAAAGAAAACACGCTCCATCCTGCTTTTCGGAAGCTGACGTCAAAGGGGATACCGTTTAACGCACTGATCTTCAGCATGATCGGAGGAATTTTATCGCTTCTTTCGAGCGTCTTTGCTCCCGACTCGGTTTACATTGTCCTTGTGTCGATTTCAGGGTTTGCCGTGGTTGTTGTCTGGATGAGTATCGCTGCCTCACAATACATGTTTCGCAGACGCTTTTTATCTGAAGGAAACAACGCAGACGCTTTAAAGTACAGGACACCGCTTTATCCGGCCGTGCCGATTGCCGCATTTCTCTTGTGCCTGGCGTCCTGCATCGGCATCGCCTTTGATCCGAACCAGCGGATCGCCCTTTTTTGCGGTGTGCCTTTTATGGCGGCATGCTACTTGATTTATTACGTCAAAAATGGGAAAAAACATCCCGAAAATATAGATGAGAAAAAGAACATTCAAAAAAGCACGCCCATCTGATGATAGGCGTGCTTTAAAACGCGATCCGGCCGATTTGGCCGCACTCTTCTGCAAACCAGATCGATTTGTCAGGTCCGGCAGCAATGCCGTGGGGCTCGGAGTGCTTCGTCGGAATCGGATATTCTGTTATTTTTCCATCCACTGTGATTCGTCCGATTTGACCGGTTCCCCATTCCGTAAACCACAGCGCCCCGTCTCCGCCGGCAGTAATCGCATGGGGGCGGGCATTTTCGGATGGAATCTGAAATTCGCTGATGGTTCCGGATGCAGTGATCCTTCCGATTTGATTTCCGTTAATTTCCGTAAACCACAATGCTCCGTCAGGGCCCGATGTGATGCCGACAGGACCGGATTGCGTCTTCGGAATCGGGTATTCAGAAATATCTCCGTTCACCGTGATCCGGCCGATCGAATTGCTTTGATTCTGTGTAAACCAAAGCGCTCCGTCAGACCCTTTCACAATAAACGAAGGGAATGATCCCGGACTTGGCAGCCCATACTGTGTAACATGCCCCGATGGCGACATCCTGCCGATTTGATGATTCCCCATATCCGTATACCAGATGGCGCCGTCTGGTCCTTCAGCGACCCCAAACGGCGCCGCTCCGGCCGGAAGGGGGTATTCGGCGATCACGCCTTGAGCCGTGATGGTCCCGATTTTGCCCGCTTTATATTCTGTAAACCATAGATTGCCGTCTGTCCCCTGAACGATAATCGACACGCCTGCATTCGCAGTCGGAACAGCGTATTCTATCATTTCTCCGGAAGGCTTCATCCTGCCGATCCGATTTCCCTTTTGCTCCGTAAACCAAATATGTCCGTCCGTACATGAAGCGATTCCATACGGACCTGATGCAAGATCCGGAACCGGATATTCATTTATGCTGACCTGCATGCTATCCCCCCCCTTTTAGTGTTATCCAAACAAACCGAAGCTTGCGGCAGCTGGCATCCCATCTGCCGATACCCCATTTCCATGGCGAACCTCTTTTTTCCACAAATTCATTTTTTCATTCGAATGGCCTAAATGTCCTTGTATTCTTTTTAAGATTACACTATAGGGTAATTTAGTTAAATAGGAAATTGATTTTAATTCCAGTCTGTCGATATCATATCCGCAAAACATACTAGATCGAAATGACCTATACAGCCCCGCCTCGATTTAATAAGATGGTTTCATCGAATACCTTATTTTTCAAAAGATGGAATATTAGCGGACAGCTTGATCTTTCCATCTTATTATTTGACAGATAATTCATTTTTTCGCCCTATCAACTCAATAGCTGCGGCATATTTTGTTATGAAGATGGTCGCTGTCCCTTCCCGGGAAGGCCAAAAACTAAATTGGAGTGGATGTGGTCGATATGTTTGAAGATGATAAACTGGAGCATTTGATATTTCCCTATACCCCGCTTTATCAAAAAGACTTTCCCATCATTCTCTTTTGGATCCCGAAAAGCGGCTGCACGACGTTGAATCGCTGGTTCTTTTTCCAAAACGGACTCTGGGAAGATGCGGCGCAAACATCTGAAGGAGACATTCACCATTACAGAAATAAGATCTTTACACAACAACCCGACTACATGAATGATCTTTCTTTGCAATTGCTTGGAAGAAAAAAAGATACCTACAAACTCGTGCGCAATCCATTCCAACGGGCAGTCAGTTCTTTTCTGACAACGATCTGCTCGCCGAATTTTATCTGTCTTTTTGACCGAGACATCGACACCGGATTGTCGTTTACAGAATTTTTATATCACCTAAAGGATTTAGGCTCTGATATTCATGCTCTTGACCGTCATCTCGGGCCCCAGTATATAAAAGGGGAAGAGGAATTTGTCAATCATTATATCTACCTCGAACAATTCACCGCGCAAATCCGAGAAATCGAAAATAAATACAAATTGTTAAAATCACCGCTGTCACAGCTGTCAAAGTCACCGCACCATTTGTCAGATCTGATGCTGAAAAAAGGGAAGTTCGCAGACACGGTCCTGACCATCTCATCATTCGACTGGGTCCTGCCAACTTATGAGAGCTTTTACAATCAGGAAACAAAACAATTGGTCCAAGATATATTTATGAAGGACTTTCAGATATATGGCTTTGATACGAAACATTTAAAATAAACATTACGATCTCCTTTCAATTCGATGACAAATTGGAAAATTGATGGCAAATGGTTTATTTTTAAGAACAAATCGGTTAGAATGCAACATTAGATCAACTCTTCAAGATCGACTTCTGATGAGAAGAAAGGAGATATCCATGAAAAAAATCATATCCTCTCTCATGATCGGTTTAATGGCTGCCGTATTAGCCGCTTGCGCTTCTCAGCCTGATAAGGATGCGTCTCAAAGCGGGCAGCCGAACCAGGAAGAACAAATGAAAGCCTTGCAGAAAAAGCTCGACAAGCAAAAAGTCGATGATACGAAAACCGTTGTTGTCGTAAACAAACAAAAGATCACCGGCCAAGACTATAACAGGCTGCTGTCAACCGCACAAATGCAGTATCAGCAAACCGGTCAGGATCCGACATCAGCTGATGCCGCCAAGCAGATCAAAAAACAAACGATCGACAGCTTAGTCGGACAAGCACTCATTTCCCAGGAAGCGGACAAAAAAGGCTATAAAGCCACTGCAAAAGAGATCGAAACACAGCTCGACCAAACGAAAAAGCAATATAAAGATGAGAAAGAATTCAATGAAGCCTTAAAAAAAGCCGATTTAAGCTTAACAACCCTTAAATCTGACATTGCCGACAGCATCAAAACCGAAAAATACATCGACAAAGAGCTGCCAAAAGATAAAGTTACAGACAAAGAAATCAAGGACTATTACGACCAGTATGCAGCACAGCAAAAAGAAAGCAATCAAAAAGACACGCCAAAGTTCGAGGATGTCAAATCCCAGATTAAAGAACTGCTTGAACAGCAAAAACGGCAGGAAAAACTCGGACAGCAAGTGGAGAAGCTGAAGAAGAACGCTGATGTGAAAGTGGAAATTTAGCAGCCCAGCATCTATGAAATCTAAGTCTGTACTGTGGGTTTTCATTGCTGTTCTCATCTTTGCTGCCGGTATATGGATTCGTACCTCAACACCGGAAGCATAACAGCAGGTTACGTTCTGCAATCCCTTGCTTTTACTTTAGCTTTCAGCCTTGTCTATTTTATGAGGTTCAAATATAAAAATAAATAAGCTTTCCAATAAACCGAACAGCCATCCTTTCGACAGGATGGCTGTTTCATTATTTATCAATATCTTCTTTTGACAAATGTCCGTCTTTCACAACGGTTTCGTTAATATTGCTTTTCGTGACCGCATATGGCTCAAGCAGAATCGATGGCACCTTTGTTTTTCCGTTTTCAACGGTTGTATCGGTTTTGATTTCTTCGCCTTTTGCCGCTTGAATCGCTGTTTCGGCGGCCTTTTTGGCGATTGTCGGAATCGGTTTGTAAACGGTCATCGTCTGCGTTCCCTTCACGATCCGCTGAACTCCTTCGAGTTCGGCGTCCTGTCCCGAAACCGGTATTTTTCCGGCCAGTCCCGCTTCCTTGAGGGCTTCAATTGCTCCGCCCGCCGTACCGTCGTTGGCGGCGATGACGGCATCGATATCCTTGTTTTGCTTTAACGCTTGTTTCATATTCTTTTTCGCTTGTTCAGGGAGCCAGTCTTTCGTATATTCGTCAAAGACGATATCAATTTTCCCCTGCTTCTTCAGCGGTTCGAGGACCTTCATGGCCCCGTTGCGGAATAATACGGCATTGTTGTCGAGAGATGATCCGCCGATATAGACAAAGTTGCCCTTCTTCGCTTTTTTGACAATGGCCTCTGCCTGCAGTTCGCCGACTTTTTCATTATCAAATGAAACATAATAATCAACATCGGCATTGCGAATCAGCCGGTCATAAGAAATCACTTTGACACCGGCTTTATGAGCCATGTCGACAATCTCAGCCGCAGCATCCGCATTCGTCGGGACAACGACGAGCACATCAACGCCTTCGTTGATCAAAAGCTCGGCTTGCTGGAGCTGAACATCTTGATTCCCGTTTGCCGCGAGCGTTTTGACTTCTCCGCCGAGGGTTTCCACCTCTTTTTCAAATGCCGCTTTGTCTTTGTACCAGCGCTCTTCTTTCAGCGTGTCGATCGCAAAGCCGACATATAATTTGTCAGAATCGGCAGTCAGCTTTACTTTTTCCTCTTTTTCAGCACTCTTTTGCACAGTATTGAACGAGCACCCCGCTGCGGCGAACAGCAGGCCGAACAGGACGAGCGCAAACAGTCCTCTTTTCAAATTTGCTGTCAACATGAAAACCTCCCATTTCATTGAAACATCACAGTTTAAACCGCTTGATCATCCCGTTCATCCGCTCGACCATTTCTCCGAGCAGGCGGGCGCTTTCATCCATTTTTTCAATGGAACCGCTTTGTTCATGAACAGATGCGGAGATTTCTTCAGAACCAGCCGCGCTTTCTTCAGATATCGCCGCGATATGCTCAACTGAGCCGTTAATCTCTTCGCTTGAACGTTTGAAATTGGATAATGCGGCGGAAATGTCCGACACCCGCTCTTCCATATCCGTCACTTTATGCTTGATCTCTGAGAAATACCGGCCCGATGTTTCAATCTGGGTTTTTCCTTTGTTTACTTCAGAAAAACCGGTTTTCAAATCCGCTGCCATAGACGATGTCTCCGTTTGAATCGTACTGACGATCTCCGTGATGCTTCCGACAGAGTTTTTCACTTCTTCCGCGAGCCGCTTCACCTCGCCGGCCACAACCGCAAATCCCCGTCCGGCATCACCGGCTCTCGCCGCTTCAATCGACGCATTTAAGGCCAGCAGGTTCGTTTGCTCAGCCATGCCCGTAATCACTTCGACAAGCTGATGGATAGATTGCGTTTGTTCTTCCAGGATGCTGACCTTTTCAACAGACGCCTCCATCACATCGTTGATGACGTGCATTTGCTGCAAGGATTGCGTCATTTGTTGATCACCGTCGACCGAAACGTTCAGCACTTCTTTAGAAAACTTCGCCAATGTTTCTCCATTTTCATCGGCTTTCTGTATTTGTCCAGCCAGCTCTTGCGTCTGTTCGGAAATATTGGCCGCTTCATTGGCCTGATTGCTTGCACCGTTTGCCAGCTCTTCGACCGTGACGGCGACCTGTTCGCTTCCCTCTTTCACTTCGCTGGAGACATTCGTAAACGTGAGGCATTGCTTGTCGACTTCATTGGCGATCTTGGACACCTCGACGATCATCTCGCGCAGGCTTTCCCCCATATCATTAATCGATTGTGAAAGCTGTCCGATTTCATCTTTCCCTTTGTAGTCAAGGGCTGTAAAGTTTAAATGGCCTTGTGCAATCTCATCGCTTGCGGCAACCACCCGATTGAGATTTTTCTTAATCTGTCTGCTGACAATCATGAGAAGTCCTGCGGAAACAACGGCTGACACAAGAATCGACACCACGAGGATCATAATGGTCCGCGAAATATTGGACTGTGCGTCCCCTATTGCCTCTACATTTGAACTGACAGCGTTTTCTTTCAATTTGTCACCGAGCGCCAAAGTTTCCTCTTTTAATTGATTCGCTTTTTGCTGCAGCTCCAAAAACTTTTTGGTATTGATCTGCTGTACATTCGGTACGATATTACTGAAAAAATATTCATCTAAAGCATGGTTGTTATCGATAATTTGATGAAACATCTCAAGCTGTTCATCTGAATGAAGCTCTTTTTTCAGCTTTTTTGCTGTATCGACAAACTCCTGGCTGTATGTCATGTAGTCCGATAATTTTTCATCCTTGGCGTTGATAATATATTCGGGTATATGTAAATATTTATTTTGATAAAGCGACATCAGCTTAGCTGACTGAACCGCCGTTTCATTTTTTGATTTTGTATCCTGTATCGTCTGGCTTGTATTCTTCAACAGACTGTACGTCATCAAAACGGATGCTAAAAAAGCGGTTAACATCACAAAAAAGATGATGCCGTATTTGCCGCCGATCGTGATATTGTTCCACCTCGGTTTTTTCACATTGCTCCCCCTTCTTTTTTGCAAAGTCATTTTTTATTTATATCGGTAAAAGACTGAACTTTTTCAGAAATAACATGAGGAGCCATACAAATAACGCCCTTGAAGCCATCTTCAAGGGCGGATTCCCGATTATTCAAGCGATTCTATCGCCGCGATCACGTCAGCTTCGCGAAACGATCCCATGAGGGATAATGATTCTTCAGGTCTGGCCGCATGGGCCGCTATCGTTTGTTTTGCCTGCTCCACGTTTTCTGTAATACCTAAATCACATAGCCTTCTCGGAAAGCCGAGCGACTCGTAAAACGGAAGCAGCTCAGCAATTTCGTCCATCCGTCCTTCCAAAGCAAGCTGGACCAGGATTCCATAGGCAACTTTCTGGCCGTGCAGGACATGATGGGTTTCCTGAATAAATGTCAGACCGTTATGAACCGCGTGGGCCCCGGCCATTCTGCCGTACCGGCCTGCATAGCCGCCAACCGTTCCCGCAAGCGCAATAACCGCTTCCAAAACATTTGTTAAAGCTGGAGACGGCTCGCCTTTTTCAATGCTTTCCACAGCCTTGAGGCCATCTTTCAACAAGATGTCGCGAATGAAGACGGATTGCCTCAGCCCCGTCTGAACCATGATCGAAAGCGAATCAGCCGTATTTCTGATAATCGCTTCCGCTTCATACCATTTCGCCAGTGTATCACCGATCCCGCTTTTCACATAAGCGAGCGGTGAAGATAAAAGCAGCAGCGGATCAACCAATGTTAAATAGCTTGAGCGCTTATGGTATTGCACCCCGGAAAAGTTGCCTTCATCATCATAGATCACGCTCAATGGCGTGCTTGCCGCACATGTCCCCGGAATCGTCGGGATTGTCATGACTTCAATGTGTAACAGATCAGCGGCGGCTTTCGCCGTATCTAACACAGTGCCTCCGCCGATGCCGATGATGATATCGGCTGTGCCGGCGCGCTCAGCCGCACGTCGTATCCCTTCCAGTGAGCTGTAGCCTTTATGCTGGATGACGGTCCAATCAGCGGGCAGCTGCACGTGTTTTGTAAAAGCCGCAAACGATTGAACACCGGTTATGATGACAGGACGGTTAAATCTTTCTAAAAGCGACGGCAGCTCTTTCGTGATGCCGGCTTTGCATATATATTGGTTCGGTCCGCTTCTGACGATATCTTCCGGCTGCATAATCCCCATCTCCTTCTATTATTTTCTAATTTTTATCATCTCACTTTCTTTAAAAATATGTCAAATTATATAACAAAGCGTTCTCCCGTTTCCTTTCGTTTTACATACATGACATCGTCTGTCCGCTCCAGCTCAAACAACTCCTCCAGATGAAACATTCCCCGCTGAAAAGCTCCGGCATACAAAGCGGAAGCAGCGGCAAACGCGACCCGCGCCGTGATCAATGATTCATTCTCACCGTACATGGAAAGACCGACGGCGTGATGCCGGCCGCCTTTCAGTCCTTCCGCATCCACTTTGACCGCGTACTCCGCCGAACCGATTTTCAGCGATTCCAGCAGCTTGACGGTCCACCCGCGGATGACGCTGTTTTTTAAAAGGCGAACAGCACCGCTTTTTCTCAAGCCCGCAATTGCCAATGTCGCCAGCCTGGAATCAAAACAAAGCCGGGTGGAAACGGAGGGGATCTCCAATGTCCGCGGCAATGTGGCCTGATCTGAAAAAGGGAACCGATAAGCAGTCCGGCATCCTAAACGGCCGCCAAAGTCTGTTTGCCGGCCGTCTGTGAAACTGCTCACCTTTTTGATGTCACCGTTTTCGGTGACGTCAAACACCGTATGCAAATGATCCACCGTCCATTCAATCGCCGCTTTCCCATGGCTGTCTCCCAAACCGAGCATGATTGTGATGTTGATGCGGCTCGTCTCATCTAATGTCTTTGCCGCTTCCTGCGCCAGCAGATTGGTGAGTCCCGGGGCCAAACCGACGCTCAGCAAACCTGTGCCCTCACAATGCCCGTGATTCAGCCGTTCAAGCTGTGCCAAAAACGGACCGTTCGCCGTAATGTCCAAATAATTCACACCGTTTGCCAAACATGTCTCAGCCAAAACCGTATCCACCTGATCAATGCACACGATCACAAGCTTCGTCTGTTCAAGCCAATCCCAATCAGCCGCATCATCTCTATTGAAATGCATCGGCTTCACTTTCCCGCCCGTTTCCCGGCAAAACCGCTGCGCGCGGTCCAAGTTTCTCCCCGCCGCATACACAAGCCCGGGGTATGTCTCTCCGAGCATCCGGCAGATGTGACCGCCGACATGTCCGTAACCGCCAATGACAACAATATGCTGTTTCAACATGTGCCGCCTCCTTTGACAGCGAACCAGCCATCAATTAAATAAGCGCTGAAAAACCGCGTCACATTCGTGAAACCTGATTCCTTCAGCAAAGCTTCCGCCTCCTCAGCCGGAACCGGATGAGACTGTCTGCCGATTGAAGCCGCAAAGCTTTCCCACTCCGGTTCAGAAATTCCGTTTCCCAGCATATGCTCCTTCCAGGCTTCCATCTGCCACCTGAATGACTCAGAATCAAGGTCGCCTTGAATCGCAGCCAGAAAAAACGGCGCCCCTTCCGTTAAGCGGGCCGCAATATTCTGCAAAAATGTCCGCTTGTCGCGAACAAAATGGAGGACAAGCATGCAAGTCGCTGCATCATATTGATGCTCCCGCTTCAGCTTCTTCACTTCTCCCTCAATGAAGTCAGCTTTGAGCTGGAGACGAGCGTTTTTCAGCCGATGCCGCGCCAAATTGAGCATATGAGCCGATGGATCGACCCCTGTATACGACCAATTCGGATGCCTTCTGCCCAGTGTCAGCAATTCCTGTCCTCCTCCCGCTCCGACAACCAGCACATCGGCTTCATCTTGATCAAGCCGAACCGTCAGCAGACGGTCCATCATATCGTATAACATGTGATAACAAGGGATTTTCAAAGCGATCTTTTTTTCATATTGCTGCACATCAGGATGATTCCAATCCATATTCATGACAAGGCGCACTCCTTTTAGTAAAATAATTAAGAATTATTCTCAATTATAAAGAGGTTTTTGAACAGCACCATCCCACAAATATGGGATTTTTAAGAGGAGGGAAGCAAATGGAACGGGCCTTAAAAGACCAATTCAATGAGCTTGAACGAACATCGCAAACTTCACCGCAATACATGGAAGCCGTACTCTCCGCGCTGCGAAGCGCCATTCCATTTGATGCGTCATGCTGTACAGCCGTCGATCCGAACACCCTCCTGTCCATCGGAGCGATCACAGACGAGCCAATTGAAAGGATGCATCCGCAATTATTTGCACTTGAATATATGGATGATGATGTGAATCAATACGAAACATTAATCAAAACAAAGCAGACAGCGGCGATGTTAAGCGGGGCGCTGGAAGGGGATCTTCACAAAAGCAAACGATACCGCATGGTTCTCGAACCGGCGGGTTTTGGGGACGAAATGCGGGCCGTTCTGTTAAGCAAGGGGGACTGCTGGGGCTATCTTACACTATGGCGAAAAAGCGGACAGCCGCCATTTCATGAGAAGGACCGATCCCTTCTCGCTTCACTTGCACCGATTATCGGCCGGCACTTGCAGCGTTTTCGACATCAAAAACCAAAAAAGGACTTGTTTCACATGAAACATGCCGGCGGCATTCTGATTATGTCGAAGGAGCTCAGACCTATCTCATGCAATGACGCCGCGCTTCATTGGCTAAACATCCTCCGAGACTGGGAAAAGATCGGCGGCACGTCAATACCGAGACCGATCAGAGCCGTCTGCTCCCGCGCCGCAGCGGAGACAGATGATCCGGCGAAAACGGTTATTTCCATTCCGGGCCGTCCCCTCCTGTCCCTCAAAGCGAGCCGCTTGGACGGTTTCGGCCCCTCAGGACAACTTGCCGTTTCCTTCGAGCCGGCTTCACCCGCGGATACGATACCGCTCGTTGCAGACGCTTACGGCCTGTCTGAACGGGAAAAGGAGATCGTATACCGGATCATCCGCGGACTTTCCACAAAAGACATCGCTGACGACTTGCACATCTCCGTGTACACCGTTCAAGACCATCTGAAGTCGATTTTTTTGAAGATGAAAGCGGGAAATCGGCGGGAGTTGCTGTGGAAGCTGCTTGATGATGTTCTGGTGTAGGAAAAAGGGCGGCGGACAGCACGCCCTTTAATCTCGGTTCTGCAAACTGAATACACACTGTTTTTCACTGTGTCTCTTTGTTCCAACAGACATATCACCCGAGTTCATCCTTCTCACAGAACTGGACGATTCCCCCCGTTTTTTGTTTTTTCCATAGTAATACACCACATGAGGCTCATCATGAAAAACGACCATATATTGTGTTTGGAAATCGTCTTGATTGATAGCTGTCTTCGGCAACATCACATGACGCTCTTTATAGTCATGAACATGATAGCCCAAGCTGTCCAAATGTTTTTCAGCATCTGCCTGTACCCACGCATTCATGATCGGATTGCCATGGTCAAGCAAATAAAGAACAGCATACGGGCCGATTAACAAGAGAAAACTAATTGTTCATAATATCACATTTAATTTCTTCATCATTCAACACCGTCATTCTCATGTATAAGCTCGTCCAAACGCGCCAGTGCATCCTGTTTTTCGAACGTGCTGAACCACAGATCGTCATAGGAATCGAGAATCCGGTAGTGGTGAGAAATCAAATTTTGCTGCAGACGAAAGTCGCCCTTTCTTGCGACTTCTCGCCACCACACCCTGCCGCCAAGCGTCTTCCTTTTCGGCCGGTCAATGCTTCGGTGTGCCACAGTTTCAACAACCTCCAAAGGTTCATCACCGAGCACAGACTGTAAAACCTCACTGTTTCGAAACAGCGCGCACACAGCCACAATATACGCCCAGCCAGCCGTTGACCTCCCTTTTTCGATTTGAACAAGCGTCTTCTTCGAAATCCCCAGGACATTAGCCATTTTCTCCTGCGTATAACCGCTTTCCGTGCGGATTAACCTTAATTTTGATGAGATGAGTGCTGTTATGTAGTCTTTGTCCATGACGGACCTCCACTCTTCACTTTTAGTGTAATTTTATACTAAAAGTGAAATTCATTCAACCAACTCGTAATTGATCTCTTGTGCTCCGCGACATCCATAAACAAATAGGGATGCCCGCTCCATCTTCACTTTTTTTCATCATACAAGAAACCCCCTTTTTTCGCTTCTTTAAGAGTTGAAGGATCACTCAGACCAGGCTCTTAGGGTGTAAAGTGCCTTTATTTAAAACTAGAAATTAAGTAATGAAATTGAATGGAATTTAGTTCCTCATGTTCATTTTTTTGAAAATAAATTTATGTTACCTTCATTTACGAGGTGATGAAAATGGCAAAAGGAAAGTTAACAATAAAACAGATGAAAAAAAATTTTATCACATGGGCTAGGCTCTTACCTCTTCTTACAACTGCTGCGTCTGTGATATTTGTCTTAGGACAGTTGCTGATAGGATATTTAAAAGGCAAACCAGTATTTACAGTTGAATTTCTTATTTTTTCAATCGGATTTATCATCTTCGGAGTTGTATTAGGTTTTACTCTAAGATACTTCTATTTAAAGATAGGAGATGCTTGGATAGATGATCGTAATGATTAAAATACGCTTATGCGTATTTTGAAAATATTACTAGAAAGGAAGAAAAGCAGTATGAAAAAATTTATGCTAATGTTCTTGATTTCTGTTGTGTCTATCATGCCTATTCATGTCGTAGCCATTGAAAATGGAAGTAATGACAAGGGAGATTGTACAGCTTGTACGAATAAAAAAGATAGGGAACAAATCATCACGGAAATTGAAGACGTTTACAATGTGAAAACTGAAGTGCTTAGTGAAAACGAAGTGAATAATGTTGAGCAGATAGCTCTTGATAGGAAAGAAAATTTTAAAAAATACATTGAAGAATATAAAGATGCAGGATATAAAAAAGTAGATCTTAAGGATAAAAGTTTGTTATTCAAGGGTGCCCAAATTGACGAAGAAGGTACAATATCTGACTTAGAATTTGTTTATGGAGCTTATAAAAATGATAAAGGGGATTCCATAATTTATACTTTAGGATACAGTAAAGAGACTGAAGAGTTTTTTAATTTCAGTCTAATAGGTATACCCAAAGACTTCAGCGGCAATTATGACGACCTTGATATACTGATTCAAGATCATAATAACTCATTTAAAGTTTTCGGAAAAAATCCCCATGATATCCAACAGGGTGAATTTCAATTAAAAAGTTTCAGCGTTTGGGGAAAGAACTTTGCTTGTGGAATGTTAGGTTTTTTAGCTTGCTCCCAATACTGTGGGGCTGTTGCTATGGTAAATGTAGGTGCAGGAGCTGCATGTGAATTAATTTGTGGAGCAGCGATGACTGCAGCCTGTTCATAGAATTCAAGCATGGAGACAGGAATTATGAAAGTGTACCCTTTGTAAAGGATATTTTTGAAAAAGACGATGTAGAGTTAATGGGATGATCTCTGTTATTGAACAGGGTTCATCTTCTTTTAACCCCTTTGATATCTGTGATCGTTGTAATATGTCATGAGTTTTGATTTCTTTTTTCAGCACGCCCCTAATGTCTTGTTTTTTCTGATTCATCATATTTAAGGCGCTCCATGATTAATTATAGTATCTGGAACGTGAAACTCCTGGAATTATACACAAGAAAATCATCGTATATTTCAATTTGATCTTTTCTATAACTGAATGAACGAGGTGAAATTCTATTAAATGGCACATTTTTCATCACCTCGGATTCCCTCTACTTAGCATCAACTTCTACTTTAGCTCCAAGTAAGTAGATTACGCAAACGATCTATCACTTCAACTATAAAGTCTCCCCTTCTTCATTTATCCATCTTTTATTCCCGCTTTAATATTTATTTATCATCTTTACCACTCCTTAATATCAAAAACGCAAATGATAAAAAGGTGCACTACAGCAACATCATACAAGAAATCCCCCAAAAACATGCTAAACTAAAAAAATCATCATACACAGGAGGCCCGCTCATGCGAAACGAAACCCGGACGCTTTTTCTGGATCCCGATCTGCAGGTTGAAGCTTACCGCTTCAAAGGCATCATGCAGAAGTTTCCGAATCACTTTCATGAATATTATGTGGTCGGCTTTATCGAGAAGGGGCAGCGCTATTTGCTTTGCAAGGGGCAGGAATACATCATCAATCCCGGTGATCTTGTGCTGTTTAATCCGCATGACACCCACAGCTGCGAGCAGATTGACGGGAAGGCGCTCGATTACCGCTGCATCAATATTATGCCGGATGTGATGATGAAAGCCGTCAAGGAACTGACGGGAGCAGAAAATCTGCCATACTTCACGCAAAACGTCTTGTTCCGCCATGAACTGACCTCAAGCTTGAAGGAACTGCACATCCACATTTTGCAGAAAGAAAAAGCGTTGAAAAAAGAGGAATTGTTTCTCCATCTGCTTGAAGAGCTGATCCGGACCTGCTCTGATGTCGCGTTTTTGGAAAACGCGCCTGAGCCGTCCGATCAAGTGAAGGCGGTCTGCGATTATTTAGAAGCGCATTACACGGAAAATATTACGCTGGACGATCTCAGCCGGCTGACGGGCTGGAGCAAGTACCATTTGCTGCGGTCGTTTACGAAGCAAAAAGGGATTTCTCCTTACAGCTACTTGGAGACCGTTCGCATCAACCATGCGAAAAAGCTGCTGGAACAAGGAGTTAAACCGATTGAGACAGCGTTTCAGACCGGCTTCAGCGATCAGAGCCACATGACCAAATTTTTCAAGCGGCAGGTCGGACTGACACCGAAGCAATATATGAAAATCTTTGAATGTGACAGACAGGAGATTAAAGGATGAATACTCGACGTGAAACCGCCGGACACCTTGCGGCTGTTTTAACCATTCTGATTTGGGGCACGACTTTTGTTTCGACAAAGGTGCTGCTTGAGGATTTTTCGCCAATGGAGATTTTGTTTTACCGTTTTCTGCTCGGGTTGATCGTGCTGATCATCGTCCATCCGCACGTTCTGACAGTGAAAAGCTGGCGGGAAGAATTGCTTTTTGCCGGGGCCGGGCTCTGCGGTGTAACACTCTATTTTTTGCTGGAAAACATCGCGCTCACCCTTACCTATGCCTCAAATGTCGGCATGATTGTAGCCATCATTCCGATGATCACCGCGGTTCTGGCCCATTTTCTCCTTGCCGGCGAGAGGCTCAAACCGCATTTTTTCATTGGATTTGCCGCCGCTTTTACCGGCCTCGCACTCATTTTTTTCAATGGAAACGCGGTGCTTAAACTGAATCCGCTCGGTGATATGCTTGCGTGTGCCGCAGCGCTCGTTTGGGCCGTATACGCCATCTTCATGAAAAAAATCAGCGCATTTCGGTATCACACGATTCAATGTACACAGCGGATCTTCCTTTATGGACTGATATTCATGATCCCAGCCCTATTCCTGTTTGACTTCCGCTTCACACTCAGCCCCTTCGCTTCCTCCATCAACCTGTTAAACATGCTGTTTCTCGGGGCTGGCGCATCAGCGCTTTGCTTTGTGACGTGGAACTGGTCAGTCGGTGTCCTGGGAGCCGTGAAAACGAGCGCCTACATATATATGGTGCCCGTGATTACGATTGCCGCATCCATCATCATTCTCCATGAAAAGCTGACATGGATCGCACTCGTCGGAGGATCGCTTACATTAACAGGCCTCTATATTTCAGAAATGAAGCCAAAACCGCTGCTGAAGGAGGAACAAATCTGATGAATGAAACAAAGTGCGCACTTGTGATCGACGAAACTTTGCCGCTCGGGCTGATCGCCAATACAGCGGCGATCCTGGGGGCGGCGCTCGGCAAAAACAACCCCGGCCTGCTCGGGGAAAATATAAAAGACGGGTCCGGGATCGAACACCTTGGAATCGTTAAAGTCCCCATTCCCATCTTAAAAGGGAATGCCGAGCTGCTTCATGAATTAAGAAGCAAGCTTCAGGCCGACGACTTTCACGACCTGCTGACAGTTGACTTCACCGATGTTGCACAAAGTATTCATCACTATGATGAATATACGGAGAAACTTCAAGCATCAACAGCTGCCGATTACCGCTATTTTGGCATTGGCATATGCGGGGATAAAAAGAAGGTCAATCGGCTGACCGGGAGTTTGGGATTGTTGAGATAAACAAGATACGGACATTGACTCTGCAAATAAAGCAGAGTCAATGTCCGTATTTTTTATGTCATACGTTTGCCACCTAATAGTGAAAGCACTAATAAAGAAAAGAGGGATCATTTATGGATCAAATGGTGTTGAAAACGCAGGAATGGCTAAACAAAACCTACAGCGGAAAACACGGTTACAACAAGGTTGAAGAGAACGGTAAACCAAGCTGGGAGACGATTTACGGTTTAACGAGAGCATTGCAGATTGAGTTAGGCATCGCAGAGCCCGCTGACAATTTCGGACCGGCGACAGAAAGTAAGTTTGTTCCGCTAAAAAAGCAGGAGAAAACTGAAAAACCGACAAACTTAAATTATATTCTGCAAGGTGCTTTTTGGGTGAAAGGAAAAGGATTTAATCCCGGCGGATTAACAGGCAACTTCTTTGAGGGTACAGAGGATGCCGTGAAAAGATTTCAGAAAGCCGCGGGCCTGGCTAAACAAGACGGTGTTGTCACAGCACAGCTCATGAAAGCACTGCTCAACATGAGCGCTTTTACATTGGTTCGAAACGGTGATACAAAAATTCGTCAAATTCAGCAAAACCTAAATCGGGATTACAATCATTATTTCGGACTCATGCCTTGTGATGGTGTTTATTCCCGAGAGACAAATAAGGCGCTGATTTATGCTTTGCAAAAAGAAGAAGGCATGAGTACAAGTGTGGCAAACGGCTTTTTTGGCCCAGGTACAACAAGCAAATGTCCGACACTCAAACCAGGTGATTCAAGAACCAAATTCGTGCTGATTCTTCAATACGCATTATATTGCAACGGCTATCCTTCGGGTGATTTTGACGGTGTTTATGATGCGGAAGTCGAATCTGCCGTCTCACGTTTTCAAAGCTTCATGTGCTTGCCTGTAACGGGAATTGCCAACATGGCGACGATCAAAGCATTATTGGCAAGCTCCGGCGATACTTCACGTGCTGCCGCGGCCTGTGACACTGCCACGATCCTAACGGCCGCCACTGCAAAAACTTTACGAAGCAACGGATATAAAGTGGTCGGCAGATATTTGACAGGCAATGTGCGGACAAGCAGCGGGCTTCAATCAAAAGCGATGACACCTGCCGAGCTTTCAATCATCTTTAATGAAGGTTTGAGAGTGTTTCCGATTTATCAGGACGGCGGCTACGAATCCTCTTATTTCGTACCAAACCAAGGAACAACAGATGCGTATGCCGCTGTCAACGCAGCGCAAGGATTAGGCTTCCCATCCGGCACCACCATTTATTTTGCCGTTGATTTCGACGCTTATGATTATGAAGTCACAGACAAAATCATCCCGTATTTTAATGAAATCAGAGCAGTGTTTGACAAAATGCAAAGCATTCCGAATTCGCCAACATATAAGATCGGCGTGTACGGGCCTAGAAACATCTGTATCAGAACAGCCGACGCCGGATTGACGGAATACAGCTTCGTCGCCGACATGTCAACCGGCTTCAGCGGCAACCTCGGCTACACGATGCCGCAAAACTGGGCCTTTGACCAATTCTACGAATATTCAATCGGCACAGGCAGCGGCGCCATCGGTATTGATAAAGACGCTTATTCTGGCAGAGACAAGGGAACAGCTAATGTCACCCCGTCGTCAGATCCGGTCTATGACGCACGAGTAAGAATGTTGAGAAATGTTTTGGCAAATATCCCGGCACTGAGCAGTATTTCTGAACTATTTACAACAATGTTTATTTTTGATAAAACTGAGACAGTTTACGAGTCTCTATACTTAGATATTACGTTATCTACTTCACTGAGATTTAAAAAGCCAAGTGAAACATCACCGGGCACACTACAAGTTAAAAACGGAAAGGTCGGAGCATCCATTACCGAAGTATTAGGAAACTCAAAAACATCATTGAGTTCTTCACAAATTCATTCGTATGATGAGCTTTTAAAGAATATCGGCTTGTCGGTTCGTAACGGATATATCATGGTAGACGTTTCACCTTCTGTTGAATCTTTGGATCTTTCATTAACGATATTCAGCGATGAAATTCCGGTAGTCGATGGTACAAAAACTGAAATGTCGGCTACAATTACCTTTAAAATTAAGAAATTATATGTCTCACCTAACAAACCAGTTGCAGCTCCTGTAGAAGCGTTACCAATCGATTGGGGAGCAATTGGGGTTGCAGTCGGAGGATTTATGGTAGCTGCTGTGGGTGTAGCAGCTGTTGTCATAGCGGGAATTGCAGCACCTGAAATCGCTATTGGCACGGCAGTGTCCGCTGTGTTATTTGCAATATTTGGTGAAACGACTGATTAATTTGTTTATTTAATGAAAACTGCATAAATACATAATATAATGTATTTATGCAGTTTTTCCAAATCTTTAATATATAAAATATCGTGGAGGTATTCATATTGAACACAGACAAACAAGTATTCATTGAAACGCAGAAAACAGCCAAAACCCTTAAAACTTACCGCGATAAGAGCGACGAAGAGCTATTAGCCTTTCTCGCTAAACAAGATTCACTGACCTTAAATCAGCTGAAAGTCTATTACTCAGATCCTTCATTTGCGCTTCATTATTTCATCAGTGCAGCATTTTTCAGTATAATATTGGCTTCGTTCATAACTGCAATTCTTTCTGGTCAAGCAGATTCGATATTCCCTTTCATTTCCGGCATCTCCATTATAATATTAGCTGTCATATTTACGGGGTGTTTATTCTGGGTGCTTAAACAGCTTGTCATCCTGAAAAAAAAGCCGATTCAATTCATTACACACTTTTCCAAGAAAGCCGAGTTTGCACGTATCGTAAAAATGATTGATTATGTTTTACAACAAAAATACAAAAAGGCATTAAAAAATATACCGAACCAATAAAATCTCATGTTTTTTATGAATAGGAGTGACAATCCAATGAGAAACGAAAAACAATTATTTCAAAAAGCTGAACATACAGCCAAACTCCTTGAGTCTCACAAAAGTGACGAAGAGCTGCTTACATACCTTGCAAATCAAGAATCTGTTACATTAAATCAGCTAAAAATCTATTTTTCAAATCCAAGTTTTACATTAACGTATTTGATTAAAGGGATTTTTTTTAGCAGTATGACTGCTGTCATTATGGCGACCTTTTTATCTGGTCAGATCTCCTCCCTCAACCATGGTCTTTCAAGGCTATTTTCATTCTTCTTCATGTTCTATCTGATCTTCTCTTTTCTTTGGATCGTCAAGATGCTGATCTCCTCGCGAAAAGGACCGATGCAAACAATCCTGCACTTCCAAAAAAGAGCGGAATATTCCAGAATCACGGGTATGATTGATTTTATTTTAGATGAACGTTTTAAAAAAGATTTTGATTAAAAAGCAGAGAAACATTACCTCTGCTTTGGTTGGTCTATTAAACAAAAAAGAAGGACAAAAGACATGCAAACAGACAAACAATTATTCGAAGAAACAAAACAAACGGCTGAAGCTATATTGTCATCGAAAGCTGAAAACGATGAAGAGCTGATGGCATACCTCGAAAAACAAGATTTATCCACGTTAAACCGGCTGAAAGTTTATTTTTCAGGTCCAACGCTTAAAATCAGCCACGTGATCAAAGCTTCGCTTTATAGCTCCATTACCGCCGGCATTATGACTGCTATATTTTCTGGTCAAGTCGTCTCCATTTCATATGACATCGAGCATACTTTTTTTCCTTTGATATTAACCATATTACTTTTAGCCAGCTCCATCTGGGTGTTCGGCACGATCACTAAATCGCAAAGAAACAAAGACCAAAACTTTTTACACTTTAGAAAAAAATCAGACCATGCAAAAATCATCGGGATGATGAATGTCATTCTGGAAAATAAATATAAGGATATGTTAACCATAAAAAATAAAGAAGGCATCCTCTGATGCCTTCCCTCATCATATCACTCGCCACTAGACATATTCTGTCTTCTCTCCTGCTCGGCGATGATTTCATTATCTTCCGCATTGTCTCTCGTTACTTTCTGCGTCAAAATCGCACCGACCGCAACGAGAATCATCACAGCGATGTAATAGCCTTTTTCATTGAGCTGCAAGTTATCGGCGTTGTAAAGACCGATGCCGAACAAAAAGACCCCCGCAAAAAATGTGAAATATGACATGACTGTAAATGCCGTTGTGTTTCTTTTTCTGTATTTCTGCATCTTAATACCTCCTAAAGAATACAACTATTATACTTGATTTACATCTCCAGAAGAAGAATGATCTTCCTTTTCACACACAATTTAGTAAAATTGTCACACCGTGATCAAATAGGCCTATGCATATAAAAAACCGGGGATATCCCCGGTTTTTAATGCTTTTCGATTCCAAGAACAGCTTCTGCAATATTGACGGCATGGTCGCCGATTCTTTCCAGGTTGCTGGTGATATCGACGAAGATCACGCCGGCTTGTCCGCTGCATAATCCGTCGTTTAAGCGAAGAATATGCTTTTTGCGAAGCTTGCGTTCCATTTTATCAATTTGATTTTCTTTTTCGATGACACTTCTTGCAGCTTCTTCATTATTTTCGCCAAGTGCGGTGATGGACTCCTTAACGGTAGAAATCGTCAGATCAAGCATTTCCGTTAAATCGGCCATCGCTGCTTCGGAAATTTTCACCCGGTTGGATTGCTGGTACTCACCAAGCTCAACCAAGTTTTCGAAGTGGTCGCCGATTCTTTCAATGTCTCTGACGGTATCCATCAACTTATGATGTTCTTCAGATTCCTGTTCAGAAAGCGTAGTGGCTGACAGTTCGATCAAATAATCCGTAATCTTCCGGTCCAAATTGTTGATCGCATCTTCTATCTGAAATGCGTTTTGTGCATGCTTTGCCTGTTTTGTATTTAAAAATTCCTTTGTTTCCTCAAGCCCTTTTACCGCAAATTCACCCATCCGCAAGACTTCTTCTTTCGCCTGGCCGAGAGCGATAGACGGTGACTGCTGAATAAACAGCGGGTCAAGATGTGTTGCTTTATAATCGACGACCGAGTCCTTGCCTGGAATTAGCTTTGTGACAATAAAAGCCAAGACACCGACGAACGGCAGCTGAATCAGTGTGTTCGACGTGTTGAAGATCCCGTGGGCAAACGCGATCATCATCTTAGGGTCAAGCCCTAAAGAAGATTGAAGCATGAGGATCAACGCTGTGAAAGGCTTTAGCAAGATCAGGAAAATCGTTGTTCCAATCAGGTTGAACAAGACGTGAACGGCAGCCGCCCGTCTTGCAGCGACGGAAGCGCCAAGCGATGCCAATACAGCGGTAATCGTCGTTCCGATGTTGTCCCCGAACAGTACAGGCAGAGCGCCGTGAATATCAATTAATGAATCGGCAAACAACCCTTGGAGGATACCGATGGTTGCACTTGAACTTTGGACAAGAACCGTGAACAGAGTGCCGATAAGCACGCCAAGAACAGGGTTCGTACTCATGCTGACCGTTAAATCATGAAAAGCTTCAAACGTTCGAAGCGGCTTCATTCCGCTGCTCATCAATTCCAAGCCATAGAAAAGCGCACCAAATCCAAACAAAACTTGTCCGAGGTTTTGAAATTTTTTGTTCTTAAAGAAAAATAGCAAAAACGATCCAATGGCGATGATCGGCAGCGCATACGCACCGACATCAAAACCGATGATAAATGCCGTAACCGTCGTTCCGATGTTTGCCCCCATAATGACGCCGATCGCCTGGCGAAGGGTCATAAAGCCGGCGCTGACGAGACCGACAGTGATAACGGTCGTGCCGGAACTGCTTTGAATTAAAACCGTGACAATAATACCTGCCAAAACCCCCATCAGAGGGTTGCTTGTAAAACGATCTAAGATGTCTCTCAGCTTATCTCCTGCTGACTTTTGGAGCCCATCTCCCATAAACTTAATACCTAAAAGGAAAATACCGAGGCCGCCAATAAATTCAAAAAGCAATTTCTGCACATCTATTTCCAAAGTGTTACCCTCCTAATTCGACATAAATCAACAAACATGTATGATTATGATGGAGATTAAAGCTTATGTAAACGATTCATATTTAAAATTTACAATAACTTAACATTAGCCCTTTTGGATTTACATTCTCTTAACATTACCCACTTCCGAATAAAAATACGATGTGGATTGATCAGAACTTTTGGATGAGTAAACCGTATATCAAAACAAAGGGGGACACGATATGCCACATTCAACCGACGGTTCAAACATCAAAATTCCGAAAACGAAAAGCGAACGGATTTGCGATGGAATTGGCTATCTCTTTTACATTGGATCGATTATTTTTTTGATCGCCGTTTGGGGAACGCTTCCCGAACAAGTGCCCGTACATTACAATGCTCTCGGTGACATCGATCGCTGGGGATCGAAGTGGGAGCTCCTTATTTTACCCGGAATCGGATTCTTTATCCTTCTGTTCATGCAATTGCTTGAGAAATTCCCTGAGATGCACAACTACCCCAAACGCCTGAACGAAAAAAACGCCGGACAGTTTTATTTGCTCAGCCGAAAGCTGGTCAATCGAATCAAAAACGCCTGTTTCATCATTTTTTCCCTCATCTTATTTGAATCGGCATCGATTGCTTTGCGATGGGGAAGCGGATTTGGCGGATGGTTTCTTCCGGTGATCATACTCGGCATCGTCATACTTATCGCAATAAGCGTCATTCAGCAAAAAAAGATCAAATAATGTTCGCTACTATTCGTTCACAAACTTATGAGACACGATCGCGATTTGGTACAACAGCACCGGCCTATATGGCAATCGTTCTGAAAAACTTTGTCCTGGCTTATCCGCTGCAGCTATTCATTATGGGGCCCTTAGTCAGAAGTCTCTTCACTAGGTTTTTTCAAAGCAAGCTCAGGCGGCGCCTCATTAAAAAAAGACACGAGCGGCCCCGAAGGAACACCACCGCAAAAAGGCGGGCTTTCATGCCCGCTCCCTTTTTTACATCACATGCTTAATCCCTTTTTTCACTAGGTACCAATTGGCTGGATAGCTGGTGAAAAAACCGATGATCATGGCGATTTGCATCATCAGCCAAAAAACAGGGCTGTCCGGTTTCGGACTTTCCGCAAAGAATACAAAGTGCACAAGCGCCATCCAGCCAAACATCCCAATCTCAAACGCGATTAATGACCATGTATCCGCTTTAAGGGCGGCTGATAAACGGCTTTTCCCATGGGCGCCCATACCGTAGTATTGAAAGACGATCCCAAGAATAAACGCCAGAATAAATTCGACTGCAAACTCTGCAAACAGCATGCTCCCCAAAACAGTCCAGCCAAGGAGATAAACAAGAGGAGCGCCGATCAAGTCTCCTAATGAACAGCCGCTCGTGCAATGCGTCGTTGATATGAAAACGCTTTGCCAAAACGGTTTATGATCATTTCCCGCTTGTTCAGTTTGTCTTCCCAATGAATCGTACGCCCAAAAACCGATAATCGGAAAATATAAACCAGTCACCGGCCAGACAACATTCATGATCGGCAAATGCTGCGGTCGCCTGATGACATCTATTGTGATCACGGCTGCCTGAACAAGGCCTATGGCGATTCCTATATAAGAAAACATCTCTAGAACGGCCATATATGATCCCCCCACACTTCAACCTTCTGAGAAAACCATACCCGGAAGGCTTCCATTTAAAACACAAAAAAAGTGATGGACATGATCCACCACTCTTTTTTCTTATTCAATTGTCTTTTTCCTGCCGAACGGCCACCAGTTCCCTTCTCCAAATGTCACAATCAGCGCCGGAATCAACAACGGAAGGATGATGAGTCCGTAAAGCAGAAGACCGACAATCACAACGGTAGCCACTTGCATGAGCGTATTGACCCCTGACGGCATCATCGCCGCGAATGTGCCGGCCAAGATGATCGCTGCTGTTATAATGACAGAGCCCATCTTGCCCATTGACTTGACGATGCCTTCATGGATGCCGAGGTGCACCTCTTCTTTGAACCGATCGAGAAGGAAGATCGAATAATCGATTCCTAAAGCAATCAGAATCACAAAGCTAAAGAACGGCACAGCCCAGCTGACTCCGTCATTTCCCAGAAGATCAACAAACATGAACTCCGTGATCGACATCGACGTATAATACGTGATAAATAGAGATGCAATCATATAGATCGGCATAATCATAGAGCGGAACAAAATGGTCAATACTAAAAACAGCCCAATGATCATAATGACCATCGTCCGGGACAGGTCCGTTGTGGAGATGTCTTTTAAATCCGCGTTCTGGCTCGATACCCCGCCGTATACAATATCCGCATCATCAAAAGGTGTGCCGTCAGCCGCTTCATTCACGACTTTTTTAATCTGATTGACGGTCGCAATCGCCTGTTCTGAATAAGGATTGATGTCTAGGACGACGCTTAATTGAACACCTTTGCCATCTGAAAACGAGTAGTTGTTAATCGATTTTTTAAAATCTTTGTTTTTCATCACTTGTTCGGGAAGGAATATGCCTGTGTCCTTCACCGCAGAGCTTTTGCTCATGTTCTCCAGCATGTCAGCGGATGCCGTCACACCATCGGTGATTTTCACAAGACCGTCGTTTGCGCTCTTCACACCGTCCGCCAGCTGGCCGAGACTACCTGTTAAAGCGCCGGCTTGCTTTTGCTGTGACGAGAGCTCGCGGTCGGCTTGCTCAAGCCCGTTTTGAATCTGTCCCAGCTGTCCGCTGATGGCCGTCAGCTGCGGCACCGCTTGTGAGACATCGCCTGTTTGGGCCATCTGCCCGCTGACGAGCTGAAGCTGGCTGTTGATTTTCCCCAATCCATCCGCCGTATCAGCAAGCGAGCCGCCGGATGATCCATTTGCTGATGAACCGCCCGTTTGCCCCGCGATTTTTCTCAGCCCATCTTCCACAGTTGTTAGACCGCTTTGAACATCAGCAAGTCCTTTTGTTGTTTGATCCAGGCCGTCTGATACGGCTTTCAGCTGGTGATCAATACTTAAATCTTCTATTTCTGTTCCAGTCGGCTGTGTGATGGTCATGACCGAATCAACATGCTCGACTTTCTCGATCGCTTTGCTGATGTTTCTGAGATAGGGGATCGTTTCCGCCGTCGTCAGCTTGTCATCCCCTTTGATGACGACATTGACAGGAAAAGCTCTTCCTTCGCCAAGACCTTCTTTAATCGCCTCCAAGCCTTTAACCGATCGATAGCTGCTGCTAATCTCTGAAGTCGAGTCAAAGGAGATTTGATCATCATGCGTCAGCATAAACGGCACGGTTATGATGGCTGTGATCACGAGAAACAGGAATGGCCGCGCCACCGAATGCCTTCCAAGAAAAGCCCACAATCGATTATCATGATGAGAAAGAACCTTTTTGGACGGCCAAAATAATTTATCGCCAAGTGTTGCCATAAACAATGGCAAGAGCGTATACAAGATGATCATCAAGACGCCGACTCCGACGGCGACGCCTACAGCGGATTGGAAGACGGCAAACTTGGCAAATCCCAAAACGGCAAATCCGATCAATACGGCAAAACCGCTGATAAACAATGTTTTCCCCGCCGTACGGTAAGCGATCAGCGTCGATTCGACCTTGTCATGTCCGTTGGCCAGCTCTTCGCGGAAACGCGTCAAAAGCAGGATGCAATAATCCGTCCCAATCCCGAACAAGATGGCGACGAGAAACGTTTGCGTAAAGGTCGAAATCGGAAAGCCAACATTGTCGACTAAAATCGCTAATAAGGATTGGCTGATCAAATAGGAAAAACCGACAACAATAATCGGAACGAAAGGCGTGACCACTGAACGGAAAACGACCAGAAGCAAGCCGATAATCAAAATGACCGTGATGACTTCCGTTTTCTTCAGCCCTTCTTCTGAACTGTGGGCAAAATCCTGATTGATAAGGGACGCTCCCGTAATATAGGCGGTCATATCATCGGGAACCATTTGATACATACGATCCGCCATTTTTTCCACCTGTTGATCAGACCCCGTCACCGTTACAGGAATGAGGACCGTTTTCCGATCCTTTGACATCAATTGATCGCGGATCTGCTTGTCGCCTGACAGAGGAGATGTGACACCTTCCACTCCATCAATCTTTTGAATTTGGTCTATGAATTCCTGCATATTCTCTTTTTCATTTTTCTTTAAGGCATGATCCAGCGCAAAGACAACACTGACCGTGTTGTTGTTTTCCCCGGCGCTTTTGAGAATATCCTTCGCCCTCTCGGAGATGGAATCAGCCGGAAGCTGAGCCTGCCCCTTTTCATTGGCGAGCTCGGTCAAGTTTGGCGAAAATATGCTCAATATGACCGTCAACGCTAAAACAACCGCCGCGATGATCCACTTACTTTTGACGATAAATCTCATGGCGTGTGGTCTCCTTTAAATTTATTCTTTAAAATTTTGAATATTTCAATAAAAGCGTCCAAATGTTCCTCATCTGTATCATCAATCAGTTTTCTTAATGATTGAAAAACGGCTGAATTTAATTCTTCCATCATTTTTTCGCCTTTTTCCGTTATGTTGATCAGCTTGGATCGTTTGTCACGATTGACTTGCGAATCATCCCATTCGACAAACCCTTTTTCCAGCATTTTCTTCAATCTGTTGGATATAGCGCTTTTATGTACGTTTTGGATGAGCGCCAAACTTCCAGGTGAACAAGGTCCTTTGATTTTCAGAATCGTCAGCAGGTCAGCCTGTTCCCTGGAGATGTGCTGAAAGACATCGTCATTGATTTCACGCTGTACAAACTCCGTGCCTTCAAACAATACCTCTGCAAACAGATCGATCGCTTGACACAACTTTTTTTCATCCAACATTTTCACCTCTGTATTGGTTTATACCTCTAAACTTTATTCATAATGAATATAGTTTATACCTGTAAACTATATGATGTCAACTGGATGTTTAGACATAAAAAAAGAGCCTGAAGTTTTACAGGCTCTCTTATTGTTGCGGAGGACAACGCCGCTTATAACTTTGTCTCAGACATTCCAGCAACGATTTGCGCAAGCGCTTCTTTTATCGGAGTCAACGGGCGGCCAAGGACGTTTTCGAAGTCATCGCTCTCGACTGCAAGTGTGCCTTCGCGAATCCCTTTTTGGATGTCGACAAGCATCGGAACAAGGAAATCGGGTAAACCGGCGTTTTTCATCACTTCGGCATAGCCGGCGTCGTCAACGTGTTGAAGCGGCACTTCTTTGCCCAATACTTCGGACAGGACGGACACCAGTTCATCTTGCGTCAATAAGCGGCCGGAAAGCTCATAGACCGTGTTTTCGTGTCCGTCTCCCGCAAGCACTGCTGCCGCTGCGTCTGCATAATCCTGCTGCAGCGCCCAGCCCACTTTGCCATTGCCGGCCGATGTTACCCAAGGTGCACCTGCCAGAACGCCTTGGATGCTTGAGATTTCGTTTTCCAAATACCAGTTATTGCGCAGAAAGGAATAAGGAATTCCCGTTTTTAAAATGGCCTCTTCTGTCGCCTTATGCGTCGGCGCCGGGAAGTTTTCGCTTTCTCGCGCATTCGCGATGCTCGTATAAGCGATGAATTGAACCCCGGCGCGCTCTGCGGCAGCTACCGCATTGCCGTGCTGCCGAATTCTTGTTTCATTATCGCCATCCGCAGAAATCATCAGCAAACGGTCGACACCTTTAAACGCGGCATCCAATGTTTCCGGCTGATCAAAATCTCCATGGCGCACATCCACCCCGCGCGCTTTTAAGCTTTCCGCTTTTTCCGGATTGCGGACGCTGACCGCCAGCTGATCCACCGGTACAGTTTCCAGCAGTTTTTCCGCAATTTTTGATCCTAATTTTCCAGTTGCCCTCGTTACTAGCATTTTCATTTCAAATTCCTCCTGAATGTTTTAACCTCTATCTGTAACAAAATTTGTTACACTTTATGTAACTATCATAATTACAAATAGGCTGCTTTGTCAACAGGAATGTCCTTTAACTTGGAAGTAGACGACATATGCCCTCTCGGCCGTCTTGTCAATATGGAAATAATAGAGTAAGATGTTGTTATTGATTTTGGTCGACTGTATACCGTCGACCATTAGATTGCACGAAATCAGGTATTCATAAAGGAGAAGAAGGAACATGTTGATTGTGCTCGTTATGTTTTTATTAGGTCTTGTGCTTGGCTTTGTCGGAGCCGGCGGAGCCGGATTCGTTATCGCACTGTTAACGATGCTGTTTCACATTCCGATTCATACAGCGTTGGGAACGTCTCTGGCCGGCATGGCTTTTACAAGTTTATCAGGCACGTACAGCCACTTTCGCGAAGGAAATATCAAGCTGAAAATCGGCTTAACCGTCGGCTGTTTTGCTGCAGCCGGATCCTTTGGAGGGGCTAAGCTGACTTCTCTTATACCTTCAAGTTCATTGCATTATATGACCGCAGGAATGTTATTTTTATCAGCCATCCTGATTTTAATCAGATTGTTCTTTTTGAAAGCAAAAGAAGCTACCCAGGAAACGAACCTTGCCTTTTGGATCAAGGCCAGTTTATTGGGAATCATGGCCGGCATTCTGTCCGGAACGTTCGGAATCGGCTCTGCGCCTTTTATTCAAATCGGGTTGATGATGATGCTGAACCTGTCGATTCGCCATTCCGTAGGAACGACGATGCTCGTCATTATTCCGCTCTCGTTAGGCGGAGGGGCCGGCTATATTTCAGAGGGATTCGTCGATTATATTCTATTGCTCAAAATCTTGGCCGGTACGATGTGCGGTGCATATGTCGGGGCTAAATTCACCAATGTCCTGCCGAAAGCCGTCTTGAAATCAGGTTTATTTTTAACTCCTGCCGTTTCAGGGTTCATTCTCTTGTTTTAATTCAGTGCCCGGCTTGCAGCCGGGCATTTTGTTTATCCTGCACTTGCAGTGGTTATAGTGGGAGATAACGAAGGAACCTGTGGTAAAATACGAAATGAGAACGAATACGAGGATGAGAAGCGTGATTGAAAAACCAAAACCGTTTTATGAACAATCCTACCACGCGATTAAGCGAATGATTTTTGAAGGGAAATTAAAACCCGGTGAACGAATCGCCGAAGCGAAGTTAGCCAAAGAGCTCGGCGTCAGTAAAAGCCCTTTAAGAGAAGCGATCAGGGTTCTGGAAAAAGAGGGGCTCATCGTCATCGACTCAAGAGTGAAGGTCTATCAGCCGACAATAAAGGACGTTGAAGAAATCTATTTTTGCCGGATGGCGCTTGAATCATTCGCTGCGGGATTGACGACAAGAATTGCAACGGCAGAGGAACTGAAAACGATTGAAGATATTTTACAAAAAACGGAAGAAGCCATCCTTCAATCCAAGGATCAAAACACAATTATCGAATTAAATGATACATTTCACGACTTAATTATCCAATATACACAAAACAATCTATTGCGGAAACAGCTCAACGATTTGGAAGGGTTAATTTATTATTTCCGCATTTTGAATTTTCAAGGAGAAAAACGGGCTGAAGCCATTTTGGAACAGCATCGCGAAATTTTTCACCATATGAAACAAAGAGACGATGAGCAGGCATCAAAAGCGATGATCCGCCACCTTCAGCTTGATCTTGACCACTTAGTCGAAGTGCTGTCTCATCAATAAAAAGGGCGGCCTTTCTTACGGCCGCCCCCTATTTTTAATAGAAAGAAACAAATTCATTAACCGGCTTGCGATATCCTCTCAAGCGTCGGCTGCTTTCTTTTTCTTTGCCGATCGTTATCATGAGGACGATTTCATGTGTATCCGGGATCTCTAGCAACTCGCGGACCTGATCGCTGTCAAATCCGATCATCGGACACGTGTCCCATCCCCGGTTCTTGGCGGCGAGCATAAACATCATCGCAGAAAGAGAAGCATTGCGAATCGCCTCTTCCTTCATGAATTGCTCCCCTCGCGACTCGTAAAAATCGGTATTGTTTTCGATCATTTCCTGCAGCTCAAAGTCCTTAATAATTCCTAGATCCCTCATGCCTTCATTGATTTTTTCCGTTTGCCGGTAGGCGTAGCGGTCTCCCGTCACTAAAATCACAGCAGAGGCTGAATGCACTTTATATTGGCCATTCGCAGCTTCCCTGACTTTTTCTTTTAAATCCTTATCCAATACCACTTTATACTCTGCATGCTGCAAATTGAACGCCGAAGGCGCTAGCTTGATATCCTCAAAGATAGGCTCCAAATCTTTCACCGTGATTTGAACATCTTCCAGAAAATTATTTGCAGAGTGGCGCGTTTCGATAAGCTCGTTAAATTCCATTATCAAAAACTCCATTCATCTATCCTTTTGCATAAATTTCCTTACTTATATGATCGGCGATAAGCTCCCGATTGTTTAGAGACGCTCTCGAAAATGGAGGAATGAATCAAAGAGAACGCGTTACAATCGGAAACCGCCGGGTAGTGTCGGGCTTCTGTTGATAGACATGTACAAATGCCTTGTGACCGGCGCTATTGCAGCTTCTGTCATCACACTTTCGTTCAGCATGAAGGTAAAACTGAGAGGGGTAACTTACCTTAACTATCACATTATGTAATATCATAATGCGCTCAAACGAACTCAGAAATAACTTTGTATGATAACTTGTTCATTTTATTTGTTCTTCGACCCTCGTATTACTCATCAATCAACCATGATACGCCAAAATCAAAATGCTATAATTGAGAAAAAATGTGAAAGAAAGCAGCGTGTGAACTATGCAGCCATCCTTTTTGCCCAGTAGCGCTTTTATTGATCCAAATGGCCAGAATATTAAGGAAATCTCAATTCTTGTTGATCAAATCGTCAAATTCGTCATTGAGCACGCAAGAAGCGCCGGGAATCACCGCACTTTGCCTTCCCCGGAACCATCGCATTACGGCAATATACCCGAGACTGGGGTCGAATTAGAAGAGCTTTTAAAAAAGTTGCAGGCGATTGTAAAAAGCTCCATGAATCCTCTAAGCCCGAATTATATGGGTCATATGGATTCCATTCCGACTCTAATGTCTTGTCTGGGCGAATTCGTCAGCACTTCAGTGAACAACAATATGCTGAGCCTGGAAATGTCGCCTGTCTTTTCAAAAATGGAAGTACAGCTTATGGGCACCATCGCCCGTATGTTTGGATACGATGATAACTCAGGGGGCGTGATGACAAGCGGCGGGAGCCTCGCGAATCTTCAAGCGCTTGCAGCAGCGCGCAATCATCAATTAAAGGTAAAGGAATCGGGATTATTCGATCTTTCCGAACAGCCGGTCATCTTTGCTTCAGACGTCAGCCATACTTCCTTGCATAAAGCAGCGATGTTGTTGGGCCTCGGTACCTCCAGCATTATCCCAGTGAAAAGCAACAGAGATTCGAAAATGGATCTTGACGATTTAAAAAAGAAAATCAGTCAGGCAAAAAATGAAGGCAAGTTGCCATTTGCGATTGCAGCCACGGCCGGAACGACGGTCACAGGAAGCATCGACCCCATTCGATCGATCGCTGACATCGCAAAGGAAAACGGATTGTGGCTGCATGTAGACGCAGCGTACGGGGGAGCACTCATTTTTTCAGAAGCTTACCGCGACAAGCTGAACGGTATCGAAATGGCCGATTCCATCACATTCAATCCGCAAAAATGGATGTACATTGCAAAGACCTGTGCAATGGTTCTATTCAAGAATCGCGGCGTTTTGGAAACCGATTTTCGCATTTCCGCCCCATATATGAACGAAACCGACTTTACAAACCTGGGTGAAATAAGCGTTCAAGGCACCCGGCATGCGGATATCCTAAAATTATATTTATCGCTTCAACACATCGGATTAAAAGGATACAGGGAGCTGTTGCATGGAAGCCTTGCATTAAAAGATGAGTTTATCAATCAAGTGAAACAGCGCCATTATCTCGAACTGTCCGGCGAGCCGGATACAAACGTTGTCTGCTTTAGAGGCATCCCGCAGGGCCTTGATGAAGCTCAAAGGGATAACTGGAATCTCAAATTGCAGCAGTTTTTGTTGAATGAAGAAAACGTCTTCTTTTCATTGCCTGCATTTAGGGGAAACCGCTGGCTCCGGGCCGTTTTGTTAAATCCTTTTATCTCAAATACCCTTATTCAAAGGGTATTTGAAAAAATTGATGAGTTTTATGCTCAGGGGATATCGCGTTAAATGAATAAACAGACTTTGAAAAGGAGGAGAAATATGACAAGGAAAGTTGGCACAGAGGAAGCCATTCAAAGATGGAACCGATTTGCGGATGCGTATGCCGCCAATCATACCGAACAAGGAGACATTCACAAAGAAGTTTTTTTAAACCCGGCTTTATTTTCCTTAATGGGAAACGTCAAAAACAAAAACGTGCTTGATGCCGGCTGTGGTGAAGGGTATTTAAGCAGAATGCTGGCCAAAGCGGGGGCTCGCGTAACGGCAGTGGACTACTCGCCGAGAATGATCGAAATCGCCAAAGAAAGAACGCCGAACGGCCTGCCGATTCGTTATCAACAGGGAAACCTCGAGAACTTGCATGACTTGGAGGATCAAAGCTTTGATTTGATCGTGTCCAACATGGTGATTCAAGACCTCGCCGATTATGAAAAAGCCTTCCAAGAAATGCATCGCTTACTCGCAGACAGGGGCTGTTTTATTTTTTCGATTTTACATCCGTGTTTTATCACCCCGGAAAGCGGCTGGGAGAAAACAGCCGACGGCCATAAGCTCCACTGGAATGTTGACCGATACTTTTATGAAGGTGCGTACGAACAAAGGCTGGGTGATCAAGAAAAAATACTATTCTTCCATCGAACCCTGACAAGCTATATCAATACTTTGCTTCACACAGGTTTTCATGTAGAAAGCATCGTCGAACCAAAGCCGGCAAAAGAGATGCTCGAAAAATACCCTTCATTTGCAGAGGATTTGAGGTGCCCTGATTTTATTGTTTTTCAATTAACAAACTAAAAAGCAGGCGGCTTTGCCTGCTTCATTTTTCCTTTGCTAACTTTATAAACAAGAAAAATATTACGATCACGATGCCATAATTTAAAGGATTACTAAAAATACTCATATTTAAAGCGATTTGCAAAAGAATCCACAAAACAAAAATAACAGTTATAGAAGGTAATATTAATTTATTCAGATGACATCACCTTTACCAAATTAAAATAACGGGGAACCTACATCTTCCCCTCGTTAGCTGTTCTTTTTACAAGAAGCCGCAGCACCGGTCAAGCCTCCGCCGACACCACCAATCATAAATTAACATAAAAAATAAGTCGCATCCGTGGGATTTCCAAATAAAAATATAAAAATGAATCCATCTTATTATCAATTGGTTACAAACCATTTTATAAGGAACTTTATTGCGGCCTAAAAAACTAATAGGATAAGCTTAGCTTAACTAACCAGTGCAGCTTATGTTGTGTTGTTCTTTGCGGATTAGATGTAGCCCTTGTTTATTGAGAATGCCACTGATGTCACATCACCTCCCCCCATTTGAATTTTTAACCAACCAAGGTTTGATGAATGGCAGCACCGTTTCAGGCTGCATCGTTTTCGTGTGATCCATATCCTCTCCTTTTAAGATTTCCACATCCCACCCTAGGGATTCTAGCTCTTGTTTATTTTGTTGGATGATACCGGCAATATCGACGGTGACATTGCCGAAGTTTTCTCCATACATAATCGTGTCTTTCTCACCGGCGAACGTCAGTCTTGGAATCGTGAGCAGATGCTGAATTGCTCGATCATCAAATGACGCTAAATGCTTATACATTGTGAAAAACTGTTTCGTTTGATTTTCATCAATCTTGACCTGTACATGATCCCAATCGACTTGTTCGGGGCTTTGTTGCCCATCAGATCCAGGAGAATTTTTATGAGACAACACCTGTTCGTATGTTTTAGCGGTCACCGTCAACATTTCTTGATACGGACCTTCAATCGGCGGAAATCCGCCCATGATCAAGCTTTCTAATCGGTTTGTCCGAGTCGCTAGCTGCAATCCTACTAAAGCTAACCATGAGTATCCGTAATAGTGAAACTTTTTAATGTTCATTTTATCAGCAATGGCCAACAAATCTTGGACGATGTTTTCAGGTGTAAGATTCTCCGGGTTCGGATGCTGAAGGCGATGGCCTTCATAGTCAAAATACAACACTTGAAATGTATCACAGAGGCCCTCGACAACGTGTTTTCCTAATTCAGGGTCTACTCCCCACTGCTTTAAAAGTTCAGCTTCTTGACCGTATACGGTCTCTTTGGCTGTCGGCAGCATGACAGTTTTGCCGCCGGGATTTCCAACTAAACCAACCTTGATGTCTGATTCATCGATCAGTTTTATGAATTTCTCCATCATCTCACTCCCAACTCGTTATACTACAACCATATAACATTCATGCAATCTTTCGGTTTTGTGCTTTTTTCCCCTTAATATGATAGGATTTCATTTAAAATATGTTGCCGTAGCACTTGAAGGTTTTACTTTAAATAAGGAGTGAAGGGATGGAAACATATACACCCAAACAAATGGCCAAAAAACTCAATGTAAGCACAACCACCTTGAGAAGATATGAAGAACAGCAGCTGATTCCGAATGTACCGAGAACGAAAAGAAAACACCGTGTTTATACACCGATCCATGTTCAAGCCTTTACGGCAATTAGAGCATTGCTAAAAGCCTATGACATCCCAGTTGTTTATCAAGCCATGCGTATGATAAAGAACGGACATTTTGAAAAAGCCCTTTGGTTAGTAAACGAACAGCAATTCCATATACAGGTGGAAAAGCAAAGAGTCGAAGAAATACTCACCATGATTCAAAAAGCTGATGTTACAACATATCAACATATAAAATTAAAAGAATATATGAGTATCGGAGAAGCCGCAAAAATTGCAGGTGTCAACACTTCGGCTATTCGTCATTGGGAATATGAAGGGCTGGTTCGCTCGGAAAGAAACCAAGACAATGGTTATAGAATGTTTACGCAATCTGAATTGCGGAAGATTTTAGTTATCAGCAGCTTGAGGAAGACGATTTATTATATTGAAAACATGAAGCAGCTTTTGGATGAATTAGACAATCAAAGCTACGGCCAAATCGAACGTTCCTTTCAATTGGCACTGGAAAATCTGAATCACAAGCTGCTGCTTCAATTTATCGGAATCACGGAGTTGACGACATACATGAACTTTTATAAGAAATCGTCACCTGAAAAACACTGATATGATAAAAAGCAGGCTTTTGAACCTGCTCTTTTTCCTTTAGTCTCTATACCTTAAAACATATCTTTTATACAATTCATCATTGTAGAGAATATCTTGTCCGTGTGAAGAACTGATGAGAGCCGGCTTTATTTCATCCATCACAGCTCCGCTGTCTATGTTCTCATTCATGTCAACGCTGAATTTTCTGATGGGCGGATGTAAATCTTCTTGACTTGTAATGAAAAGGTCTCCTGCTAAAAGGATGTTGTCGATTTCATGATGATAGACAACATGCCCTGGAGAATGCCCGGGCGTTAAATAAAATTGGATGGGCAAGTGATCAAGCGCTTGCTCTGTCAGCGGCCGGACAATATTGGCCACCCCTGTTTTTTCCACTGTATGTTTATTCGGATAAGGCGCCTCTCCATTGATATACATCAATTCTTTTTGATGTGCATAAATCGGAATATTAAACTGCTCTAACCACTTTGACGCACCTCCAATATGATCTCTGTGGCCATGGGTAAGCAAAATCGCTTTTGGCGTTCCAATAGCTAATGCAGCCTGCCTTTGAGCATCTGCTAACTTTTCTGTTCCTGTATCGATGATATAAACATCATCACCATCTTGAATGAACCAAATATTAATGGGAAAGTGAACAGGCTCATCAAGCACAAATCCGCATTTAAATACATGTTCTGATATTTGCATCATGTTCAAGTAAGACCACTTCCTTTGCATTTTGATATCATTAATGTAATACAAATGAATGGATCATGTAATGACGCACATTTTTGTAACTTAAGGGGCGGATGATATGGCAAACCGTTTAAATGGTTTTGGAGTCTGCAGTACAGAAGTCAAAAAGGCTTGTCCCGTGGAGCTGACTTTACATATGATAGGCGGGAAATGGAAAGGGATTATCATCGACATCCTGTCTGATCAACCGGTCAGGTTTAATGAACTGAAACGATTAATACCGGGCATCACACAAAGGATGTTGACATTACAGCTGAGGGAACTCGAAGCTGATGGGATTGTAAAGAGAAAAGTGGAGAATACTCTACCTAGGAAAGTGGAATATTCTTTAACAGAACAAGGTGAGAAGCTTTATCCGATTATTGCAGCCATGAGAATGTGGGGAAATCAATATTTGAGTAAAAATAGTTGAAGTTCGAATGATACAACTTGGCAATAAGGTAAAATCCTGTTATTTTTCAACATGTCCACGCTCCCTTTGACTTATATTCGTGAAGTGAAATATAGACAAAAACACAACATCAAAAGGTTTTGCCAAACTGGCAAAACCTGAACAATTTTTTAATCTTAACGAGATGATTACACAAGCTGATGCTTTTTCAGGAGAATCCCCTTTCCCTGCAAGAACTCATAGTACTTTGACTAATCCCGCCAAACACTACTTTATTTTCATTGCCATCATCTATAGCCTTCTTCCTTCTTCCGCAACCGCTGCAGCCGCTTTGGTTGCATGAATGGTACCAAATGGATGGTTAGGAGGAGCATAAATCGAGTATAGCTTTAACGGTATGTTGCCAGTATTGATGAGATTATGCCATGTTCCGGCTGGTATTACGATGGCAGAATCATCGTAGACGTTTCTTTTAAAGGGTAAATGATCACTGCTCTTGCCCATCTGAACAATCCCCCGGCCTTGTTCTATCCGTAAGAACTGATCAACGTTTGGATGCATTTCCAAACCGATATCTTCGCCTACATTTAGACTCATTAAAGTAACTTGTAAATTTGTTCCCGTCCATAAAGCCGTACGAAAAGTGTTATTTTGCTTCGTTGCTTCATTAATATTAATGACAAACGATTTTGACCCATAGTCCGTTAACAAAAGTCTTCCATGACCATTCGACGAGCGACAATCATCAAACTGGTTTACATTGTACGGAAATCTTCCATCGTCATAGTTTGCTCCATTCACGTAATATGGATACAGATAAGGTGCATAATACACTTTTTCATCCCCCACAGTTTTAAACATGTCATGAAATTATCCTATGCAACGGTTAAAGGAATGTACTCAGATTTATATTGACCTGTTCAAACCATCGTTTTAAAAAAGAAGAGAACTGTCCTAAATGCCAAGACAATAATCAAAATTGGCCCAAATCAACACGAGCAAAAAGAAGCCCATCCAGCACTGGGATCGGCCTTCCTTTTCCCATAACGTAATTTATAAAAAGTCCAGCCAAATTTTAACGACTGTTGCTGAAATGAAAAGAGCCAACATCCATTGCAGGAATTTTGCATTTAATTTCTGCCCCGCTTTTGCCCCTATAGGGGAAGCAATTAAACTAGCGATCATAAGAACCAGAGCAGGTAAAAAAAGCACCTGACCTGTGATTACTTTTCCAACCGCTGCGCCAATTGATGAAAGAAAGGTAATCGCAAGCGAGGAAGCAATGGTGATTCTTACAGGAAGGTTTAACACGGACAACATAACGGGAACAAGGATAAAGGCGCCTCCAGCTCCTAAAATACCTGATACTCCCCCAATGATGAAGGCTAAGGAAGAAGCCAGCCATTTATTAAATGTGACTTCTTCTCCTTCTCTATGTTCTCGTCCTTTTTTAGGCATCAAAATTAAGATAACAGCTATAAGGCCTAAGATTCCGTATATGAAATGAATTCCTTTTTCAGGTATGAGATAAGAAAAGTAACTCCCCATGATACTTCCTATCAGGATACTGCTTCCCATATAAACAATTAATGCTTGATGTAAAGCTCCACTCTTGCGATAAGCCAAAACACCGCCGATAGCGGCAAAGAAAACTTGGATAGCTCCAATCCCTGACACTTCATGGGCGGTTAGTGACATGACTCCCACTAAAGGGGGAATGTACAATAACATTGGATAGTTCACAACAGATCCTCCTATACCAACCATTCCGGAGATAAAGGAACCCATAAATCCTATGATGAAAAGTGTGATCACAAAGGCCATATCCATTCGGATTCCCTCCTTTTCAAAGGAAAAGGGCATCTTTTCATTCGATACCCTTTCACATTGATTAGCCTTTTTGAATCCAGAATTTCAGGACCCCGCCTTCTTCTACATGTTCTAAAAGGTGATGGCCGCCTGATTGAGACCAAGCCGCCAGGTCATTTTTGATTCCTTTATCTGTTGCATGCACCTCTAAAATTTGCCCCGATTCTAATTCATTCATCGCTTTCTTTGTTCTGACGATTGGCATTGGACATGCCAGCCCTTTTGCATCTAATAATTGATCTGATTTCAAGTTCATCTCTCCTCTGTTTAGGTCTTTATCGAATCGCACAACGGTTTGGTCCGATTTCCATTTCACGCTGTTTTTCTTCATCCGAGTTGATTTTTCCCATGTTCGTTTCGCGAATCTCTTGATATGCATTTGGCTGCGGCGGCAGATTGTCTGTCACTAAGTGTCTAAATTCTGTTTCATCCTCGATATTCAAACCGTGATTCTCCGCAAACAATGCCCCTAGTTTTTTACCAACGCTTCCATCCTCATTTAACTCGTCAATGATCATAAAGTGTGCCGGCAGCACGATGAACTCATTTGATAACGCTTTGTAACGGCTGTAAAGTGTTTCTCTTAAATCACCTACCCAATCTTCTGCCATACCGGCTAAATCCGGCCTGCCGATCGAGTCAATAAACAGGATGTCGCCTGAAAGGAGATACTGATTATCGACAATGAAAGAAGTGGAGCCAATGGTATGGCCGGGAGAATAAATCGGCTGAATCGCAATTGTTGTATCCCCAATGGCGACATCATTTCCTTCTTCCAGCGGCTGATAGTCGAATACCGCTTCTTCGGCGTCTTTCGGCGGTAACCAGTAAGTTGCTTTTGTTTTTTCGGCAATCGCTCTGCCGCCAGAAATATGGTCTGCGTGAAGGTGTGTATCAAACACATGTGTAATCGTCACACCCTTCTCCTTCGCAAAATTTAAAAAGACCTCCGCCATACGTGTAGCATCGATAATCGCGGCTTCCCCATCAGATAAAACCATGTATGATAGACAGCCTTTACCGATTCGAACAAATTGATAAATCTCTCCGCCGTCTTTTAAATCGCCGACTTTTACCGGTTCTAAATGCTCGCTCCACGCCTTCATACCGCCTTTAAGATACGATACAGAAAGACCGGCTTCTGAAAGCATCTCGGACACCATCACGGATGAGCCTTCTTTGGCGCAGACGACAAGTACTTCTTTATTCGAAGGAATGATATCCAAGATATCTTCCACGCCATCTAAAAGGTCGAAATAAGGAATATTCAAATGCTCAACATGATGCCCTTCAATCTTCCAATCGCTAAAATCATTTTCATTACGCACATCAAGGATGAATAACGGTTCTTTATTCAAGATTTTTTGTGTCACTTCTTTTGCGGTAAGTGCCTGTACGGTCATGTTTAAATACCTCCTTTTTCTGTTTTACCTGTCCAGTCACGCATACCTGGGACAACGTTGATTAACTTTTTAAAGCCTTGTTTTTTCATCGTTTGTGCTGCCATTTCACTTCTTCTTCCCGAATGGCAAATGATATACATTTCATCATCTTTGTTTAACTCATGAGAGCGCTGTTCCACTTCACCAAGAGGAATATGCGCTGCACCGGGGATATGAGCTTCTTCATACTCCTCCGCCTCCCGAACATCTAAGATGTTAAGAGGCTCAGCACTTTCGACTTTCTGTTTGAAAGCTTCTAATGAAATCTCCGGAACCGAAGATCCGCTTTTTGACGGACGCTCTCCTCCTTTACGAAGAAAGTGACGAAGGACGTCTCCCTCTGTTTCAGTACCTAGATACTCATGACCTGAGCTTCTCGCCCATGCTTTTAGATCTGCGGTAAAGCCTTTATCCGTTGCTTGAATTTCTAATACGTCGCCAGCCTCTAAATCCTTCATTTTCTTCTTCGTTTTGACGATAGGCATTGGACATGCTAAGCCTGTGGCATCTAATACAACATTTGCTTGGAACATTTTACTTCCTCCTCATACTTTTATAGGGGTGGGGGTATATGAACAGTCAAAAAAATATCTTTTTCCGTCTAATGCCATGCATTCATACCGCCTTTTATATTTGTGACATGTTTAAACCCTTGTTTCTTCAATACCTTACTCGCCTTCATGCTTCTCATGCCGCTTTGACAAATAACCAATACTTCCCGATCTTTCGAAAGCTGATCAGTTTGTTGAGGCAGTATTGACAAGGGAATATTTTGAAACCCTTTAATATGCTTTGTACGAAACTCACCAGGTGTTCGAACATCTATAAACTGCTTCCCTTTATTTTTCAGCTCTGATTTTAATTCTGTCGTTGTGATTTGTTTCGCACCTTTTACTGGTGCAAAGTTCCGAATCATGATCCATAGTAAAAACAAAATAAGCAAGGTATAGATGATGACTCTGCTATCCATCGGATTGAATCCACCCCTCTCTCAATTAAATAAATAAGTTGACATGACCGTCTTCAGCGTCTGCTAAATATGCAGCTACACCTGCGTATTCGATATCATCTAATAATTCTTTTTCCTGCAAGCCAAGCAGATCCATTGTCATCGTACAAGCTACGAGCTTTACACCTTGTTCTTGAGCCAATTCTATTAATTGAGGCAATGTAAGTGCATGGTGCTTTTTGATGACATGTTTAATCATTTTAGGTCCCATACCTGCAAAGTTCATTTTGGACAAGCCCATCTTATCAGCGCCTCGAGGCATCATTTTCCCAAACATGTTTTCAAGAAATCCTTTTTTCACAGGAACCAGCTCTTCTTTACGTAAAGCATTCAATCCCCAAAACGTATGGAAGATGGTCACTTCATGATCATAGGCGGCCGCTCCATTTGCAATAATATAAGCAGCCATCGCTTTATCATAATCCCCGCTAAATAAAACAATTGTTGTGCGTTTTGTTTGTTCTGTCATGCTTCTCCTCCTATCTCTAATTACCCTATGGGGTATATTTGATTCAAAAAATATATGCATATACCGGTATGGGTATTTTATAACGCTTATAAAAATCCGTCAACCATATAGGCTGATGAATTTTTTTATCGACTCTTTACCAATAACTCAACAGCCTCTTTGACTAAGTTTTCTGTATCCTCTCCTTTTGTCAGGCTTTCACGAACACAGTGTTCAAGGTTGGTGCTGACAATCACACCCAACGCACGGTCGATGGCATTTCGTGATGCTGCCAATTGGGTCACAACATCTCGACAATCTTTTTCTTGTTCCATCATCGTCAACACACCTTTAATTTGTCCTTCTATCCGGCGCAGACGGTTTTTAATCTGTTGATTATACTCCATATCGCAGAAATCCTTTCTTTGATTGATTTATACATTTGCATTTTGCCACCTCATAACTATGCACATGAATACCTTTGCGTTTTAAAAAACGCACTCCTAAATTTAATTCTACCCTATCCCCAGCAATTATGTGTATCTTATCTTGTGGAATATCTAAATAATAACGTTTTAAATACGCATAGGGAATGTGTAAAAGTGCAGCATCAGAGTAGTTGGATGTATCATGATAATGACGAATATCCAAGATCGTCATGTCCAAGCTCTTTAATTCATCCCTGTTGATACAAGCAATTCCTTTAACAGGATCATAACGTCTATACGCATCAAAGATGATCATGAACGGGAGCGGGATCAGCAAATAACTCATTTAACACACCACCTTATGAACGAATTTTTGTTCACGAACATGATATACCCTAATGGGTATTGTGGTCAAGTGTGAAGGTTTTTCCTTTTGAATAGATACAAGAACAGATTGATCGGTGAGAAGTCGCCATACCTGCTTTAGCCCATTTAACTGGTACTGATTTTTTAAAAGGTTCCTGCGAGTTCATTTATGCATTCATGGTATTTTTTTATCCAAGTGTGGTAAATTAAAACAAAGAAAGAAGGTGACCCCATGCCAACGAACAGACTGATCGATGAGAAGTCCCCATACCTGCTCCAACACGCCCACAACCCCGTTGACTGGTATCCTTGGGGTGAAGAAGCATTTGAAAAAGCGAAGCGCGAGAACAAACCGGTTCTTGTGAGCATCGGCTATTCGACTTGTCACTGGTGTCACGTCATGGCCCACGAAAGCTTCGAAGACGAAGAAGTCGCGAAGCTCTTGAATGAGAAGTTTATCTCCATTAAAGTCGATCGCGAGGAGCGGCCTGATGTCGATTCGATTTATATGACGATCTGCCAGATGATGACGGGGCAGGGCGGCTGGCCGTTGAATGTTTTTTTGACGCCTGAGCAGAAGCCGTTTTATGCCGGTACATATTTTCCGAAGACAAGCCGTTTTAACCGACCGGGGTTTGTCGAAGTATTGAAGCAGCTTTCTGATACGTTTGCGAAAAACCGCGATCATGTGGAAGACATCGCCGAAAAGGCGGCCAACAATTTAAGAATCAAAGCGAAAAGCGAAGGCGGCGAGTCACTTGGCGAGGATATTCTCATGCGCACGTATCAACAGATGATCAACAGCTTTGATGCGGCGTTCGGCGGCTTTGGCAGCGCGCCGAAGTTTCCGATTCCCCATATGCTGTCCTTTCTGCTTCGCTACCACCAATACAGCGGGGAAGAAAACGCCTTGTACAGCGTCACGAAAACGCTTGACAGCATGGCGGACGGAGGCATCTACGACCATATCGGCTACGGGTTCGCCCGCTATTCGACCGACAACGAATGGCTCGTCCCCCACTTTGAAAAAATGCTCTATGACAATGCATTGTTGCTCATCGCCTATACAGAGGCCTATCAATTGACGAAAAACGAACGGTACCGCCGGATTTCCGAAGAGATCATCACCTTTGTCCAAAGGGAAATGACCGATGACAAAGGCGCTTTTTATTCAGCGCTTGATGCCGACACGGAAGGTGTAGAAGGCAAGTATTATGTATGGTCAAAAGACGAAATCCTGGAAGCGCTCGGAGACGACCTCGGCCGCTTGTACTGCGCCGTCTACAACATCACACCCGAAGGCAACTTTGAGGGGCACAATATTCCGAACTTGATTTATACGAGATGGGCAGATGTGAAGGCCGAGTTCTCCATAACAGATGCAGCGCTTCAAGAAAAGCTTGAAGAAGCGCGAAACAAACTGTTTGAAAAACGGCAGACCCGGACATACCCGCATGTTGACGATAAAGTGCTGACATCCTGGAACGCCTTGATGATCGCCGGCCTCGCCAAAGCGGCGAAGGTGTACGAGATGCCGGAATACCTTGATATGGCGCGGACCGCCGCTTCTTTTATCGAAGGCGAGCTGATCAAAGACGCACGGGTGATGGTGCGCTATCGCGACGGTGAAGTTAAACATAAAGGTTTCATCGACGACTACGCGTTTTTGCTGTGGGCATATCTCGAATTGTATGAAGCATCATTCGATTTGAATGAATTGCGGAAGGCAAAAGAACTGGCCGAAGACATGACCGGGCTGTTTTGGGATGAAGAGCATGGCGGCTTTTATTTCACCGGAAGCGACGCCGAAGCGTTAATCGTCCGGGATAAAGAAGTATACGACGGCGCCCTCCCTTCCGGAAACGGCGTCGCGGCCGTACAGCTGCTGCGGCTCGGACGGCTGACGGGCGATTTGTCACTAATCGACCAGGTTACGAAAATGTTTTCTGCATTTTATGGTGACATCTCATCCTACCCGAGCGGCCATACAAACTTTCTCCAAAGCCTGTTAAGCCATGTGATGCCGCAAAAAGAAATTGTCGTGCTTGGAAAACAAGATGACCCTGCCCGGCAAAAAATCATCACGGCGTTGCAGCAGGCCTTTCAGCCGAACTACGCCATCCTGGCCGCGGAATCGCCGGATGATTTTAAAGGCGTTGCCGAATTCGCGGCAGAATACAAAGCTGTCGACAGCCAAACAACGGTTTATATTTGCGAAAACTTCGCCTGCCAGCAGCCGACGACTGATATAGACGAAGCGCTGAACCGGCTCCTTTCCGTTTAAGAGGCGGTGATCATGGGAATAGCATTTAAAAACCAGAAAGGGGTTTGGATGCATGAAGCAAAAAAACGTCATGTCACGTCTCGCAGTTCCAACCGTTATCACCGGAGTCGCCGTGTATATGTTGAAGGATCAGGCCAACCGCCAAAAGCTCAAAGCGTACATCGAAAACGCAAAAGAAAAAATCCCTTATTTCTCGGGTAAACAAGAAAAAACCTCATTCCCGGTCGAGAAAGCAGGAAACCCGTCTCCGCAGGATATTGAGGACAATAAGATGGTTTCGGAAGGATCGATGTATCCGGTCCATTATTATGATCAAAAGAAAAAATAAGCATAAAAGGACTGCCGTATCACCACGGCAGTCCTTTTAGATTGTTGACAAAATCCTTAAACGGTTTAAAGTTTTAGGATTTTGTCTTCCCTTCAGCGTGATTGAAAACCCTTGCAGTCTAGGAAGGCCGAGCATCGGAGCGGAGCGAATGTTGTAATTCGTGAGCACCGAAGCGCAGGCCTGACAACGGATGCGAGGGTTTGTCGACACGCTGAAAGGACTGCCGTATCCCGACGGCAGTCCTTTTGCTATATCTTATTCTCATAACAATAATGATTCACCAGCTCTTCGATCAAATCATGCTCCGGAAATTCCCCGCGAAAATCAAACGGAATCTCCTCGACAAACTCCCCGCGCCGGTACACGTGAATCGCTCCGTTTTGCCTTGTGACACTGTACTCCGGTTCAAATGTATAGCCGTTCCTTTCGATCGCTCCCATCTATTCGGCCCGCCTTTCAAAACAGCAGTTCATACACTTCATTTAGTTCTTGCGTCCGTTTGTGATCCTGTTCATTCAGCGCATATGTGATCTCATGTTCGAGCACTTTATTCAGAAAAGCCATTTCGCGCTCATCCAAGTGTCTGACGAATTCTTCCTCATTCGCGTATTGCTGGGAGGCGATTTTTCTGTAAATGCTCTGTCCTGTGTCATGCTCAAGATGATTGGACAGCGATTCCCGGAGGTAGCCTAATGTGGTATCCATGATTCAATCTCCTTTTTTCCTTTAGGTTGGGTGAATTCGTGATGATTCATGCATGAGCGGCGCAAATTTTCAATAAGAAAAAGGCGATACACCATGATGCTGTGCAGATAAAAACTTTCTCCTTCCCATATGGTAAGCGCCTAAAGCCAAGAAGACCGAAAACGCGGCAATGAGAAAGATGACCTTTCCTCCGTACAAGCCAAGAATCATCCCACCCAGCCACGGCCCTAAAAACTCGCCGATGTTGTACACATTTTGCATGCCGTAGTAAGCGCCCTTCATATGATCTGGAGCCAGCTCATCCAAAAGGACATTCATTGAAGGGAAACATAAAATTTCGCCGATTGTCAGGACAAACATCGAAAACATGAAAAAAATCAAGCCATTTGCGACAGAAAATCCGATATACCCCAAAATGCAAAAAACGGTTCCTATTGATATCGTGGTTAAGGATTTGTACTTTTCAAACAAACGGGTGAGCGGAACTTGTAAAAGGATGACGGTAACCGCGTTTAAGGTGATTAAAGCCGAAAAGATGTTAACCCCGTTTGCAATGTCGTGATTCAAATACTGCAGCAAAGTGCTTTCCATTTGCGAGTAGCTGAACAACAAAAGGATGCCACCGGCTATGTAAAAGCGAAGTGCCTTGTCCTGCTTTAACGTTTTCACAACGGAACTTGCCCGAACTGGCTTCGGAGCGGTTTTTGTCTCTTCCACCGTGATGTGCCGCATCATTACGCTCAAAAATGCAGCATAGCCAAAATAGACAAGACCTGTGATGATAAACGGAGCTCCTGTTTTGGCAAAACCGAAATAAGTTCCCAATAAAGGGCCGACTGCGGCTCCGATATTGATGGCCAAATACCGCAAAGAGAAGATGCGGAATCTCATTTCCCGTTCCGATAACTCGGCCATCAAAGCCTTAGATACAGGTTCAAAACACGAATGGCACAGCCCGCTTAACATGTTTAACAATAAAAACCACATGAAATCATGGACAAGCCCGAAAAAAATAAACACAAAGCTCCAGATGAAAATCGCTGAAAGCATCACCTTTTTTCTGCCGACTCTATCTGAAAGCGCTCCTCCGACTACCCCTCCTACAGTGCTTGAAAAATAGCCTAAACCGATCACAAGCCCGATGGCTGCAAAATCAGCTCCCGTTTTCATATGCAGATAGAGCGCCAAAAACGGCGTTGTCATCGACTTAGCCGCCTTCGTGACAAGCGTGCCTATCAGCAAAAACCGGATCAGCGGATGAAGGCGGCTGAATGCTTTAAATTGTGTAAACATCAGAAGCTTTTCCCCATACGGTATGATCTTGAAACCACATTGCAAGCCGGTCAATGCTGCCGCTCAATTCAGCTTCTGTGCGCCCGGTAACCAGGCAGCTTGCAATCGCATCTACACTGGAGGATGAGCCGTGAAACCTGTCCCCGGGTTGAGCGGAAATGTGTTGTTTTGCTAACCAGCCGGCTGACGGAGCAGCCTTAATTTCTTTCAGCACGCCGTCTTTTGGAGGAATCAACAGCCAGCCGCTTAAATGACGCGGACCGTTGTTCATCTCGGGAATATGAAAGTCCAGGCCGCATTGCGCTTTGACACACACTTCATTGATATCAAAGCCGAAAGTTTGCGCAGTTGCTTCACGCACCATAGCGCCGCCTGTCCTGCTGGCCACTTCGCAGAACACCAACTCATCGTCCGGTGTGTGAAATACTTCAGCATGAAATGTTGTCGTCTCGGGAACAGGCAGGGCATCAAGCACTTTTTGAACAAAATCAATCAACCGGCGGGTGAGCGGATTTTTCCGTTCAAGCTGGAGGCTGCCTAAAAACTGTTGCTCTTGAAACGCCAGACACCCGTTGATATAACGGGACGGCCAGCTCAGGATAGTCTCTCCTCCTAAAATGAGGCCGTCTATATGATACATATCTCCTTCGATAAACACCTCAACCTCCAGATGATCGGGAAGACCTTTCGCAAGAAAATCCCACATGTCCTGCCGGTTCCTCAAAACGGTTGTATCAACAGATCCTGAGCCGTAGACAGGCTTTACGATCACAGGAAAACCGAAAGTTTGAACAAACATAGATAAGTCGGCGGCCGAGTCGATTTTCTTAAAATCAGGAACCCTTACACCCGCTTTTTTAACATGCTCTTTCATCAACACTTTGTTGCGGAACAGCCGGGCGCTTTCATAAGACTGCCCTTTTATCCCCAAAAGCGATCTCAGCTTCCCCGCTCTCAACATATCAAATTCCGATGAGGCAATAATCGTTTTAAAGTGATACGTTTCATTCAGCTCCAAAGCGCGCATTTCGATACACCCATTCACCGGATAATCGTCAAACGCTTCGATCACATCATAATTTCGGCATTCATTCACACGGTCTGCTGAAGTCAGCATCACCACCGGTCCGTCTAGTTCCTCCAGCCATACATCATACGGAGATTTGCCATAAGCGGTTTTATTCAGAATAAGCGTACTGATAACAGGTTCTCCTTTCTTGTAAAAGACGTTTTTCAATTTTATAATAATGAAAGTATTTAGATAACTCTAATATATCTTTATTAGATATTCATAAATCTTATTTATGATTAGAGGTGTGAAACATGAATCTTCATGCACTGCGGCTGTTCTATACGGTCGCTGAAACAGGCAGTGTCACCCAAGCCGCCAAACAGTTAAACATCAGCCAACCGGCCGTTACTTCTCAAATTAAGAATTTAGAACGCGATATCGATTGTACCTTACTCGTTCCTAAAGGCAGAGGCATCTTGTTGACACAGTCCGGCGCAGAGCTTGCAAAACAGGCAAAGCGGCTGTTTTCACTTGAAAAAGAAATTGAATCATATGTCAAACAGTTAAAAGAGGGTTCAATGGGAAAGCTGCGCATTGCCGCCACCTTTCTCCCCGCCAATTTTTTGCTGCCAAGATGGATCAGCCAATTTAAACAGCTATTTCCCAAGACAGAAGTGGAAATTACGACCACGAATTTTCAAAAGGCTTGTGAACAGCTGATCAACTATGAAGCGGACATAGGCCTGATCGGCGGAACAACGGAATTCGGCCCCTTCATAAAAGGAACGCTGCTTTTGGAAGATGACATGCTGTTTGTCGTCAATAAAGACCACAAGCTTGCATCACAGCACACAACATTGGAAGAAGTTGTGAAAGAACCGTTTGTCTTTCGGGAAGAAGGCAGTTTTTCCCGGGAGAAATTGATTTCGTTATGTACATTGCATCATGTAGACAAACCAAAAATAGGTGTACAAATCAACGGATTGAACGAAACGATCAGAACGGTTATGGAAGGGTATGGCGTGATGTTCGCCTCCGCTCTTGAAGTGAACGAATATATGGACCGCGGGGATATTGCAACGGTTCATGTCGAGAAAATCAACTTGAAAAATCCGATTTCATTATGCATGAGAAGAGAAGATTACCTTTCTGCTTCTGCCATTAACTTTATGCAAATGATGAAAACCGCTCCGTATACACCTTAATCGGCAGGTTTTTGGCATATGCCTGCAATCAGTCGACATGGGTTTTAAAGCGAAACCAATTGTTCGTACCAAGCAATTGGTTTTTTTGTGCTCGCTTGATTTTGTCACAAGTTTCTTCGCCAAAACTGCCGGAAGTATGGGCACGGCTTTATGTGCAAACACGTTACAATATTAGCAATGAAAGCGCAAACAATATGAGGTAATGGAGAGGAATGAATGCAATGAAACCACAGAATGTTTTAGATAAAATCGGCATTCCAAGTAAAATCGGCTGGGGATACTTGGGGATCCTAATTTTTATGATGGGAGATGGCATCGAGATCGGCTGGCTTAGCCCTTATTTGGTTGATCGTGGTCTGACAGTTCAGCTTTCAGCGACTTTATTTACGGCTTATGGAGTAACGATCGCGATTTCTTCCTGGTTTTCCGGTGTGCTGTTCGAGGCGCTTGGTGCGAAAAAAACAATGTTGACAGGGCTTTTGCTTTATATTCTCGGAACAATAGGCTTTGTCGGGTTCGGGATGCCTGACCTGTCGTTTTCTACCATGCTTGTGACATATGCCGTACGCGGCTTCGGCTATCCGCTGTTTGCCTATTCGTTTCTCGTTTGGATCGCCTACCGCAGCCCGAAAGAAAAACTCAGCACGGCCGCAGGGTGGTTTTGGTTTTTCTTTACAGGCGGATTAAATGTGCTTGGGGCATATTACTCGAGTTGGGCCATCATATATATGGGGCATTTAAACACAATGTGGAGCTCGCTGTTTTGGGTGACGCTTGGGGCATTTTTTGCCCTCGTCTTAAACCGTGACAAGCTTGAACGAAAAAAAGATACAACAGCGAAACAAAAAGTAAAAGAGCTTTTCAAAGGTGTGACGATTGTTAAACGGGAGCCTAAAGTGCTGCTCGGCGGCATCGTGAGAACCATTAACACAACCTCGCAGTTTGCCTTTCCGGTTTTTTTGCCGCTCCATATGGCGGATTTCGGTATTTCCACAACAACATGGCTGCAGATTTGGGGCGCTATTTTCACAAGTAATATTTTGTTCAATGTTTGCTTTGGCGTCATCGGCGACAAGCTGGGATGGCGGAATACCGTTATTTGGTTCGGCGGCGTATCGGCAGCCATTTCTACGTTGCTGTTATATTATTCACCGGAATGGACGAATGGCAATATCGTCATGATTACGATAGCCGGAATGCTTTGGGGGGCTTCTTTGGCCGGTTATGTCCCGCTGTCCGCACTTGTTCCTTCACTTGTTCAAGAAGAAAAAGGTGCCGCGATTTCCATCTTGAATCTTGGCGCCGGCCTGCCTGTTTTTGTAGGGCCTGCACTTGTAGGGCTGCTCATCGGAACGATCGGCTCGGCCGGGGTCATTTGGGTGCTGGCCATCCTTTATGTTATCAGCTCGATTTTGACTGTTTTTATCACCCTGCCGGAGTCTGAACAGCCGACACGGCAGCAGATAGACTGTATAAGAGAAACAAAGGCCTAGCCTGTGCGGGGGACGGCGCCGTCAGGACACTGGTCACTACTTATTGACATTTACAAATGAAACAGACGCTGGGATGCTATACAAAACGAAAAACAGCGTCTGTCAGATTGTCCGTATCATGTTTTAGAAAAACTTTGCAGGAAAAAAGGCCGAAACGCCTTCAGGATCTCCTGCTTGTCGTCGGTATGCCGCAATCGGCTGCTGATGCTTTCATCTGACAACACCGCCTTGATTTCATTCGCCGCACGAAGCTGTTGAGGGCTGCTCCCAGAAAGTCCGATCAGCAGATAAACCGGCGCGCCTTTAAAATAAACCCCTTCGGGAAACTGGATGATCACAAGTCCCGCCGTCTTGCCGGAACTGCGGAAAACAGCCGCTCCATTTCTGAGAACGGGATCTTTTTCCAGCGTTCCGTCCGTACGATTTATGAAGCCGAGGGTCTGCATGCATTCACCCAGCATCATGATCGCTTCCGTTTTTGTTTCGGCTGTTTGCTTCAGCAGGATCAGCCGTTCATCACGATTTGGCGCAAGATATGAAAGGACCTTGTCATATTCTCTTTCATCAGCCAATGACAAAAGGCCGATATACGGAACATTAGGATTGTATTTTTTCACTTCCGGCTTTAGTTCCTGTTGTCCGATGATAACATCCGCATCTTGGGGGATTTGATGGATGGCGGCATAGCCAATCTGCAAATTCGGATATTTACGGGTTGTAAGCTTTTTTAAAATAGCGGCGCCCATCGCGCTTGAAGCAAGTCCGCCATCACATGTCACAATCAGCTTCCGGGGGTGACGTGCAGGAACCGGCTCATCATCGTCGGATGACATCGGCTCATCATGATGTCTTGAAGGGGACAAAATCAGTATAGATAACATCAATGAGACTGCACAGGAAACGGCCATGCCAGCAGCTACAGACAGTATATCCCCTTTTGGTGATAACAATAAGATAAGCAGCGCGCTTGCCGGGGAAGCGGTGGAAGCCAGTCCCGCGTTGAATAAAGAAAACACAGCGGTGCCCGCCGCGCCGCCTGCGATTAACGGCAGAAAGAGCAAGGGGCGCTTTAAAATGTATGGAAAATAAACCTCATGGATGCCGCCGATGGCATGAATCCCAATGGCTGTTTTTAACGCCAGACACTCTTCCTTTTTAAGACGGAAAAGACAGGCGATGAGCACGCCTAATCCCGGTCCCGGGTTAGCTTCAAGCAGAAAGAAAATGGATTTGCCCAGCTCTTTCGTCTGCTGGATGCCGAGCGGCCCAAGAAGGCCGTGATTCATCACATTGTTTAAAAAAAGCACCTTTCCCGGTTCAATCAAAAGAGCGGCTGCCGGAAGCCATATAGAATTTGCCACAGTCAGCACCAAGTGATAAAAATGTGTCATCGCGGTATTTAAAAACGGACCGGCAGCGTAAAAACAGAAAAGCAAAAACCCGGTCGACAAAAACGCACCCGTCACGTGGCTGACCAGCAGTTCCGTTCCAATCGGAAATCTGTTCTGTGTACATCTTTCGCAATACTTGTACAGCCAGCCAAACAACGGACCAAAAAGCATAGCGGCGAGAATCATCGAAAGATCACTGGACAAAATGATCCCGAGCGTGGCTGCCGCTGCCGCAATGCCGCCTCTTTGCCCTGCCGCCATTCTGCCTCCGGTGAATGCAAAAATGAGCGGGATGACAAAAAGATACAGGCTGTCGATGACAGGGGCGAATCGGGGAAGCGGCAGCCACCCGTGTTCGCCAAACATTATATTGACGACTCCCGCTGTGATCACAAGAATCATGTTTTGATAGACGACGGCGCTGTACATTCTGAATATCTTTTTCACGCTGTTACTTCTCCCCAATATGCTGAAGTCTTGTTTTGTATGCTTTGACGAGTGTGTGTTTGATTTGCTGTTTCACCTCTTCTTCACTTCCTTTTAAAAACACCTCGATATGCTGTTCATCAATAAACGATTGGCTGATTTCGCCCAATGCCGCAAAATGCTCGGCCGGTGCATCCGCCGGACCGGCCATCACCAAAATAGCGTCTGCTTCTTTCCCATTCCAAAAAAGCGGCCGATCGGAGCGGATCAGTTGCACAAATAAACTCCAAACTCCCGTTGATCGAGTATGAAGCACAGCCAATTTATTCACGATAAATCCGCCTTTTCCCTCCCGTTTCTGTAAATCCTCGACAAAAACAGAGCTGTTTTCCAGAGGCAAATCGGAAACATCAAGGTGGCGCTTGATCTCAAATTGGACTTTAGGCGGAATGCTGATCGAACTGACGGAAAAATGCCGGAAAATCTGCAGCATCCCCTCTCCAAATGCCGCCGTTTGCAGATATTTCATCTCCTTATTCACATCGATCGGGCTGTTGACGTTTGTTTTATCATGACGGCAATTGGCGATGCGGTTTTGTAAAAGGCCGATTTCCTTATCGGTTAAGAGAGGCGAAACGACGACCGTCTTTTCCTTCATCTGGTCGAGACGAATGGTCGAGATAATCAAATCAATGGTATCATGATCATTCAGCCACTCTGCCAGCTGGTGAGAAGCGACGATATCAACAATCACAAGATTTCTGATTTCTTTTTTCAATTTAGCGGATATAAAGCGGGAAGTGCCAAAACCGCTTGCGCAGACCACAATCGCCCTGCATTCCGATTGTTTCGTCTGCCTGTCGTAATAAGAGGCGCCGATATGCAATGTTAAAAACGCGATTTCCGCATCGGGAACGGGTGTGCCGATTTCCGCGGCGATGACCTTGGCGCCTTGTTCACAGGCGTTATAGACGGGCTTGTATTTTTCTTGAATTTGCCGCAGCAGCGGATTATGAATCGCCAGTCCTCCTATGATGCGTGTCAAGGCAGACCGCAAGTGGTTTTTCAGTCCTTCGAGCAAAGAGGAATTCATTAACGGTTCTTGGAGCGCTTCCTCTGTTTTCAAAATAAAAAGCTGTGTGAGATAGGCCGCAAACGCGTCATCGATCTTAACGGTTTGCTGCTCTTTTTCCACGCCTGCCAAATGATGTTTAACATGGTTGATGTCGTCTGGTGACAGTTGAATATCAAAGGTAGCTTCGATGCGCTTCAGCACATGAGAGGTCAGCGGGTAACCCACCGGCAGTGTTCGATTGTGTTCGATCTGGCGTCCCGAACAGCGGGTAATCGCAAGTGCCAGGTGAATGCTTAAATGAAGCATGTCTCTCTCGTCGAGCCGGACGCCTTCTTGTGAGAGTACACCTGTGATGACACGATGCACTCTATGAAGCAGCTCAATGTCGATCAGCCGCTGATAGCGATCAGGCAACAGCTGTTTTACACACGTTTTCGCATGATCCATTTTATGAAACAGCTCAATCCACGCTTCGGGAAGCATTTGTTCAAGCAGCACAGCCGCAATCGCTTGTCGTATGTCCATGTCTTCTCCCTGTATGTACACCCCGATGCCCGGTTTACGATGAAGCTGAATTTGAAAAGAAGCGAACCATGCTTTTAATTTTTCGAGATCATGGCTGATCGTTGATTCTGACACATGGTATTGGCGGCTGAAAACAAACAGCTTCGCAGGCTCATCCAGCTTTAACAAATCACAAATTAACCCCTGCTTTCGTTCTTCCGGAGAATAGTCCTTCATCTCAAAGAAAAAATCAAGATCAGATGCCAGACGTTCTTTCTTCGCTTTTTCTCCTTTCAGAACCATTCCCATGCCAAATGTTTTGGAGATATGAAGCTGATAGTGTTTCAAAATGTTTTTGATGGCGTTCATTTCCCGCTGAACCGTACGGACACTAATATTCAGGTCTTCGGCGATTTCTTTTAACGGGACAGGATTGCTTACATGGAGCAGACGATGGATGATCTGTTTTTGCCGTGAATTCATAACAATTTGTTGCTCCATTGTGACCGCTCCTTTCTTAAGCGCGTTTCAACGTTCGTAAATTCCATATTTATCCACCATCACATGAAGATCATGTAAACGTCAATATATCCATCTTGATCCAGCACCTATGTCAATTCCTCATCCACATCATTAAGAAAAATAATCCCCTGTTCATGACCAGGGGAATGGAGCTTCACATCTTAATCTGAACTTTAAACAAATCAGAGCTTCTCGGTCCTCTTAAAAAGCCGACCGCTTTTTCCAACGTAAGCTTTTGCGAGATCAAATGCTCCACCTCAATTCGCTTTTCTTTCACCCAATGGAACGCTGGTAAAAATGTATAATTAATGGCCATCGATCCTAAAATCGTCCAGTCATTGTTGTACAGCTTAAAGGGATCAAGGCGTACCGACTCATTTTGCGCCGTCACACCGAACTGCAGATATGTCGCTGTTTTCCCCATAAACTGAAAGGCATTTTCGATCACGGCAGGAATTCCAGTGGCATCAACCACGACATCAAATCCGGTCGGAAATTCCTCAGGTCTAAGATCTTCGCTCAGCACACCTTTTGTCGCGCCCCACTTCAGCGCCATGTCGAGTTTCTCTTGAGAGATGTCGACAACCACAAGTTCTGAAGCACCCGCCATTTTTAACGACTGAATCAACTGCTGCCCCATCGCCCCTGCGCCAAACAGAATAACCCGGTCACCAACTTGGAGATTGAGCCGATTCATCCCATGTACAACACAAGCCATCGGCTCAATAAAGGCACCTTCCTCAAAGCTCATTGTATCAGGGAGCTTCACGACATTTCGGCTCGGCACTTTTACATACTCGGCCATGCTTCCATCTGTTGTATTCCCAAGGGCTCCCCAATTGCTGCATTGGTTGCCGCGGTTTGTTAAACAATAATCACACTCACCGCAAAACAAAGACGGATCAGCTGTCACACGATCACCAATTTTTACATTAGTCACGTCCTGGCCTGTTTCATATACCGTTCCGGAAAATTCATGCCCAGGAATAATCGGATAAGGTGACAGAAACTCACCTTTGAAAATATGAATATCGGTTCCGCATATTCCGATGTTTTCAACTTTAATTACAACATCTTTCGGACCCGGTGATGGATATGGCACCTCTTTTACCACCGCTTGAAACGGTGCTTCAACTACAAGTGCTTTCATCTTGGCAGACCTCCCGATATTTAAATGTTTCCGCTTTCAATACGATTGTAGCATGTTCAGCTTTTGCAAACGGCCGTCAGTTGACCGTAATTTGTCACCGGGTTATGTGACAGAATTGAAGAAACTCGATTGATCAAAATCCCTCTCTGGCTGCCCGCGTCTTCACTGATTTTCTATCATACAAAAGAAGGTAAATAATTCTATTAAACAGAAAATTACAAATATATAAATAATTAATCCTATTCCTCCATCTTTTTTTAATGTATACTCATTTTGATAAAGTTGAACGATTTAACCAAATGAACCGTTCTCTTTTGAAAAAGGCAAATCTATTGAAAAATAGAGGCGCAAAGTCACAGACCTACGGTGTATTCACTACGGTGGCTGGGCTGCCAAATGAAGAATCGGGTCAACACTCCGTTTTTACAGAGTGGATTCAGCGATTCTTCCTTTACAAAAACTTTGTTTTGGAGGGATTTTTTTATGTCGTTATTCAAAAAAGGCCGCATGATTGTTTCGACCGGTTTTGCCGCCGCACTTCTCGCTTTTGTATTTGGAACCGGACAAGCTTTTGCAGAAGAGCAGGACAACCAATCTGACGGACAAGAAGAAGAAACCGTTCAACAAGACACAAATGAAAATGAGGCCGAAGAAACGAAAAACACAGATGAAGCGGATACCGAACAATCAACATCTGTAAATGATGAGGACATACCTTCACTTCTGCCTGATGATTTCTTCTATTTCTCAAAAAGACTCATGGAAAATGTCCAGCTGGCCCTGGCCTTTGATGAAGTGAAAGAGGCTGAATTGCTGGCGTTTTTCGCTGAAGAACGCATCAAAGAAGCAGAGGCGCTGCTTGCGGAAGGTCAGGAAGAATTAGCCCGTGACATTCTTGAAGAGGCCGTTGAGCTTCAAGAGGAAGCACTGGAAAAATACGAGCAATCCGAACCAATGGATGATGGTGACAAACAAGAAGATACATCTGACCAGCTTGAAGAACAATTTTCTTCTAACATCCTCGCGCTGCAAAACGTGTTAAATCAAATCAACAATCCGGAAGCAAAAAAAGCGCTGCAAAAAAATATCGTCAAAGCACAAGAGAAGTTAGAAAAGAAACTCAACAAAAAATTAGCGAAAATCGAGCAAAAGGCTGAGGAAAAACGCGCCGAACTTGAAGAAAAACTGGCGTCCGGTGAAATGGATGAAAAAGAGTACAATGAGGAACTTCTTGAATTGAATAAAGAGCTGGCAGAAGAACAAGCCGATGCTGCTGAAGAAATCAACGAAGAAACGGCAGAAGCGGTTAAAGACGAAAAAGAGGAGTCTGACAGTAAAGCAGATGAAGAGGATAAAGAAGACTCCGACAATAAAACAGATGATGAAGATAAAAAAGATGCGCGTACGAATGCAGAAGTAAAACAACGGGAAGCGTTGAAAAAACAAGAAGAAAAGCAGCGGGAAGAAGCTAAGAAAAAAGAAGAACAAGCTAGAAAGGCTCAAGAGAAACAGCGCGAAGAAGCGCAAAAACGCGCTGAAAAGCAGCGGGAGGAAGCCAAGAAAAAAGAAGAACAAGCTAGAAAAGCTCAAGAGAAACAACGCGAAGAAGCAGAAAAACGCGCTGAAAAACAGCGGGAAGAAGCCAAGAAAAGAGAAGAAAAGGCACTTAAGGAAAAAGAAAAAGAAGACGAAGAGTAATATCTTAAACAATGGGTCACACAATACGTGTGACCCTCAGCGTGTCGACAAACCCTCGCATTCGTTGTCAGGCCTGCGCGTCGGTGCTCACGAATTGCAACATTCGCTCCGCTACGATGCTCGACCTTCCTAGACTGCAAGGGTTTTCAATCACGCTGAAAGAAGGATGACAAAATCCCAAAACTAAAAGCCGTTTTGGGATTTTGTCAACAATCTGGAAGGACCCGAAAACATATCGGGTCCTTTTTTCATTTTTGCACATCTGTCGAGGAACGCTTTCCGATCCTAAACACATAGTAGCTGACAGCCACAACCGCCAGAAAAATGATTCCGACAATCAAAGACACCCGCGTGTCATCGTTAAACCACATGCCGACCAACACCATCAATAAGAAGGCGATCGTCACATAGTTTGTCACAGGAGCGAAAGGCATTTTGAACGGATGACTGTCGAGTTCCGCTCCTTTCGCCTTTCTGAATCCAATATGGCTGAGCAGAATGACAAACCACGGGATCATCCCCGGGAGAACACTCGCACTGTATACGTACACAAAGATCTTAGGCGGTGCAATATAATTTAACACAACACCGACGGCCAGGCCGATCAAAACGGCAATCGTACCGTACAACGGCACGCCATTTCGGGAAATCTTCGTAAAGAACTTCGGCGCCTGCCCGTTTACACCCAATGTGTAAAGCATGCGGCCCGCGCTGAAAATCCCGCTGTTGCAGCCTGACATAGCCGCCGTAATCACGACAAAGTTAATGATTCCGGCTGCCGCGGTAATGCCGATTTTCGCGAATGTTGATACAAACGGGCTTCCGATCGAATTGAGTTCATCCCAAGGGTACACCGTAACAATCACAAAGATGGCACCAATGTAAAAAATCAAAATCCGCCAGATGATGCTTTGAATCGCATTCTTTAGCGTGTTTTGCGGATCTTTTGCTTCGCCGGCAGTAATGCCGATCAGCTCCACTCCCTGATAAGCCGCGATCACAAGAGACAACGCAAAGAAAAAGCCTGAGAAGCCGCCTGCAAAGAAACCGCCGTGCGACCAGAGATTGGACAAACCGATCGCTTGTCCGTCATTGCCGAAACCGAAGAAAATAATCCCCAGTCCGGCGATAATCATGAGGATGATCGTGACAATTTTAATCATGGCAAACCAAAATTCAAATTCGCCGAATGACTTCACGGAAATCAGATTGGCTCCTCCAAGAATCGCCATCGCGATGATGCCCGGTATCCAGGCAGGCAGATCCGGAAACCAGTACTGCATGTATTCACCGACGGCGATAATCTCGCTCATCCCGACAATGACCCACTGAAACCAGTTGCTCCATGCGGTCATATACCCTGCAAGCGGATGTATATATTGATGGCCGAATGTCGCAAATGAGCCTGTGCTGGGCTCGACATACAACATTTCTCCCATTGCACGCATAATAAAAAAGATAAAAATCCCGCAGATTGCATAGGCAAGCAGGACGGACGGGCCTGTCCACTGAATCGTGCTGGCTGATCCCATAAATAAACCAACACCGATTGTGCCGCCTAAAGCGATCATCTGAATATGACGCGCTCCCAGGCCCCGCTTCAGTTCTTCCTTCGCCACTTCATTTCCTCCTCTTTACGGCCAAATATCTGGAACTCCGCATTATTATGTTATAAAAATCTGAAAATTATCATTTAATCGTTTTATTTCCAAATTACTTATTTTATCATAATAAATTTCCCCAGTGAATACAATTGTTTTTTTCAGAAGAACACTTTTTTGATATATTGACTGTTTAAAAATATATTATTTTAATATGAATAATATTGAGATCATTCCAGACAAAAAACGCCTGCTGAACAATGCTCAAACAGGCGTCTTCCTCTCAACATTTAAAATCTGTTCCAGCTCATCGAGATGCTGGATTTGATACGTCGGAACAATGTCTGGATCACTCGCTTTTCTGCCTGGATTAAACCAGCATGTATCAAGCCACGCCAGCCGTCCCCCTTTGATGTCGGCCGTCAAAGAATCGCCGATGATCAGCCCCTGCTCTGGGGAAAAATCAGGGATCCGCGCAAACACATAGTCAAAGAATTCCTTCATCGGCTTCTGAAAGCCGGTGTCCTCCGAAACGAAAATATCCTGAAAACTTGGGTACAGCCCTGAATCACGCAGGCGCTTATACTGTGTTTTGGAAACGCCGTTGGTGACAATGTACAGATCATAATCCCGGCGCAGGCGCTCGATCAAGTCAAAAGCTCCGTCTATCAGCTGATGCCCTTCCTCCAGGAAACCGCGATATTTTTTCTCAAGCAGCGCCCCGTCAGCCTCCAAGCCATATTCCTTCAATAAAAGGGAAAAACGGGTATTCACCACTTCATCGCGGCTGATGCCGCCGTCTTCAAAAGACCGCCATAAATGCTGATTGATTCTTTTGTAATCAGCTTTGATTTGATCTGTGAAAGGAATGTTTTGTTCCTCAAAGAGCAGGCGCAGCGCGGTGTTTTCCGCGGCGCCGAAATCCAAAAGTGTGTCATCGACATCAAACAATAAAGTGCGATACGTTTTCATAGGTATGCCTCCGCTTTTGTCTTTTGTTGGCCAGTGCCCTACAGCCAATGCCCAGGTTTCTTTAAAGCAGGCGGTAGTTGCGTTTTGCGATCACCCTTAGCCGAATTGACCTGAGCTTGCGTGAGAAAAATGCTTCCCAAAAGATTAGCCCCGCTCAAGTCAGCGTCTCGCAGATCGGCTCCGATCAGATCCGTCATCCTCATATCAGACCCTCGAAGATCAGCCGCAATCAAAAACGCCCCTCTGAGATCCGCTCCCCGAAGGTCGGCTCCTCTTAAATTGGCACCGATCATATCGATTCCCCTGCCTATCTTCATCCGCCGGTTCTGCTTTTTCGCTTTTGCCCGAACGAATTCGCTTGTCGAGAGAAGCAGGTCATTCACCATCGCCCGATGCCCTGGAACATCAAGATCAAGAAGTGATGCTGGATCCAGATTCGTGAGGGATTCCGTTTTTTCTATAGCAATCTGCAAATCTTCCTTAATGGGATGGGCCGCTTTTACATGAACCGCTTCATTCAGATAATACAGCATTTCATGAAGCTGCTGCATCACGGGAAACACGGCAAACATTTCTTCCGCCAATGCCGGGTGATCGCGCCAATCGTTTCCTTGATAGGCTTCTTGCGATACCTTTTGTCCGGCGCCGAAGCATTCATAAACAGCACAGCCCCGAAACCCTCTTTCCCGCAAATCGTGATGGATGCCGCACCTGTAATCCGGCTGCAAATTGGGACAAGGATCGCCTCCGTCTTTATCAAAAGCAAAGTCAGCAGACTTTGCATAAGGTAAAGCAACACAGCACAACCCGAAGCAATTCTCACAGTCCGCTCTTAAATGACCGGGAATACTGTCGTTGTTCATACTTACACTTCCTTCTGAAAATGGCTATGCTTAATCATAGTCTGATCTTGGAAAAAATACAATCGGGAATTGAAACAAGCCTTGCACGTGATGTGCAAGGCTTGCATCTCAGCTAAAATCAATCTCCTTGGCGCCGGATCGCAGATGCTGAACATGGACGAGGTACCGCTTCATCATGCAATGATCCCGACTGAAGTCTCCGCTTTCACTGATAAAGAAAGAAAAGATTGAGTAGCAATACACGACATCTTCGCAACATCCGCTCGGTCCATTTTGATGGCAATCATATGGCCTTTTGAGTAAATATAAGGATCGAAAAAGACGATTCATTTTGGTAATCCTCTCTTAATGGTTAGTTATTCATTTGCTATTAAAATGATGTGTAGTAAAATTAAGGTATTAAAGGTTTCTATTCCTATCTATTTAGTCGAACTTACGTTTAAAGGAGGATTTTTATGGCTAAAATCGGTTTGGTCGGCGGTTTAGGGCCCGAATCGACAGTTGATTATTATCAATCTATTATTAATGGCTACCAAGAAAAACATGGAAACAATAAAGTTTTACCACATCTTGTCATCAACAGCATCAATATGTATAAAGTGTTTGCGTTTATCGATGAACACAACACTCAAGGTTTAATTGATTATCTTACTAAGGCAGTTAATGAATTAGAAGCGGCCGGCGCCGAACTTGCTGCCATTTCGGCAAATACTCCACATATAGTGTTTGAACAAGTTAACCAACAAACCCGGCTTCCTATGATCAGTATTGTTGAGGAAACGGTTCAGGCTGTCCGTCAATATCATCTAAACAGTGTAGGACTAATTGGCACATGCTTCACGATGGAAAACGATTTTTTCAAAAAACCTTTCCGAAATGCAGGTATAAATGTAATTGTTCCCACCGAAAACGAACAAGCGCTAATCCATGAAAAAACAGTTGAAGAATTGGAAAACGGGATTGTAAATGAGGACACTAAAGAAGTTTTCCTAAATATTATCAATCGGATGGAAAACGAGGACCGTATAGAAGGTCTAATTTTAGGATGCACGGAGCACCCTATGCTTATTAAACCGGCAGATACCTCCCTGCCGCAATTCAACACAACAGCTATCCATGTCTCTACTCTCGTCGAACGATTAGATTAAGTTTAAAGTGTGTAGATTGGAGGTATTAGTTTGAGGGAATATATCGGTGAATGTAAAATCTGTGGAAAAGAAATTTATTGTGAAAATGGATTTTTTAATGGGGTATTACTCTCAGACCATGACTATCTTTGCTTTAAGTGTGATGAAAGGGAACAACATAAACCACAAGAAGGCTGCTAACATATTTGTCAGTAAGCTCTCTGATAATTTATGTGTGTTTCCTTGCATTTGCTTACTTAAGCCAAAACAAAAAATATAAACTAATATGTGAAAAGCTCGTGAACATCAGTAATTTCTGTTGCGAACGAGCTTTTGTGTTAAAGGTTAACTTTCTATTTAGCTTTTAATTTGTAATGGGTTCGTGCATTTTGATAAATTTGCTGCAGTAGACTAAAAAACACACAAATCCAAGCTGTGATTGCGATATAAACCATAAAATGGGGTATTATCATTAATTTACCGAAGTCTAATGCCTTTGATAATTGCAGTGTACTTGTTGTGTACATCGCAAGCGGAAAAACCATCCCCCAAAGCTGAGGGTCATATGAAAGTGGATAACGATTGATCAGATGTCTCCAAATCATAAGAATAAATAATAATGGAATCCACCATGTCCCAGTAATCCAAAAAAACAAAGTAAAGCCTTTTAAAAAAGGAGTAATCTCACTTAACAAGGACCAACTTTTTGCGTGAAGAATTAAGGTGGAGCCTGCTAATGTTGTGATTGCAACCGCACCCATATTAATCCAATATGGTGGTGTTAATGCTGAGAATTCAAGTTTTAAAAAAGTAAAGCGATAAAAAATTAACGTAATAATATTTAAATAAAGCATACACCCGAGAAAATACATACATAATGTAAAAAATAAAACAGCAACTTTTACATTGTCTACATATGGGGTAAGAAGCGTACCTAGGATGGAAATAGACTGTGTTGCAACAGCAGCTATTAGCCATGCACCATTAATTCCCTCTGAGACAGAAGGTTTATTTTTTCTAATCGTAACAGCTGTGAAGAAGGTGTACATGATAAGTAACCACAATAGGATTGCAAGTACCCACAAATAGACAGCAATTGAATATTGTTCAGTAACGACAATAATCTGACTACCGAACACACATGTTCCGGCAACATACGTAAAGAAACCGGGTCCTCGAGTATGACTAGTGATATCTACTAGCATTCTTGGAAAAAAGAAATAAATGCGCAGGAGAGTAAGCACCCATAAAGCAATGTAAGCAACTATATTCACGTATAACAAAAGCTTTGCAAAGATTGTCATACCAAGAAGGTAAGATCCGATAGACAAGGCACCAGTCGCCATAACTAGTGCAAAATATCCTGGAAATAAATCTTTTAAATGAATTTTTATATACCGTAACACAGGCTCACTCCTAATTCACTATTTCACTAACCTTAACTTAGTTTTATGTTGTTTTTCTCGACTAATAAAAAGAAATGTAGATCCAAACTTCCTGCAGGCGGCTTATTAATTGTAAAGGCGATAACAAATTCTATCAAAGCGCAGATCAGTAACGATACCCCCATCATTAAGACACTATATTCAAGCTTTTTTAAAACAAAATCCTCCAAATAATTATTCCATTCTTGATGATTAATATAAAAATTATAACAAATATACAAACGAACAACTGTTAGTTATATCATTAACATACATGTCTAATAACAAATTTAGCATTAAAACATTTGAAAGAAAAACAATCTCCCGGGTTTCAAAGGATAAAGATAGTTAAGGGTGATAGTGTAATTGGATTATATTTACAACAACTAATCTTCGATAATTCTTATTCGTAACAAACCAAAGTCATTTACTGTGTATTCAGCTTGATATGTTTGCCTAACTGAAGAGCCTGTAAATGAATGAATACATCTAAGCGATCGTCTTTTTCTCTGTCTTCCTCACGTCCCAGCAAGAGTAAACTTCAATATCTTCGTCCTCGGCAATATTTAAATTGGTATAGTTGAATAACGCCCTTATGTCATTTCCGGGCTGATGCAAACAGCCGTTGCCTCATATACAAATAGCTTGCTGCATATTGTTTTGGCCATTTCGTACCCTTGATCAATCTCGTCGATATCAATCAAACCTTCTTCTGTTTGATTCCGAAAACTCCCCAGCGGAAGCTCCTTACCGTGTCTTCTCTCTTCCTTCCTGTATAAAAAAGAACCCTGTTAAAGGGTTCTTCAAATCGATCATATTCCTGCTTAGCAGCTGTTTCCGTCAAGATCGCACTGCAAGCCGTCAACAGACTTTTGTTTGCTTTCCTTTTCAATTACCTGTTCAAACACTTCCCGAGCTGCAGCTCCGGCGATCCGCTCATTGCCGATGATAAAAGTCGGGACGGCTGTAATTCCGGCTTCTTCATAGGCATGCCTTAGCGCCTGCCGCTGTACGTCTTGATACTTTCTTTCAGCCAAAGCGTCATGAAATGCCTGTTCATCCAGTCCCGCTTCTTTGGCGAGTGTTGTTAACACATCGATATCGCCGATATTTTGGTCTTCTTGGAAAAACGCTTTGTAGACCCGGTCATTGTACGCTTTCTCTTTGCCATGCTCTTTCGCAAAGTGGTAACCTTCATGGGCCAAATCTGTATAAGGATGCGGAGAGACATTCGGGAGCTTCATATCGACGCCCCACGCTTCAATTCTCGGCTTAATGGCGCCGTCCCACATCGCCAATTTTGACGGATCGTTTAAAGGATCAAGCTGCTCCGTTGGACGCGGCCTCAGCTCGAACGGCAGCCACTCGACTTCAACATCCTTCCCTTCGATCGCTTTCTCAAACTGGTCTTTTCCAAGAAAACAAAACGGGCAGACGTAATCTGAATAGACTTTAATGTTCAAGGTCATGTTTTTTGTTCCTTTCTCATTTGTAACTACACAAGTTACATTATGTAATAATAATAGTTACACCTCTTTCATCTGTCAACCTTAAAGTTAAATAAAAAAAACGGCAGGCTTGGAAACCTTTTGCCGCCTATCTCGTAGTATGATTCGTTACAGAAAGGAGGCAAGCAAATGAAAACAGAGAACAAACCAACCAGCATAAAACCGTTCTTCTCATTGATTCTCTCATCCAACGTCCCTAAACTCGCATTAGCAATCGGCTTAAGCACAAGCCTGATTACGACATTGGTGGGGCTGTCCATCCCGCTTTTAACGAGGGAAATGGTTGACGGCTTTTCCGCCCAATCGATCAACATCGCCTTAGCGGGAATCCTCGCGCTCGTTTTTATCATTCAAGCGATTTGCGACGGGTTTTCCACCTATTTTCTTGCCTATGCCGGGCAAAAAGTCGTCGCTTCCTTGCGTGAGCGGATGTGGTTTAAATTGCTGCGACTCCCCGTTCGGTACTTTGACGAAAAGACGAGCGGCGAAACCGTCAGCCGCGTTGTCAATGATACCGGCATCGTGGAAGACTTAATATCCGACCATTTTCCGCAATTCATTTCAGGGATGATCACGATTATCGGAGCCGTTGTCATTTTGCTGATCATGGACTGGAAAATGACGCTCCTCATGCTGATTGCCGTTCCGATTACAACCGTGATTATGATCCCGCTTGGTATGAAGATGCACAACATCTCGAAAACGATGCAGGATGAAACCGCCGCCTTTACGGGGAATGTCCAGCAGACATTAAGCGAAATCAGACTGATGAAAGCATCCAACGCGGAGGAGACAGAAAAAATGAAAGGGTTATCAGGGATTTCAAAGCTGTTTGAATACGGCTTGAAAGAAGCCCGTATTTTTGCGCTCGTCTCTCCGTTCATGCACCTTGTGATCATGATTGTCATCGTTGCTATCATCGGCTATGGCGGCATCCGCGTCGCCGACGGAACGATGTCGGCAGGCTCGCTTATCGCGTTTTTGCTTTATCTCTTTCAAATCATTTTTCCGATTACATCATTTACAATGTTTTTTACTCAGCTGCAAAAAGCAAAAGGCGCCACAGAACGGATTGTCGACATTCTCAATACGGAAGAAGAGGCAGGACAGAAAGGGATCGAACGCGATATTGCGAATCAGCCGATACGCGTTGAACATGTTTCTTTCTCCTACAGCCATGATGAACCCGTCCTGCGCAATATCTCCTTTGATGTCGAACCCGGGCAAATGATCGCCTTTGTCGGTCCGAGCGGCGGCGGGAAAACAACGATGTTCGGCCTGCTCGAACGCTTTTATGAACCGGATTCAGGCGTGATTAAAATCGGAGACACACCCATTCACGAACTGTCGATGAAATCGTGGCGCAGCCAAATCGGCTACGTCTCCCAAGACAGCCCGATGATGGCGGGGACAATCCGTGAGAACCTTTGCTACGGATTGGACAACGCCGGCGAAATTGACGATCAGAAGCTATGGGAAGTCGCAGAAATGGCCTTTGCCGCTGAATTCATCAAACAGTTTCCAAACCAGCTGGATACAGAAGTCGGTGAACGCGGCGTCAAGCTCTCAGGCGGACAGAGACAGCGCATCGCTATCGCCCGCGCCTTCCTGCGCGATCCGAAAATTTTAATGATGGACGAAGCGACAGCCAGCCTTGACAGCCAGTCCGAAGGCATTGTCCAGCAGGCCCTCACCCGCCTCATGAAAGGACGCACAACCTTCGTCATCGCTCACCGCCTCTCGACGATTGTAAACGCGGATCAAATTTTGTTTATCGAAAAAGGCGAGATTACCGGGATGGGACGGCATCATGAGCTGGTTGCTTCGCATGCGCTGTATCGGGAGTTTGCGGAGCGGCAGTTGACGTAGGTTTTCCTCGAATATAAAGGAGTTTCAATTGATAAATGCGGGACTCCTTTATGATTTTTTGATTAATCCTTCGAAAGAACAGGTATCTCCACCAATACCTCTCCGTTGTTGTTAGCATTATTATCAAGCTTCATTCTTCCATTATGCTGCTTGATGACCTTTTCGGTAAACGTTAATCCCAATCCATAATGGCTGTTATTCGTCCGTCCAAAGTTTTCGGTGTAAAAAAGTTCAGTACCTTTTTTTAGAGCTTCTTCCGAAAAACCGGGTCCTTGATCGATGATAACAAATTGAATATGGTCTTTATCCTGCTTGACGATCATTTGCACTTTTTTAGGCGGCGGTGTTCTTTCTATTCCGTTTAATACAATATTATTGATTGCTCGAATAAGCAGGATGACGTCTATATAAAGGCTAGCCTCTTTATGTGTCCAATCTTCGACAATGATATTATTGCCCAAGCTTTTAACTTCGGCTTTTAGCTTGCATAAGAAATCGGTTACCGATACTTCTTCCATATTCGTATTGGCTTGTTTGTTGTCCAGGTTGATATCGATCACTTCCTGAATGTATCGTTCAATCTGCTGTATAGAATTCATAATGTCGCTCAAATTTTCCTTCTCGTCCTCATCTCCCATTGCTTCCAAAAGTTCTATATTCCCTTTTATCACAGTCAGCGGAATTTTTATATCGTGGATTAAATAACTGATCTGTTCTGCCTTTGAATTGGTAATCTCAATTTCCTTCTGAATGGATTTAACAAGCGCTTTTGATAAACTCTCCATTGCGCCCATTACATCTTTGTACTCATTAAACCGAACTCGCGGAAATTCGATATTTAAGTCTCTTTCTTTTATTTTACGGGCTACTTGGATAAGCTTTTGGTTTTCTTGGACAATCATTCGAGAAAAACTTCTGATATGCCAAACTAAATAAACACAATAAATTAAAATTGAAAAAATGGATAGCCATACGCCAGGGTTCGGAAATACCCTTCTTAATTCAATATTAGCGAATTGAATTTTTAAACTATAATGAATCAAAATCGTTTCATAGCGACTGTCATACCTTATAAAGGAGCTCATGTTATCCTGACTAGGATGCTGATAAGCTTCTCTTGCTTTTACTTTATTTCTTGAGCTCATATTACTCTTTACGATTTTGTTTGTTTGCTTATTGAAAACGGCGTAATCCAGTTCTGGAGGAATGATGCTGGGATCAATATAATCGGCGCTTTCAACTTTACTCTGTATTTTTTCCGCTTTTTTTATCGGTTCGTTCGCCGGGAGAAAAAGTTGATGATTGAGTCCCCAAGTTACGAACCCGATATTCAGAGCCAACATTAACAAACCTGCAAAACCTAATTTTATGATCCATTTAACAAAATAAGCCGATAACGTATTCCTTATTCCCATATGTACCCCACACCCCAGACCGTACTGATAGGGGCTAAATTGAACTGGGCAATTTTTTTCCTTATGACTCTGATATGTTCAACAACCGTTGAAATTTGAGAATCGCTTTCTATTGAATAGACAGACTCATAGATATCTTCTTTGGAAAAGATTTTCCCTTTGTGTAATGCAAGCAGTTCACAAATTTTGTATTGAGTTTTAGTAAAGCTTACTTCCTCCCCTTTGATCATTACTTTTTTCGCTTCTAAATCAATCAGAATGTCACCATCGATAAATACACTTTTAACCCCCTTTTTCGGTCTTGCCTCCCGCCTTAAATGGGCCTCAATACGGGCATTCACTTCATGAATGCTGAATGGCTTTACAATATAATCATCTCCGCCAATGGATAAACCTTTAATTATTGAAGATTCATCACTTTTGGCAGTCATAAAGATGATCGGTATATCAATTAAAGACCTCATCTTCTCACAAATTTTAAATCCATCTTCATCCGGCATCATGACATCTAATAAAATGAGGTGATATTGATTCAATTCCTCTATCGTCATATCTTTTATACTTTGCAAAGTTGTAACCTCATGTTTTTTTAAGCTCAGCATTTTCCTGATCAGTCTTAGAATTGCAGCATCATCATCAATCGCCAAGATTTTGGCCATATTTGAACCACCCTTTAATCGTTTGTTTTCCTACCTGACCACCTATTTATCCAAACGATACTTAGTAGAATTATGCCTGTTGTCATAAGTAAAAAAGAATAACCTCCCATTAGAATTGTGGGATTACCCACCGGTTTTACATCTTTGATTTTCAAATACTCCGTTACATATTCTCCGAATCGGTTTGCCCACGCCCAAGGCAGGAGCCACCAGATTTTATCTCCTATTGTGGTCAAGCAAAGAGCGGTGATTATCACTCCTCCAAACCCGGATATACTGCACATCCCTATCCCATAATTATAACCAACGACTTGATAGAAGAAATATTGAAAGATGGAAGCTCCTGCAAAAATCATACCTGTTACATAGTAGAGAGAAAGGTCAACCTCATCGACGCCGGCCAGTTGTTTCAGAGCCAGGGTATAGATTGATATTGTTAAAAACAGTGCAGCAGTATAAAAGAATATCATCATTGTTGTTTGACTGATGAATGAAACGGTCCTGCTCTGAATCAATCCAAGTATATTTTGAAAATGGCCTGCCTCATTTTCAGAATCGGCCACCAGCCCGCAAATAATCGAAATGATGACCGGTGTACCGACTCCAATTAATTCGAAAAAAATGAGATAGCTTGCTTCCGCACCTACGGGTACATTCCTGAATAAGAAGTACATCACCAAAGCACCAGATAAAACGAGCGGAATGCTTAAGTGGGATAATAAAAATATACTTCGCTTTCTTTTTTTACATTCGCCCAGCAAACATCTGTAAAATTGCAGCATTAGTTCACCTCAAGTTTATTAAACGACTTAACCGTAATCAAAGTAAGGATAGTAAAAAGTGTAATGCTTAAAACTAGAGCGGTTGGAATTACTGAATAGCTCAGAAGTTCGTCATTTTGCGGCAAAGGGATTCCGTTTGAGTGCAGTTTCGTTAACGGCATTTGCACTCTTAAATGCCAGCTGTATGGAACAAACCACCAATATTCCGTAGGGGCAAAAACTGAACCTAGATTTAAATGAAGCATGCTATTTAACAGTAAGGTGATAAAAAGATTCGTTTTTCTAGAAAGCCACAAGCAAAACGGGATCTGCCATAGTGAAGTGATAAACATCAGGATCACCGCTAAAATACAAGAGGCAAGTGAAACCAAGTATGGACTTGTCTTAACCAGCAAACTCGTTAGGATGATAAAAATGATTAACAGAAGAGACCCTAGCCCCATTAATCCAGTTGTCAATAAAACTCTGCTCATTTCCTTTTTTTGAAGATCTATGGGTAAGCCAATAATCGTTTTAAAATTCGTCGATTTTTTTTCGAGATGATTTAAAAGCCCAGTGGAAAGGGCTGCAAACACGGATAGCCATAATATTCCCCAATGATTAATGATCGTTTCTGCACTCAGCCTTACGATCTCCGGACCGCCTAGAAAATTAAAACCTAGTGCAAGAATGGAACATATTAGGGGTATCACCAACAACATTTTTCTAATCATTGTTCTTTTTGTTTTTATGATTTCTGATTTTAAATATAAATACATTCGGCAACCTCCTATCGGGCTCTATGCTTTCGCACAACATCTGTAAATAGATTTTCTAAGTTATCATATGAATGATATTTACCTTCATAACCGAGTATTCCATTGCTGATAATGCCGACATCATCAGCTAAATGTTCAACTTCCGATAACAAGTGGCTGGATAAAAGAACGGTCATTCCCTGCTTCGGAAATGAAGCGATCAATTCTCTTAATTCTTGAATCCCAATAGGATCCAATCCATTAGTAGGCTCATCTAAAATTAATAACTTGGGACGATTCAAAATGGCAAGGGCAATGCCAAGTCGTTGTTTCATTCCCATAGAAAAATTCATCACTTTTTTACTTCCCGTATTTGTTAACCCAACAATTTGAAGAACCTCCTGAATTCGCTCTTTTGGCAGGCCGAGAATCGTATTTATCACCTCAAGATTTTCTATAGCAGTTAAATTCCCATAAAGCGGAGCATGTTCAATTAAAGAACCGATATAAAGCAAATCTTTCCTTGTCCACTGATTTCCATTGAAAATTACCTCTCCTGATGTTTGTTTGAGCAAACCGGATACTATTTTTAGCGTCGTTGACTTACCTGCCCCATTTGGCCCCAGCAGGCCGTAAACAGTGTTCTTTCTTACATTCATTGATACACCGTTTAAAACAATCGACTTTTTGTATTTCTTGGTTAAGTGCCTCGTTTGCAAAATAAACTCATGATTCATCTTCAAATAACTCCTTTTCGCCTTTATAAAAAGAGTTTAGCAATTAAAAATCAAGACTCTTCCAACATTAAAAAAATGGTTAAACCAATTGTTCAACCATCTGTCTGAGTTGTTCTATTCGTCAGAAAAAAGCCGACTCTATGTTTCTGTTTTCCACACAATCAATTAAAATAAAATGTAATTCAAACCATACCGCTTCATTAATCCAAAAGCTTTTATTTTAAATTGTTAAAGGAGGTCATAAACATGAACTTTCAGCTTGATGAAGCAATCGAAATCCTCGAACGCACGCCGGAAACGCTGAGTCAGTTGCTGACTAGATTATCGCGTGAGTGGATCAGCAGTGATGAAGGCGAGGGTACCTGGAACGCCTTTGATGTCGTGGGACATTTAATCGAAGGTGAAAAAAACAATTGGATTCCGCGGATCGAGATGATCCTGACAAAAGGAGAAACGGAAACATTTCCGCCCTTCGACCGCGTCGGGCAGATGCAGCAAAACGCCGGGAAGACCATTGAGCAATTACTTGGCGAGTTTGCGGCGCTCCGCCGGGAGAACCTGAAGACATTACGGCAACTCGTTGATTCAGAAACCGACTTCGAACAAACGGGAGTGCACCCCGAATTTGGAATCGTCAAGCTTAGAGAACAGATCTCGACATGGGTGGCCCACGACCTCACTCACATCTCGCAAATCGCAAGAGTGCTGGCAAAGCGGTATCAGGACGATGTCGGACCTTGGAAGGCTTATTTGCGGATTTTGGCGGACTAACAAAAACATCCGCTCGCGTCTGTAACGAGCGGATGTCAGATTTTTCGATTTGTCGGGCTGCAAGAAGCAAATGAAACCATTGAATCTTCAGAAGCAAATCAAGGCAGAGTATTATTGATTGATTTCTTTTAAATGTGGCGCTTTCTGTTTAAAATGAGACGTCATCAAAGCAGCGACAATCGCGATCATAACCCCCAATGCACCAATCCAGGTGATCGAAGCCAATGATACGTTCTCTACAAAAATCCCCCCTGCTCCTGCACCTACAGCCATGGCAAATTGCATCATCGACTGATTGATGCCAAGCAATACACCTGATAATTCCGGTTCGATTGTAGCCAGATGATATTGCTGTGTCGGGCCGGTAGACCATGCGGCAAACGACCATAGAATGAGAATCACCAACACACCGATATAGGAATGGGTGACAAGCGACAGCAAAATCAGTGTGATGACATGTAATGTCATCCCGCCGACGAGTGTAAAGGGCACTCCCCACTTATCTGTGCTGTATCCTCCAAACTTCGATCCAACCAAGCTGGCGATGCCAAAAATCAGCAGAACGCCGCTCAGCAAATGGCTGCTTATCCCTGAAACGGTCAGGAGATATGGTGATAAATAAGTATAAGCAACGGAATACCCCCCGAGCCAGAAAAAAGTGATCGATAACCCCATCGCAACTTTTCGCTTCTTCAAAAGGGAAAGCTGTTGACGTATAGGTACGGGCTTATCTCCTTCCGTATGCGGAATCATAAAGGAAATAATGATCATTGCGATGAATCCCAATAGAGCAATTCCGCCAAATACAGATTTCCAGCCCAACGTCTCCGCTGTCATTCTTCCGAGTGGAACACCAATGATGAGGGAAGCGGTAAATCCCATGACGACAGTAGCAATCGCACTGCCCTGCTTACCTTCAGGCGCGATCTTGGCGGCAATCGTCAATGCGGTTACAACAACCATACCTGCCCCCATCGCCATTATGACCCGTGCTGCAATAAACCATCCATAACCAGGCAGGACAAAGGCGAGGATATTTCCAACCACAAATAAACCGAGTGCATAAATCATGATTTTCCGTCTATCCATGCTTCCGGTCAGCGCCATGAGAATCGGTGTGAAAATAGCATATACAAGTGAAAAGATCGTAATCAGCTGGCCCGCAGCAGCTAATGTGATCCCAAGTGTATGAGCAATCTGATCCAAAATACCGGAAATGATGTACTCTGAGGTTCCTACCAGGAAGCTCACAATGGCTAAAATATAAATTTTCCAGGTGTTAGACATCAATGTTCACTCCTTCATCATTATGAATCAACATATCGCGAAATATCGATATTTTGATTTAAAAAAATAAACACATCGCAATATGTCGATGTATAGGGCGTAAAAATAAACACCTTGAGATGTTTATTTTTATCATCATATCTCTGTTTTCAGAAAGTCAGCAAGTTTTTCAATGGCCTCTTCGTCTCTTTTGTAGTACGTATACTTTCCGATTCGTTCCGCCTTAATCAGGCCGGCTCTTAAAAGGATGGTAAGATATTGGGAAGCCGTTGATTGCGTCATTTTCAATTTGTCAGTGATTTGGCTGACACAGACCCCGATTGTGTTCATATCAATCCCTTCATGGGGTGTAAAATGACGATCAGGCTCCTTCAGCCATTGCAAAATCTGCAGCCTTGATTCATTTGATAACGCCTTGAAAATTTCAATTGGTTCCATAGGAATCATTATATCGTAATATCCCGATATGTCAATATGTGTTTACACCAAAACATCCCTTTCCCATGATGACCAATTCTATTCGGGCCATTAGCCTGCCCAAAACGGTGTTGTCCGCAGTTTAAATCCCCGTCAGCACGATCCCCGCCTATTCCTGCTCGATAAACAGATACTTCTCTGGACTTCCCAAAACAGAAAACAGCCCCGCGAATATCTTCCACCCCCGGATCGGACTTCCGCATCTAAACTTCAGCACTTCTCCTTCATCTAAAGTAAACCTTAATATTTGGCTTGTGCACCAATCAATTTTCACTTGGATAGTATGTTCGCCAGGCGGTAAATCCATTCGCACACTCTCTCCATCTTTGATTTTTCCTGCCTCAACCCCATCAATCAGTACAGAAAATCCTCTCCATTTATTCATGTACTGTGATGTCCTGCTCACTTCAATGTATGTCTTTTGATTCACGATTACACATCCTCAGGAATTTTAAAATCTATTATAAGAGCATCAATAAGACCGGCTCCCTATCTACGGGCTTTTTAACCCCTTTTAAGATTACCAAAAAAAGGCCGCGTGATCTATTGGTTTCTAACGAGACTGAACCCGACAGCCTATGATATAACCTATCAGTGAAAATAATAGAATGAAAAAATATGATCGCTTGATCGTTAAAACACATTTCTATGCTCTTTTTCAGCTCTCCATCATCAGGTAGAGTCAGAAGCTTCCCTCCGGAAATGAGCTTCTCGTTTTCACCTAAGGAAAAGCCATTCAGACATAAGCAAGCCGTTCCGCGGCATTGTCTCAACTGCGTTTATGAAGGCAGCATGATGGAAAGCGATCTTGCTTTACATCCTTTCCTTAAGATTACATAATGATCTATTGTAGGACATTTTTTCAAAGGAGAGTGTATGTGATGCGAAGTGAAACCGGAAAAACGTGTGTTCCGACTGGCGTTGACCTCAAGGACACGGGCTTTGGATATACGTTATCCTTAATAAGCGGCAAATATAAAATGATCATTATTTATTGGCTGTCTGAAAACAAGGTGATGCGGCATAATGAGCTGAAGCGAAGCATCGGTACCATTTCCTTTAAAACGCTCAGCATCATGTTAAGGGAGCTGGAGGCAGACGGCCTTATCATACGAAGAGAATTCCCTCAAATACCTCCAAAGGTTGAGTATTCATTATCTGAACGCGGTCTTTCTCTTGTTCCTTTGTTGAATATGATGTGCGAGTGGGGAGAGAAAAACAAATAGCCGGCTCTTTAGGGCCTCTTTTTTATGCTCCCATTACAGGCTGTCAATAAAATTCAAATAATCTTGTGCGCTTTTTTCCAATTCGCTTGCGCCAGGTGCATGTTCTTCTTCTTCGTTTCCGCCGGGATTGCTTTCTTTGCCGTAAAACGCAAAGAACGAGCGATAATCGGCATTGCAATACAGAAATGTCGTTTCAAACGGAACTAATATTTGCTCGAGCGTATATCGGTATCTTCCGGTTTCACGATAATCTTCTTTTTTGATTCCGGCAGTTACACCTAAAGCCACTTTGCGATTCTTTAATTGATTCCCGCCATTTGAACCGTAAGCCCATCCATAAACCAAAACATCATCAAGCCATTTTTTAAGAAGAGGCGGACAATTAAACCAATGGATAGGGAACTGAAGCACAAGGTTACCATGGGATTCAACCAATGTTTGCTCTGCTTTTACATCTATGTTTCCATCAGGATAAACCGTGGACAATTCGTGGATAGTATACTTTTCCGGATACTTTTGGAGTTCTTTTACCCAACGCCTATTAACGACTGATGTTTCGATCCTTGGGTGTGTAACGATAACAAGAGTTTTCAAAGACTTGCCCTCCTAAAAGGATATTTTCATTCTGAGTATAAAGGGCACACGGAAAATATGTAAGTATGCACTTTTACTACAGGTACTTACATAGAGGTAAGCATCAAGCGGTTCCAGCTATCGTTTATCTTTTATATCAAGGTGAAATCAGCGCTATTTCGTTACATAAGGTCCAACACATTGCAAAGCTCAATCAGCTGATGCACGCCGCGTAATTGCTCGCGGTTACGCTTATTGATGCTGGAAAGCGCCTTTTCCAAGACTTTTTTCACTTGTTCAAGACTCTGGTTTTCAATAGCCTCCACAAATTCTTCCATGTGTTTGAGAAAATAGACGGTCTTTCTCAGTGTGCTTATGAGGAGGATCTTTCGTATGTGCAGAGGCGTGAACAGCCGATAACCATTCTCCGGATCACGTTTTGGAGTCAATAACCCTTCCTTTTCCCAATGGCGGATCGCTGATGCGTTCACCTTCGTAAAGTCTGCGGCTTCACCAATTGTCATCATTTGTTTTATATTTGTTTCGTCAGTCGGCAACTCCAAGTTCTCTATTAACGCCAAGGTCTGATCTGCAGAGTTTTTTTCTTGTTGCAGGTTGGCTTGTTCTTTGTTGACAAGCCAAAACGCTTTGTCCATCTCAGCGTTTTGTATGGATCGCAGTACTTCACAGGTGACCCCCACCCCAAAGCCGGCAAACATGGTACGCAGACACCGAAAGTAAGCGAAGTGCACCTTAGTATAGAGGCGATAGCCGTTGACATCCCGAGCGGGTTTGGGAACCACTCCCCAGGATTCGTAGTGCCGCAACGCGCTTGTGCTGATGTTGAGTTCTCTGGCAATCTCAATCGGTTTGTAGTAACGCATCTCTTCTTCTTCCTTTCATCATCACAAGTGTAAATTTCACGATACCCCATACACAAACCTTAGAGAAAAACATTAAAGTACATTGAAAAAGTTTTTTATATTGATATGAAGAAAATCAAGGGTATGCTGACTTAACCTTCGCACTTGCATAAATGTTATACAATGAAACTAGATACGAAATGGAGGAGATTTCATTGGAAAGTGATCATATTGCTTCAACACCGCATTGGAATGCAAAGCCCGGCGAAATCATTACTTTTGGCACTTATCCGCAGACTGCTGACGGCACAGACAGATCGCCGATCAAGTGGCGGGTGCTGAAACATTCAGGTAAAGAGCTGTTCATTGTGAGCGAGTACATTTTGGATTGCAAGCGGTATCACGGCAAGTCCGTAAATATGACGTGGCGTGATTGCGTAGATATAACCTGGCGTGACTGTGATTTGCGCAAGTGGCTGAACGATGAATTCTATCACACCGCATTCAATACCGCCGAAAAAGAATTGATAAAAACGACTTATTGCACGGACAACGGAGAGAGCAGCCAGGATACAGAGGACAAGATTTTTTTGCTTAGCGTTAGCGAGATAAAGAATTTATCTGATATACTCGGCAACGATTTTCGGCGCGCCGTTGGAACGGACTTTGCCAAAACGAAAAAACCCGATGGATGCAACTTATATGTGTACGATAAAACGAATAAAAATGACTATATCATCAGAAACGGCGAAGAATTCGGCTGTTCCTGGTGGTGGCTGCGAACTCAAGGAAACAAGCCTTCGCGCGCGTTTTTTATCGGGACAAATTTCAGCATTCGCAGCTATGGAAACAACAGTATAGCTGGTTATGGTGTTCGTCCCGCTTTAAACATCAATCTTCAATGATAAGTTCCACAGGCTTCGTGGGAAGACCCCATTTCGCCGTGATAAACATAACACAGTATAGCTGAGAAATTGGACTTTTTACATCCTGATGAAAGAGTTCTAAGTGAGTTCCTTCAAACGAATCCCTCGTTTCTGTGGATTTACCGACTTCTCAACTCTATTCATTATAGCAGGTTGTCCTTTCCCTTCTTCTCCATCACACGTATTGTCTAGCATGTAGTCTCCAGAAAATAAAAAATATCTACCCATGCTTTCATGGGTAGATATTTTGCGAAGTGAACGCCTATTCCACCGTCACACTCTTCGCCAAGTTTCTTGGCTTATCAACGTCACAGCCGCGGTGCAGTGCTGCGTAGTATGCGATCAGCTGCAGCGGGATGACGGAGACGAGCGGTGCGAGCTCCGGATGCACTTCAGGCAGGACGAAGCGGTCGTCTGCTTCTTCCAGACCTTTCAGGGAGATCACGCAAGGGTTGGCGCCGCGGGCGGTCACTTCTTTGACGTTTCCGCGGATGCTTAAGTTGACGTGTGCCTGTGTCGCAAGAGCGATGACCGGTGTGCCTTCTTCGATCAAAGCGATCGTGCCGTGCTTCAGTTCGCCGCCGGCGAAGCCTTCAGCTTGAATGTAGGAAATCTCTTTCAGCTTCAGGGAGCCTTCAAGGCAGACGAAGTAGTCGAGTCCCCGGCCGATAAAGAAGGCATTGCGAGTAACGGTCAAGTATTCACGCGCGATCATTTCCATTTCATCCTTTTGGTCGCAAAGGGCTTCCATCGCGTTTCCGATGATGCCGAGCTCTTTAACAAGGTCAAAGCCGAGTTCATTGCCGCGGCTTTCCGCAGTGACGGCCGCCAGGATGGCCAAAACGGCGATTTGCGCTGTGTACGCCTTCGTTGATGCAACCGCGATTTCCGGTCCGGCATTCAGCAGAAGCGTGTAGTCCGCTTCACGGGAAAGCGTTGATCCCGGTACATTTGTCAGCGTCAGCGCTTTGTGGCCGAGCTCTTTTACCTGTACGAGAACGGCGCGGCTGTCAGCCGTTTCTCCGCTTTGAGAGATAAAGATAAACAGCGGGTTCTCAGAAAGCAATGGCATGTTGTAAGAGAATTCGCTTGCGACATGAACTTCAGTCGGAACTTTTGCCCATGTTTCAATGAATTGCTTACCGACAAGACCGGCATGGTAGCTCGTTCCGCAGGCGATAATATAAACGCGGTCAGCGTCAGCCACGGCTGCGGCGATATCTCCCGGAATGGAGAGCTTGCCGTTTTCATCCTGGTATGTTTGAATGATTTTCCGCATGACGAGCGGCTGTTCATCGATTTCTTTTAACATGTAGTGAGGGTATGTGCCCTTCTCGATATCGCTGGCATCAAGCTCTGCAATATAAGAGGCACGGGACATGATTTCACCGTCAAGGTTTTTAATCATGACCTTTTTGTCAGTGACAATCACCATTTCTTTATCCATAAGCTCCACATATTCATTTGTCACTTGAAGCATTGCCATCGCATCAGACGCGACAACATTGAAATTGTCTCCAAGGCCGACAAGAAGCGGGCTTTTATTTTTCGCAACATAGATGGTTTCTTTGTTTTCATGATCGAATAATGCAATCGCATAAGAGCCTTTGAGCAGCATGAGCGTTTGGCGGAACGCTTCTTCAGTGTCAAGACCTTTGTTGACGAATTGTTCGATCACTTGCACAACAACCTCTGTATCCGTATCACTTTTAAGGGTTACACCTTGCAGATATTCGCGTGTCAGCTGAACATAGTTCTCGATGACACCGTTATGCACAAGTGTAAAACGGCCTGATGCGCTTTGATGCGGGTGAGCGTTTAAGCGGCTTGGCTCTCCGTGGGTTGCCCAGCGTGTATGTCCGATTCCCGCCTGGGATACCACGTTTTCATCAACGGCTGCGCGCAGATCGGCAATGCGGCCTTTCTCTTTGAATACGTGCACGCCGTCTTCGTTCGCTACAGCGATTCCGGCTGAATCGTAGCCGCGATACTCCAATTTTTCCAAGCCTTTTAATAAAATTTCCTTTGCATCAAGCTGGCCAATATAACCTACAATACCACACATATGTTTCTTCCTCCTAAAGTCGCAGGCAGGAGACGAAGAAAGTCTGCTTTTAAGGCGGGGACATTTCTCCGTCCCCTCCTACATGTTTTTATTTGTTGGAAGATCATGCGATTTCCCTTTGTTCAAAGAGTCGCCTCTTTGGTTTGAGGAAATCCTTGCGGCTGTGATCTTTGAGGTCAGCCGGGAGGCATCCGCCGAATACTTCGATAACCTCCATCCTCGTCAACTAAGCTTTGTCATCCGTACGCTTAGTCCGGGCGCTATAACTATCAAAAATTCTCTCTACCCTGCCTTTCCTTTTAAATAAAACAAGACAAGCTGATTTTACTACACGCATAATTGAACCGTCAAACAATTTTTAAAATGGTTCACATTTTTTTCAAGATTGCACCGGTTCCCTTTATCGTATGCCGAATCAGCTTGTCTTGTTCATTCGTCTTTTGCGGAAAATTACTCCGCTCCCATTTCCGCCTTCACGACATCGACAATGCGGCCTACATATTGCTCGCAAAGCTCCTTCGTTCTGGCTTCGGCCATCACGCGGACAAGCGGCTCCGTTCCTGACGGACGCACGAGGATGCGGCCGTCGCCGTTCATTTCCTGCTCCACCTGTTCGATGACGGCTTTAACTTTTTCGTTCTCTGTCACTTTATATTTATCCGTCACTTTGACATTGATCAAAAGCTGCGGAAACTTCTGCATTTCCGCCGCAAGCTCTGATAACGGCTTGCCCGTCATCTTGATCGTGTTCATCAGCATGATCGCTGAGAGCAAACCGTCTCCAGTTGTGTTGTAATCAAGGAAAATCAGATGTCCGGACTGTTCACCGCCGAGCGTAAACCCGTCTTTTTTCATCGCTTCCACTACATAGCGGTCGCCGACAGCGGTTTGAACGCTTTTAATGCCTTCCGCTTCAAGCGCCTTGTAAAAGCCGAGGTTGCTCATAACGGTTGAAACCACGGTATTGTCTGCTAAACGGCCTTCATTCTTCAAATACTTCGCACATATGTACATGATTTGATCGCCGTCGACAATATGTCCTTTTTCATCCACAGCGATCAAACGGTCGCCGTCTCCGTCAAACGCCATGCCGACGTCCGCTCCCTTTTCTTTCACAAATGCCGCCAGAGCTTCTGGGTGTGTCGATCCTACCCCGTCATTGATATTTAATCCGTTCGGAGACGTCCCCATCGTTGAGACATCTGCGTCAAGATCGGCAAATAAATGGGTTGCAAGCGACGATGTCGCCCCGTGTGCGCAGTCGAGCGCGATATGAATGCCTGTAAAGTCCTCATCGGCAGTCTGCTTAAGAAATTGCAGATATTTCTGTCCGCCTTCAAAATAGTCGTTAACCATTCCGAGATCAGCGCCGACCGGTCTTGGGAGAGTATCTTCCGGCTGATCCATCAGACGCTCGATTTCAAGCTCCTGTTCATCGGACAGCTTGAAGCCGTCGCCGCCGAAAAACTTGATACCGTTGTCTTGGACAGGGTTGTGGGAAGCCGAGATCATCACTCCCGCTTCAGCATCCATGGCTTTTGTCAAATATGCGACACCGGGCGTCGAAATGACGCCAAGGCGCATGACCTCCGCTCCTATCGAGAGGAGACCGGCGACAAGGGCCCCTTCCAGCATATGTCCGGAAATACGTGTGTCACGGCCGATCAGCACTTTGGGACGTTCTTTATCTTTTGTTAGGACATATCCGCCAAAACGTCCGACTTTAAAGGCCAGCTCGGGTGTAAGTTCACTGTTTGCCACACCTCTCACACCGTCTGTTCCAAAATACTTGCCCATTAATATCGCTCCTTTTTGATTCATGAAGGTTGTGAATCTGTTTCAGAATGATCCTGTTCTTTTTCATCCTGACCTTTGTCATTTTCTTTTTGAGATGTTTTAGAAGAAATTCTCACTTTAATGCTCTTCTGCGGCAGCGACCACGCTACATTCTGCGGTCCGTTCACTTCAAGCTTGACATCGTGCTCACCGTCATCGAGATCAGCCACATTGATATACAGCTCTATGTCTGACGGCTGCAGATTTTCAATCGAGGCCTCAGACCCCTTTGCCGTAATATCAAGCTTACCCGTCTTTGGGTCGAGAAACTCGAGGTTGCGGCTGTCATTCAGCCCAACGGCCTTGATTGAAACGTTTTTCAGTTCTTTGTCCTCTTCCTTGTCTACTTTCACTTTAATCTTGACTTTTTCGGGCGACACTTTTTTAGCGCCGTCAGGCACCGGAACATCAGCTTCCAATTCAGTGTCATCTTTAATTTTACTTAAATCAAGCTCAGGGCCGTCGACAAATTCTAACGAATCGAGAACATTTTCCGGTCCGTAGACCGTTACTTCACCAGGGCTTGTATCCACACTGGATATGCTGATGCCGTCCGGAAGGCTCCCTTTCCGATCAAGTTTGATCGGGACCTTTTTGCTGGGGCTTGTAACCGGAACGGTGATGTTGACGACGGAAGGATCAACCTCCACCGGAAGAACATTGCCGTCCCGGTCATAGACCGTCAGCTTGGCCTCCCTTTCAACCGATTGATCGATGCCTTCCAAATTAATCGTCGCTTTTATGCTTGCTATTCTGTCGATCACGGCTTTGGAGCCTGTGACACTGACGTTTTTCGGATTGACAATCGGCTGTTCCGGCGTGTAGCCGTCTTTCATTTTGTTTTTATTGTAAAAGTCGACTTCAACCGGAAACTCTTTCGACGTTTTTTCTTCGATCGTCACAGTCGTTACCGATGGATTGATGGAGATGCTTAGCCCGTCGGCAACGTTTCTGGCTTTCAGTTCGACTTTGTGTCTTCCTGTCTTCAAGTCCTGCATGTCTGCGTAGACCTCAAAATCCTTAACCTGTCTTACTTTCTTTACAGTTCCAGTCGGCCCTTTGATCGTGACATTCACGGTTTGCGGTACGCCTGTAACAACGTAGTTTTCATCATCATAATACGCCTTTACAGGTATATCGGTGAGCGTTGCTTCATCTGTCGTCGTTGTCGGGAAAAACGATTCACCTGGTTTCTTCGGGGTCGGAGCTTGCGCACTGTGGACCGCAAAGTAAAGCAGGAACGCGAACAATAACGCGACAACCTTGACGGCCCAAGGATTGTTTAAAAACTTATCCATTTTTCTTCGCCCTCCAATACCAGCGATTTGAGGAAGCTTCCCGCGAATTTTTCTTGAACTCCGCCTCAAGCATGTTCGTCAAAGCTTCTTCCGATAAATCACGATGAAGGTCCCCGTTTCTGGCAACGCTGATTCCGCCGGTTTCTTCGGATACGATGATCGTCAAGCTGTCGGTCACTTCACTGATCCCTACCGCCGCCCTGTGCCTCGTGCCGAGCTCTTTAGAAATAAAAGGGCTTTCCGACAGCGGAAGGTAGCAGGCGGCTGCGGCCACCTCGTCATTTTTCATAATCACAGCGCCGTCGTGAAGCGGTGTATTCGGAATAAAGATGTTGATCAATAGTTCAGAGCTGACCTTTGCATTCAAAGGAATCCCCGTTTCTATGTAATCGCCCATTCCGGTTTCCCGTTCAATGGTTAACAGAGCACCGATGCGCCGTTTCGCCATATATTTGATCGCCTTTGTAATCGCATCGATCGTTTTCTGCTGCTGCTCTTCTTCAGGGGTTCCGCTCCGGGAAAAAAACCGTCCCCGTCCAAGCTGTTCCAGCGCTCTCCTTAATTCAGGCTGGAATATGATGATAATTGCCAAAAACCCCCATGTTATCGCCTGGTCAACCAACCACTGCAGGGTGCTTAAGCCTAAATATTGACTGGCCAGCCGGACGAGAACAATGACTACGATTCCCTTCAAAAGCTGAACCGCCTTCGTCCCGCGGATGACCATCATTAATTTATATATTACGTACCAAACAAGGAGAATATCAACGGCATCGCCGAGGTACTGCAAGAAAGGGATATCCTCAAAAGCCATTTCCTCGTCCTCCAAGAATTCAGTCATTAGTAAAGTTAATATGTTACAAAATCGTATGATATTTATACAGAGGCTATTATAGCACAATTTGATTTTCCAAGTGAAATGACTGCCTTCCCTAAAAAAAGAGCAAAGCCCCTAATGTCCGCTTTGCTCTTGATCTTTCGAGTGACCCCCGCCGAAAACCGCTTTTCCTGTTGACTTGATTTTGTACCAGATCCAGTCAAACACCTTATTGACTTCGTGGATCTGACCGGTGACTTGTCCGGCTGAAGCCGTATATTTTTCTCCGTTTACAATGGTTACGTCGCCATCTATTTTACCTTTTATAATCAGCTTGCCGTTTTTCACGGTTACATCGCCTTTGACAACTTCGCCCTCAGGTACGATGACCGTGTTGTTTTTCACGACGAGATTAGGCTGGCTGGACACACTGAAGTCGTGGTCATTTTGCCAGCTCGAAAAAAAGCTGCCGCCCATTAAAATCACAAATAAAGCTGCCGCCACAATAAACGGGTGGGCTTTCAGCCATCTGTTAATGGACACCGTCCGCTTTTCCTTCGGCAGATTTGCCAGCACATTAGCTGTAAAGTTTGCCGGAGCTGTAAGATGCGACGTGCTTTGCACTAGAGCGATAGACTTCTCCATTTCACGAAGGTGTTTTTTGCACCTTTCACATGATTGCAGATGCTCTTTTAGTCGCGTTTCATCTTCGGGTAGAATGTCTCCGTCAAGATATTTATGCATAAGCTGAACAATGTGCTCCGGACAGCTCATTTCATCACCCCACTTAAAGATCCCTTAATTGTTTTCTGAGAGCCTCTCTGCCCCTGTGTATTCTCGTTTTTACAGTTCCCACGGGAATATTTAAAATTTCACTGATCTCAATGAGTGAGAGCTCATCAATGTACTTTAATACGATGACCGTCCTGTATTTATCGGGAAGCCTTAAGATTTTTTCCTGAATGGTGCTGTGCAGCTCCAAAGAAATCACTTCATCCTCTGGAAGCGCAGCATCCGCCGCAACTTGGGAATACATCGTCAGTCCTTCTGTCCCTGCCACCTCTGCATCCAAATAATAGTCCGGCTTTTTTTTGCGAATGCGGTCGATGGTTAAATTGGTTGCGATTCGATAAAGCCACGTGGAAAACTTCCGGTTGATATCAAAACTGTCGATATTCACGTATGCTCTAATAAATGCTTCCTGCGCAATATCTTCCGCTTCATGCGCATTGCCGAGCATACGGTAGCAAAGCTGATAAATTTTGTCTTTATAGATATCCACGATGTCTGCAAATGCGTTACGGTCGCCTTTTTTCACCTGTTTGATTCTCTTTTTTATCATTGTTTCCATATTTATCTAACCTCTGCCTTCACCGGTCTTTATGTATACGAATTGATTTTTAAAAGGTTTCATGAAATGCATAAAAATATTTTATCAAATAAATGACAGGGTGTAGACGGTTTCCGCTGGATCGAGCGCTTAATATTAGCTTAAAATTATTATACGTAGTAAATAGATTGAATCCGAGACATATGCCGATTATAACAGCGGCCTCCGTAAGCCGCTGCCAATGTAATGTTTATAGTAACTTTTCGCCAAACAATGATCCCATTAAAGCAACTGCCGCTTCCGCGGTTTTGTTTTTCTCATCAAGGATCGGATTGACTTCAACAAACTCAGCCGATGTAATCAAATTGGATTCCTCAAGCATTTCCATCGCCAAATGACTTTCACGATAGCTGATCCCTCCTGCCACAGGAGTCCCGACGCCAGGTGCATCATGCGGATCAAGACCATCTAAATCAAGCGACAAATGAACGCCGTCCGTCCGGTCACGCAGATAATCAATCGTTTCCTCCATCACCTTCGTCATACCGAGGCGATCAATTTCATGCATCGTATACACTTTGATTTCTTTTTCACGGATCAATTTCTTTTCCCCATCATCAAGAGATCTCGCTCCAATGATGACGATGTTTTCCGCTTTGATTTTGGCACCTTTTCCACAGAGACCGGTCAGCTCCTTATGGCCGATCCCCAGGCTGATGGCCAGCGGCATTCCGTGAATATTGCCTGAAGGAGACGTTTCCCTTGTATTTAAGTCTGCATGCGCATCATACCAAATGACACCCAGATTTCGATAATGTTTCGCAAGCCCGGCAAGCGTGCCGATCGCAATGCTGTGGTCTCCGCCAAGCACGAGAGGAAATGAATCTTTTGCAACGATCTCGTCAACGGTGTTAGCAAGTTTCAAACTCGCTTTTGTAATCGCTTTCAAATTTCGTAATTCCTCCGCGGCTTCTTCTCCGCCTTCCTTCTCATCCTCTCTCTGCCCGATTGTCAAATCTCCCAAATCTTCAATCTCGCGGAAAAGGCATTCCAAACGTTCATTTACCCCCGCACAGCGGATCGCGCTCGGTCCCATATCGACTCCCCGCCTCAGCTGTCCGAGATCCATCGGCACACCAACCATTGAAATCCGTTGTTTTAACATGTGTGTATCCCCCTTTCAGACCTTCATTGTACCGTCCAATACAAAATTGACTCAACACGACATGTTTTTGAATAGTTATACAAAAAGGCAAAATAAAAAGGACATCCGACACAGGATGTCCAAAAACTGGGCTAGCTGGATTCGAACCAGCGCATGACGGAGTCAAAGTCCGTTGCCTTACCGCTTGGCTATAGCCCAAAAATGGTGGAGGGGGACGGATTCGAACCGCCGAACCCTGAGGGAGCGGATTTACAGTCCGCCGCGTTTAGCCACTTCGCTACCCCTCCAAAAAACAGTGCCGGCCAGAGGACTTGAACCCCCAACCTACTGATTACAAGTCAGTTGCTCTACCAATTGAGCTAGACCGGCATATTTTATCTTATGTTTTAACTCGTGCGGATGTGAAAACCGCTCCGAAAAATGGTGGAGGATGACGGGATCGAACCGCCGACCCTCTGCTTGTAAGGCAGATGCTCTCCCAGCTGAGCTAATCCTCCGAAGTACAGGACGTACAAGTGCATGCGTTGTAACAGGACGTTGCGCCTTTAGCAAGCCTTCCTCTTCTGTCCAAAAAAGAATGGTGACCCGTACGGGATTCGAACCCGTGTTACCGCCGTGAAAGGGCGGTGTCTTAACCACTTGACCAACGGGCCAAAATCGTTTGTCCAGACAGCTCTCGTAAAGCTGACAAAAGTTATTATATACAGGATCATCCCCATTTGTAAAGGGGTAATTTAAAATTTTTATTTTCCAACTTTTCAGCTGAAAAAGACGGGAGATGATATAAAATATGAATATCTGATTTAGAGGAGAGGGGAACGTCTGAATGATATTGGTCAGCTCGTGTTTGGCAGGTGTTGAATGCCGTTATAACGGGACGCACAGCTATGTCGAAAAGATCAACAAACTCGTTCAAGAAAAGAAAGCAGCGGTTGTTTGTCCAGAAGTCCTCGGCGGTTTTGCCACTCCAAGGGAACCCGCCGAAATATCCGGCGGGACGGGAGAAGATGTTTTAAATGGAAATGCGGCCATCATCACAAGGTCAGGCGAGGACGTAACAGACCTTTATATAAAAGGCGCTTACAAAACGCTGGAAATCGCCAGGGACATCCAGGCTGACACCGTTGTATTAAAAGAAAACAGTCCGTCCTGCGGAAGCAGCCACATATACGATGGAAGCTTTTCCAGCCAAAAAGTAGCCGGAAACGGAATCACAGCAGCCCTTCTGAAAAGAGAAGGTTTCAGGGTGGTTTCCGAACATCAGCTTGATGAGCTGTAAATGCCCGTCAGAGCGCAGTCTGCAACTGCGCTCTATTTTATTCGCTCTTCAACTGATTCAGAACCATTATAAAACTAAATTTCATTATTTTTCTTTTCATGTTGAAATAAAATTCCAGAGTTAATATACTGAAAATTAAGAAATCATTCGCATTTGTGTCAGGAGGATTTGTTGATGGAAAACAGCAATTTAAGCTCCTTAACGACCGAGCGCCGAAATGAAAAGACGAAGCATATTCATCGAGCTGAGACAATCGATATACTCAAAATCATGAATGAAGAGGACAAAACAGTGGCTGAAGCGGTCGAAGCCGTGCTGCCCGACATCAAAACAGCCGTCGACTATGTGGTCGATTCGCTGAAAAAAGGAGGACGGCTCATTTACATTGGCGCTGGAACAAGCGGACGGCTCGGTGTCCTCGATGCTGCTGAATGTCCGCCGACATTCAGCATCCCTCCAGATACTGTAAAAGGAGTGATCGCCGGAGGGGAAAAAGCAATGTTCGAAGCTGTCGAAGGCGCCGAAGACCGTGAGACGTTTGGAGTGCGTGATCTGAAATCGATCCGCCTTTCTAAGAACGACACGGTCATCGGAATTGCCGCCAGCGGCCGTACCCCATATGTTCACGGCGGACTGAAATATGCCGGACAAATCGGCGCAAAAACTGTATCCCTCACTTGCAACAAAGGCTCTGCCATCAGCCAATCAGCCGACCATGCGATCGAAGTGGTCGTCGGACCGGAAGTCGTTGCCGGATCAACCAGAATGAAAGCGGCAACTGCTCATAAAATGATCTTAAATATGATCTCGACGACAGCCATGATCCAAATGGGAAAAGTCTACGAGAATCTGATGGTCGATGTCAGTGTCAGCAATGCCAAACTGAAACAGCGCGCAATCCGAATCATCCAAACTGTCACAGGGGCCGATCAAAAAACAGCGGAAACAGCATTGGCTGCTGCCGAAAATCAAGTCAAAACCGCAATCGTCATGCTCAAAACAAATGCCGATCTAACCACGGCGCAAAAACTGCTGAAAGAATCAGATGGCAGCATTGAAAAAGCATTAACCATTCATGGAGAACACTCTTAAAGGAAAGGAAGAAATGATGGCTACAGGAGGATTGGAAATCATTCGAACCATGCTTCACAAGCTGCCGCAGTCCGAACGGAAGCTAGCTGAGTACATTTTAGAAAATCCGCATGACATCGTAAACAGCACCATCCACGAAGTCAGCGCTTCGGCAAAGACAAGCGGCGCGGCTGCGATCCGGCTGTGCAAATCACTCGGACTGAAAGGATTCCAGGACTTAAAAATGCGCGTCGCCGGAGACCTGATGAAACCGACTGATCAGGGATACCGGGATATTGAACCGCAAGAACAGCTTTACTCAATCGTGCAAAAAACGGCCAACAATTCGATTCAGGCGATTCGCGATACATGTGAAAACATAGATCACGAACAGCTGCAAAAAGCCATTCAATTACTGATCGGTGCAAATACGATTCACTTTTGCGGAATCGGCGCCTCCGGCATCGTCGCACAAGACGCCCAGCAAAAATTTTTAAGAATTAATAAAAGAGCAACCGCCTTTACAGACATGCACCTTGTCGCAACATTAATCGCCAATGCGGATGAACATGATATCGTATTTGCCATCTCCCACTCCGGTGAAACGCAGGAAGTCGCTAATGTATTACAGCTTGCCAAAAGATACGGCATCAAATCGATTGGATTAACCCGCTTCGGCCAGTCTGCCGTTTCTTCATTAAGCGATATCATACTGTATACATCATGTTCAAATGAAGCGCCGTTTCGAAGCGCCGCAACCTCCTCTCGTTTAACTCAGCTTTATATGATCGATGTGTTGTTTTTAGGAATGGCCGCTGAGCGATACGAAGAAATCATTCAATATATTGATCAAACAAAAGCGGCCATCAGCTTGCTAGGCAAAATGGATGACTAAAGGGGGAACCTGTGATGAGCGGAAACAAAACATACGCCATCCTGGCAAAGCAGATTTTAGAACAAATCGGCGGTGCAGAAAACGTCGCCGGCTTCACCCATTGTATGACTCGTCTGCGGATCACACCCGTCAGCCGTCAAAAGGCAAATATCGAATCGATCAAAGCGCTTGAAGGCGTCATCGGTGTTGTCGAAGAAGAAACGCTGCAAATCATTCTTGGCACTGGCGTTGTTCAGCGTGTTTCAGATGAATTTGGCAAGCTGCTGGTTTCATCTGAACAAGATGATTTAAAAGAGGCGGCGGCCAAACATAAAGCGGCCCGCTCAAAGAAAAACGCAACACCCTTTAAACTGTTTCTGCGGCGAATCGCAAGCATTTTTATTCCGCTGATCCCCGCGCTTGTTGCCTCCGGCTTAATTACCGGAATTACAAAAGCCGTTGTCCAAGCCGGCTGGCTTGCCGAAACGTCTCAGCCCGCAATCATTTTAACAGTCATCGGCTCAGGTTTGTTTGCTTATTTGGGCATCCTCGTCGGGGTAAATACAGCGAAAGAATTCGGCGGTTCCCCGGCGCTCGGCGGTCTCGCAGGGATATTGATCATGAACCCTGCCGCAGGCGACATTAAACTGTTCGGTGAAGCCCTGCTCCCTGGAAGGGGCGGTTTGATCGGCGTTTTGTTCGCTGCCGCTTTTATCGCTTTTATCGAAAAACGAGTCAGGCGCCGCACCCCTCATTCACTTGATATCATTGTGACACCTACAGTCTCCCTTCTTCTCACAGGAATCGTCACCTACGTCATCTTCATGCCTGTCGGCGGCTTTATATCAGACGCAATTACTTCAGGACTTTTAGCCATATTAAATATTGGCGGCATTGCAGCGGGATTCATATTGGGCGCCACATTTCTCCCGCTCGTTGTCACCGGGCTGCATCAGGGACTGACACCCGTTCATATGGAATTGATCAATTCCATCGGAGACGATCCCCTGCTGCCGATTTTGGCCATGGGAGGCGCGGGTCAGGTAGGGGCCGCTTTTGCCATCTACTTTAAAACGAAAAAAGCCAGGTTAAAAAGAGCGATTGGCGGCGGTCTCCCGTCAGGTTTGCTCGGCATCGGAGAACCGCTGATATTCGGTGTGACCCTTCCGCTTGGACGGCCGTTTTTGACCGCTTGCCTTGGGGCGGGAATCGGCGGAGCATTTCAAGCCTATTTCAAAATCGCGACCGTATCAATCGGCGTCTCAGGACTCCCTCTTTCGTTCCTTGTTCATACACATCAAATCTTGCTGTACGTGGTCGGTTTATTGATTTCGTATGCCGCCGGATTTCTTTTCACATATGCTTTTGGCTTCAACGACGAAATGGCCGTTGAATTTGATTAAACGTTTGTTTAAACAAAAAAGGAGTGTCGGCATGAGAAAATGGATCACCGGAAGCATCGCAGCCTTCTTATCTCTTTCATTGATTCTGCCTTCCTCAGTTTCCGCTGAGACGACAATAGCTAAGGACAGGCAGCAGCAGACATACCCCACCTTAAAGAAAGCAAAGCAGCCTGAAGAAGCCGGCTTTTCTTCAGAAAAACTAAAACAGGTCGACGATTTAATCGAGCAGGATATCAGCAAAGGTTTCCCCGGCGCTGCGCTTATCATCATCAAAGACGGAAAGATCGTAAAAAAAGAAGCATACGGTTACAAGCAAAAATACAACGGACTCAATCCGCTCAAACATCCGAGAAAGATGAAAACAAATACGATGTTCGACCTGGCTTCCAACACAAAAATGTATGCCGTCAACTTCGCTTTACAGCATTTGGCTAGCAGCGGAAAGCTTGATCTAAATGCGAAAATCTCGCGCTATATCCCCGAATTTAAAGACCGGCCCGAAGACATCATCAAAGGAAAGAATCGAATTCGGGTGATAGACCTGCTTCATCATACGGCAGGATTCCCGGCAAGCTGGAACTACTACGATCCAAAAACGGCTGGCAGGCTTTATTCCCAAACGCGGGAGAAAACGCTGTCCTTTCTTTCAAAAACCCCCTTGGCATATGAACCAGGCACAAAGCAGCTTTACAGCGACGTCGATTATATGCTGCTCGGACTCGTCATCGAGAAAATCACAGGCCAGCCTTTAGATCATTATACGGAAAATCGACTTTACCGTCCTCTCGGTTTGCGGCATACCATGTTCAATCCTCTAAAAAAGGGATTTAAGCCTGCCCAATTCGCCGCCACAGAGTTAATGGGAAATACGAGAGACGGAACGGTATGGTTTCCCAATATTCGAACATATACATTACAAGGGGAGGTTCACGACGAAAAAGCGTTTTACTCGATGGAGGGCATTTCTGGGCATGCCGGTCTATTTTCAACAGTAGATGACATGGCGGTGCTTCTCCAAGTCATGCTGAACGGAGGAGGATACGGCGAGGAGCGGCTATTCAGCAAAAGGATTATTGCGCAGTTTACGAAACCGTCAAAAACAGATGCAACATATGGTCTAGGGTGGCGTCTCAACGGCAATACCGATATGGAATGGATGTTTGGAAAGCATGCCTCAAGCAGGGCATATGGACATACCGGCTGGACGGGGACTGTCACCATCATTGATCCAGCATATCAATTGGGGATTGTCTTATTGACCAACAAAAAACATTCACCTGTCATCGATCCTGCGAAAAACCCGAATCAGTTCGAGGGTGATTTATTTTCAACGGGAAAGTACGGCAGTGTGATCACTGCTGTTTATGAAGCGCTGAACAATCAATAGGAGGCGATTCTCCGAATGAAAACATTTTTTCGATGCACACTGGTCATTGTATTGCTGTCATCCCTTGCATTGCAGCCTGGCACTTCCGGTGCGGAAGCAAAACAATCGCAACAGAGCATTCAACAAATGGTGAGCGCAATGACACTGGAAGAGAAAATCGGGCAGATGCTGATGCCTGATTTCAGGAACTGGAAGAAAAAAGACGATTCCAGCGCAACAGGGTTTACGAGAATGAATGAGGAAGTAGCCGGAATCATTCAAAGGTATCACCTCGGCGGCGTGATTCTGTTCGCAGAGAATGTGACAGGCACTGAGCAGACAGTCCGATTAACCGACGGTCTGCAAAAAGCGAGCCCGGATATTCCGCTTTTGATTGCAATTGACCAGGAAGGGGGAATTGTCACAAGGCTGGAATCAGGCACGAACTTGCCCGGAAATATGGCGATCGGCGCTTCAAAAAGCAGGAAAAACGCTTACCGGTCAGGACAAATCATCGGAAAAGAATTAAAAGCATTGGGCATTAACGTCAACTTCAGCCCTGTCTTGGATGTGAACAACAATCCCGACAACCCGGTGATCGGCGTCCGCTCCTACAGCTCCAAACCGGAACTGGCCGCCCGGCTCGGCATCCAGACAATGAAAGGTCTTCAAGGCGAGCAAATCGCAGCCACCGCGAAACATTTTCCCGGCCACGGCGATACAGCGGTTGACAGCCATTACGGCCTGCCGCTTGTTCCACACGATGAAAAACGGCTCAGAAGCGTCGAACTCGTCCCATTTCAACAAGCGATCAATGCCGGAATGGACATGATCATGACGGCGCACGTCCAGTTCCCCGCATTTGACGATACAACCTATAAAAGCAAAAAAGACGGAAAAGACATCATGGTTCCGGCAACACTCTCCAAAAAAGTCATGACAGATCTTTTACGTAAAGATCTCGGTTTTGACGGCGTTGTCGTGACTGATGCCTTGAACATGAAAGCCATCTCCGACAATTTCGGTCAGGAGGAAGCCGTCGTCATGGCCGTCAAAGCAGGGGTCGACATCGCACTGATGCCGGCACAGGTCACATCCCTGGAGACGGAAAAAAACCTTGCCGCTGTATTTGATGCCCTTCTCAAAGCTGTCAGACAAGGAGAGATTCCGGTTGAACAAATCAATCACTCGGTGGAAAGAATCCTTTCCCTCAAATTGAAAAGGGGCATCCTTGACAGCGCGTCATCCGAATCGCTTCAGAAAAAAATCAAACACGCTTTAAAAACGGTCGGCAATCCAAAACACGCGAAAGCGGAAATGAAAATGGCTAGAGAAGGCGTCACCGTATTAAAAAACAACAGCCGCATCCTTCCGTTTAAGCCAAAAAAAGGGGACACCATTCTCATTCTCGCTCCTTATGAAGACCAAACAAAAGCGATCTCGAAAACAATCAAAAGCATCAAGAAAAAGGTTGTATTAAACGAATATTCCTTTGCAGAGAAAACCTTTAATGAAGATGTCCAAAAACAAATCGACCAGGCTGATTATGTCATTACAGGCTCATACGTCGTCAAAAACGACCCTGTTGTCAACGACGGAATCATCGACGATACCATTGAAGACTCAAGTAAATGGGCGACTGTCTTTCCGCGCGCAGCCATGAAATACGCCCAATCCAAACAGAAAAAATTTGTCATCATGAGCCTTCGCAATCCCTATGACACGGCAAATTTTGAAGAAGCCCAGGCGGTGATTGCGGTGTATGGATTTAAAGGCTATTCAAACGGGCGGTTCAGGCAGCCGAACATCCCGGCGGGTGTTGAAGTCATCTTCGGAAAAGCAAAACCTAAAGGAACATTGCCGGTCGACATCCCTTCCGTTACAAAGCCAGGGGAGATTTTGTACGAATATGGATTTGGATTAAATCTCAAAAACGGTAAACCGCTTCGATAAGGAGGGGATTGAATGAAAAAACAAGCGTTTTGGCTGATCACTGGATTGGTTGTCTTAAGCACACTGACGGCGGCGGCTGCCTATCCGGAAAAAGAAAAGAAAGCGAAAGTTTCACCAGGCATCGAAGTGCTCATAGAAAAGAAACGTTTTTTAAAAGGAAAGAAAGTGGGGCTCATCACAAATCCTACCGGTGTAAATGCTGAGTTGACGAGCAGCATCGATTTGCTTTACCAAGACCGAGATATTGAGCTGACAGCGCTTTTCGGCCCGGAACACGGCGTCAGGGGAGACGCGCAAGCCGGCGACGAAGTTGAATCATATATTGACGAAAAAACCGGTCTGCCCGTCTACAGTCTTTACGGTGATACGAAAAAACCCACACCGGAAATGCTGAAAAATGTTGATGTTCTTCTTTTTGATATTCAAGACGTCGGAACACGCTTTTACACCTATATCTACACCATGGCATACGCAATGGAAGCAGCCAAAGAAAACGACATTCCGTTTATCGTACTGGACCGGCCAAATCCGCAAAGCGGCACAAAAGTGGAAGGCCCGGTTCTCGACCCTGATTATTCATCATTTATCGGAAGATATCCGATCCCTTTAATACACGGCATGACAGCTGGAGAACTGGCAAAGCTTTTCAACCGGGAGTTTGACATCGGAGCTGATTTAACCGTCATCAAAATGAAGGGCTGGAAACGGAAGATGTTTTTTGAGGATACAGGGCTTCCTTTCGTCCTTCCTTCTCCAAATATGCCGACGGCTGACACAAGCATCGTTTATCCCGGCACAGGCTTAATCGAAGGCACCAACGTTTCCGAAGGAAGAGGAACAACCAAGCCTTTTGAGCTCATAGGCGCACCTTACATGAAAAGTACAGAGCTGGCAGACAAACTAAACAGCCTGAAGCTGCCCGGCGTTGTATTCAGAGCAGCATCCTTTACACCGACGTTTTCAAAGCATCAAAACAAACTGTGTCACGGTGTTGAGCTTTACGTGAAAAACCGCACCGCCTTTCAGCCTGTCAAAACCGGCATCGCGATCATAAAAACGATTCATGATCTTTATCCAAACGACTTTGAATTCCTCCCCAACAGCCATTTCAACCGCCTCATTGGCAACGGATGGGTCAAAACAATGATTGAACAAGGTGCTTCATTAGACGACACCGTTGCAAAATATGAAGCGGAGCAGAAACGGTTTATGAATGTCAGAAACAAGTATTTGCTTTATTAGGAAGAGCGGCAGGCGCTCTTCTTTATTTTTTAGGCTTAGACTGTTCAATAGCCCCCATCTCGTGTAAGATATGTAAAACTGCTTGAGGCAGGAAGTGGCATTTTAAGGGGGAGAGATTTCAACATGGAATTTTATCTTGTAGATGTGTTTGCAGAGGCAAAATACACAGGAAACCAGCTCGCTGTTTTTAAAGTCGAAAAGGACCTATCGAGTGACGAGATGCAAAAAATCGCGAGGGAAATCAATTTTTCCGAAACAACATTTATTTTTGGAAAACAGAGAAACGGCGGGTATGACGTCCGAATTTTCACCCCGGAAAAAGAAATTCCGTTTGCGGGCCATCCGACATTGGGCACAGCATTTATCATTCAAAATGAAATCGAAACTGGACTTTCTTCAAAGATCATTTTGAATGTAGAAGTTGGCGCCATTCCAGTGACGTTTGACAAAAGTGAAGATCAGGTCATTTGGATGAAACAAAACCCTCCTGTGTTTAACAAAACCTTTGACAAAGAAATGATGGCAGGCGTACTGGGAATCGATATATGCGATATAGACGCGAATTTCCCGATACAGGAGGTTTCCACAGGTCTTCCCGCGGTTATTGTTCCATTAAATTCGCTGAATGCAGTTAAAAAATGCAAAGTCAACAGAGAACGGTATGAAGCTTTTATAAAAGAAACAGAAGCCAGTCTGCTCGTTTTTTCTACGGAAACATATCATGAACAAAACGACATCAATGCCCGGGTATTTTGCGACTGTTTCAGCGTTCCGGAAGATCCTGCAACAGGAAGCGCAATCGGGGATCTCGCAGGATATTTACTGCATAACAGTTACTTAAGTAAAAATCATCTCAGCATAAGGGCTGAACAAGGGTTTGAAATAAACCGACCTTCCCTGCTTTATATTGAAGCGCAAACAACGGAAAACAGCATAGAGATCCATGTCGGCGGAAACGTTCACCTGATCGCAAAAGGAACTTGGAGAACTTGAAGATAGCGCGGGGTCTTTTTATTCGTCTTAAGCCTGTAAAGAGGCAAAATCAGAAAGAAGTATTCACTGACGGCCGGCGAAAAGCGACGAATAACCAAATAACATTCACGAAGGCTAACACAATGCAGATACCGATGATTCCTAATAATGAAGGCGTCGTTCCACTAAAGGCTCCAAATATCAAAATAATTGGAATCATCGCAATAACGGCCAATAGTCCGATTCCGCAAAGAACGGCCATCACAAACTTCATTGCATTAATTCCAATCATATATACAATAAGAGGCAGCATATAAAATAGCAAAACGGTTGCCATTGCCGCCCACATACCTAATGAACCAAACTGATTAACGTTAGGTCCTGAATCCGCAAGCGGGGAAAGTGAAGCAGAGACTAACAAAGAACAAAATAGGACTGCAGAGATTAAAGTCATGATCATCACACTTACTTTATTCGTTTTAATCATTTTTCTCTCCTTAACGAACTTCAATTTAAACTTGCAGGCGGAAACATTGAGTCTGACCTTCTATGAAGGCAGACTCGTTTTTTTATCGACATGACACGATTTCTTCAACTCGCTTCTTGCCAGCATTTGGCCAAACAACGCCGCCAATATTTGTTGAAACAGCATGCCGATCACGACCGGCACGGCCACTTTCGCCGGAAAAAAACTGGTGGCCAAGACGGCGCCTGCGCTGATATTACGCATGCCGCCAGTAAAAATTAAAGCAGTGATTTCCTCCTGCGGCCGTTTCAACAGCCTGCCTAATAGCCACGCTGTTACATAGCCTGTGAAGGCCACTAAAAATACCGTCACCGCTATTGTTAAAAACCGAAGGTCAACAGATTTCAGGTAAGGAGCGACAACTGAGCTGTTAATAGCAACGACGAGGGCCAAGCCGATTTTAGAAAACGGAGCACAATTGGCGCTTAATCGCGCTGTTTTTTCCGGATCTGAAAACTGATTGACGAGCATGCCCAACAAGGAAGGGATGACAACCATTCCGAACAAGCCCTTCATCATCCCCGCCACATCCATTTCCACATGAGCACCTGCAAGCACTGAAAGGCTGAACGGCACAATAAAAGGAGAGAGGATTGTATCAATTAAAATAATCGACAGGGTCAAGCCGACATTCCCTTTATGCATGGCCGCCCAAATCATGCTTGTTATACCGGTTGGTATCACAACGCCAAGAACGAGCCCCGTAATCGTTAATGAATCCCCATGAAACACAAGGTGACCCGTAGCCAATGCCAACAGCGGCATAAATATATGCAAAACAAACAGAGCCAGCAGCATTGGCAGGGGATGAATCACCGCTGCCTTTAGAGACTGAAAGTTGGCTGCCAAACTTCCGGCAAACGTCATAAAAGCAAAAATCCACGGTACAAAATCCGCAAACCCATTTAAATAGGCTGACAGCAGCACCCCGCTGACAACGCTGACAGGCGTCAGTAAAGGCATTATTTTTCCAAGTGTTTGATTGATGGTCTGAAGCATAGGTGTAAAACGCCCGCTCTCTTTAAAACATATTTACATTAATTATAACAAAAGATGGAATATTAAAACAGGAAGGGATTGAATAAGCGGAAGACTGTGTACAGAGGAGAACACGTATCTATGCATAATAAGCCGGATTTGTTCTTTTTTTATGCGGAAGCACAGCCAAAATGGCCTCGCTTTTAAACATTCTGATCTGGCGCTTTTGGAAACAGAATGCCTTCACATAACCATTTTTGATTTGTTTAACGAGAATCGTCCTTTTTGTGAATTCGCTTTTCTTCATATAAATGATATCGACCGGAAAACAGTCTTCCATGGCCCGCTGCAGCATGTTTTGCATCTTCTCACTCCTTTCATATATTATTTTATACGAACACTCGTTCTGTTTCAAGAGTAAATTTTGGCACACATGAAAATTTTAGCAGTAAATAAGAAACTTTTTAAGGAGATCATGCGTCAGTAAATACGTCACATCTTTTAGAAGGAGTACCGCCATGTCAAGAACGTACCGAACACGAATAAAAAAAAGAAAAAGGCATAACAGAAATCGGAGACTGCTCATTTTCGCCTCTCTCCTTATTTGCGGATTAATTTATATCGCTTTTCCAAAAGCCCCAAATGATCAACAGGAACATCATGTGCAGGCAACTGAAAAACAAACAAAACCAGAGAAGAAAAAGAGCACGTCTCATAAGAAAAAAGAAGAAAAACAAAGTCATATCATAACAAAAAATGATAATGCACAATTGGACGACTATTTAAAAAGCATTGAATTCAGCGGTACAGCACTGATTGTAGACAAAGGAGAAGTTGTTACAAGCAAGGGCTATTCGTATGCAAACCGGAAACAACAGGTGCCGAATACGCCGGATACCGTCTTTTATATCGGTTCTTCTCAAAAAGCGATTATTGGAACTGCCATTCTTCAGCTTGAAGAAAAAGGACTGCTGTCAGTAAACGACCCGGTTTCGTTATACCTTCCGGATTTTCCAAATGGCACAAACATCACCCTCTATCATTTTCTGACACACACATCAGGCATTCGCGGGCATAAAGAAGGCACTGGCTATATTTCACCAGACGACCTTATACAAGACATTGAGGATCGCGGGGTTAAATCAGGGCCCGGACAATGGAATTACAAAGACTCCAACTATTCTGTTCTGGCTTACATTGTTTCAAAGGTAAGCGGCGAACCTTTAGATCAATATGTCGAAGAACATATTTTTAAACCTGCCGGCATGAAGCATGCAGGGTTTTATAAAACCTTTTCCGATCAGTCTTACCAGTCAACAGGTTATAAGCTCAATGCACTTAAAAAGCTGTATACGCCTGATATGCCTGATTTATCACAGCTTTACGGAGCAGGGGATATATACATGACCGCTTATGACATGTACTTGTTTGATAAGGCGCTTTACGACAGAAAAATTATTAGCGATAAAAGTTTCACAAAAATGTTTACGCCAAACAAAGCCACATACGGGATGGGCTTTTATATTTCTCCGGGAAGCTATTCAAGCCACGGCGTGATGCCCGGGTATAATATTTTAAACAGCTTCAGCCTGACAGGGGACAGATACGTGATACTCTTTTCCAATATCCAAAATAATATTAAATCATTTGGGACCGTCAACAATCGCATCTTCTCTATTTTAAACGGATCTTAAATTGAAAGGGATTTATTCGCTTTCGTCGAAGAAGTAATAAGACTAAAAAGACATGAGGGTTGTTTAGAATGTCAGCTTTAACGATTAGCAAATTACTGCTTGTCATCACAGTTTTAGGCTTATTTGTTTGGACTTTTAGAGGCCAAAAGCATTTCGATCAGGAAATATTCAAATACGGCAGGTACATGATCTATCTCTTGGTTTTAGAAATAGCGGCAATCGTATTATTTGGCTCCGGATAACAAAAGCAGGCATCGTGCCTGCTTTTGTCTTTTCTCTAACGAGGGTTCAGAATATATTCCCACTACAAATAACACATAAGGAAAACTTCCCGATAACCTAATTATTGCTGGCAAAACAAAAACACGGCCTCTAGCTTTTAACAAGAGACCGTGATTTGAGGATTCTTCCCTATTGTGATCACTTATTTAAACGTTTGTTTAAACCTTACGTTAAAGCGACCGCTGTATAATTCATCATCAAAACAAAAAAAGCTTTCTCATTCTTGAGAAACCAGATCGTCAGTTTTTATTAAGCTTCCAAGCGGGCTCGAACCGCTGACCTCTTCCTTACCATGGAAGTGCTCTACCTGCTGAGCTATGGAAGCATTGGCTCCGCAGGTAGGATTCGAACCTACGACCGATCGGTTAACAGCCGATTGCTCTACCACTGAGCTACTGCGGAATAAATTAAGCTTCATTTCATGCAAGGTAAAATATATAAATGGCTTGGCGGCGTCCTACTCTCACAGGGGGAAGCCCCCAACTACCATCGGCGCTGAAGAGCTTAACTTCCGTGTTCGGCATGGGAACGGGTGTGACCTCTTCGCTATCGCCACCAAACCTTATTTGAGAGGTGTTCTCTCAAAACTAGATAACGGTGTCGTAAGACATTCATTTGGTTAAGCCCTCGATCGATTAGTATCTGTCAGCTCCATGTGTCACCACACTTCCACCTCAGACCTATCAACCTGATCATCTTTCAGGGATCTTACTTCCTTAACGGAATGGGAAATCT
>NZ_JBIYSN010000003.1:0-505687 GCF_046464135.1 Bacillus sp. z60-11 | reverse complement strand
TTTCTGGTGTAGAACATTAGCAAAACACCTTCCTTTTAAGTCCTTTTCTTTATTATAAAATGAAGAAATGGATGATTTAAGGAAAAAATAAAAGACTGTCGAGATTTTCTCGACAGTCTGAAAAGAGCCCTCGGCTCTTTTATTCTCCATAGTCAGGCGTATTGTGGCTTTGTTTTGGAGCAGGTTTCAGGTCCGGTTGATCTCCGTAAGCGACCGGAGCGCTCTCATATTGAAATTTCCTCCCGTCCGGTGCATTCTCTTTCAGCCAATCAAACTGTGCGCTTTTTTCTCCATCTGAAAAATTGTATAAAGTGTGTGCAAATTCTTCCTTCTCATATTCTGTTGGAACCGTGCCCGGCACAATGACACCTTCTTTTTCTTCCAATTCCCTGATCGCAGCCAGCCATTGATTTTGGTGCATTGTATCTCTTGCCAAAAGAAAGCCGAGCATATCTTTTACACCCTTGTCATCCGTCATCTCATAGAGCCTGGCGACCTGCAGGCGGCCTTGTGATTCTGCATTGACATTTGCACGCAGGTCGGCAAGAAGATTGCCGCTCGCCACAATATACCCTGCATTCCATGGAACGCCCGTGCTGTTTTCCGGCATGGCCCCGAGACCCGAAACGATCGCATGATGCGGGTTCATGCCGCTCATGATTGAACCGATCACAGGATCTTCGGCCGCTTCCTCCTGTTCATAAACGGGGGCATCTTCAAGCAGGCGTGCAATCATCGTCGCAATCATTTCGACATGCCCGATTTCTTCAGCGGCGGTATCCATGATTAAGTCTTTGTATTTTTCATTTCCCCTCGTATTCCAGCCCTGGAATAAATACTGCATAGCAACGGAAATTTCGCCGTATTGGCCGCCGAGAATCTCCTGCATTTTCTTTGCGAAGACAGGGTCCGGCCTTTCAGGCTTAGCCGGGTATTGCAGAACCTTCGTATGTTTGAACAAATGAATCACTCCCCTTATTTATGCGGCTGTTTTTGATTTAACCGGAGAGGCTGATCATCAAACGTTACAGTATGCCGTGAATGTGTTGCAGATGGATGTTTTAAGCATAATAAAAGAAAAAGGAGCGTTTTTTAGATGACGATCACAACTACTTCACATCGGCCCTTTCCGCTCCCGAAAGGGTCCTGGATAATGGCACAGACGTGGAACGATGTATTGTTCGCTCATTGGCCTGTTGAACCTGCGGCCATTCGCGGGAAAGTACCGGCGGCCTTGGAGCTGGAGACGTTGAACGGAAAGGCTTGGATCGGCATTCTGCCTTTTCTGCTGACAGATCTGCGGGCCCGCTTTTTGCCGCCCATTCCTGTCATCAGCAGATTTCCTGAGGTGAATATCCGAACATATGTCACATATCAAGGTGTACCAGGCGTTTATTTTTTCAGTCTTGATGCCGGATCACGTTTAGCCGCCTTGAGCGCGAGGCATTTTTTCCATTTGCCATATTTTCACGCAGACATTGCCTTTAACAAAGAAGACAGCCGGATTCGATTCTTCAGCAGAAGGTCTGATGCAAAAGCTGTCTTTCACACCAGCTATGGTCCGCTGTCAGATCCCTTCAGCGCCCAAAAAGGAACGCTCGAATACTGGCTGACGGAAAGATACCGGCTGTACACTGCACACAATCGCCGGATCTACTATGAAGACATCCACCATTCGCAATGGACGCTTCAAGAGGCCGAAGCAGAATTTCACCAAAATACAGCGGCGGCAGCGAGCGATCTCGTATTGCCTCATACCGCCCCGCTCCTTCATTACGCTAAAAAGCAGCACGTCTTATTTTGGGCGCTTCAAGGGGTTTAGTGATGGGATTGAAAAGAAAGCCGAATAGTGAAATACCAGCTACTCCATATCAAGAGGGGTTAAAAGAAACACTAAATTCTACATAAAAAATAACGCAGAAGACAGGCAAATTATTTATTGATTCATGACTAACAAAAAACCTCCAGATGAATGCCGATCTTGCATTTATTACAAAAGGAAGAGTAAAATACTCTTCCTTCAGCGTATCGACAAACCCTCGCATTCATTGTCAGACCTGCTAAGTCGGTGCTCACGGATGATAACGAGGTTCGGCGGCTAATTGCGCAGGCGTCCTGCCTGAACGCCGCCGTCATCACATCCTGTGAAAGTTTGCTCCGATGCTCGGCCTTCCTAGACTGCTTCCTTACGGCTTAAGCGGGCTTTGAAATGTCGCTTAATGCCTTCCCGGCTTTCTCATCCGCAGCATTTGTTACGGAAAGATCGCCCAACGCGACAATCCCTTCCAAGCGTCCCTCTTCAACAATGGGCAGTCTGCGAATTTGGTGTTTTGCCATCAGATCACTGGCTTCCTCAGCCGACATGTCAGAATGGCCTGTGACCATTTCAGTGCTCATCACATCTTCGGCCGATGCATCGATGGCGTTTTCTGCTACACATCTGATCACAATATCACGGTCTGAAACGATCCCCAACAATGTTTCATTTTCGCAAACAGGGATTGAATCAACCTCTTGATCACGCATTTTGCCTGCGATTTCTGTTACGGATGCAGATGGTTCACAGCATGCGACAGCGGTTGTCATGATATCCTTCAGTTTCATTTCGGCTTCCTCCTTTATCAGCGGTTTAGTATGTGCTTATCCGCTAAAAACGGAGATTAAACATATTAAAAGCCGTCCTTTCTTTTTTTGTCTTTTAATAAATCACCTGTCCAGCCCTTCTTTTTCAAATATAAATAGACAAGAACGGTCGATAAAAAAATCAGAATCAGCGAAAACAAGTAGCCGTATTTTAATGATAGTTCAGGCATGACTTCAAAGTTCATCCCCCAAAGAGCGCCGAATGCCGTCATCGGTGTAAAGATCGTCGTAAAGATTGTCAGAGCTTTAAAGATCTCATTCCCACGATGGGAAGTCACCACTTCTTCGGAATGAAGCAAATAATTGATTTCATTTGCATATTCTTTGATCAAATCAATGCCTCTGTCGATCCTGCAAAAGGTGCGGCGTTGTTCAATGGCAGCGAAATCCTTTGATAAAAATGCTTCTTTGATGCCCATTCCGATTTTTTTCATAGATAAAATCAAGCTTCTCATGATCAACAGCTCATGGCGCCGCTGATGAATGAGTTCAATGATGCTTTTGTTATTATCATGGTGAAATCCCCATCTTAATTTTTCAAGCTGCACTTCAAAGTGCTCAAGCTCATGCAAATACACTCTCATTAATTCCCCCAGTAACACTAAAAACGCTTCTGCTGCATCATGACATCTCATCAATTGTTCATGCAACCGCTGGAGGCTGACCTCTGCGAAAACGGAGAAATCTAAATTCATCGTGAAAAAATAGTTTTTTGTTAAATAAAAATGAAAAGCTGAGCGGTCCTGCTCCTCTTCTGGTTCCTGATCATAAATATAAGAACCGTAAAGGGCTTCCCTGTCTTTGGCGGCAACATTGAGATCCAAGCAATTGATATTGGTTGAAGGAACGCCTTGAAACCATTTCCGGCATCCCGGCCAGTGATCGGATCGAATCAGCCCTTGTGCCTCTGCCTTTTCGTGAGGGCCAAGCTGATACCATGTCCAGCCATCTCCCTGAAATACTCTCATCTTCTGATCCCCTCCTCTTAAATCCAGCCCATTTGCTTTATATGTCTTTGCCCGCCTTTTGCACAAATAAACATGTTTGCCATGTGTGAGGAGGTGGAATGTAGCGAGTATGATGTTTTCATAGAAAAGGAGGTGTGCGCCTTCTTTTTTTCAGAAGGCCTGGCATTGGAAGTTTTGAAGCTGATCGCTGTAGCCGTTTTAATTGCTTTGACGGGATTTTTCGTGGCGGTTGAATTTGCCATCGTTAAGGTCAGACGAACAAAGATCGACCAATTGGTCATCCAGAAAAAAAGGGGCGCGCTTGCTGCCAAAGAAGTCACCTCACACCTTGATGAATATTTGTCAGCCTGTCAGCTCGGCATCACAGTGACGGCGCTCGGTCTCGGCTGGCTTGGTGAGCCGACGATGCAAAGCTTATTGCATCCCCTTTTGACTGCACTCGGTTTGAATGAGCCGGCGACGCATATTTTTTCATTTCTTTTCGCTTTTTTATCCGTCACTTACTTGAACGTCGTCATTGGAGAACTGGTGCCTAAAACCGTTGCCATTCAAAAAGCCGAGATCGTGACACTTCTGTTTTCTAAACCAATGACTTGGTTTTATCGAATCATGTTTCCGTTTATATGGCTGCTCAATCATTCGGCCCGCATGATCACCGGCATTATCGGAGTGAAGCCGGCCGGAGAACATGAGCTGGCCTACACGGAGGAAGAACTGAGAACACTCCTGTCAGAGAGTTATCAAAGCGGAGAGATCAACCAAAATGAATGGAGATATGTGAACAATATTTTCAAATTTGATGAGCGAATGGCTAAGGAAATCATGGTGCCGAGAAATGAAATGAACGTCTTATCCCTGGAAGACGGGATACAAAACGTGAAACGGCTGATCAAACAAACCAAGCATACCCGTTTCCCCATCATGCAAAAGGACAAAGACCACATTGTCGGAATGATCAATATAAAAGAACTGCTTCTGGCGGAGCTTGCAGGCGAGTTCACTATGGAAGCCGAGCAGCTAAAACCTTATATCCATTCCGTCATCTACGCCATTGAAACTGTTCCCGTGTACAAGCTGTTCGTTAAAATGCAGAAAGAACAAATCCACATGGCGGTTCTTTTGGATGAATACGGCGGAACATCAGGCCTGGTGACCATCGAGGATATTGTGGAGGAAATTGTCGGTGATATTCGTGATGAATTTGATACAGAGGAAGTATCCGATATTCGCAAACTCAAAGAAGATTATTACATCATGAGCGCCAAGGTACTGGTCAAGGATGTAAACGATCTGCTTGGGATTCATTTAACTGATGATGAAATCGATACAATCGGCGGCTGGTTTCTCACACAAAACATCGAAAGCAGGCCCGGAACCGAAATCGAAAGTGAAGGGTACCTTTTTAAAGTGAAAGAAATGGACGGCCGTCGGATCGTGTGGATTGAAGTGACAAAAGTGGCATGAATCCGGCGATTCATTTTATTCGCCCCCGCCCTATCTGCTTTTCTCCCTAAAAACCATGTGAGGAAATCTAACATAGTCATCATGTTATCTTTCTTTAGTCACTATAATGAAAGAATAAAAGAATTTGAACTACTACGGAGGAATGATACATGCAGATGGGGGATACAGTATTTATGTTCTTTTGCGCGCTGCTCGTGTGGCTGATGACGCCGGGCATCGCTTTATTTTACGGAGGCCTGGTCAGAAGCAAAAATGTGCTGAGCACTGTCATGCACAGCTTATCATCGATTGCCATCGTCTCACTGATATGGATTCTATTCGGATATTCTCTCGCTTTTGCTCCGGGAAACCCTTTGATCGGCGGCTTGGAATGGATCGGTTTACACGGAGTCGGATTTGATCCGAATCCAGATTACTCGGAAACGATCCCGCATACGCTCTATATGATGTTCCAGTTGACGTTTGCCGTTCTGACGACGGCGATTATTTCCGGAAGCTTCGCTGAACGGATGCGCTTTCCGGCCTTCATCCTTTTTTCCGTGCTGTGGGTCGTGTTCGTCTACTCTCCTGTCGCCCATTGGGTATGGGGCGGCGGCTGGCTTGCCGAGCTCGGAGCGATCGACTTCGCCGGAGGAAACGTCGTTCATATCACATCAGGTGTCGCCGGCCTGATCGTCGCGATCGCGCTTGGCAAACGAAAAAATATCAGCGACACCGCGCCTCATAACCTGCTTTTGACATTGCTGGGCGCTGCGCTGATCTGGTTTGGATGGTTCGGTTTTAACGTCGGAAGCGCATTGACGATTGATGAGGTCGCCATGACGGCTTTTATCAACACCAATACAGCGGCGGCCGCGGGCTTGATCGGCTGGGTTTTGGCGGAATGGCTGATCAATAAAAAACCGACAATGCTCGGAGCCGTTTCGGGAGCGATCGCCGGACTTGTGGCGATTACGCCGGGTGCAGGGTTTGTCACGCCTTTTTCATCCGTCTGCATCGGCTTGATCGGCGGAGCCGTCTGTTTTTGGGGTGTGTTTTTCCTAAAAGAAAAATTCGGTTATGATGACGCACTTGACGCCTTCGGGCTTCATGGCATCGGCGGAACCTGGGGCGGGATTGCGACAGGCCTGTTTGCCACAACTTCAGTCAATCCGGCGGGAGCCGACGGACTTTTCTACGGAAATGTCAGCCTGCTGTGGAAACAACTGATTGCCATTGGTGCAACATATTTGTTTGTCGCAATCGTGACTTACGCTATTATTAAGGTAGTCGGTATCATCTTTACACTCCGTGCCTCAGAGGATGAGGAGACGCTCGGCCTTGATCTGACGATGCACGGCGAAAAAGCGTATCAAGATTAATTTGTCAAGGAGTGATGGTATGAGCGGTCAAATGTACAAAGTGGAAATTGTAACTCGTCCTACAAACTTTGAAAAGCTGAAAACGGAGCTGGCCAAAATCGGAGTCACTTCAATTACGTTTTATAATGTCCACGGCTGCGGTCTGCAAAAAGGACATACAGAGCTATACCGCGGCGTCAAACGCGAAAGCAATGTATATGAAAGGTTAAAAGTCGAAATCGTCGTCAGCAAGGTGCCCGTCGAAAAAGTGGCCGAGACGGCGCAAAACGTCCTGAAAACCGGAGAGCCCGGAGACGGCAAAATCTTCATATACGAAATCAAAAACACCATCAACATCCGTACAGGCGAAGAAGGTCCTGACGCTTTATAAAGCAAAGCTCCCGGGCGAGACATGACCCGGGAGCTTTGCTTGTGTTACAGGATGTCATCAATGATGCCGTATGCCTTCGCTTCATCCGCATCCATAAAATAGTCGCGTTCCATGTCGGCTTTTAACTTTTCAATAGGCTGACCCGTCCGCTCATGGAAAAACAGCTGTATTTTTTCCTTCAGCTTGATGATCCGCCTTGCCGAAATCTCCATGTCGGTCGCCTGCCCTTTAACACCGCCGAGCGGCTGATGGATCATGATTTCGCTGTTTTTAAGGGCATACCTTTTCCCTTTCGTTCCGCCCGCCAAGAGGATCGCTCCCATGGAAGCCGCCATTCCCACACAAATGGTGCGGATGTCCGGCTTCACATATTCCATCGTGTCCAATATTGCATAGCCGGCCGATGTTGAGCCTCCCGGGCTGTTGATGTAAATCGAAATATCCTTTTCATCATCCTCCGCTGACAAAAACAGCAGCTGGGCGGTGACGCGATTGGCCAGGTCATCCGAAAATTCCGAGCCGATCATAATGATGCGATCCTTGAGAAGCCTTGAAAAAATATCGTATGACCTTTCTCCCGCCGCTGTTTTTTCAATAACATAAGGAATGGTATTCATTGCCTTTACCTCCTAGGCAGCACACCTCAGCATGCTTTGGCAAGACGGCTCTGAAGCCCCGGAAAGCCAAGTCTTTTTCGCATATTCAAGCAGAAAATCGGGGTTGTGGAACAAAACCGCCTGAACGAGCAGCCTGCCGTATTCGTGATCCTCTTCTGCCGCCTCCCTTTGAATTTCATCTTTAGAAAGGCCTTTCAGCCGCTGGCGTGACCTGAATAAAAGCGATTTGACGGACGATTCGGGTTTATTAAGCGCTTCGGCAATTTCGTGCAGCTGAAAGGAAAAGACATCCTTGAGCAAAAAAATGGTTAACTGCTTCGGCGTCAGGACATCTGAAAGCTTTTTCAGCAAATGCTCGAACTCATCGGCCGCTTTGATCGTTTCTGTCGGCTCGGATAACGGATGCTCAGGCGAGAGAAAGCACTCCCGCTTTCTTTTTCTGAGCCTGTCGATCCATTTATGCTTCGCCACCGTTTTTTGATAAGCATGTGAGGCGTCTGTTTGATTGATTTCCATTAATTTCAGGAATGTATCCTGAACCAAATCTTCGGCATCCCATTTGTCGCCGGTGATTTTCATACAGTACTTCATCAGCGCTTTTTGATTTAACTCATTCATGAATGAATTCACACTCCTTAAAGAGGCCTCTTACTTTAATAAACGGATGACTCCGCAGATTTGATACGGGGTTTTAACATATTGTAGCAAAAAAAAAACGCCTATCATGATGATAGGCGCTAAAACCGCATATGGTTTACTGCTGGTTTGTATCTTCTTTCTGGGTCTCATCTTGGGTTTCTGAGCCCTCAGAAGAATCTTCACGTTTCGTTTTTCCGTCTTTGTCATCTTTTTGCTCTTTGGCTTTTTCATCCGTTTTTGCTTTTTCTTCAACAGAAGGCTGTGCAGGCTCTTTCACTTCTTCAGAAGCCTGTTTCTCGATTGCTTTTTCAATGCTTGAAACCGGCTTGTCCATGAAGTTCAGCGGGTTTAATGCCACTCCGTCTTTGCGGATTTCAAAATGAACGTGGTTTCCGCCTTCTTCATTGTAAAGGTTTTTGCCTGCTTTTCCGATGACTTGATTTTGCTCAATTTTGTCGCCTTGTTTGACGCTCACTTCAGAAAGAGACTGATACACCGTTGATAAGCCATCTTCATGTTCCACCTCAACAACGTAGCCCAGTACAGGGTCTTTTGCAGCTTTGATAACCGTACCGCTGAGAGATGCGGAAACATCGAATGTTTTTCCGTCTTTCTCAGCCAAGTCGATACCTTTGCTCATGCTGTACGTGTTATTATAGTTTACAAGTGCTGCTTCTTTCTCTTCTTTAGTTGCGTCTGTTTCAAAAAACTTTTTAACGACAGAAACATTCTCAGAATCAACAACCGGCATCGCGACATTTTCTACTGGTTTTCCTACTTCTACCGCGTCATCACGGTTATCATATGCTGATTTGTTGCCATCATCTGTGAGCTGGTCTTTCACATCGTTATTGGATGCAGATTGATACCAGAGAACGGCAGTTAATACAACGACTGCACTGCTCAGATAAATGGCTGGAAATACCCAGCGTTTACGAAAAAACTGTTGTAGCTTTGTGATTTTGGAAGTACGATTCTTTTCTTCCTCTTTCATAACTCATCACCTCAGCAACATTCTGAACACTTTTCAGAAAATATATACATTTACAAAAAACTTTTTTTCTGATTCGTATTTTCAGAAAGCCTCATGATGATGCAAAAACGAAGGCTGAGGTGAACATGAAATTGGGGCGTGATATAGACAACGAGCCGATTTCATGTTCATGATCAATTCAAACGAAGAAAGGACAGAGCGCATGAAATTACGCATCGCCAAGCAATCAGACCTTGCCGAAATCGTCGATATCTACAACTCCACAATCGCTTCTCGAATGGTCACGGCAGATATCGAACCGGTGTCACCGGAAGAAAAAATGAATTGGTTTTTAAACCACACCGAAGCACGTCCCCTTTACATCGTCGAAAACGAAGCGGGGGAAACGATCGGCTGGATCAGCTTTGAATCGTTTTACGGTCGGCCCGCTTATGCCAAAACCGCCGAAGTCAGCATTTACCTCCATGAAGCCCACCGCGGAAAAGGGATGGGTTCTAAAATATTGCAAATCGCGCTTGAAGCGGCGTCTAAGCTGGGAATTCGTTCTTTAATGGCTTTTATTTTTGCCCACAATACTCCGAGCATCAGGCTTTTCGAAAAGCACGGGTTTGCCGAATGGGGGCATTTCCCCGGGATCGCTGAAATGGACGGGAACCGGTACGACTTGAAAATACTCGGAAAAGAACTAAATGAAAGCTGACGGGACACAAAAAAAGAGCTGAGATACAGCTCTTTCCTTCATTATTCAGCTAATCTCTGTCTTCTGTTTTCCTCTTCATTTAAAAACTCCAAAAAGCTTCTCATCACAGTAAACGGCTCTTCTTTGACCGCCCGGACATAGCGGTTTTTCCGATCGTCAGGAAGCACTTCGCTTTTTTGCATCCGGTCCAAAATATAGGTCATCACCGTCTTCTGGACATTTCTTTTTTGGTGGGACGACTCTTTGAGCAAAGCCATTCCAAAAGCGGCGCCGATGGCGGCGATGCCGATTTTAATATACGATTCCGTTCCGAAAGACACCTGGCCCCAGAATGTTGAGAGATAAATAAGCGAAGCCAAAAGCAGCGGAATGGCCACAAACAGAAAAACGAGCCTCTTCTTTAAGATCGGGGCAGCGACCCGCTTGAGATTATCCAATTCTTCCTTCATAAAGGCCGGCATTTGATTAAATGTTTCAATATCCATAAAAATCCCTCCTGCATTCGTTAAGAGACCTTATTCCGGTAATAAATCCGATTTCTATATTTATATCGTAACTTAGTTCCAACATGTTTTACAGTTTTTTGCCTTATCTTCCTTTTCGAAAGAAACTTTTCTGTTTTTGATCCGTATATCATGAGATAGTTGCTTGAAAAGGGAGTAACTGATATAAATGGAATGTATAAAAACAAATCCGTCTTGCGAGGTTCAACATGGATATTATTAAAAATATTAGCATCACATCGATATTTCTCGGTTTTATATTAGTAATAAATACACTTTTGGCAATCGTTGTGATTTTTAGAGAACGCCGCGATGCAAGCGCCTCCTGGGCCTGGCTTCTCGTTCTCTTCTTCATTCCCGTCCTCGGATTCGGCCTTTATTTGCTGTTCGGCCATAATTTAAGCCGGAAGCATCTCTTTCAATGGGAAGACCGGAAAAGAATCGGGATGGAAAAAATATTGGAGCAGCAGCTCGCTAAGCTGAAAAGCCGCGAATTTGCATTTCGCAATAAAGCGACGGCAGACAGCAAAGACTTAATTTATATGCACATTGTCAATAATCACGCCGTTTTCACAGAAGACAATGCCGTTGAATTGCTGACCGACGGGCGCCAGAAATTTGACCGCCTCCTCCGCGATATTGAAAACGCCAAAGACCATATTCATCTGCAATATTATATTTATAAAGGCGATGATATCGGAAAAAAGCTGCGCGATGCGCTCGTCAAAAAAGCAAAAGAAGGTGTGGAAGTCCGCGTTCTGTACGACGAATTGGGGTCGAGAAGCTTGCGAAAGAGCTTTTTTAAAGAGCTGATCAAAGCTGGAGGCTATGTCGAAGTGTTTTTCCCGTCGCGGTTTAAATTTATCAACCTGCGCATGAATTACCGCAACCACCGCAAGCTGGTCATTATCGACGGTATCATCGGATATGTCGGGGGATTTAATGTCGGGGACGAATACCTCGGCCTGAACCCCAAGTTTGGCTATTGGCGGGATACGCATCTCAGAATCAAAGGAACCGCCGTCCACTCCATTCAAACGCGGTTCATCCTTGACTGGAATCAGGCCTCACATCACCATGACATTACTTATATGCCAAACCACTTCCCTGAAATCGACTCTTGCGGAAACATCGGCATGCAGATTGTCACAAGCGGACCGGATTCGGAATGGGAACAGATCAAAAACGGCTACATTAAAATGATCTCGACGGCCAAACGGTCCATTCTGATTCAAACGCCTTACTTCATCCCTGATGCAAGCCTGCTCGACGCGCTCAGGATCGCTTGTTTGTCGGGAGTTGACGTCAGAATCATGATCCCGAACAAGCCCGACCATCCTTTTGTGTACTGGGCGACTTTTTCTTATATCGGCGAGCTTCTGAAAGCAGGTGCAACAGTATTCATTTACGATAACGGCTTTATTCATGCGAAAACGATTATCGTGGATGAAGAGATTTCATCAGTCGGAACGGCCAATATTGACATGCGCAGCTTCAAGCTGAACTTTGAAGTCAACGCCTTTTTATATGACGAGGAAATTGCCAAAAGCCTTGTTCTATCATTCGAAAAAGACCTGCGAGTATCGAAGGAGCTGACGATTGAAGAATATCAAAACCGAAGCAGAAACGTCCGTTTCAAAGAGGCCATTTCCATTTTGCTGTCACCGATTTTATAGAATGGCAAAAGCAAATCCCCCTGGGTGTATCCAGGGGGATTTTTTCCGGGTCTGTTATTCTCCTGCCGCCGGGGCATCATGGGCTGCCGGCGAAGAGCGTTTGCCGGTGCTGGGGGCGATGTCGGCATCACGGATGCTAAGCGCGAAGCAAAAAGCGGCTGCTAGGAACCCCGCCGCACCGAGCAAAGCCGCCCGGTAAGCCGCAAAATCCGGCGCAAAATCCCCCGAATGCCGGCTCATGAGGGCAAGCAGGCAGCTCAAGGCCGCAACCCCTAAAGCCGAACCGAGCCGATTTTGCACATGAAACAATGTCGTCGCCCGCCCCATTGAAGCTGATGAAATGTTGGCGAAAGAAGTGATCTGCACCGCACCGACCGCTTGACCCAAGAAAAATCCGGCCAAAAACAGCAGCATCCTCAAAAACCATGGATTTGATCCCGGGCCGGTCAAGCTGATCAGCGCAAACATCACGGCGGCGCATAACAATGCGGCAGAAATCAGCCGGCGCGGACCAAATTTTGCAAGCGTCCGGGGCATCACCTGGGAAGCAAGCATCAGCCCCAGCGCTTCAGGAAATGTGATCAGCGCCGTATCCAAGGCCGAATAATGGAGCACTTCCTGATACATCAGCGGAAACACATAAAGCATACCGAGCAGTCCCGCGGCGGACAACAACGAGATCATGCTCATCGTTCCAAACACCCGCTCAGACAGCAATCGCAGATTGAGAAGCGGCTGCTGAACCTGAAGTTCGACAAATACGAGCGCTGTCAAAAGAATCAGTCCTCCGATCGCGGCAGCAAGTACAGCAGGTGAAGCGAATCCCCGCACAGGGGCCTGGCTAAGAGCAAAAATCGCCAGCGCCATTCCCGGCGCCGAGAGAAGAAATCCCGGCAGATCGAACCGTTCCGCCTTTGATTCAATATGCTCGTCAAGGAACAGCATCCCGAAGAGCAAAATGATGATCCCGATCGGAATATTGATATAAAAAATCCAGCGCCATGACAGCTGATCAGTCAAAAATCCGCTGATGATCGGCCCGAGTGCCGGAGCAACGGCGACCGGAAGAACAAGAAGGCGGGAAACTTTAGGTCGCTCATGCGGCGGAAACGTTCTGAACAGGATCGCCATTCCCACCGGCGTCATCAGTCCTCCACCTGCCCCCTGGATGACGCGAAACAAATTTAAAGCCGCAAGATGATCGGCAAGCCCGCATAATGCAGATGACGCCGTAAACAGACCAAGCGCGATCAGAAATATCCGTTTTGTCCCCCAGCGGTCGCCGAGCCAGCCGGCAACCGGAAGGCAAACGGCGAGGCTGATTAAATAGCCGATATTGACGATGGCGGCTGCCGACGGAGGTGTCTGGAATTCATTGATGATGGCCGGAAGCGCCACATTGACGACGCTCGCATCCATTGCGGCCATAAACATCGCCGTCACATATACGACACTGACAACCGTCCTTTGATTGAACGGTCTCATGTTCACTCCTCACCGCCGTGAACTCCGAGAGCAGGCTTCAGACTGTTCGGGCGCAAATCGGCCCAATTCGAACTGATGTATTCCTGACAAGCGCTTCGGCTGTCTTCTCCAAAGACCGTCGTCCAGCCGGCCGGCACATCAAGAAAGGCCGGCCAGAGCGAGTACTGGCCTTCATGATTCCTTAAGACGACATATGCGCCGTTTTCATTCTCAAAAGGATTCGTCATCTTTTTCTCTCCCTTCTTATCCTCGAACTTTATTTCATCATCGCAGCCAATTTTTCCGCAAGGACTCGGCCAATTTCGGCAAGAGGACCCGGCTGGCACAAATCTTTATGCCGGCAGTCAATATCATGCTGTTCAATTTCACCTTGAAGATATGGACGCCATGATTCCGGTTCAATCGGATCAAACCATTCCGGAATAACGGTTGATCTGAAGAATAAAAGATCCCCTTGATAGGTTTGCGGCTTATATTCGCTTAAAATGCGAACCGAATTCACATAAGTTTCTTTCAGGTTCAAAATCGCCGATTCATCAAGACTGGCAAGCGCACTGCCGTCGCGGCGCAGGATGTCGATCGCGCTGGAAAGCTCAAGCGGCTCCCCGTCAAGACTGTCCGGATCGTATCCGCCCAATGCTAAGAGAGCAACAAGCGCTTCCTGCTCATCTGGGGCATCTTTAATCGGCAGAAAATGATTCGGATAAGCATCAAGCATGACTAGAAGAGAAACGGTTTCTCCTTGCTTTTGAAGCTGTGTGGCGATGGCGTGCACAACATTGCCTCCGAGAGACCAGCCGAGAAGGCGGTAAGGGCCGGCAGGCTGAATCGTACGAATATGACGAATATAATCTGCAGCCATTTCATCCAATGTCTGCGGCAATGTTTCCTCTCTTGCAATACCTCGGGCCTGAAGGCCGTAAATCGGATATTCTTTGTTTAGAGACGTCATCAAACCGGCGTAGCACCAGCTCAATCCTCCGGCAGGGTGCACACAGAACAGAGGCGGCTCGCTGCCGCCCGCTCTCAGCGGAAGCAGAACATCTAACGCATTGTGGCTGCCGCCGGCTTCAATCCGTTCGGCAAGACCGCTGACAGTAGGAGCTGCCAACAAATCACCGATGCCCAGTTCGACGCCGAGCGCGTCGCGAATGCGGCTCATCAGCTGAACGGCGAGCAGGGAATGTCCGCCAAGCTCAAAGAAACCGTCATCGATGCCGACCCGTGGCAAATTCAAAATGTCCGCAAAAAGATCGCACAGTATCTCTTCCTGTGGTGTGCGCGGTCCTCTTCCTTTGACCGCCGCTGTAAAGTCAGGTTCTGGCAAGGCTTTGCGGTCGAGCTTGCCATTTGGGGTAAGCGGCAGGTCAGCAATATCAACAAAGGCTGAAGGCACCATGTAGTCAGGCAGTGTTCCGGCGGTATACCGGCGCAGTTCTGCCGGATCTGCCCCTGCATCTGACGCAGGAACAATATAGGCGATCAGACGCTTGTCTCCCGGCTGATCTTCCCGAACCACGACAGCCGCTTGATCCACATCATCATGCTGAACAAGCACAGCTTCAATTTCACCCAGTTCAATCCGGAAACCGCGAATTTTAATCTGCTGATCCGCGCGCCCCATATAATCTAGAGAACCATCCGGACGCCAGCGGGCCAGATCACCCGTCCGATACATCCGCGTCCCCGGAGGCCCATACGGATCGGCGACAAACCGTTCAGCCGTCAAGTCCGGTCTTCCCAAATAACCGCGCGCGAGCCCGCTTCCCGATACGTAAAGCTCCCCGGCTACACCGGGCGGAACAGGCTCAAGGCATGAATCAAGCACATATACGCCAAGATCGGGTATCCCGCAGCCGATCAGACTGTTGGCTTTTAGAGAAGCAAGCTTCCGATCAAGGGAAATGTAGCTGACATGTACCGTGGTCTCCGTGATTCCGTACATATTGATCAGTGAAGGGAAATGTTCCGGATGACGCTCATACCAGTCTTCCAGCCGGCTCAGCTCGAGTGCTTCTCCCCCGAAGATGACAAAACGCAAAGTCAATAGCTTGCCAATCTCAGGATTGTCGCGATCTGCCTGCATCAATTGATAAAATGCCGACGGCGTCTGGTTGAGCACTGTTACACCTTCATTGACAAGCAGGCGCAAAAACTCACGCGGCGAGCGGCTGATGGCGTGAGGAACGACAACAAGCCTCCCCCCTTGCAGCAGCGGGCCCCACATTTCCCAAACCGAAAAATCAAACGCATAGGAATGGAACATCGTCCAAACATCGTCTGCACCAAAATGGAACCATTGCTCTGTCGCTCCGAACAGCCGGACAACATTCTGATGCGGAATGACGACTCCTTTTGGCGTACCGGTTGAACCGGATGTATAAATGACATATGCCGGGTGGAGCGGCTGTAAAGGCTCAAGACGATCCGCGTCACTTGGATTCGTGTCAGGACAGTTTTTCAATTGCTCCATCGTGTGGCGATCATCGAGTGTGATTTGTAAAACAGCTCCTGCATCAAGATGAGAAGCAGTCTCTAAATTTGTAATGATACAAGCAGGTTCGGAACTTTTTAGCATAAAAGCGATTCGTTCAGCCGGATAATCCGGATCAAGGGGAACGTATGCCGCACCTGCTTTAAGCACAGCCAGCAGACCGATGACCATTTCAAGCGACCGCGGAAGCGCCAACGCTGCAAATTGTTCAGGGCCGATCCCTTTGGCAATCAGCAAGTGAGCCAGCCGGTTCGCCCGCTTGTTGAGTTCATCATAGGTGAGCACCCGATCCTCATAGGTGACGGCAATCGCTTCAGGATGAAGAGCGGCTTGCTTCTCAAACAGTGTCGGTAAACAGGCCTCATGCATCTGAAGCGGGGCTTTATTCCATGCGGCCAGCATCGTTCTCCGTTCTTCCGGCAGGAGGATTTCCAAGCGGCCAACCGGCTGATCGGGGTCAGCCGCGGCGGATCCGAGCAGTCTGACAAGCCTTGCAGCCAGCGCTTCAGCCGTATCGCGCTTAAACAGATCTGTACTGTATTCAAGGAATCCGGCAATCCCTGCCGGTGTTCCGTCTGAATGACGATGTTCGCGAAGCTCGATCGTCAAATCAAACTTGGCGGCGCCGACACTTCTGACTTCAAGCTGAGATTCGAGGTCTGAAAAGTCAAGCGTCGGTTCAGACGTGTTTTGAAACGCCAGCATGATTTGAAAGAGCGGATGTCTCGCACGTGACCGGGCTGGATTGAGAACTTCAACAAGGCGTTCAAAAGGAAGATCTTGATTTTCATATGCATCAAGGTTTACTTTTCGAACCCTGGAAAGGAGCTCGCGAAAGCTTGGATCACCAGATGTGTCCGTCCGGAGCACAAGCGTATTGATGAATAATCCGATCAGCTCGCCGAGCGAGTCATCGCTTCTTCCCGCGATCGGGCTGCCGATCGGAATATCGCTTCCAGCCCCCATTCTTGACAGCAGTGTGGCAAGCCCCGCCTGCAAAATCATAAACAGACTGACTCCGCTTGTGCGGGCCAAGCCGAGCAGCCGGCTGTGCAGCTCCTCATCAATGCTGAGCTGAATCGTGTCTCCGCGATAGCTTGATTCAGCCGGCCGCGGAAAATCAGCTGGAATCTCAAGCTGGTCCGGCACATTCTGTAGCGTATTTGTCCAAAATTTCAGTTGCTTTGCAATCAGACTTTCCGAATTGTCCTCGCTTCCAAGGAGACGTTTTTGCCAGAAACAATAGTCGGCATATTGTACGGCAAGCGGCTGCCACTCCGGAGCTGTCCCTTTGCAGCGGGCGTTGTAAGCCTCCGCCAAATCACGGGTCAGCGGTGTTAAAGACCAGCCGTCACCAATCATATGGTGCAGAAGCAGTAACAGAACATATTTGTTCTCTCCAAGCACGAAAAGCCGAGTACGGAACGATGGCTCTTGTGCAAGGTTAAAGGTGTATCTGACAGCTTCATTGATCGCTTCCTCCAGCTCATTTTCGTTAATGGAAGAAACATGCAGTTCAGGACGGGCTTTAGCAGGTTCTAAAATATGCTGGTACGATGTTCCTTGCCTCTCCGGAAAAATCGTTCTCAGCGGTTCATGTCGTTCTGCAATATCGCATAAAGCCCTCTCAAGCGCTTCCTGATTCAGCTTGCCCGACAAGTTGACGACGACCGGAATATTGTATGTTGGACTCGGCCCTTCCAAACAGTGTAAAAACCATAGCCGGCTCTGGGCAAAGGAAAGCGGAATTTCTTGGCGCCGCTCAACCTTCCTGAGAGCCGGACGGGCGCCCGCCGCCTGATCAAGCTGTCTGGCAAGTCCTGCAGGAGTCGGCTTATCAAATAAACGGCCGATGCCAAGCTCGGCACCCAGAACATCGCGAATACGGCTCATGAGTCTGCCGGCGAGAAGCGAATGTCCGCCAAGATCAAAAAAGCTGTCATCTATGCTGACGTGTGACAATCCGAGTACCTCAGCAAACAAATCGCATAAAATCTCTTCCTGCGGCGTTCGCGGCTCACGTCCTGCACCCTGGGCGCTCACCTCGGGAGCGGGCAGCGCCTTGCGATCCAGCTTTCCATTCGGTGTCAACGGAAGCTCGTCTAAAATGACGAATGCGGACGGCACCATATAATCAGGAAGAGCATCGCTGACATGGCGGCGAAGTTCAGCCGGATGAGGGTCCGCTTCAGGTACGGGAACGATATATGCGGTCAGGCGCGGGTCGCCCGGCCGGTCTTCACGCACGATAACAGCAGCTTGGTGAACATCACAATGGCTGGCGATCACGGCATCGATTTCCCCCGTTTCGATACGGAATCCGCGGATCTTAACTTGATGGTCTACCCTTCCGATATAGTCCAAAGAACCGTCAGAGCGCTGCCGCACGAGATCGCCTGTCCGATACATGCGGGATCCCGGCGGGCCGAAAGGATTGGCAATGAAACGCTCAGCCGTAAGATCAGGTCGGCCCAAATAACCGCGCGCCACCCCTGTACCGGCCACATAAAGCTCACCTTCCACTCCCGCTGGAACAGGCTGGAGGGCAGCATCCAGTACATATACTTGTGTGTTCCAAATCGGGCGGCCGATTGAAGGTGCTTCCTTCCGCCCATTTTCCAATGCGGCAGAGGTTGACCAAATCGTCGTCTCAGTCGGACCATAAAGGTTTGTAACCTGACAGTCCAGCTCTTGCAATTGCTGAGCAAGGGTGCTTGAAAGAGCCTCTCCTCCAACAAGCACCTTGAGTCCGCGGAGCTTTTCCGGGACGCTTGACACTAATGCATGCCACAGTGTCGGTGTTGCCTGCATGATCGTAATGTTTTGCTTATCAAGCACGTTCCCCAAAGCGCTCGGATCTTGTACAGTTTCCTTCTTCGCGATAACGAAACAGGCTCCGCTGATAAGGGGCAAATAAATTTCCAGCGCCGATATGTCAAAAGCAATCGTAGTAACCGCCAAAAGCCGGTCATGCCGCTGCAGTGCAAACGTCTCCCGCATCGATAGAAGAAAATTGCATAAGTTTTCAACCGATACGATAACACCCTTAGGCCTTCCGGTAGAACCCGACGTATAGATCATATATGCGGGATGCTGAGGCGATGTGCCGTGTCGATCATAAACAGCCGGATTGGCGGCGGAATAGCGGCTGAGTTCATCGATGACGTCATTGTCGTCAATCATCATGCTCTCGGCCTTTATATGCTCTGGTATGTTTGCTGCGGTCTCTTTGCTCGTCAAGACAAGCATCGGTTGAGCATCGCTGAGCATATAAGCGATCCGCTCAGACGGATATTCCGGGTCGATCGGCAAATATGCCGCTCCAGCCTTAAGAACGGCAAGCATGGAGATCACCATTTCCGTTGAACGCGGCAGCGCCAGTGCAACAAACCGCTCCGGTCCGGCTCCTCTTTCGATCAACAGATGGGCCAGCCGGTTCGCCCGTTCATTCAATTCGGAATAGCTGAGTACATCATCCTGGAAGACCACCGCAGGCGAGTTCGGATTTTCTTTCGCCTGCATCTCAAATAATTCAGGAAGAGTGTCATCCGGAAGTGCGTGATCTGTTTCATTCCATTTGCTAAGCGCCTGATGGCGCTCTTCAGGCAGCAGAAACTCTATTTTGCCAACAGGCATGTCCTGTCTTGCGTCGGCGAATGTTTTCAGAATAGACAGAAAACGATTCAGATGCTGCTTCAGATCATCATCATGATATACGGCGGGATTTGCATCCATATTTACCTTCATGCCGCTTCCGCCAGGCCTTCCGTAAATGTTGATCGAAATGTCGTCGACAGGCCCTGTCGCAAGATTGTGAACAACTCCGGGATGTCCGGCAAAGCTCAAACCGCCGGTAAATGGCAGCAAATTAATCTGCGGACCGAACAGACGCTGGTTTTCCCCAAGCAGTTTAAGATCGCGCCGCAGCTCTTCATGACGATAATGCTGATGACGGCGCAACTTTACGATTTCCTCAGAAATCTGCTTCATCAGGCGGGCCATTCCCATTTCCGGCTGCACAGATATACGAAGCGGCAAAAGATTCATGACCATGCCGGGAATATTCAACGAAGCCGATCCTAATCGGCACATCATCGGCAGTCCGAGCACGACATCATGCGCCCCTGTGAGACGATGGAGATAAATGGCGGCCGCGGCAATGACTGCTTCATGCCAGCTTGCTCCCAGCGAGCTGGCTGCAGACAAGAGCCGATCTGCGCTTTCTGCAGGCAGATGAACAGATTTCCGCAGAAAACTGGAAGATGTTCTCGGCGCCCGGCCGGCAAGGCTGGGTACGTCCGGTTCATCACGGAAGCGATCCAGCCAAAATCGGCGGTCCTTTTGATATTGATCTGACGAACGATACACCGACTCTTCCTTAAGAATCGAGTCAAAGGAGCCGAAGGGCCGATCATGATCAAGCGGTCGCCCTTGAACCAATGCGGTATACAATTTTGACAGCCGCTCGGCTATAAGGGCAAAACTGAATCCATCGGTTGCGATGTGATGTGCCCGGTGATACCAGAAAAAAAGATCCGGCGCCGCTTTAAAAAGCGCTTCTGTAAAAAGCGGGCCGCTGCTCAGATCGACCGGCCGGGCAAGGTCGCTGTTCATCCATTCTTGAGCGGCCTGCCGCGGATCCGGCTTTGAACTGACATCAATGAAGTGGATGTGAAAATCTGAAGGCGGAGCGATCACCTGCCAAGGCCCTTCCTCATCTTCTCCAAATCGAAGGTGCAATGTATCAGCTTCTCCGATCACTTGCCGAAGGGCTTTCTCAAAGAGCTGCTGGTCAATCGGACCGCTGATTTCTACATATTCAGCGGTATTATAGATCGGATTTTGCGGATCAAGCTGCTGTGCATACCAAATGCCGGCCTGTGCTCCGGTTAGCGGCCTGCGGTTTTCTTGATATTCAGACATGATGTCGACCTCCTTCATTGATAGTCTGCATTTGGCAGTGGTGCTTCTTTAGAGGAAGACAGCAGTCTCCACCAGTTTTCAATCGTCGGCTCCTCGGCAAGCTCAACAAATGTCACCTCTGCACCATTGCTCCGCCAGCGTTCAGCAAGGCTCATCATTCTAACCGAATCAAGCCCTCTGAAAATCAAATTCTCATTGTCCGTGATATCATCTGGTGATTCATAAAGAAGCGCAGCGATTTGTTCGCGGATCTTTTGCTTTGTCAGCATCTCCCCGGTTTGTTTGCCGTTTGCAGCACCCTGCCCGCTTTTCAGCTCGTTCAATAGATGTTCCGTGGTGATGGCGACAGCGCAGCGGTCGGCTGCATAAGAGATAGCCATTTCATGATGTTTTAAAGAAAAATCTGCGACAGCATCGCCTACAAAAAATGTTTCAATGTCTTGCATAAAGGCGTCACACGCTGTCATTAAACAGCCGATATGTGCGTAAACCCCTGTGATGATCAGCTGATCGCGGCCATGCTCTTGCAGGATGCCTAAGAGATCGGTTTTTCTAAAGGCGTTGTATCTCCACTTCGTCAAGACGATGTCGGCCTCATTCGGTTCAAGCTCGTCAACGATTTTCTGCTTGTCAGGCCCCGGACCGATTCCCGGACCCCAAAAGTCTTGGAGAAGCCCCCGCTCTTCCAGTGTTTGTCCGCCAGGCTGGGCCGTGTAAATGACCGGTATCCCAAGCTCAATACATATATCCTTCAGCATTTTAATATGTCCGAAAAGCTCTGTCATCGGAGATTCGCCTAAATTGTAAGCATCGATAAAATATTGCTGCATGTCATGAATAAGAAGTGCGGCGCGCTTCGGATCAGGTGTCCATGACACCTTGTTCTTCGGCAAATCTGACGCTTTTGGCATTGTGTACGGTAAGATGGCAGGAATGGCCATCAACATCACATCCTCTCTTTTTGATCATTTTCGCGCTTTTGGCATCATTTTTTCAGCAATGGCCGCGCGCAATGCTTTTTTGCTGACTTTTCCTACTCCCGTCTGTGGAAATGCCTCTACCATTTCCACCCGGTCAGGTATTTTATATGCGGCAAGGCCGCGCTCTCTCAGGAAGGCTTTAAGCTCTGCCGGAAGAGGAGGAGTGCTGCGCGGAATGATGTAGGCGCACGTCCTTTCCCCAAGAAACTCATCAGGCATGGAGACCACCGCTGCGTCAAGCACACCTGGATGGGCAAGAAGATGATTTTCCACCTCTTCCGCCGCGACCTTTTCTCCGCCTCTGTTGATCTGGTCTTTGGAACGCCCTTCAACAATCAGATAACCTGATGAATTGACTTTGACCAGATCGCCCGTCCGGTAAAAGCCATCGGCGGTAAAAGCTTTAGCATTGTGTTCTTCAGCTTTGTAATAGCCGCGAATCGTATACGGCCCTCTTGTCAGCAGCTCTCCTGTCTGCCCCGGCTCGACTTCGCGTCCGTTCTCATCAACGATCTTAATCTCATCAAACGGCGACATCGGCCGGCCTTGTGTATGGATTATGATGTCGTCCGGATCATCCAGTCTGGTATAGTTGACCAGACCTTCTGCCATGCCATAGACCTGCTGCAATGTGCAGCCGAACACCGGCTTTACACGGCCTGCTGCTTCGGCGCTGAATTTCGCCCCGCCGACTTGAAGAACCTGAAGACTTGTGAAGTCGTGGCGGCGCGCCGAAGCGGCTTCCAGCCAGATCAAAGCCAGCGGCGGAACAAGCGCGGTTATTGTGACGCATTCCTTTTCAATCAATGGAAAGGCTTCATCAGGGCTTGGCCCTTGAGCCAAAACGACCCGGCCTCCCGCATATAATGTTCCAAGCACACCCGGCGAGCTCAGCGGGTAGTTATGGGCCATCGGGAGCACGGCTAGATACACGCTCTTTTGATCAAGCCGGCAGATATCGGCGCTGATTCTCAGACTGTAAATATAATCATCATGTGTTCGGGGAATCAGCTTTGACAGCCCCGTACTTCCCCCTGACAATTGCAGAAAAGCGACATCGCCAGGGCTTACCTCCGGAAGATCGGCGGGAGCTGCATAAAGATCGCTGAGCGCCTGAAATTCTTCCGCATCACCGGCGACAATGACGCGGCTGAGTCCGGGAAGCTTATCGGAAACCTGTCTCGCCAGCTTGCGGTAGTCAAATCCTGAGTAAATGTCCGGAATGATATATGCGGCCGCTTCTGAAAACTCGCAAAAATACGTAATCTCGCTTTGACGGTGTGAAGGAAGGGCAAACACGGGCAGCGCTCCGATTCGAAAGAGGGCAAAACAAACCTCAAAAAATTCGGGTGTATTCGGCAGCTGTACGACGACGCGGTCTTCCTTTTGAATGCCAAGCTTTAAAAAACCAGCAGCTAAAAGGTCAGCTCTCTCATCCAACTCTTTATAGCTCAGATGGGAATCACCACATGTAATGGCGATTCGGCTGCCATGCTTGTCAGCCCGCTCCCTCAGCATCCCGCCAAATGTTTCGCCCCGCCAGCACCCCTCCTTCCGGTACTTTTCTGCAAATTCTTTCGGCCATGTCGGGCATCCCTTGAGCATATTTGATCTCCCCCTGTCATTCACTGTTCATTCCCATTGCACGAAGCATTGTGCGAAACTTTGCTGATGTCTCGGCCAGTTCGTCTTCCGGCTTTGACCCGGCGACAATTCCGGCCCCGGCAAACAGGCTAAGCGAGCATTCCTCCGCCTCGGCACAGCGGATCGTCACCACCCATTCTCCGTCTCCTTCGGCATCACACCAGCCGACCATCCCGGTGAAAAAGCCCCGTTCGAAAGGCTCAATCTCTTGAATGGCCTTTCTCGCTGCCTCTGTCGGTGTGCCGCAGACAGCCGGTGTTGGCTGAAGAGCCGCTGCTAGCGTCAACGATGAAATCGAATCGTCTCTGAGCTCTCCCGTTATTTCTGTAGACAGATGCCACATCGTTTCTGTGGTGATGAGAGACGGCTCCTCTGGAACATTCAGCGTTTTGCAGAACGGTCTGAGCCCCGAAGCGACCGCTTCTGCTACAACCGCATGTTCATGCCGGTCCTTTGCAGAAGAAAGCAATTCGGCTGCCCGCCTTTGATCTTCACGCGGATCACTGCTCCGGGGCCTCGAACCCGCCAGAGGATTGGCAGAAACACGAAGGCCGGATTTTGTGACAAGCAGCTCCGGACTGGCTCCAATCAATGTTTTAGGTGTTTCTGTATTCTGTGTGGACACATCGACGGCAAAGGTATATCCGCTGGAATTATGCCGGGTAAGACTTGACAGCAAATCTTCGATATCGATTTTTTCCGGTGATGCCAAATGCAAGGACCGGGAAAGGACGATTTTGCTGAAATCGCCTGCGGCTATGCCCGCTAATCCGCGCTTCACTCCACTCATATATTCCTCCGGTTCAGGAACCGGCTGAATCTTGTAATCATAAGCCAATGCAGCAGACTCAGGCTCATCTCCGGCAAATCTGAGCGGTCCCGCAAACCGGACCGCCTCCGGCACGGTAAGCCGCACAGGCTTTGTTTCATCAAAAGGGACAGCTCCGACTAAGAGCGGGCGGCTTTGTCCCGCCTGTTTGGCTTGTTTGAGAAGCGCCGCAGCCCGCTGAGCCAGATTTTCCATTTGGTTCAAGCCCTCCGCTTCAGAAACTGCGGCAAACACGCCTTCCGCAAGGATGGTTCGCTCAGGAGAAGAAAAAAAGAATGAATTCCCTGTCCGATATTCCTTTAAAAGCTCTTCAGCAGGCGCTTCAGAGACAATATCACGTTCCATCATTATCAAAACCTCCTTTAATTTCAGGTCAGGCCCCCAGAGTGGCTCCCCCATCAACACGCAAATCATGCATCGTTATGTGGCTAGCCCGGTCAGACAGCAAGAAAACTACGGCATTTGCAATATCCGAAGGATAAGCTAACTTCCCGAGCGGAATCCCTGTCTTAAATGTTTGAAGCGATCCGGCAATGACGTCCTGAGCGGCGTCTTCATCCGGCCAAAGCGCCCTTTGCATCGACGTATCCGTCGATCCTGGTGAAACGATATTGCAGCGGATATTGTACTCGGCAAGCTCAAGCGCGAGACACTTCGTAAACATTAAAGCCGCCGCCTTGGATGCCGCATACGCAGACATCTGTATTCTCGGTACAGCCGCTGCATTGGAACCGACGGTCACAATTGAACCGTTTCGGCGCGGAATCATACGGCCGGCAACTGAACGGGAGACGTTAAAAACGCCGGTGACATTGACATGAAACGTCTTCTCCCAATCTTCATCACGAAATGATGCGATCAAGCCGGTTCTCAAGATTCCCGCCACATTGACCAGCATGTCGATCGGGCCAAGATCACGCTCCACCTTGTCCACAAGCTGTTGAACGGCGGCGCTGTCACCCACATCAACGACAAAACCGGCAGAGTGAAAACCTTTTCTCTCCAGATCTTTCACAAGCTCATGAAGCCCTTCCCCATTTTGATCTGCTGCCGCTACAATGACTCCTAGTTCTGCAAGCGTCCGGACCACCGCTTCGCCAATTCCCTGGGAAGCCCCGGTGACTAAAGCAACCTTGCCTTTCACACTTATCATTCCCTTTCTGAAATCCGAATCACAGCAATAAATGATAATGATAATCATTATCGTTTAAAAATATAATATACCAGTAAATGCTAACGGTCAAATCCTTTTCCGCAGGCTGCTATGGTATATTTCTCAATCTGTCTATTCTTCTTATGATGAAAACCCGGGCGCAGCTTCTGCGCCCGGGTTTGCGCATCAGCCCCGTCCCTCAGGGCTTAACGCAAACCGCAATGCTCTATTGATCAGAACCGGCAAAACCGATATGTGGCCTTCTCCCGCAAATTCATGAAACTCCGCATGAACCCCGTGGCTTTCAAAGGCCGATAAACGCGAAGCCAGCCGTTCCGCATTGTCATTCATCCCGCTTTTATGCGTCTTTTCGAGTTCTCCCGCTCCAAGCAGAACATTGACGTTGACACCGGTCTTTTCCAATCGGGAAACAAAATCACAATCTTCGTCAAAAAAAGACGGGTTCCAATGAATGGACGGACTGCCGGCAATGTATGTCTGAAATAAATCTGGCTTTTTATACAGAACTTGCAGGACAAAAAGACCGCCAAGGGAATGGCCGAAAATCGCCTGCCTCTTCCGATCAACGGAAAAATCGTGTTCGATCATAGGCTTGACCCGTTCTTCAATGAACGTCAAAAAAGCTTCGGCTCCGCCCGGCTCAGGCCACCCCTTTCCATCAGGCCTTTGAGGCAGATCTCTCACTGAAACCGGCAGCGTAAAATCATAATAGCGGCCCGGATCAAATGGAGCATCCGTCTCATAGCCGATACCGACGATAACCGCCGGCACAACCCCGGTTTTGTCGGGACGGCGGGCTTGAACCCGCACCGCCTCGACCATCGTTCCGAACACTGAATTGGCATCAAGCAGATAGATGACCGGAAACCCCTCGGGAGGCGCTTCTCCAACCGGTTTAGCGATCAAAATCCGGTAGGTGCGTTTCCCGTCTATTGACTGCATCAGACGCTGCTCTGTACCGGGGATCGTCACCGGCGCAGCTTTGCCGGTCTGATCATGTTTCTCTTGGACCAAAAGGTTTCCCCTCCCCCTCTATGAGAAAAGAGACAGTTAATGAACCGTCTTTTTCTGTTTAAACAGCAAGTATAAGAAATAAGGCACACCGAAAATGGCGAGAATAATCCCCGCAGGAACCTCTGACGGCTGGAACAGCAATTTGCCGGCAAAATCGGCGCACAGCACGAGAAACATGCCGACGAGTCCGCTTAACAGCAATGAATGACGGTGCAGAACCCCCGCCAGCCTCCGGGCAATATGCGGGGCAATTAAACCGACAAAACCCATGCTGCCCGATATCGCCACACACGCGCTAATAATTCCGACACAAGCAATAAGCAGCACGATTTTTTCAAAGTTCGCAGATACGCCAAGGCTTTTAACGGTATCTTCATGAAACCGAATCGTATCGAGAAGGTTGCTCTTTGCGATCAGAAACGGAATCAACAGCAGAAGCCATGGCAGTGCGGCTTGTATATACGTCCAGTTCGCCGACCAGATGCTGCCGTTTTTCCAAACCATCGCCATTTCATGATCATTGGGATTCATCTTCAATGACAGGTACAGCGAGACAGCGCTGAAACCTGAATTGATGGCTATCCCGACAAGAATGATCCGGCCCGAGTCCAAATTTCCGCCGTGCCAGGCAAAGATAAAAATGAAAACCGCCGCCAAAATCCCGCCGATCAAGCCGAACAACGGCATTCCCATAGCGGTCAGAAGGCTAGATGCTTCCGTCTGGCCTTGAAACAGCAGCATATAGCCGACAATGGCCGCGCCGGCCCCGGCGTTTATCCCCATGATGCCTGGGTCAGCAAGTCCATTTCTGGTCATCGCTTGAATCACGGACCCGGCAATCCCGAGGCCAAGGCCGACAAGAGCAGCCGTCACAATCCGCGGAAGCCTTAAGTCAAACAGCAGGATGCTGTATTGCTCATTCGGATTGATTTGAAAAAGTGTCGATAACAGCTCCACGGGATGGACGGAAAACGCCCCTATTGTGATGCTGAAATAACAAACCGCAAGAATCAGGACAATGAAAACGGCATAGATGGCCGCTACTTTTTTAGGCACGCTGCTCCCCTCCTTTTCGCTTAATCAAATAAAGGAAGAAAGGAACGCCGATAATGGAGGTGACAACTTCAATCGGTGTCTCAAATGGGTAATTGATCAGCCTGCTGGCAATATCGGCCATTGTCAAAAAGATTCCGCCGATGATGCAGGAACAAGGAATGAGACGACTGTAGTCCGAACCGACGAGAAAACGGGTAATGTGCGGTACGACGAGGCCGACGAAGGCGATTTTCCCGGCCAAGGCGACGGAACTTCCCGTCAGAACCACAACCGCAGCCATCGCAGCCAGCTTGACGGCCCTCTTCTGCTGTCCAAGGCTTTCGGATATATCGTCCCCCAATGATAAAGCCGTCACTTTCCTGCCGAGAAAAAGAGCCAGGATGATGCCGAACGTCAAAAAAGGCACCGCATATTTCAAAAGATCAGGACTCATTTGATGCAGCCTTGCACTGTACCAAAAACTGACATCCTGGGATATTTGAAAATATATCGACATCGCCGCTGACACACTGCTCAACAGCATGCTTGTGACCGTACCGATAATAGCAAGCTGAACGGGCATAAAACCGTTCGGAATCACCGCTGCCAGGCCGAAGACAAGCCCCGCCCCGACAGCGGAGCCGATAAATGAATATCCCATCATTTCCAGAGACGATGATTGCGGAATCAACACCATCAAGAGCGTGATCATGAAGGCTGAACCATCGGAAACCCCCATAATCGAAGGAGAAGCCAGATAGTTCCGGGTGATCCCCTGCATCAGCGCCCCGGATACGGCCAGCGCCGCTCCGATCAGGAGGGCGCCGGCGGCACGGGGCAGGCGGGAATGCCAGATGATCTGATGATCTGTATTGTTCGGGTCAAAATGCAGAAGTGCCGAAAAAATCACTTCCGGCTGAAGCTGCTTTGCGCCGCAGCATATCGACAGAAAAACAGCCAGTACCGCGGCAAACGGAGCTGCGATCATAATGATGCGCGTCATTCGCTTTGAAGAATCCATAATTGAAAAACCTTTTCTATATTAGTTTTGCGACAATTTCTCTGATGCAGCTTTTAAAAATTGTACTTTGCTCCACGCTGTTCCTCCCTGTGCGAGCGGATCTACGGCATTGACAAATACATGGTCTTCTTTAACTGCCGTGATACTTTTCCAAATTGGATTTTTCTCCAGATCTTTCAGCGCATTCGGCTTATCCGCGTTTTCATCATCGGAAAATTGAACAAACATATAATCCGGATTCATCTCGCTTAGTTTTTCAAGTGAAATCAGTTCCTGGGCTTTGGCTGCCTTTACTTCGTCCGGAGCCGTGAATCCGAGCTCACCGTATAAGGTGGAGTTGAAAAACATGTTTTCCGGATAGATAAATACGTTTCCTTGTCTGATGCGAACAACGACAACTTTTTTATCCTTTACGGTTTTCTCAAATTCGGTTTTTGTTTCTTTTAGGTCTTTCTCATAATCTGAAATGATCTGTTTTGCTTCATCCTCTTTCCCGGTCAGTTCAGCCAATAGGTTTAAATTGTCTTTCCAGTTGGATGAAACGTGTGTCACAGGAATCGTCGTAGCGATGTTATCAAGCTTTTTCACCACTTTTTCGGGAAACTTTGTTGAAGCGAGGATAACATCCGGCTTCAGCTCAAGGATTTTTTCCAGATTCGGTTCGGTTTTTTCACCGATGGCAGTTGCTTGATCCGTGATGCTTTTAAACAGCTCCGGGAATTTCCCTGAGAAGGAAATCGCACCGGCCGGATGAACATCGAGCAGCTTGGCGTCTTCCATCGATTCCACACTTCCCGTAATGACGATTTTGTCAGCCGGGACTTTCACCTTATATGTATGATCGAGGTATTGGATGCTTTTCTCAGCTGATTCGGAGCTCTTTGCATCACCGCTCGCCTTTTCTTTGCTGTTCCCGCATCCTGCCGCAGCAAAAGCGAAAAGCAGAATCAATATAAAAAACGAAATTTTTTTCATTTACTAAAGACCCCCTGATTTAATTGATAACTATTATCAATTAAAATTATAGGAAAGCCTTCTCGATAACACCATGGACAATATCCGGCAATTAAAATGAATTTTTTCCGGACAACAGGCTGGCAGCCTGGCGAACAATCCGGCCATGGCTGCAGGCGGAATATTCACGCCAAGGATCAGATTTTACTTGATAGACCTGCTGCTGGCGCACAGCCTTCAAGTCCTGCCACTGAGCCGACTGCTGCATCTGCTGGTAAAATGCCAGTGTTTCCGGCTCCTTGAAAAGAAAGATCATGATGAAATCAGGCTGACAGGCCGCAATCGTTTCCAGAGAAATCACCCGGTCTGTCGGCTCCTTCAATGAAACTGCCGGCTGAAAGCCCAAGTCGCCAAAGAACACATCACTGACTGAGCGGTTATGAGCGAGGTAAATATCCTGCTTATGAAGCCGTAAAAACAAAAAGGTCTGTCCCCCGCATCGCGGATCAAGCTGCTTTTTCACCGTTTCCGTCTGCCGCTCATAGGACGCCAGCCATTTGCGGGCTTCCGCTTCTTCATTCAGATGTGAAGCCGTCAGCATGAAATGTGTCCCCCAGTCTTCCTCTGAGGGGAGATAGATGACATCGGTTATCTGATCCAGCTGCTCACGTTCTTCTTTTGAGACGCTGTCCATGCTGATGATCAGCTCCGGGGCGGCCTCGGACAATGTGCTCAAGTTTTCCTCCCATGGTTCATGGTAGCGGTATGCGCTGAGATGCACCGGAATATCCGCGGCATAATGCTTATAATAATAGGATGTCCACTTCGGGTGCAGCGGGGCGGCATAAGGTATGAGATGGAGCGGAATGAGCTGTCCGATCGTGTTCTGTCCGTAAGCGGCCAATTTCCTGCGCCTTTTTTTCATGTAAACCGTCGGCGATAAACCGGTGTGCTTTTTAAATGTGCGGCTGAAATAAAATTCATCCTGGTAGCCTGTTTGACCTGCAATTTCCCTCAGTTTGTAACTGGATTTGGCCATCAGCTGTTTCGCTTTGGTCATCCTCATTTCCGTGATGAACTCGGTCACGCTTTGCCCGTACAGCTTTTTGAATGTTTCGCTGTAATGCTTCGCGCTGATTCCGGCCATTTGCGCCAGCTGGTCGAGGGTGATGTGAGCATCTGAATGGGCTTGAATATATTCCTTTGTTTTGGCGATTGCTGATGCCGTATCTGCGGGATGAACCAGTTTTGCAGAGTAGATGTCGTATAGAAGAAGCTGCAGTTCAGCCTGGCACTTCATCTCCTGAAGCCCCGAAGAGGCCGACCATAAAGCGTGAAGTTCCTGAAGACGGGAAGCAAGATTTCCGACCGGATGAACATTCATCATCTGCAGATCGGAAAAGACGTCGGGATTCGTGTCCGCCACCAGTGTTTGCCGCTGTTCGTCACAAACATACGCCTGCAGCCTGATGAGATACATACTGATTTCATCCGATGAAGCCGTAATCCCGAACGTTTCATAAGGTGGGCAAATATAAAGCGTTTCTTTGTGAAGCGGACTTCCCGCCGTTTGAATGTCGATTCTTCCTTCTCCCTTTAAAAGAAATATAAAGACGAAAGAATCAGCAAGCTGCTGTTCATTTGGAAGGTCGCCGGTTTTTTTGATATGTTCGATTTGGACGAGACGATAGATATACGAGGATTTCATGGAAAACCGCCTTTCTAAAAACCAATCAAATATCATCCTGAAAATAAAAAAGCCCCCCTGAACAAAATATGGTAAATTGGTTGCGGACAAGCCTACAAAATACCAGTTTGCGAGGTGCATTTTCACAGTCAAATATAGCTGAATTTGCTTCTTACGATTTACTATAACACAATCTTTTTTTTTGTGGAATAACATATGCAGACCATTGGCGTTCTTTAAAATATATTTAAAAATTTATATTTATCATTCCAATCATCTTTTCACTCGTGTATAAAAGAAATGTATTCATCATCCATTTTTGAAAGGTGTGAACCAGCATATTGGAAATTTCGGAAGTCATGAAAAAATATCTTCAGACAATCGCTAAGTGGGGAAAACCGACGGGCGTCTTGATGATCATCGCCGGCGGCCTTTTTGCATTATTCGGCCTGCCTTTATATGTCATCGGCTCAGTCCCCGGAATTTTGTTAATTGTTTCGGGAACCTTTTTGTTTAAATCCGCGGACGCCGCTGCGAAAATAAGGGAAAAACCGGCGGCGGAAATGAGCGAAGCTTTTTTGGAGCACTACGCTAAGTTTCTGAAGTGGCAGTTGTTCCACCTCATCGCAGCCATTGTAATCATTCTATTGATCATTTTCGCTTTTCTGATTCTTGTGGTGATGGGGGTCATGACTGAGCTTCACTTCAGGACACAGCTATAAGATAAAACGGCCTTTAGTCAGGCCGTTTTATTATTCCGCTTCACCGACAACAGTGAAACGTTCATTGATATGTTCGCCTTTTTCAGCTTCATCGACAACTGCAATGGCGTAGTCTGCATAACTGACATAGCTTTCGCCGGCGGTGTTGACAATCAAGTTTTCCCGGCCTTTTTTGTATGCCCCCGTCCGTTTTCCTTCCGGATTGAAGAAGGCCGCCGGACTGATGAATGTCCATTTCAACCCGTTCGCTTCTTTTAAATCCTCAAGATTTTGACCTTGATTTTTTGCCGTTGGCCAGTATTCTTTAGGGAAGTCAGGCGTCTCATAAAGCCGGGTTGTTTTTTCTTCATCGACATAAAGGCTGCCCGCTCCTCCAACGACGATTAATCTCGTTTCAGGAACGTGCTGAAACAGTTCGATCAGCTTTCTTCCCGCTTCAACATGTAGATGCTCCTGCCCCGGGGCCGCTCCAAATGCGTTGACGACAACATCAAGGTCTCTGATATCGTCAGGTGTCAGAGCAAAAACGTCTTTTTCAATGACGGCTGCTCCGCTTTGTGCGATCTTGGATGCGTTTCTGACAATTGCCGTCACGTCATGTCCCCTTTCCGCCGCTTCTTTTAAAATCAGGCTGCCCGCTTTGCCGCTTGCTCCGATAATACCGATTTTCATGATAAATACCTCCATTTTTCTTTTGTAACTTATTTTGTTACATGTAAGCGGTGAAAAATCATCTCTTGTTTAAAAGAGATGAGTTAATACGTCTTTAAGAGACTTGCTCGCCAATTCATTCTCCATCGCCTGCTGGACGCTGTGAAATGTTTGGTCAAGCGTTGCTTGAATTTGCTTGCCGACCGGGCAGTTTGGATTCGGTTTTTCATGAATCGCAAATAGCTCTTCCTGCGGTTGAACCGCCCGATAAATATCCAGGAGCGAAATTTCTGCGGGATCTCTTTTCAAGCTTGCTCCGGCTACTCCGGGCCGCGACGAAAGAATATCAGCTTTTTTCAGCTGACTGATCATGCGCCTGATCACAACCGGATTTGTATTGACGCTGGCTGCGATCATTTCTGAAGATTCCCGCGGATTCGCTGCGATCAAGGACAAAATATGAATGGCCACTGAAAGACGGGTGTTTACCATATGATTTCACCACCGATGTAATAATTATAGTTACAGGTATATTTTTTGTCAACTCCTATCTTATACTTTCTTTTTTCTAGAATAAACAGTTATTTTCTTTTGAAACCTATTCGTCTCACCATTCGTACCTATACTAGAAGGGAGTGTTTTCCAATGAAAGATATCCAGGAAGGAAAAGCGGCCATCCAAAGCCGGCTTGAACCGGATGAAGAAGTGAAGGCATCCATTCTTTGCACTTATAATGCGAAAATGTACGCTCATGCCTCGCCTTACAGAGGCATTCTTGCGGCGACGGACAAACGGCTGCTGTTTTACTCTTCCCTGTTTGGGTCGCCATTTTTCCTTGACATCCGCTATGATGCGATTTCATCTTTCCGCCGTGAGAAAGGGCTTGTGACACGCGGAGAGCATATTGTGGTGATGAACGCCGGAGAACGGGAAGCTTTTCAATATTTTAACGGGTGTGATCATTTAGACACGTTTATCAAAGCCGTACAAAAGTTGGACCGGCTTCCCCAACATATCATGCACGTTTAAAGCCGTCGGGGGCTTTCCTCCCCGACTTTCCGCTTCCATCTGGACAACGCTAATGGTTGGTTTCATACTTTTCCCCATACTTCAGCACTTGATAAATCGCCATGCCGTCTGAAAGATGATTTTCTGAATATCTCACAGGAATCAGAGCAAACACTAAGTAATAGGTTGAAAAATAAACAAACTGATAGAGAAAAATACTTTCTGCCAAAATATCATGTATGATCAGCGAATTCACAATAAAGATAGACGCCAAATTAAATATGGCCCCTCCCGCATAAATCAGCGCATGTGTATACCGGTTATCATATTTTAAATCACTGTAATTGCAAAATGAATCCATAAAATAAATGCTCCTGATCTGAATCACCCCTATCTTGATCAGCTTCTTTCCCATCCCGACCTCCAGATCAGGCTTGCCTCCAAAAATCAGCACCATAAAACTGTGGCCAAGGGCGTGAAGGACAGAGACAGCGGGAAAGACGAGCAAAAAAGACCAAAAGAATGTGATGATATCGCGAAATCCAAACATCAAACCACCCTTTCTTCTGCAAATGTTTTTTAAACTTTTCCTCCCGCTTCTTTTTTTAAACCTCGGGATACACACAGAAAAGGAAGCAAACATTGTTTGCTTCCTCCAGATTGTGACAAAATCGTAAAACGGTTTAAAGTTTTACGATTTTGTCATCCTTTCAGCGTGACCCTCAACCCTTGCAGTCTAGGAAGGGCGAGCATCGGAGCAGACTTTCACAGGATGTGATGACGGCGGCGTTCAGGCAGGACGCCTGCACAATAGCCGTCGATCCTCGTTATTATTATTCGTGAGCACCGACTTAACAGGCCTGACAACGAATGCGAGGGTTTGTCGACACGCTGAAGGAGCAAACATTGTTTGCTTCCTCCTGAACCGGTTTCACCCGCCGATATAAGACATTTCAACCTTTTTCCTCGGCTCCGCTTTTGATAAGGCGCGGTCAAGGGAATATTGATCCGCACGGCTGAGCCAAACCGACCGGATCGCCTCGATAAGCTCCTGATCGGTTTGTCCGCTTCTGACCAATGTTCTTAGATCATAGCCGCTTGACGCAAACAGGCATGTAAAAAGCTCTCCTTTCGCCGACAGCCTTGCCCTGTTGCATGTCGCGCAGAAAGCATCGGAGACTGAAGAGATAAACCCGATTTCTCCGGAGCCATCCCGATAACGGTACCGTTTCGCCACTTCTCCTTTGTAATTCGGATCGATCGGTTCAATCGGCATGTCTTCGTTGAGAATATGGATAATATCAGCTTTGGTGACGACCGACTGCCGATTCCATTCATTCGTATTGCCGACATCCATAAATTCGATGAATCGCAAAATATGGCCTTTTTCTTTAAAGTAGCGGGCCATCGGCAGGATATCTTTTTCATTGACGCCTTTTTGTACGACCATATTGATCTTGATACCGAGCCCGGCTTGTTTTGCAGCTTCAATGCCTTCAAGAACTTTGCCGACGGAGACCCCTCTTCCGTTTATCGTTTTAAAGCGTTCATCATCAAGTGAATCAAGGCTGATCGTGACCCGCTTCAGACCGGCTTGTTTAAGCTTTTCGGCATAGATGGGCAACAGGACGCCGTTCGTTGTCATCGCAATATCGCGAAGCCCCGGTATGCGGGACAGCTTTCCGACCAGCTCGGGCATATCCTTTCTCATCAGCGGTTCTCCGCCTGTAAGCCGGATTTTTTCAACACCGAACGAATGGACAAACAGCTTCGCCAAACGTTCAAGTTCTTCAAAGGAAAGGAGCTCATTCTTCGGCAAAAACGGAAAATCCTTTCCGAAAATTTCGGCAGGCATGCAATACGTACACCGGAAGTTGCAGCGATCGGTGACGGAAATTCTCAAATCCCGAAGAGGCCGGTCTTTCTGATCCAAAATAGGGTTCTTGTTGGCGGTCATTAGCATTGCCTCCTTTTACGAGAGTCGTATTCGCTCGTGATGTGTATATACATTAAATGACTGGTTCCTCGCAAAACCAATCATCATGATATTCAGCTCCTCGGCCATCTGAATGGCAAGCTCGGTCGGTGCGGACTTGGAAATGACCGCAGAGACGCCGATTTTTGCCGCTTTTAGCAGCACTTCAGACGAGATTCGGCCGCTGAATACGATCAGCTTGTCCCGGACCGGAACCTGATGCAATAAACAAAATCCGTACAATTTATCCAGCGCATTGTGCCTTCCAATATCAGACCTCGTCGCGATCATTTTGTCTGGGGTGCACAAAGCGGCGTTGTGAACGCCTCCCGTATGCTGAAAAAGCTTGCTGTTTTTCTGCATGTCACGCATAAGCGCCAAACAGTTTTCAGGTTTGATCGTTACATAATGAAGGGCGGTTTTCGCCGTTTTGACATCCTGCTGGAAATAAAAATGCCGCCCTTTCCCGCAGCAGGACCCAATCACCCGCTTCGTGTAATCTTGAAGCCGAAGCTGATTTGAGCTGACAAGATCGACATATGCGAAACCAAGACTTTCGTCTATTGTAAACCTTTTAATCTCTTTTTTAAATCGGATAACCCCTTCGGATGCCAGAAATCCAATCACAAGTTCTTCCAGGCTGTCCGGCGAACAAACCAGTGTGACGAACTCTTCGCCGTTCACCATTACAGTCAAGGGGTACTCTGTCGCCATCTGATCCTCTCGCTGCACAAGCTCTCCATGATCATACCGGAAAACGCTGCGGCTTGTTGTGATGTTTTTCCCCATTGGTAACCCAGCCCCTTTTATATCTTTCATTATTTATTACTATACTCGTCTATCATGATACTTCACAACTCCCAGGTCAAATTTGGAAGCTTCATCTTGTTGATAGTTTGAAAATATGATATTATTTTTAAAAATTCACAAAATAGACACTTTTCTATCGATATGCGCCAATCACTGCTCCCAAACTCCTCAACCAGCTTCCGTTTTACAAACAGTTTTTTCATTTCCACAGGAGGACCTGACATGAAAAAAACAAAAAACAGGTGGCTCATCGCTCTTTGTGCGGTCGGAATCCATTTATCCATCGGGTCTGTGTATGCATGGAGCGTGTTTACAAATCCGCTTGCAGACCAATTCGGCTGGAGCCTGAGCCAAATCAGTCTGACGTTCAGCATCGCGATTTTATTTCTCGGCCTTTCAGCCGCATTTTTAGGACATTTCGTTGAAAAACACGGCCCCAAAAAAGCCGGTATGCTCGCGGCGTTTTTCTTCGGTATCGGTGTGACCTTTTCCGGGGTCGCCGTTCAGCTCGGCTCCCTTCCGCTGCTCTATTTGTTTTATGGCGTTTTTGGCGGCATCGGCCTCGGTGTCGGCTATATTACGCCTGTCTCTTCGCTTGTGAAATGGTTTCCGGACCGCCGCGGCCTGGCTACGGGGCTGGCCATCATGGGATTTGGCTTTGCGGCTTTGATCAGCAGCCCGATTATTCAGCTTTTGATCAGCCATACCGGGATTTCCAACACGTTCTTTATTCTCGGTATCTGCTATTTTGCGGTGATGATGCTCTCTTCCGTTTACCTTGCTCCTCCTGAAGAAGGCTGGGTGCCGAAAGGGTATTCTCCCGCAGCAGGAAGGACGGTCCGTCATCTGGATTTATCGCAGCTGACGGCAAACGAGGCCATTAAGACGAAACGGTTTTATTATTTATGGCTTATGCTTTTCATTAATGTCACGTGCGGAATTGCCATCATTTCGATCGCATCTCCGCTCTCCCAGGAAAGCGCGGGTTTTTCCGCAGCCGGAGCCGCCGCGCTCGTTGGCATTTTGGGTGCGTTTAACGGCTTCGGACGCATCGGCTGGGCTTCCGCATCGGATTATATCGGACGGCCGAATACGTATACCGTCTTTTTCGCCATTCAGCTTATTGCTTTTCCGCTGCTGCCGTTTGTTGCAGATCCAGTCATCTTCTCTGGCTTGATGGCGCTGATCTATACGTGCTATGGAGGCGGCTTTGCCGCCATTCCGGCATATATCGGCGATTTATTCGGGACAAAGCAGCTCGGCGCCATCCACGGATACATGTTAACAGCGTGGGCGGCAGCCGGACTTGTGGGGCCGATGTTCTCATCTTGGATTCGCGATGTAACGGGAAGCTACAGCCAAAGTCTGACGGTTTTTTCCGTCCTGTTCGGCATCGGACTGCTCCTCTCGTTTTTCATCAGGGCGGATATGAAGCAATTGAGAAAAAGAGCAGCGGTCCAAATCTCAAGTTCAGCAAAGGGATAATGCACTTATAAAGCCGGAAAGGAGAGCGGTGTAAATGGGAAAAACGAAGCACCAAGGTCCAATGAAATTAAATAAAAAACCGGCGCCAAAACTCTGGGCATCCTGGGCGCCGATGGGTCTCGGCAAGGTAAAACCAAAGCATATCAGAGATACGATGAAAGCCGCCTGGGATAATAAAGACAACTTGACATATGCCTACAGAATTTTGACAGAGGGCGTTTGCGACGGCTGTGCGCTGGGCGTCTCAGGCTTGCGCGACCAAACGCTCACAGGCCCCCACCTCTGTACGACGAGGCTGAATGTGCTGCGCCTGAACACAATGCCGGAGATTGAGGGGAAATGGCTGTCGGCCGATATCGAACAGCTTCGCAAGCTGGACAGCACAGAACTCAGAAAACTTGGGCGCATCCCTTATCCATTATCAAGAAAAAAAGGCGCATCCACATTTACGAGAATCTCTTGGGATGACGCGCTCAGCCGAATTGCCGACAAAATCAAGTCGATTGATAAAAGGCAGCTCGCCTTTTACTTAACCGCCCGGGGCATCACGAATGAAGTCTATTACACAGCGGGAAAAGCGGCCCGCTTTATCGGTACGAACAACATTGACAATGCGTCGCGGATTTGCCACTCACCAAGCAAAACGGCATTAAAAAGGTCGCTTGGAATCGGCGCCTCCAGCTGCAGCTACCGCGACTGGATCGGGACGGATGTCCTCGTGTTTTGGGGTTCTGTCGCCGCCAATAACCAGCCTGTATCGACAAAATATATGTACGCCGCCAAAAAAGCGGGCACGAAAATCATTATGATCAACCCGTACAAAGAACCGGCCATGGAAAATTATTGGATTCCATCGATAGCTGAAAGCGCACTTTTCGGCACGAAAATCGCTGATGACGTATATCAGGTCAATATCGGCGGTGATATTGCCTTTATGAACGGTGTGATGAAGCACTGGTTTGACATGGAGCGGGAAAACCCCGGTTCAGCCATAGACCGCGCCTTCATCGATGCACACACAAACGGCTTCAGAGAGCTGAAGCAGCATATCGCAAAGCAACGATGGGAAGAGCTTGAAGCATCGTCCGGCTTATCGAAGGAAAGAATGAAAGAGTTTGCCGTACTGCTTGCAAAAGCCAAAACCGGCGTCTTGATTTGGAGCATGGGGCTCACCCAGCACCGCTTTGCGACAGACAACATTTCCCAAGTGGCGAATCTCGCGCTCTTGCAAGGATTCATCGGCAGAACACATTGCGGCGTCATGCCGATTAGAGGCCACAGCGGTGTGCAGGGATCCGGTGAAATGGGAGCCGATCCTTTCGTTCTTCCCGGCGGTGAGTTTGATGAAGAGAATGCGGCCCGCCTTGAGAAACTTTGGGGTTTTGACATTCCGAAATGGCAGGGCGACACGATCGGCCAAACGATTGAAAACATGCTTCTCCCTGATGAAAGCCGAAACAAAGTAAAGGTTTTTTATACGAGCGGCGGCAATTTTTTAGAAACGATGCCGAATCCGGATTTTATCGAGAAAGCATTGCAGGAAGTCGAACTGAGGGTTCACCAGGATATCATTTTCAATACATCAACACTTGTCGATGCAAAAGAGGAAGTCATTGTGCTTCCGGCCATGACGAGGTATGAACAGCCTGGCGGCGGCACCTCGACAAGCACAGAACGAATGGTCTATTTCAGTCCTGAGATTAAAGGGCCGCGTATCGCTGAAGCCCGGCCGGAATGGGCTATTTATGTTGATCTTGCCAAGCGCGTCCGTCCTGAAGCGAAAGAACTGATCGATTTTCCAAACGCCGCGGCCATCCGCGAGGAAATCGCTCAAGCCAACCGGCAATATGACGGTATACAGCATCTGAAACATCGCGGGGATGTCTTTCAATGGGGCGGGGCATGGCTTTGTGAAGGGGGCATTTGTCCGACAGCCGACGGAAAAGGACAGCTGATTCCTGTCGAGCTTCCGGAAAACAGGCGAACAGAAGGGCAGTTTCGAGTGACGACAAGGCGGGGAAAACAATTTAATTCGATGATTTATAGTGAAAAAGATCCGTTCAATGCCGCGGACCGCTATGATGTGATGATCAATGAAAAGGATGCAGAGGATCTCTTTATTCAGAATGGAGAAGCCATCGTCCTGTTCAACCGCTTCGGAACCTTTCAGGGGCGGGCGAAATTTGCCAACGTGAAGCGCGGTAATACAGCGGTTTACTGGCCTGAAGGAAATGTCTTGATTCCGAAAGGTGTTTATGAAAACAATGCCAAAATTCCGGAGTACAATACAATGGTCATGATTGAAAAGGCGGAAATCTTCCATTCAAGAAAAGACAGCCGCTATAAAGAGAAGCGGATTGAAGAGCTTGAAATGACGACCGATTAAATGAGATGGGAGACGGCGGGTATAGCGCCGTCTCTTATTTCATGCGGAATTACTTGGACATTTTGACGCCTTCTTCTTTCCACACGTTTTTAAACTCATTTGCTGATTCAGCCTCAATCAGTTTGCCGCCTCCGGCTTTCGCTACATTTTTCAGCTTTTCTTTTTCTTTTACCGTTTTCACATCTAAACCGACGATGTTCACGATTGTTTTAATATTTGATTCACGGAGATCTTTTGCCGCTTTTACAGGGTCTCCCCCGCAAGTTTCTTCACCATCCGTCACGATGTAAACATAATTTTTGCCGTCTTTATCCGCAAGGTCTGCTTTTACATCATAAAGGGATTTGGCAATCGGAGACCATCCGGTAGGTTTGATGCCGCTTAAAGAATCCTGGAAAGCGTTTGCTGAGAACGGCTGCAAATCATAGATCGTTTCAGTCGTTCCGCATGACACTTCTTTTCCGGAGTTTTTATTATTGCCTTTATGACCGAAGACATTGAGCATGACATTCGCATCGCTAGGAAGCAGATCAGCGAAGTCGGTGACTGATTCTGTGGCAATGTCGAATTTTTTCTCTCCCTCAATTCTTTGCGCCATACTTCCGCTTGCATCAAGAACCACGGCGACATTGACATCCTTTTTGCCGCTATCTTGAGTATTGCCGTTTTCGGCTGCGAAAGCCGCCGGCGTCAATGACAGAAGCATGGTGAACGTCGTCAGCAAAGTCAACCTTTTTTTCATCATGATCACTTTCCTTTCCCTCTTGTTTTTGGACCGGCTGTTCCTGTCCACCAACATCGTAAAAGAAGACATGGTAGAAATAAATAGGCCGACTCTCCCTTTCAAATTCACAAATTATTCATATTCTGTGCGCTGATAGAACGGCAGTTCCCCTTAGGTCCTATCAAAAAAGTCCGCTAAAAAGGGCATGATCTTCCCAATAAAACACAGAGCTCAGCAAATAACCCCTCCAAAGGACGCAGAGGGGTTCATCGTTCTGACATCATAACTTAACATTTGTAACGTGCTTCACCGGCATTTTAAAAGCGGGCTGCGGATTTGTTTCCGCAGCTTTTTCCACTTTATTTAGTAAGCTCGGCCGCTTCCTGGGTAAAGATCTTTTGAATGTCGTTTCTGGTTTTGGCTTGGAAATACTCCCCGCCGCCAGCTTTTGCGATGCTTGTCAACTGTCCATGGAAATCTCCTTCATAATCGAAGCCGATGACATTGACGACTGTGTCACGATCTGATTTGCGCAATTCTGTTGCTACTTTTACCGGATTTCCGCCGCATGTTTCTTCACCATCTGTCAGCAGATAAACAACGTTTTTGCCGTTATTGTCCAGCTGGTCAAAAGCATTTTTCGCATCTTGAAGGGCATTTGCAATCGGTGTCCAGCCCGTTGGTCCGATTCCGTTTAACGAATTGCGGAAGCTTTGCTCATCATATGTTTGGAAGCCGTACACACCTCTGATGGCATTGCAGGACTGCACTTTGCCAGAGTTTTTATTGTTTCCCTCTGAACCGAAAACCCGCATGAGCACATTTGCGTTTTCAAGCTTTGAGCCGAAGCTGAACGCTTCATTTTTGGCAAGCTCATATTTTGAAACCCCGTTGATTTTTTTCGCCATGCTGCCGCTCGCATCAAGCATGATCGCAATGTTTGGAGCACTTGCTTCCTGCTTCTTTTCCGCAGCGAAAGCAGGTGTTCCCAAGCTTAACACCATGGCTGTCAAAATACCAATTGTCAGTTTCTTCTTCATTCTCCCTTTCCCCTTTCATGATAAAGTCGTCAACACATTATTATCGTAGAAGAACACTGGACAGAAATAAATAGGGCATGTCTCCTTTTCCTTGTCATTCATTTCCGCACACAACAATTTCTTGAAATGGTTATTAACACCTGATTGAGCACAAGCAGACGGCAGATTAACGGTCTTTGGACACTGTTTATCAGCCCCTTCGGCATATTATTTTGAAATATTTGTATGAAGCTGCCCATGTCAAAAGCGTTCATGATGATGACATATATGCCAACTAAAAAAACGCTCCCAGGGGAAGCGCCTTTTATTTTTTCGCCATGTATTTATTTAAAAACTTGTCAGCGTTGGAAATAGCCGTGCCTTGGTAATAATATTTGACGATGTCTTCCGCTTTCTTTCCTTCCTGCGCCATATAATGGGCTCCGTATTGGCTCATCCCCACTCCGTGGCCATAGCCCCGCGTTGTCACGATGATCTGGTTCCCTTTGCGCTTCCATTCAAAATCGGCCGACTGAAGCCCGAGTTTTTCCCTAACGTCTCTTCCCTCTATTTTCTTCCCGTTGATCACGACGTTTGCCACGCGTTTTCCGGGCGTCCGACCGGTGATTTCCCCGATGCTGTTGGAATCCGAGAGCTGGACACCGAGCTTTTGTTCGAACTCCGCCACCGTAAAGGTCTTATGGTTTAAAAACTTAGGGGATTTGCGGTCCCAGGCACTTTTTACGCTTTTCAGATACGGAATATCACTTGTCCAATAGGCTTCGGCATTTTCAGTATAGCCATTGCTTGTGGAAAAAAACGATGCGTCAATCGGCTTATGATTGTAGGTTAAAATTTTGCCTTGTGTGCTGGCAACGGCTTCGGTCACCTTCTTTATCTTCCAGTCATAATCCTCTTTCCAAATTTGCCGAAGCTCTGATTTGCTTTTATACACCTGGAACATCTGGCTATCATCGACAAGCGAGCCTTTAGGCGGCTGCACAGCCTGATCCGATACCATCTGTCTGACGATGTAAGTGCGGGCTGCAAGCGCCTGTGCTTTTAAAGCTTCGATGTTAAAATCAGCCGGCATTTCTGAGGCGACAACCCCCATGACATACTCTTCTAACGGAATGTCTTCTACTTTCCGGTCAGCCGTTCTATAGACCGGAATCGAAACGGGAGACTCTTTTAATATTGCTGTCTTCTTTTCCTCTTTTTGTTCAGTCTGCCTCTCTGAGATTTGCGTCCCGGACTCTCCTTTAAAAGGAAGAACAAGCAGGGTTGGTACGAGTAAAATCAGCATGCATATGCCTGCTAGTACAATCAATAGCTGTTTCAAATTAGCTGCCCCCATTTCTGTTTTGTCCCTTTCATTTTATGGGCGCAGACAAGCTATTATGACTGTACTTTTTAACAGAACACATGTATATTTCAAGCTGTTTTTGTGCACAATGATAGATATGAAAGACAACTTGGTATAGAATGCTTGATAAATAAAAAATCAGCATGTCGTATGACATACTGATTTCGTTACGTTTATGCGTTTAAATCTGATACAACTTCTTTGCTTTCAAGGCGGGCTGCTTCTTCATCGTTTACGCGTTCGATATCAGCGCCAAGGCTTGCAAGTTTTTGATGGAAGTTGACATATCCGCGATCCAAGTGCTTTAATTCTGTCACCCTTGTATGACCGTCTGCGACAAGGCCAGCCAAAATCAGAGCTGCACCAGCCCGCAGGTCGGTTGCGGCCACTTCAGCGCCTTGAAGCTGCACAGGACCGTTAATGATGACAGAACGCCCTTCAATTTTAATGTCTCCATTCATACGGCGAAACTCCTCCGCATGCATGAAACGGTTTTCGAATACGGTTTCTGTGATCATGCTGGTTCCATTTGCGCGCATTAAAAGTGCCATCATCTGTGACTGCATATCAGTCGGGAAACCTGGATGAGGCATCGTTTTTAAATCGATCGCTTTTAATTTAGCAGGGCCGATAATCCGCAGACCGTCTGCTTCTTCCAAAATTTGAACGCCCATTTCTTCCATTTTGGCAATTAAAGATGTTAAATGCTCGGGAACAGCCCCTTGCACCAATACGTTCCCTTGGGTAATCGCCGCCGCAACCATAAAAGTTCCCGCCTCAATCCGGTCAGGAATAATGGTATGTTTGGCGCCGTGAAGCGTTTTAACACCTTCAATTTTAATGGTGCCTGTACCGGCACCCCGAATTTTACCGCCCATTGCGTTGATATAATTAGCCAAATCAACGATTTCCGGCTCTTTCGCAACGTTTTCCAGCGTTGTCGTACCTTCCGCCAGAGCCGCTGCCATAATCAAGTTTTCAGTCGCTCCGACACTAGGGAAATCAAGATAAATCTTCGCTCCTTGAAGACGTCCTTCCACAATCGCTTCAATAAAGCCGTTGCCGACCTTGATTTTTGCCCCCATTGCCTCAAAGCCTTTGAGATGCTGATCAATCGGTCTCGAGCCGATCGCACATCCTCCCGGCAGAGCTACTCTTGAATGGCCGGTACGAGCAAGCAGCGGGCCCATCACCAATACAGATGCGCGCATTTTTCGGACATATTCAAACGGAGCCTCAGTTGACAATGTGCGAGATGCATCAACCGTTACTGTATTATTCTCAAAATGTACATCTGCGCCTAGATGACGTAACACTTCGTTAATCGTATATACATCGGAGAGCGTAGGCACATCACATATTACGCTTTTTTCTTCACTGGCTAATAAAGATGCAGCGATAACAGGTAAAACGGCATTTTTTGCTCCTTCAACTTTGACTGTGCCGTTTAACTTTCGACCGCCGCGGACGATGATTTTTTCCAAGGTATTCCCCTCCGCGTCCCAATTTCTCTATATTAATATTCAGTCGTGACGATTGGTGTGCCAACCGTGACGGTAAGTTTTTCGCCCATTCCCGCATTTCTAAGCGAGACTTGCAAGTTCATTTGATGTTTTTCTGTCTGGATGGATTCTTTCCACTCGTTAGTATAGGCAGAAACAGATACGAAATTTGGTTCAATTAAATCTTCAACTGACTTTGCGTTAAATTCATTGACAAGTTCTTTTGCTTTTTTTTGCAAAACAACATTCATCATACCATTTAAATAGCCCTTTAGACAAGTAAAAATTGCGGTCTTTTCTCGCATTATGTCGAATGCATTCCGTTCAAACTGCTTATATGTATGATTCCAGTTTTCCCGTGATCCCGCGCCTTTTTGCTCATATAATAAATACGAAACTAGTCTTTGTTTTGTGTGGGTAGCCGTCAAATATATTTTCGATCTGATTCGGTTTTTCCTGTCGGTATGAATACCTGTCGCTTTTAATGTGTTGCTTTCTTTTGTTACAGTCCATTCATACTGTCGATATTGTTGTTTGAAATGTTTCACTTTTGCAAAAAAATCATCTTCAGTCAAAGACAGCTGTTTTTTGGTGTGAAGCGTCCATTCTTCAAGCACAACGTCATGGCGGTTTAAACCTTCCGCCAGCTGCTCAAGCGTCGAATTCCCCGCCGCTTGAAGCGATTGAAATACATGAACCATCAGAAATAAAACCATAATAAAAATGAGGGCATAAACCGTTTGTTTTTTCTTCATTTTCCATCATCCTCTCCTACTCTCCATTGTTGACGGATCGCAGGAAAAGCATACGTGGAAAAACAAGGTCAACCCGCACGAATTGCGGACGACCAGGCTCAAGGTTTAGCCCGCATTTTGTCCATTCCTAAAAAGTTCGGATTAGGAAAATAAATTTTGCAGCTGTCTGGAATAATAAAGATAATCCAAGAAAAAGTTGCTGACAGTGGAGCCGATGGCTATCGTAATCAAGATCATGAACAGCCTTGCCTGAATGATTTTCCCTTTCCTGATGAGCGGATCGATGTTGACCGAAAGAAGAGCCCACCATGTCAGCGCAATAAAAACAAGATGAACGAAAATACTGACAGCAGCCTGTTGTCCAATCCCTTCCATTATCGGTGACGCCTCCTTGTGTTGAGGGCCGGGTGAAATCGTCCGGCACATCCTAGTCTCTTCTGCTTAAGGATAAGGAATCATGCTGATCATTTCAAATCATTTTACCAATTTTCATGTTTGATGTTAATACGGTGGTGCATAGTACTTTTTTCCACAGATGTAGTGATCCCCTATTGCCTGAGGTGTTTGTTTTAGGAGTGAATAGATTCAGTGGATGCATCTCACTTCCTCATTTGCTGGAAGAGAAAATAGCTTACTATTTTGATTATAGAGAGATTCGAACCAAAAAGATGAACAATTTGTGAACTTTTTTCAACATTTATTCTGGCTTCCTGAGCAAAAAAAGGACCCGTCCCACACTTCAATATGGGAAGGGTCCGGATTTTATTTTGCTACTTCCAACCGATTAATCGCGCGTTTTAAAGCTAGCTCTGCCCGAAGAATGTCAACATCTGGAGATTGTTTTTGCAAGCGTTCCTCGGCACGCCGTTTTGCAGCCAAGGCACGTTCTTTATCAATGTGTTCAGATGTTTCTGCCGTCTGGGCCAGAATGGTGACATGGTCAGGGCGAACTTCCACTATCCCTCCGCTGACGGCAACCAGCTCAGTTTGACCGTCTTTTTTAAGACGGACTGCAGCAATTTTTAGCGGAGCAACCGTCGGAATATGGCCGGGCAAAATACCAAGCTCACCGCTCTCTGCTCGAACGCTTACCATTTCGATATCCGCATCGTACACTGGGCCGTCGGGAGTAACGATATTGACTTTTAAGGTCTTCATGCTTTTACCCTCCTAGGACCAGATTAGACTTCTACACCCATTTCTTTCGCTTTTTCGACAACTTCTTCAATTCGGCCGACAAGACGGAAAGCGTCCTCTGGAAGGTGATCATACTTACCTTCAAGGATTTCTTTAAAGCCTTTTACCGTTTCCTTGACAGGAACGTAAGAACCTTTTTGGCCCGTAAACTGTTCAGCTACGTGGAAGTTTTGCGAAAGGAAGAATTGTACGCGGCGCGCACGGCTTACGACAAGTTTATCCTCGTCTGAAAGCTCATCCATTCCGAGAATCGCGATGATATCCTGAAGCTCTTTATAGCGCTGCAAAATTTGCTGTACGCTTCGAGCCACTTCATAATGTTCTTCTCCGACGATTTCAGGAGCAAGCGCACGGGAAGTCGAAGCCAACGGGTCAACCGCTGGATAAATCCCCATTTCTGACAGCTTACGCTCGAGGTTTGTCGTCGCATCCAAGTGAGCGAACGTTGTAGCCGGAGCCGGGTCAGTATAGTCATCCGCAGGAACGTAAATCGCCTGAATCGATGTAACAGATCCGACATTTGTTGATGTAATCCGTTCCTGAAGCTGACCCATTTCTGTCGCCAGTGTCGGCTGATAACCAACCGCTGACGGCATGCGGCCAAGCAGGGCGGATACTTCAGAACCGGCTTGAGTGAACCGGAAGATATTATCGATAAAGAACAATACGTCCTGGCCTTCTTTATCACGGAAATGCTCAGCCATTGTAAGACCTGTCAGCGCGACACGCATCCGCGCGCCAGGCGGCTCGTTCATCTGTCCGAATACCATCGCTGTTTTCCCGATAACACCGGAATCTTTCATTTCATAGTAAAGGTCATTACCTTCACGCGTACGCTCTCCAACACCCGCGAACACTGAGATACCGCCGTGCTCTTGAGCGATGTTGTTAATAAGCTCCTGAATCAATACGGTTTTACCAACTCCCGCACCTCCAAAAAGACCGATCTTTCCGCCTTTAATATATGGTGCAAGCAAGTCGACAACTTTGATACCCGTTTCCAAAATCTCGACTTCTGTTGACAGCTGGTCAAATTTAGGAGCCTCTCTATGAATCGGATCCTTCGGAGTATCAGGCGCCATCGGCTCATCCAAATCAATCTTTTCTCCGAGTACGTTAAACACGCGTCCGAGTGTTGCGTTTCCGACTGGAACAGAGATCGGCTCTCCCAGATCGATGGCTTCCATCCCGCGGGTCACACCATCTGTAGAAGCCATTGCAATCGTCCGAACGGAATCATCACCCAAATGAAGCGCAACTTCAAGGGTGAGCTCGATATCTACTTCATTTTCGTTCTGCGCTTTATGTGAAACTTTAATCGCATTATAAATCTCAGGTAAGTGACCGTCTTCAAAACGAACGTCTACGACCGGTCCCAATACTTGGCTAACGCGTCCTTTTTTCATCTTTATCCCTCCTGACAAACTTTTTCTATTCTAAGGCAGCAGCACCGCCGACAATTTCCGTGATTTCCTGTGTGATCGCGGCCTGACGGGCACGGTTGTATGACAGTTCAAGATCAGCGATAAGCTCCTTCGCATTGTCGGTCGCATTTTTCATCGCCGTCATTCTTGCGGCATGCTCACTCGCTTTACTGTCAAGAATCGCACCAAAAATCAAGCTTTCAGCGTATTGAGGAAGGAGCACTTCCAAAATCTCTTCTTCGTCCGGTTCAAATTCAAACGACGTCCTTTTCTTGTTTGGCGCAATATCTGTTAAAGGCAGCAGCTTCTTCTCTGTTACCTCCTGAGAGATGGCGCTGACATAGTGATTGTAGAACATATAAAGTTCATCAAAGGTTTCGTCGATAAACATTTGTACCGTGCTGTTCGCCAAATCCCTGATTTCCGGAAATGTAACTTCATCCTTGACCCCTGTCGTTTCAGAGATGACGGGGATTCCGCGTTTTTTAAAGAAATCGCGTCCCATCCTGCCGATGGCGATGACGGCATACTCATCTTTTGACTGATGGTGCTCCTGAATCCTTTGGTACACTTTGCGAAGAACGTTTGCATTAAAAGCTCCTGCCAAGCCCCTGTCAGATGTAATGACCAGATAGCCGGTCCGCTTCACAGGACGGCTGGTCATCATCGGATGCGTCCCGGAGTAGCCAAGCGCAATGTCCGCAACGACTTCCTGCATTTTCTCCATGTAAGGAACGAACGATTTTGCATTGTTCTCAGCCCGGTTCAGCTTTGAAGCGGAAACCATTTGCTGGGCTTTGGTGATTTGACTCGTCTTTTTATTTGAAGTAATCCTGGATTTAATATCCCGTAATGAGGCCAAAAGGTTTCACCACCTTTTTGTTTTCAAATTCGCTTCGAAATACGTGAAAAAGAGAGAAAAAGACACTCTTTTTCTCACCTTTTATTGTTTAATTGCTTGGTGCAAACGTGCGTTTAAAGCCTTCGATTGCAACCTTCATGTCCTCGTCTGCAGGAAGGTTGCCTGACTGTGCGATTGAATCGAGAAGGTCTTTATGGTTTTGGTCAAGGTACATAAAGAACTCTTCTTCAAAGCGTCTGATGTCCTCAACAGGAATATCATCAAGGAATCCTCTCGTGAGGGCATAAAGAATCGCAACCTGCTTTTCAACGCGAAGCGGTTTATGCAGATCCTGCTTCAGAACTTCAACTGTACGGGCTCCGCGGTTCAGCTTCGCCTGTGTCGCTTTATCCAAATCCGATCCGAACTGTGCGAATGCTTCCAGCTCGCGGTATGAAGCCAGATCAAGACGAAGCGTACCTGATACTTTCTTCATCGCTTTGATCTGCGCAGATCCTCCGACACGGGATACAGACAATCCTGGGTTGACCGCCGGACGCACGCCTGAGAAGAACAGATCAGACTGCAGGAAGATTTGACCGTCCGTGATCGAGATGACGTTTGTCGGAATGTACGCCGAAATGTCGCCCGCTTGCGTTTCTACGAACGGCAATGCCGTTAAAGAGCCTCCGCCTTTGGCGTCGCTCAGTTTTGCGGCGCGTTCAAGCAGACGGGAGTGAAGATAGAATACATCTCCAGGGAATGCTTCACGGCCTGGAGGGCGGCGAAGAAGCAAGGACAGTTCACGATATGCCGTAGCCTGTTTTGAAAGGTCATCATATACAACCAAAACATGTTTTCCGTTGTACATGAATTCTTCTCCCATCGAAACCCCTGCATATGGCGCAAGATACAATAAAGGAGCAGGCTGTGAAGCGGAAGCCGTCACAACGATCGTATAGTCAAGGGCGCCGTGTTTGCGAAGCGTTTCAACAACACCGCGGACCGTTGATTCTTTCTGACCGATCGCAACATAAATACAAATCATGTCCTGATCTTTTTGATTCAGGATCGTGTCGATCGCAATCGACGTTTTCCCCGTTTGACGGTCGCCGATGATCAGCTCACGCTGGCCGCGGCCGATCGGAATCAAGGCATCGATCGGTTTAATTCCCGTTTGCAGCGGCTCGTGAACGGATTTACGATCCATAACCCCAGGTGCCGGACTTTCGATCGGACGGGTTTTGCTTGTTAATACAGGGCCGAGTCCGTCGACAGGCTGGCCGAGCGGATTGACAACGCGTCCAAGCAGCTCTTCTCCGACGGGAACTTCCATGATCCGGCCCGTTCTTTTTACTTCATCGCCTTCGCGGATGTCTTTGAAAGGCCCCAAAATAACGATACCCACGTTTGATTCTTCCAGGTTTTGGGCAAGGCCCAGAACACCGTTTGAAAATTCAACAAGCTCACCTGCCATACAGTTATCAAGGCCGTGTACGCGTGCGATACCGTCACCAACCTGAATCACCGTACCTACGTCGTGAACTTCTATTTCAGACTGATAATTTTCAATTTGCTGTTTAATAAGAGTGCTAATTTCTTCAGCTTTGATGCTCACTTAGGTTTCACCCCTTCTTTCGATTTTCACCCGCTAATTGACGCTCGATCCGGGCAAGCTTTCCGCTTACACTGCCGTCAAATATGCGGTTTCCAATGCGGATTTTCACTCCGCCTATCAAATCCGGGTTCACTTCATTTCTGACGCGCAATGAAGCGGCTCCGGCTTTCTTTGCAAACACTTCAGAAAAAGAGGCAATCTCCTCTTCACTGAGCGGTTTTACAGAATACACGATGGCATCTTCCGTCTGGCGTGAACGGTTTGCCATTTTAACATACTCATCCGCGAGTTCGGGGATGATCTTCGTCCGCGCCCGGTCGACCAGAAGATAAAGTGTATGCAGCACTGCAGTCGAGACAGACCCGAATGCACCTTTTAAAACCTGCTTTTTCTTTTCCGTCGGCACTTTCGGATGACTCAGCACCGCATTCAGTTCTTTATGATCGATAAAGATTTTCCTGATGACGGTCAGCTCTTCTTCTATTTCATCGACCAGCTTGGATTCAAGCGCAATGTCAAACAGAGCGGCTGCGTATCGTTTTGAGACAGCTGATTCACTCATCGGCTTTCTCCTACTTCTTTAAGGTAATCCTGGATCAATTTTTCCTGGGCTTGTTCGTCCAGTTCTTTTTCGATCACTTTTGAAGCGATCATGACAGAAAGTGAAGCGACCTGCTCGCGCAGCGCGCTGACGGCCTGATCTCTTTCCTTGACGATCTCGCTTCTTGCAGATTCTTTCATACGTTCCGCTTCCTGACGCGCAGCCTTGATGATTTCTTCTTTTTGCTGTTCACCCAACTTTTTCGCATTTTCAATCAGCGAATGGGATTCTTCGCGTGCTTCTTTCAAAAGCGCCTGCTGCTCTTCAATGAGCTTTTTCGCTTCTTCATTCTTTTTCTCGGCAGAGGAGATTTCCCCTGTGATGTAGTCTTCACGTTCTTTCATTATATTTAACAGCGGTCCTAAAGCGTATTTCTTCAAGAGCGCTAATAAAATCAACATGGCAACAAGCTGGAACAGCATCGTTCCCGCGTTAAAACCGACTCCTGCTCCCAAAACCTGTGGAATAAAAGACATCGAATACGCCAACTCCCTTCTTGCAGATTATCTATCCGGGACCGGCAGCACACTTCCCTCTATAGCAGACGGGGGCACTTCCGGCCATTATGACAGTTCAAGCAATCATAAAGCAATGGCGAAGGCCTCTTGCAGTGATCTTCGCCATTTACCAGTTTTATATTCGCTTTTAGCTGAAGAACGCTAAGAACGCAATTACAACAGCGATAATCGGAAGGGCCTCAACCAACGCAACCCCGATGAACATAAGGGTTCTCAATTCTTTTCCAGCCTCAGGCTGACGAGCGATTCCTTCCACCGTACGGGATACGATCAATCCGTTACCAATACCTGCACCAAGTGCACCTAATCCAATTGCGATTGCAGCTGCTATTAAACTCATGAAAAAGTTCCTCCTTTAATTGTTATCCATTTGGATATGTCTTTTTTTAATGATCATGACTCACTTTGTGGGACATGTAAACCATTGTCAGCATTGTGAAAATGAATGCCTGGATTGTACCTACGAACAGGCTGAACGCCTGCCATACCATCATCGGCACAATCGCACCTACGGTTCCCACAAGCCCCAGGAAAATGTTTTGAGAATAGAAGTTTGTGGCCAGTCCGGCAAGCAGGCCAAGCAAAATTTCGCCGGCGAAAATATTACCGTAAAGACGCAATCCCAATGTCAATGTGTTCGCAAACTCTTCTATTATTTTAAGCGGCACCAGATATGGAATCGGTCTGAAGAAATCTTTGGTATACTCCCCCAACCCTTTTCTTTTCACTCCGTAATAGTGAGTGAGGGCCACAACCATGACGGCGAGAGTTAATGTAACCGCCGGATCGGCTGTCGGGGATTTCCACCATAATTCATGGCCTACTGTAATGGAGAACGGCAGGCCGAGCATATTTGCGACAAATATGTACATCAAGAGCGTCACGCCAAGAGCGAGAAAATCTCTGCCAACCTTAAGGTCCATTGTGCTGCCGATAATATTGCGAACAAAATCGACAATCCATTCCATAAAATTCTGGGCTTTCGTCGGACGGATCGCGAGTGTTCTTGTGGTCAGCACCGCTATCAGAAAGACGATGACACATGTCACAGTAATCATTAGAATACTTGTTAAATCAAAATTGAGGCCTAAAAATTCTACAATTCTAGATTCGTGATTCAAAGGGTCTTCACCTCTCTTCCATTGATGAACGTTTTAGTTGGATAAAGGAATCTATCATAATGACAGGGTAAATTGTCATCAACCCCACAATGACGCCTGCCAAATGAATATATTCAGGAAATTTATAAGCAATGGCCGCCGCGATGATGGCGTTGCACAATCTGGAGGCAGTCCCGAGAGAGCGGATCATCTTGCCTTTCGCGACCGCTTTGTCAAAGGCCTGCATTCTTCTTGTCAGCAGCCAGAGATTGAGATAGCTGAACACAGTGCCGGTAATCAAGCCTAAAAAAATCGCCTGATATGGCAAAAATCCGTAGCCTAACACGCAGACTGCTAAAATATACAGCATATATTTTTGTTGCCTACGGAATGAAAGACTCGCATCGGTCATCAAATACTCTCCTGATGTAAAAATTTTGAAATCTATCTTACGATTACGGTAAACTAGGCGGCTTGACCAGTTCACAGAACAATGTGTTCTGCTCAAGACTTCACACATCCCGAAACACGCGGGATGTTTTCCGTCTTTCGCCTGCCAACATGGGGTTTTCAAAGGATTTTAACAGAGGACTGGTCATTATGATAACCGCTATGAAAACCTTATCATAATAGCCTATTTTAGCATACAATAGCCCCCTTTAGGTGTCAATCTGTTTAAAGTTAAAAAACTATTCATAATCAGGAAGCTTCTCACAAAATGTTCACAATTATGCCTTATTTAAGACACGCACATGTTTAATTATGGAATAAATCACAAAAAAAGAAAACCCTTTTCAAGGATTTTCTTTTGATTATTTCGTGCCGAACATCCGGTCACCGGCATCACCCAAACCGGGAACGATATATCCCTTTTCATTTAGTTTTTCATCTAATGCTGCGATGTAAATGTCAACGTCCGGATGGTGCTTCTGAACTTCGTCAACGCCTTCCGGAGCGGCAATCAGGCACATGAAACGGATATTCCTCGCACCGCGCTTCTTCAAGCTGTTCAGCGCCTCAACCGCCGAACCCCCTGTTGCCAGCATCGGATCGACAACGATAAATTCGCGTTCTTCCACATCGGACGGCAGCTTGACATAGTACTCAACAGGCTTCAGTGTTTCAGGATCACGGTAAAGTCCGACATGGCCGACTTTTGCCGCAGGGATCAGCTTCAAAATGCCGTCCACCATGCCAAGCCCTGCTCTGAGAATCGGAACGACCCCCAGTTTTTTACCGGCGATCACGCTTGATTTCGCCATTTGAACAGGCGTTTCCACATCGACTTCCATAAGCGGAAGATCGCGCGTGATTTCAAAAGCCATCAGCGTTGCAACCTCGTCGACAAGCTCCCTGAACTCCTTCGTTCCGGTCTTTACGTCCCTGATATATGTAAGCTTATGCTGTATAAGAGGGTGGTCAAACACATACACTTTTCCCATATCCGGTTTCAGCTCCTTTTAGACGGTCTTTTTTTCACACTTCTATTGATTCTACATAAAATCTCAACAGGTTTCAACAAAAATCCCGCTACAAATTAATGACAAAAAACCGCTCCCTTCAGAGGAGCGGCCTGGTTTATCTTAGTAATCCAATTCAGTATATAGAGGGAATCGGTCTGTCAAAGCTTCTACGCGCTGTTTCGCTTCTTCAAGCTTCGCCTGATCTTCATGGTTTTTCAGAGCAAGCGCGATGATCGCTCCTACTTCTTCGATCGCTTCCAGATCAAAGCCCCGGCTTGTGACCGCCGCTGTACCAACGCGGATTCCGCTTGTTACGAACGGTTTTTCCGGATCATACGGAATCGCGTTTTTGTTGACGGTGATTCCGACTTCGTCAAGTACATTTTCGGCGATTTTTCCAGTGATGCCGAGAGAGCGCAAATCAACAAGTACAAGGTGGTTGTCTGTTCCGCCTGAGACAAGCTGAATGCCTTCTTTAGCCAGCGTTTCAGCCAGGCGTTTCGCGTTGTCGATCACGTTTTGTGCATATGTCTTGAACTCGTCTTTTAAAGCTTCACCGAAGGAAACAGCTTTTGCCGCGATGACGTGCATCAGCGGGCCTCCTTGAATACCCGGGAAGATCGATTTATCGATTTTCTTCGCAAACTCTTCACGGCAAAGAATCATACCGCCGCGCGGTCCGCGCAGAGTTTTATGGGTAGTCGTTGTCACAAAGTCAGAATAAGGAACAGGATTCGGGTGAAGACCTGCAGCCACAAGACCGGCGATATGCGCCATGTCGACCATCACATACGCGCCGACTTCGTCAGCGATTTCACGGAACTTTTTAAAATCGATTGTGCGCGGGTATGCGCTCGCTCCGGCTACGATGAGCTTCGGCTTATGTTTAAGCGCTTTTTCGCGGACATCTTCATAGTCGATATATTGCGTTTCTCTATCAACGCCGTATTCCACAAAGTTGTATTGAACACCGCTGAAGTTAACAGGGCTTCCGTGCGTCAAATGTCCGCCGTGGGCAAGGTTCATTCCCAGCACGGTGTCTCCGTGCTCCAAAATGGTGAAATACACGGCCATGTTCGCTTGCGCACCGGAATGAGGCTGAACATTCACATGCTCTGCGCCGAAAATTTGCTTTGCACGGTCTCTTGCGATGTCCTCGGCGACATCTACATATTCGCAGCCGCCATAGTAGCGTTTTCCGGGATAACCTTCTGCATATTTATTTGTTAAGACGGAGCCTTGCGCTTCCATCACAGCTTCGCTTACAAAGTTTTCGGAAGCAATCAGCTCAATCTTCGACTGTTGACGTTTCCGCTCATCTTGAATGGCGCGAAAAACTTGTTCATCTTGCGCAGGTAAATGTTTCATCAGCGAGATCCTCTCCTATCTGTTTCCATTTCGTTAATTATACCATCTCATTGTACACGGTTTTTCATGCAAATGTAAGGGATTATTTTTAAAAATCGTTTTTTATTTTTACCAAATCCGAATATTAAAAGATTAATCGATTCGTATTATTCGATATATCACTTTTTGAAAATATTATTTCAAAAAAGAAAAAGCCGGATTGCCGGCTTTCTCCTCTAATCTGCTTCATACACGGCCCGCACTCCGCCAATCAATTTTGGCCTTGTTCGCGCAAGCGTCACATGCGCCTCGCCGAGCTGCTTCTCCGAGACGCGGACGGGAACGGCCACAGGCTTTAAATGCATGCCGATGAACGTGTCTCCTATATCGATCCCCGCGTCAGCCTCTATTTGTTCAACGAGCACCGGAGCCTTCATATGTTTATAAGCATATGAAGCCATCGAGCCTCCCGCTTTCGGAACAGGTACGGCAAAAACAATCGGCAGGCGATGGGCGGCGGCGGTCTCTTCTTCAACGACCAATGCCCTGTTCAAATGTTCACAGCACTGAAAAGCGAGCACCGCGCCCGTTTTTTTCTTTAGCTCTTCAAGGCCATTGTAAATCACCCTAGCGATGTCCTCGCTTCCGGAAGTGCCGATATGTCTGCCGGCCACCTCGCTTGTGCTGCATCCGATGACGACCATTTGGCCGTCATGCAAACCCGCTTCTTGATGAAACTCTTCCAACATAGAACGCCACGTCTGTTCAAGATTTTTCATGATACATGACTTCCTTTATTCATGTGTGTTTTCATAGTCGGCGATTTTCCCGATGCGAACGGCATGGCGCCCCGCCGAAAACTCCGTCGTCAGCCAAACCTTCGCAATCTCGCGGGCCAGTCCCGGTCCGATCACCCTTTCACCCATCGCCAAAACATTTGCGTCATTGTGCTCTCTCGTCATTTTCGCACTGAACACATCGTGCACAAGAGCGCAGCGAATCCCTTTCACTTTATTGGCTGAAATGCTCATGCCGATTCCGGTTCCGCAAATTAGAATGCCTCTGTCCGCTTCCCCGTTTGCGACTTTTTGCGCGACCGGAAAAGCATAATCCGGATAATCCACAGATCCTGAACCGCATTCACACCCTAAATCTTCATATTCAATGTTCAATTCGTCCATTAAAGAGATAATTTCCTGTCTGATGTTGACTCCGCCGTGATCTGAAGCAATGATTACTTTCATGGAATGACTCCTCCTTGTATTGTGTGTCGCCAAGAGTCTTTTTGATAGCATCTCTGACTACTTTTTCAGGTCAAGTCTATTGTACCCGCTGCCGCTTCGATTGCAACCGCTTCAGCAGCTTTCTACTGTTCTCCTGCGGACAGCTTTTCCGCCAGTTTTTTCAATAACCCCTCTAGTTCATCCCTTGTTTTTTGATAGTCGCTGAGCGAGCCGCCAAACGGATCGGCGATATCGCCGGTTTCCCCTTTTATATACTCCTTCAGCGTGAAGATTTTATCTTTGCTCCCGGAATATTCCTGCCTTGCCAAAAGCTTATGCTGCTCTGTCATCGTCAGCACAAGATCAGCCCATTCGACCTTTTCCCGCGACAGCCTAGCCGATGAATGGTTCAGGGCGATATTCTTTTCAAACAGGGCTTCGACTGCATATAAAGAAGCTTTTCCGTTTTCAGGAGCAAACAGTCCGGCAGATTTGACGGAGACGTCCAGGTTTTTTTGGGAAGCCGCAGATTTAAAGAGCGCTTCAGCCATCGGACTGCGGCATGTGTTTCCTGTACAGACAAATAAAATATTCAATGTCGTTCACTCCTTTCTTTTATTATAAAGGATTTGCCCGAAAAATAATAAAATCCGCTTCAGAAATCAAAAAGAGGGGATACCCCCTCTTTTTTTCCGTGTTTTCATTATTCTATGGCATCACGAAAGACACCTTGCACATCTCCGACTTAAATAGGCAGGATCAGTTTCAGCCCAAAACTAAGTAAAATCGCGCCGCCAAGCGCTTCGCTGTAAGCACCGAGCCATGATTGAACTTTTTTTCCGAGCAAAAGCCCCGCCCATGTTAAAACCATGCTGAACAACCCGAACAAGCAAATGGTTAAAAACGGTTTTGACCCGTAGAGTCCGAGGCTGAGGCCGACCGAAAAGCTGTCAAGACTGACGCCGACGGCAAAAATGAATAAGCCGAAACCTTGCGGAGACATCATCTGCCCTCCGTCTTTATGAAAGGATGCAGCAATCATCTGAATGCCGAGCACCAATAAAAGCGCTCCGCCGATATATCCCGCAAGCACACCTAGCGCATCGGACAGAAACTGCCCTGCAATCATTCCGCCAAGCGGCATAATGACATGAAACAGCCCAATGATCACGCCTATTTGGAAAATTTGACTTCTTCTCAGCTTGGCCATCCCCATTCCAAGTCCCACTGAAAAAGCATCCATGCCAAGTGCAAAGGCCATGATACTCAGCGTCAGGATTTCGCCGATCAACACGTCTACATTCATGAGATTCCCCCTTGGACAAAGCCAGCTTTTCTAGCTTATGCACGTCCAAAGCGGGATAGAACAGTTTAGAAAGGGCTTCTTACACCTCGATCACGCGATGTCCCGCCGCTTTTAGCAGTCGATTCATCACCGCTCGTCCCACGCCTTCCTCAGGAAAAGACTCCGCGAAAATGTAATCGAGTTTTTCTTCATCGAAGCTTCGGAGAGCATCATACAGACCGGCAGCAACGGTTTCCAAGCGGTCTCTTCTGCCGCAGATGCGGACGGCATCCGCCCGGTAAGCGCCTGCCCGTTCTTCTGTGGTGAGAACCCCGACCTTCATTCCGTCTTTCTGATATTGCCCGATCAGCCGCTGGATCTCTTCCGAAGTGCCGTTTACGATCGCAAGCGGTGCTTCCGGAGCATAATGAGTGTACTTCATCCCGGGAGACAATGGTGCCTTTTCTTCATCTGTGATCCCCTGATCAATGAGTACGGTGCCGGCCGCGGCTTCGAGCTGTTCTTTTGTTACACCGCCCGGTCTTAAAATAACCGGAATGTCTCCTGTACAGGACACGACGGTTGATTCCACCCCTACACCGGTGGGCCCGCCGTCGACAATCCCCGCAATCCGTCCGTTCAAATCGTGGATGACATGCGCGGCTTTCGTCGGACTCGGTTTGCCGGATACATTCGCACTCGGAGCAGCGACAGGAACGCCCGCTTCTTTAATCAACGCAAGCGCCACCGGATGATCGGGCATTCTGACCGCCACCGTGTCAAGCCCTGCTGTCACCCTTGTGGATAACACGCCTTGTTTGCATGGCAAAACGAGCGTCAGCGGACCAGGCCAATAACGCTCCATAAGGGCTGAAGCCTGAGAAGAATCCACCTTTGCAAATTCTTCAAGCTGCTGGATATCCGCAATGTGGACAATAAGGGGATTGTCGCTCGGACGCCCTTTTGCTTCATATATTTTAGCGACAGCCTCGGTGCTTTTCGCGTTTGCGCCAAGCCCGTAAACGGTCTCCGTCGGAAAAGCGACCGTTTCATTCTGCTGGAGCAGCCGGGCAGCTTGTGTAATTTGTGGATAGTTTGTGGACAAATCCCCTTTTGCATCCACAGTCCATAACATTGTATTCATCAACATCAAAACTCCCTTAACAAAACACTAAAAACGTTAAAAATACATGTAAATCCTGTTGAAAGTATAAAAGATGAGAGAAAAGAAAACAAGCGTTGTCCACATTTTGTGGATAACGCTTTTGAAAACGTGGATATCTCTGTGTATAAATCAATTAAGAAATCGGCGTTTTCACCATTAAAACGGCTCCATTTACTTTGAGTGAATCTGAGATGTGTTCCGATTGACAAAGTTCTTCCGGGACGACTTCTGCTTGCTTGAATCCCATGACTTCAAGAAAATCCATCGATTTTCGATTGTTAGCGACTAAATATAATGTATGAATCCCCCGTTTTTCACACAACACCTGCATGCCCTGAAACAGAGAGACGATATGGCCTTGATTGAGCTTGTCAGATACGACGAGCGAACGCAAAAGCCCTTTTTCATTTTCCATTTCCTCCATCCCAAGGCAGGCGACGATTTTGTTTGGAGGATTCTCCATCATAATAAACTGACTTTTCTTTTCGTCAATTCCTTTATGGCTTGTCCCAGCTTCTCTTAAAAACGCTTCAATGGCATGTATGTCTTTTGCTTCCGCTAACCTCAATTGGTAGAACATCTTTTCACCCCGTTTTTAGCTTCTCTCTTCAATCTATGAGGGCGACAGTAAAATATACCTTTTGATTTGGAAGAAACCCGGCTACCCCTATTTCCATTTCGATTAGCAGAACCATCGGAATATCCACATCAAGATATCCGCTGTTGTTCATATTTTTCTAGCATTCGTTCATACGCTTCTGTCGCGTCTTACAAATGGTGCTACCCGCCGTTTTGGAAAATTATATCATATTGCACACACATGAATAACCACCCGCCAAACCTATTAAAACATCGGATGACGAGCAGCATTGCAAATACCCGCTTGGCCGCTCATGAGAACAGTCCTGTAAACCATTCTACGAGAAAGAATTTCACTTCTTTGTCTTCTTCTTTTTGTTCGTCTGAAGAAGCGACTTCATCGGTTTCAGCTGGTTTTTCCTTTGTCTGCTCGTCTTCTTCAGGCGATTGAACCGCTTCCCCGTTCGAAAAGTCCAAAAAGCAAAGCGGCGGAAACAGAACACACCACCAATTGGCTCCCTCTCCATCTCCCAATGTAATCAACACAGCCTCATATTCTCCAGCTGGATACACCATGTTTCCGTAAAGCTTTGTCGGGAAGGAGACTTTGTCAAAACGGACGGCTACGGACTGTTCGGCATTCTCCCGTTTCATGACATCGTTTGCGATGTCTTTAATTTCAGGGAGTTTTGATCGAATCACTTGTCTCGCTTGCTGAATTGAAGTCAGATCTTCCACCCAGTTTGTGATTTCTTGATTGACCTCGTCTCTGATTTGCCGTTTGAGGTTTTGGTCGCTCTCGCTATCGCTGTTCGCCAAGATCCGCAAGCGAATCGCTTCATCCGGAATAACCGCCGGCTCACCGTTGGACGATTTAGCCGTCTCCTCTGTCGTCAGGTTGGCAATCGCGCCTATCATTAACAGAAATATATATAAACAAGCCATAGATGATTTCTTCATTTTTCCCACCGTTCCTCTCCGTTCTTCATCCTTTTCTAGCCACATTATGGTCAAAGACGAAACGGTTTAAACGGATTCATGCAAAAAAATCTATTAAGCTTTTAATCTAAACGGATAAACAAAAAGAACAGCCTGAAACCCAGGCTGTTCTTACCGGCCGCCGTATTCGACAACTGCGGAGACGATGCGGTCTTTTCCATTCAGATCCTTTTTGACCTGAACCTCCGCTTGCGGAAAAAACTGATGGAACATATCCCGGACGGCGTTCCCTTGAGACCAGCCGATTTCGAACACAATCAGCGCTTTATCCGCCATCACCTCTGGCAGCTCCTTCATAAAACGATGATAAAACCGCAAGCCGTCAGCTCCGTCCGTCAAGGCGCCGACAGGCTCGTTTAGCCGGACAACTTCAGACAGCGTCCGCATTTCTTCTTCTGATATATAAGGAGGATTCGAAACAATAACATCGGCTTTTTTGTTTTGCGCAATCAGCGGTTTCAGCAAATCACCGCTGATGAAATCCACTTTCGCTCCAAGCCTGTCTGCATTATTCGCCGCTGTTTTCAACGCTTGTTCAGAAATATCTGTGGCCGTAACGGAAAACCGCTCACTCTCAAGCGCAAGGGTGACGGCGATCGCTCCGCTCCCCGTACCGACATCGACCGCTTCAAGGCTGTTCTTTCCGGGAAAGACGTCATTCGCCATGACCAGGACGGTTTCCACGACTTCTTCGGTTTCAGGGCGCGGAATCAGTACATGTTCATTAACCGAAAATTCCCGTCCGTAAAACCATTCCTTTCCTGTGATATATTGAACAGGAACACCGGAATGATGCAGCTCAACAGACTTTTTAAATGCTTGAAAATCGGTGTCGGACATCGGATCATGGAAGCTTGCCAACAGCTTGCTCCGTTCGATTTTAAGCTGGTTCATCAGCAAGATTTCAGCGGCGTTTCGGTCTCTTCCCGCTTCGGCTAAATAAGAAGAAGCCCAGTGAAGGGCTTCGAAAATCGTTTTCATTTTAGCTCTCCGCCTGCTGAAGCTTGCTTGCCTGATCTTCGACAATCAGCGCGTCAATGACCTCGTCAAGCTTGCCCTCAAGTATTTGGTCGAGCTTTTGGATCGTTAAGCCGATCCGGTGATCTGTCACGCGGTTTTGCGGAAAGTTATACGTCCGGATTCGTTCAGAGCGGTCACCTGTACCGACGGCTGATTTCCGGTTTTGATCATATTCAGCCTGTGCTTCCTGCTGAAACTTATCATAAATCCTCGCCCGCAAAACCTTCATGGCTTTTTCTTTGTTTTTAATCTGCGATTTCTCATCCTGGCATGACACGACAACACCTGTCGGAAGGTGAGTCAGACGTACGGCGGACATCGTCGTGTTGACGCTTTGCCCCCCCGGACCGCTTGAGGCGAACGTATCGACGCGAATATCTTTCTCATGGATGTCGATTTCGACTTCTTCGGCTTCAGGAAGACAGGCGACCGTCGCCGTCGACGTATGGATGCGCCCGCCTGATTCCGTCTCAGGCACGCGCTGCACGCGGTGCGCACCGTTCTCGTATTTCATCCTTGAATATGCACCGTTTCCAGTGATCATAAAAATGATCTCTTTATAGCCGCCCGTACCCGTTGTACTGGCTTCCATCACTTCTGTTTTCCAGCCCTGCAGCTCAGCATAGCGGCTGTACATCCGGTAAAGGTTTCCGGCGAACAAAGCCGCCTCTTCACCGCCGGCAGCCCCGCGGATTTCCATAATGACGTTTTTATCGTCGTTCGGATCTTTTGGTATCAGCAAGATCTTCAGCTGCTCTGTCAGCGACTCGATTTCTTCCTGCAGTTCAGAAATCTCCTCTTTGACCATTTCGCGCATATCGGCATCAAGCTTTTCATCCAGCATCGCCTTTGCATCATTCAACTGCTCCGAAGCGCTCCGGTAACGTCTATATACTTCAACTGTTTCCTGTATATCAGATTGCTCTTTGGAATATTCTCTGAGCTTTTTCGGATCGTTGACCACCTCAGGATCACTTAAAAGCTCATTTAATTTTTCGTACCGATCTTCTATCGATTTTAAACGGTCTAACACGGTCTTCACCTCTGTTTGCTGTGCGTAACATTCTAATTATAGTATAGGGACTGTTCCCAGTCAAAACAACTTGAGAGATGGCGATTTTTGGTATACTTTTAAGAAAAAAGGAGTCTGCCGCCATGCTTGAAGCGATCCACCACATTGCGATCATCTGTTCAGATTATAAAGCATCCAAAACATTCTATGTCGACAAGCTCGGCCTTGAGATCATCTCCGAAACCTACAGGGAAGACCGGGATTCGTATAAACTCGATCTCTCGCTTCACGGCCGCTACGTCATTGAGCTGTTTTCGTTCCCAAACCCGCCGAAGCGCGTCACAAGGCCGGAAGCAGCCGGCCTCCGCCATTTGGCTTTTAAAGTTAACAACCTGGAGCAAACCGTCGGCAAGCTTCAGGAAAAAGGCATCCGGCTGGAGCCGGTTCGCATCGATCCCGGCACCGGAAAACGCTTTACCTTTTTCTTTGATCCCGACGGCCTGCCTTTGGAGCTGTATGAAGGATAGCCTGGAGAAATATCGCTTTCTTTGGCGAATCCCTTCTTCTTTTGTCTAACAGGAAGGAAGCTTTTGATCCGGGTCGAATATCCCTTTTACATGAACTGATAATCGTTAAAAGGAGGTAGCTAAAATGAATACAACTGATGCAGCAAACAAGCTCGGCGTCTCCACTAAAACGGTGCAGCGCTGGGTGAAGCAGCTGCAATTGCCCGCTTCCCGGAACGAACTCGGCCACTACTTTTTCACAGATGACGACTTCGCCATTTTAAAAGAAGTCAAGGAACAGCTGCAAAACGGAACACCTATAAAAGAGGTCACGGTTGAACGGCAGAAAAAAGCCTATGTGATCAAGAAAAACGAAACGGTTCAACCGAAAGCGCCGGACCATTTGAACGCATGGATTGAGAAAAGAGTGCAGCAGCTGCTGCACCATGAACAGCTGGAACGCGAGCTGCTTCAGAAAAAAATTGCCGATCTGGAAAGGAAGCTCGAACAAAAAGCGGACGAAGTCGTCTCCTACCAGCTCCTTCAGCAAAGACGCGAACTGGAAGAAGAACGGCAGCAAATTAAACACCTTGAGCAAAAAATCAGCGAGTTGGAAAGCAGAAAAAGCGACACAGAGTCAACGGTCAGAAGGGAAGAAAAATCGAAAAGAAAATTTAAATCGATCTTTTCTTTTTAAATGAAAAAAGCTTGCAAGGTGCACGAATGAGCACTTGCAAGCTTTTTTTCTATGCGGTGATGGCAATTAATATCGGCAGTGTCACGATGGACAGCACCGCACTGATGACAAACGCAGACGCCGTTTCCGCTTCCTGGCTTTCAAAGTTCGTAGCGATCATGGCCGCCACTGCAGAGCCTGGGAAGGCAACAAGCAGAACCGCTATTGTCAAGTCGGCAGAAGACAGGCCGACCGCCATGGCGATCACAAACATTAATGCTGGCTGTGCCGCAACCTTGAGAAGGGCGATGCTTAAAGCCGGCATGCTGAATTTGATTTGGCGGATTCCGACGGTCACCCCGACCGCGAAAAGAGCGATTCCAGATGTCGTGTTACCAATCATATCAAGCATTTTCTGCGGAAGTTCAGGGATTTGCAAACCGAATAGCACAAGGATAATACTTGCGAGCGGCGCAAAAGCAAGCGGCTCAGACAAGCCGTGTAAAATGGATTTTCCCGTTACTTTCCACAGGCTGTCGCTGTTTTCGGATTCCTTTTTAGATGAGCGGCCGACAGTACCTACAATGATGGCCAAAGGATCGAGCATCGCATTGACGACGATTCCTGTAATCGCAATCGGAATCGCAATTTCCTGGGCACCGAACAAGCTTCCGAGCACCGGAATCCCCATAAACGCAAAAGTCGGCTGTGCAGAGTTTAATGAAAACATGGATGCATTTGTTAGATCGTATTTAAATAAAAATCTTAAAAGAAGTAAAATAATAACGTAAAACCCTACAATTCCGAGAATCAACGATACCATTAGCGGAATTTGACTATAAAACTTATCCTTGGGTGTTGACAAGATGCTGGACACAAAGTGAGCCGGAAGCGCGTATTTTGTAACGAGTGTGCTTACCCCTTTTGCTGATTTAGCATCATAACTACCAAAATGACCTGCAAACCATCCCAGCGCAATAACAAAAAATATTGGCGCAAGGAGGATTAAAATATTTAAAAAGCTCAAAGCTGTTTCCTCCTCTATGTCGTCCTATTTTCAGGACATAATAACGGCGGCTTTGACGGATCGTTCAAATCAAGCCGCCGATCCCAAAATTCCGGTTAGTGACGGCCGCCTCTGAGTGCGGCCACAGACGTTTTTTTATTATTTTCCCAGTCTTCAAGATTAGTCGCGTTTTGCGACAACGGTTTGGTATTCCGGACGCCACATCGCTTCACGCACCGCTTTTTCGACATCATCCGGCTGAACGCGGGCGACACCGTCTTTAATCGCTGCTTTGACTACATCAATTGCGACTTGTACAGACACGGCTTGAAGATCATCGATTTTCGGAAGGAGCCCTGCACCCGGCTGATCATGGTCAACCATATCGGCAACCGCGTTTGCAGAGGCAGCAAACATTCCGTTTGTGATCACTTTTGCTTGTGAAACGATTGTGCCAAGTCCCAATCCCGGGAAGACGAAAGCGTTGTTGGATTGTCCGATTTCATGCTCTACTCCATTGTAGACAACAGGTTCGAACGGACTTCCCGTCGCGACTAAGGCTTTTCCATCCGTCCATTTAAACAAGTCTTCAGGGACGGCTTCAGCTAATGTAGTCGGGTTGGACATCGGTAAAATAACCGGGCGTTCCGTGTGAGCCGCCATCTCTTTGACGATTTCTTCTGTAAAGGCGCCGGAGACACCTGATGTTCCGATTAAAATAGAAGGTTTCACTTGGCGGACGACTTCTTCGAAAGAAATCTCCCCTTTTTCATTGCGGTTCCAGTCTTTCACTTCTTCTGTACCGCGCAGATAAGGTGTTTGGAAATCGAGAATATTTTCCATGCCTTCCATCAGCAAACCTCTGTAATCGACTGTCCAGAACGCTTTGTTTGCTTCTTCTTCAGACAGCCCTTCAAGAACCATCGTGTCGCGGATTTGATCGGCGATGCCAATTCCCGCTGAACCAGGGCCGAAGATAACGACGCGGTGATCTTTTAACGATGTTCCTGTCTTTTTAACAGCTGCTAAAATCGCCGCAAGCGTGATCGCTCCTGTTCCTTGGATATCATCATTAAACGTTGCAATTTTATGGTTATATTTACCCATAATGTTACGGGCGTTTTTATTCCCAAAATCCTCCCAGTGAAGAAGCGCTTTAGGGAAATATTTCAATGCCGTCTCAACATAAGCGTCGATGAATGCATCATAGCGCTCGCCTTGAACACGAGGATGACGGTTTCCGATGTAAAGCGGATCATTCAGAAGCTTTTCATTGTTTGTTCCGACATCCAGGACAACCGGAATCACGCGGCTTGGGTCAATGCCTGCTGCGGCCGTATAAACTGCCAGCTTTCCAATCGCGATGTTGATGCCCCCGACACCCCAGTCACCGATTCCCAGAATGCTTTCGGAATCGGTAGCAACGATCAGATCAATGTCGTCTGCTGATGCCTGGAGATTTTGAAACGCTGTTTCGATTCCCGCGATATCATCAATAGATAAGTAGATCCCATGCGGTCTGCGGTACTCGTGGCTGTATTCCTGAATCGCTTCACCGACAGTCGGCGTGTAAACAACAGGAAGCATTTCACGAAGATGATTTTGCAGCAATTTATAAAAAAGCACTTCGTTTCTGTTTTGCAGATCGTTTAAATATACGTTTTGACGAAGACGGTCAGGCTGGGCGGAAAATTGTTCATATGCACGTTCTGCCTGCTGATCGAGGCTTAAAACGGTCGGCGGCAGAAGCCCTTCAAGTCCGAGATTCTTTCTCTCTTCAAGAGAAAATGCCACCCCTTTATTTAAAGCAGGAATCGATAAAACATCTTTTCCTCTTAAAGAAGTTTCCAGATATCCTTCCTTCGTTTTTTTCATGTTATTCACACTAATTACCTTCTTTCTAAAATGTTAATAAGGTGAAATAATTACGATTAATGATGAAACATTGTTTTCTTTCTTTTAACTTTGTCAAATATGTACGCGCGTTTTTGACAAAAATCTGAACAATACCCAAAACCTATTTACATTTTTTCTGACTACAGTAAGTCATTTTATGCCTGCTCTTGCCAAAATTCAAGCAATGAAAATTAGATAATTTTTTCGTATCCTTAATTAAGTTTTTTAATTACAATTATTTCCACAAAAAGAATCCAATAAAAAAACACTTGTTTTTACCAAGTGTTTTTGCTTCATTTTATTCAGGTTTTCCAGGCACCTCATGGTGATGACGGCAGCGTGCTTCATACGTTTCTGATGCGCCTACCAAAATGACCGGATCATCATATGAGGCCGGTTTTCCGTTGATCAGCCTCTGCGTCCGGCTGGCCGGGGAACCGCAGACAGAACATACCGCTTGCAGCTTGGTCACCGTTTCCGCTAAAGCCATCAGATCCGGAACGACGCCGAACGGTTCCCCGCGAAAATCCTGGTCAAGCCCTGCGGCAATGACCCGATATCCCTGATCAGCCAGAGCGGTTAGCGTGCGGACGATCGTTTCGTCAAAAAACTGCACTTCATCAACGCCGATCACATCCGTGTTAACGCTTATGTACTGATAAATTTCAGCCGGAGATGTGATCGCATGGCACACAATGGATGTCCCATTATGGGATACGACAGAATCATTGCTGTAACGATTATCTATGGCCGGCTTAAACACTTTGACTTCCTGTTTGGCGAATGTCGCCCTTTTCACCCGGCGGATCAGCTCTTCCGATTTTCCCGAAAACATGCTCCCGCATATGAGTTCAAGCCAGCCGCTTTGCTTCATGACGTACATCATCTATAACCCCTCTCCAGCAATTGATTGCATGTAAAAAACAGGCAAGAACGATTCCTGCCTGTTTATCATATCTATTATTACTTAAGACCGTATTTTTTGTTAAAGCGATCAACACGACCATCAGCAGAAGCGAATTTTTGGCGTCCAGTGTAGAACGGATGGCATTCAGAGCAAATCTCAACGCGTACCTCTTCTTTGACTGAGCCTGTTTCAAATTCGTTTCCACAAGCGCATTTGACTGTTGCTTTTTTGAACTCAGGATGAATTCCTGTTTTCATGTCTGTCATCTCCTTCCGCCCTGAATCCGTTTCGGAAACAGAGTTATTATTCCGGGACAAAACCTCCGGAACGCACATGATAGAATTATAACAGTGATCCGGACGTTTTGCAAACCAAAGTTAAATTACCGTCTCGCAGCCGACACGTTGGACTGCTTCCATTCCTGGATCAACATATCGAAGAATTCCTGATTTGTTTTCGTCTTCTTCATCTTTCTCATAAATTTCTCAACAAAATCCGGTGTGTCGGACATTGTTTTGCGGATGGACCAGAGGCGGTCAAGATGTTCTTTCGGAACAAGGAGCTCTTCTTTTCTCGTACCCGAACGGCGAATATCAATGGCAGGAAAAATTCTTCTTTCCGCAAGAGAACGGTCAAGATGCAGCTCCATGTTGCCGGTTCCTTTAAACTCTTCATAGATTACATCGTCCATGCGGGACCCCGTATCGACAAGAGCGGTTGCCAATATCGTCAAACTTCCGCCCTCTTCAATGTTTCGGGCCGCTCCAAAGAACCGTTTCGGACGGTGGAATGCGCCGGGATCGATCCCTCCGGACAATGTTCTGCCGCTTGGCGGAATGACCAGGTTATAGGCGCGGGCCAGCCTTGTGATGCTGTCCATTAAAATGATGACGTCTTTTTTATGCTCGACGAGCCTCATCGCCCGCTCCAGCACAAGCTCGGCCACTTTTATATGGTTCTCAGGCACTTCATCAAAAGTCGAGCTGACGACGTCTCCAGCTACAGATCGTTCGATGTCCGTCACTTCTTCAGGACGCTCATCGATCAGAAGGACGATCAGCTCCGCTTCCGGGTGATTGGCTGTAATGCTGTTGGCGATCTCTTTGAGAAGCATCGTTTTACCTGCTTTTGGAGGGGCGACAATCAAACCGCGCTGTCCAAAGCCAACCGGCGCCATCATGTCCATGATCCGTGTCGACAAGTAATTTGGCTTCGTTTCAAGCACCATTTGGCGGTCTGGATAAAGAGGCGTTAAAGCCGGAAAGTGCACACGTTCTTTTGCCGATTCCGGGTCATCTCCGTTCACTGCTTCCACATGAAGCAGACCGTAATACCGTTCGTTTTCCTTTGGAGGCCGGACCTTTCCGGAAACTTTATCACCGTTTCTCAAATCAAAACGGCGGATTTGGGAAGCAGAAATATAGATATCCTCTGAACTTGGGGAATAGTTAATCGGTCTAAGAAAGCCGAATCCTTCGGACTGGATGATTTCCAAAACACCTTCCATAAAGAGAAGATCCTCTTGTTCGGCATTCGCTTTCAGAATGGCAAAGATCAGTTCCTTTTTTGTCAGTTTGCTGTAATACGAGACTTTATAGTGACGTGCAAGCTCATACAGCTCTTTTAATTTCATATTTTCCAAAGATGAAATGGATACATCTTTCACTAAGAACACCACTCTTTTCTAATCAAATAATGTAAACGGATTGGTACCGCCGATTCAGCTTTTATCGGCTACGCTTCCACCCAATATATATCGACGTATTGAAAAGGATTATAAGCAAGTCGAGAAAGAAGCGAGGACTTAACAAGAGAAGATAATCGCATATCTGATGGATGCGGCAGGAATTCAGGCTCTCCTTTAAGAAACCGGGATTGAGCTGAAAAATTTCGCAGCACTCTTTATTTTTACCTCATTTGACATTCATATTCAACTTCATTTGTGATTTGACATAAAATTGATAGAGATGACTTTGTTTTGAAAAGCGCGCCTGGAGCATGTCATGGAGAAGCAAGCCGTCTGCAATTGTACCAGAGTCATGCCATCTGTTCAATTCATAAGGCTGTTACATACAGGGGAAAAGCGGGTCATCCCCGCTTTTTCTTTCCTTTAAGGCCGAATCACTAAGTTTGGTTTTTTCTTAAGGCTGTGTCTTCCGTCAACAAATCGGACCGTACCGGACTTCGCCCTCATGACAATACTGTGTGTTGTCCCGACAGAACCTTTAAATTGAACGCCGCGAAGCAGTTCTCCGTCCGTCACACCGGTGGCGGCGAAAATCGCGTCGTCCCCTTTGACGAGGTCTTCCATCCGCAGCACTTTCCCGGTATCAAGACCCATTTTTTCACAGCGCTTCAACTCTTCTTCGCTCTGCGGAAGCAGCTTGCCATGAATTTCCCCCCCAAGCGCTTTCAGCGCCACAGCGGACAAAACACCCTCCGGGGCTCCGCCTGATCCGAATAAAATATCGACTCCTGTGTGGTCGAAGGCTGTATTGATTGCTCCGGCTACATCACCATCATTGATCAGCTTGATCCTTGCGCCCGCTTCCCGGAGTTCGTGGATGATGCGCTCATGTCTGGAACGGTTCAAAACGGTTGCGACGACATCTTCGACATCTTTATTTTTTGCTTTGGCCACGGCTTTCAAGTTGTCGATCACAGGCGCCTCAATATCGATGCATCCGACAGCTTCCGGACCGACGGCGATTTTATCCATATACATGTCAGGCGCATTCAGCAGGTTTCCGTGATCCGCCACAGCGATAACGGCAAGTGCATTCCAGCCGCCGCTTGCGACGATGTTTGTACCTTCAAGAGGATCGACTGCCACATCTACCCGCGGACCATAACCGTTTCCAAGCTTTTCTCCGATATAGAGCATCGGAGCTTCATCCATCTCACCTTCCCCGATCACAACTGTTCCCTTCATCGGTATGGTGTCGAACACATCCCGCATAGCGCTTGTCGCCGCGTCATCCGCTTCGTCTTTTTTTCCTCTTCCCATCCAGCGTGCCGACTTAAGCGCAGCCGCCTCTGTCACACGTACGAGTTCCATTGATAAACTTCTTTCCATTCCTATCCTAATCTCCTCTCCCCATTTGCAAATCGGTTTTATGATTGATATTGAAAAGCTTGTTCACTAGGAATTTTGCAGCTGTTCCATTTCCTGGTCTGTCAATTTTTCACGCCAGACGGTGGCGCCGAGGTTTGTGAGCTTGTCTTCAAGCTTGCTGTATCCTCTGTCAAGATGTTCAAGACCGGTAATTTCCGTAACTCCTTCCGCCATGAGCCCGGCAACAACGAGGCAGGCTCCCGCTCTCAAATCGCTCGCTTTCACTTTGGCGCCTTGAAGTTGAACAGGTCCGGTGATGATTGCCGCTCTCCCTTCGACTTTCATCGATGCACCCATGCGCCGCAGCTCATCGATATGTTTAAAGCGGGCGGAATAGATCGTGTCCGTGACAACGCTCGTCCCGTTTGCCTTTGTGAGAAGCGAGGTCATCGGCTGCTGCAGATCAGTTGGAAAACCCGGATATACAAGCGTCTTGAGGTCGACCGGCTTCAGCTCCTTCTGTCCGCCGATCATCAAAATTTGGTCGCTGCTTTCTTCGATCCGAATTCCCATCTCGCGCAGCTTGGCTATCAGCGATTCTAAGTGTGTCGGTATCACGTTGTCGATCAGGACTTCCTGACCCATGGAGGCCGCTGCGATCATGAAGGTTCCGGCTTCAATCCGGTCTGGAATAATCGAGTGTCTGCAGCCGTGCAGGGACTCAACGCCTTCGATGCGGATGACGTCAGTGCCCGCGCCTTTGATTTTCGCACCCATGCTCGTTAAAAGTGTGGCGACATCGATGATTTCCGGTTCCTTCGCAGCGTTTTCAATTACGGTTCTGCCTTTTGCGAGTACGGCGGCAAGCATAATGTTGATCGTTGCTCCAACACTGACGACATCAAGATAAATGCGTGCCCCTTTTAATTCCTCTGCACGCAGATAAATCGCACCCTGTTCATTTGTCACTTCGGCTCCCAGCGCTTCAAAACCTTTGATATGCTGGTCAATCGGTCTCGGACCGAGGTGGCAGCCGCCTGGAAGTCCAATAACCGCTTTTTTAAAGCGGCCGAGCATGGCTCCCATTAAATAGTAAGAAGCCCGGAGCTGCTTCACTTTTCCATTCGGCAAAGGCATGCTGATCATCGGCGCAGGATCAACGACCATTTCTCCATTTTCAAAATGAACATTTCCGCCGATCTCCCTCAGCAGGTCGCGCAGCGTCAAAATGTCCGAAATATCGGGAAGACCTTCAAGAGTAACCGTCGATTCAGCCAAAATCGTTGCAGGTATCAAAGCGACAGCACTGTTTTTAGCTCCGCTTATATGTACTGTCCCGTTGAGAGGATCGCCGCCAGCTATATTTAACTTTTCCATGATCGTCTCCTTCCTTAAAGAAGATAGCTAATGGAGCGTAAAAAAAGAGAACTCAAAATAAACGGTTCATATCAAAATCTATCCAATTAAAAGAGAAAGAATACAACACATTTCAAAATTTATCAGGAAGAAAATAGCGAAGCTGTCTGCGGCATTTCCAAAACATTCATTTCTCTTCACAAGACAAAATGGTGACAAACAGAGGGGGCGCCTCCACTTGCCACTCACAATTAGCCTTTTCGCCTTATTTGTTCCAGTCTGCTAAAAACTGTTCAATGCCTTTATCAGTCAGCGGGTGCTTCGTCAGCTGGTGAATGACTTTCAGCGGCATTGTACCGATATGAGCCCCTCTCAGAGCAGCTTCTGTGACATGCTGCGGATGGCGGATTGATGCGGCGATGATTTGCGTATCCAAACCATGAACATCAAAAATCTGCCTCACTTCGCTGATCAATTCCAGGCCGTTATGGCCGATATCATCCAGGCGTCCCAAGAACGGGGAAACATATGTCGCTCCGGCTCTCGCTGCCAAAAGCGCCTGGTTTGCGTTGAAGATGAGCGTGACATTCGTCTTGATACCGAGATCAGTCAGCGCTTTAACAGCTTTGAGACCGTCAGAGGTCATCGGAATTTTCACGGTGATGTTTGGCGCGATTTTCGCAAGCTCTTTTCCTTCTTCAATCATCTCTTCCGCCTTTAGAGAAATAACCTCGGCGCTGACAGACCCTGAAACCACCTCTGTAATCTCGCGCAGACGATCATGAAACGAAATGTTTTCTTTTGCAACTAAGCTGGGATTTGTCGTTACTCCCGCAAGAACCCCCAGAGAATGAGCCTCTTTAATCTCGTCTATGTTTGCAGTATCAATAAAAAACAACATATTGATAAAACCTCCTGTCATGAAAAATGTCTGAACTATGGAACTTGTTTGCGCTTTCCGAGATGATATGGATAAAACCGCCTGTCTTCTATCAGGCGGCTTTTTTGACTGAACGGGAAGCAAAAGAGCCTCATGCCAATACAGCATGTGTGAACAGCGCTTCCCAAAAACGCCGGAAAAAACATCCTATTTCCCCCGAAAGGGAAACAGGCGTGTTTTTCCAACCGTCATTAAGCTTTGTTTGAAGAACCGAATTCGCGCATTTTGCCGATAACTGTTGCTTTGATCGCTTCGCGAGCAGGTCCGAGGTATTTACGAGGATCGTATTCATCAGGCTTGGCTGCCAATGTTTCACGAACAGCTTTCGCAGATGAAATCTGGTTTTCAGTGTTAACATTGATTTTAGCTGTTCCAAGAGAGATCGCTTTTTGGATGTCAGCAGTCGGGATACCAGTACCGCCGTGAAGAACAAGCGGAAGACCGGTTGTTTTTCCGATTTCCTCCATCTCTTTGAATCCAAGATTTGGTTCCCCTTTGTAAGGGCCGTGAACAGAACCTAGTGCTGGTGCAAGGCAATCGATGCCTGTGCGCTCAACAAGCTCCTGACACTCTTTAGGGTCAGCGTAGATGACGCCTTCAGCGATAACATCGTCTTCCTGTCCGCCGACTGTTCCAAGCTCTGCTTCTACTGATACTCCATGGAAGTGAGCGAGCTCAACAACTTTGGAAGTTGTTGCGACGTTTTCTTCAAATGGATGGTGGGAAGCGTCGATCATCACAGATGTGAAGCCTGCATGAATCGCTTTCGCGCAAGATTCGAAGCTTGAACCGTGATCTAAGTGAATGGCGACAGGAACTGTCACATTGTATTCTTCCATCAGTGCTTTTACCATGGCAACGACTGTTTTGAAGCCGCCCATGTAGCGTCCCGCACCTTCAGAAACACCGAGGATCACTGGAGATTTTTCTTCTTCAGCAGCCTGTAAAATCGCTTGAGTAAACTCAAGGTTGTTTAAGTTAAATTGTCCGACAGCATATCCGTTTTCTTTTGCGTTATTCAACATTTCCGTCATTGATACTAAAGGCATGTCGAAAGTCCTCCTTATGTAGCCTGATTTGCTCTTTTGCGAAAAAAGCTCTCCACACCTACCTAGCATGACCAGAAAAACCTGCCATATGTAAAATGTTTTGTTTATTAAACTTTAGATAGCTTTTCTCTACTTATATAGAATAACAATTTATCGACAAATCGGCAACATCATCGCTTGTGACAACATCAAAAACTTTTTGGATCTGCTAACCGTTTGACTTGATCGGGAGGTATGTTTTGACCGCCTCGCGGATTTCATCGATATCAAAAGGCTTGGCAAAGTGAGTCAGGGCGCCAAGCTCCTTCGACTCCTGGATCATGTCCAGTTCGCCGTAGGCGGTCATGATAATGACGCGGATCTCCTCATCTATGACTTTCATCCTTTTTAAAATTTCGATTCCATCCATTCCAGGGATTTTCATATCAAGCAAAACAAGGTCGGGCCGTTCCTTTTTGACAATGTCGAGCGCTTGAATGCCGTTGGCGGCCTGGAAGGTTTTGTACCCTTCTTTATTGAAAACTTCATTCAGCAAAACCCGGATACCGTACTGATCATCTACGATTAAAATCTTCTCATTCATTTTTCTACACCTCTATAATTATAATTTTCGCCAAAATTAAGCAGTAGTTTATCTATTCTGTTTTGATTTTCTCTTTTCCTTTAATTAAAATATTTAAGTTTGCGACATATTTAGAGGATTTTTCCCAAGATTCTCTTTTGTTATATAATGATAGTCAGTAAAAAAGGAGGAGTCAGCTTGCTTAAAATCTTTACCACACAATTGTCGGGAATCTTCAACCGGATTCAGGACGGTGAATCCGAGCCGATCGAAGACGGCGCCCGTCTGTTGGCCCAGGCGGTTATCAGCGATCACTCGGTTTATGTATATGGAAAAAATGAATTGGAGGGCATTCTGAAAGAAGCGCTCTATAGTTCTGAGCCGTTTCCTTCCGCCAAACCGCTGCCGCGGTATGAGGAAGACTGGCCGGATTTTCAACCGGCAGACAAAGTGCTGATGTTCTGCGCGCATTCCTCAGACGATGAAGAGCTGAAAATGGCGGAAAATCTGAAAGAAAAAGGAATCGATCTCGTTGTCGTGTCCCCTGTCGGCAAGGAAGGCGCCCCGATTGCAGCATCGGCCGATGTACACATTGATTCAAAGCTTAAAATGCCGCTTCTTCCCGATGATGACGGGACGAGATTCGGCTTTCCGTCGCTTATGGTCAGCCTCTATATTTATCATGCCCTGTCCTTTACATTAAAGGAAATTCTTCAGGAATACCAATAAAAAAAGCTTGCCTGAAGGAAATAAGTTGCGGATGAGGCCCGCCTTATGAATTTCATACCGGTCCGGCCTCGCCGCAAGGAAAAAAAGCCTGCCAGCAGTTGAACCGCTGACAGGCTTTTTATGATGTTTACAGCTTTTCTGACGCTTTTAATGAAGCTTGAACGAAGTCTCTGAACAATGCTTGCGGTCTTGTCGGTCTTGAAGTGAATTCCGGATGGAACTGTGACGCGACAAACCACGGATGGTCTTTCAGCTCGACAATCTCTACAAGGCGGCCGTCAGGGCTTGTCCCTGAGAAGACAAATCCGGCTTCTTCCATCTGCTGTCTGTACTCATTGTTAAATTCGTAGCGATGGCGGTGGCGTTCGTAAACCACTTCATTCCGATAAGCCTCATAAGCTTTTGAACCTTCCTGGAGCTTACACGGATAAAGGCCGAGGCGAAGTGTTCCGCCGAGATCTTCAATATCCTTTTGTTCAGGAAGCAGATCGATGATCGGATGTGGTGTAGAAGGATCAATTTCAGCCGAATGCGCACCTTCAAGGCCGAGAACGTTTCTTGCATATTCGATCGATGCCACTTGCATGCCGAGGCAAATTCCCAAGAACGGAATCTTTTGCTCGCGCGCGTATTTGACGGCGGCGATTTTCCCTTCGACACCGCGGTCCCCGAATCCGCCCGGAACAAGAATTCCGTCTACATCATGGACCAGTCCGGCCACGTTTTCTTCCGTTACTTCTTCGGCGTTGATCCATTTAATCTGAATGTCGGAGTCGAACGCATATCCAGCGTGGCGAAGCGATTCAACGACTGAAATGTAGGCGTCCGGCAGCTCGACGTATTTGCCGACTAAAGCGATTGTCGCCGATTTAGAAAGGTTTTGCACTCTATTGACAAGCTCTTTCCATTCTTCCATATCAGCTTCTTTGCATTCCAACTTCAAATGGCTGCAGACAAGGTCGTCAAGCCCTTGATTTTGCAGATCAAGCGGAATGGAATACAATGTTTCGGCATCCCCGGCTTCAATCACCGCTTTAGGATCGATGTCGCAAAACAGCGCAATTTTATCTTTCATATCTTGAGAAATCGGCATTTCCGTTCTGACGACGATGACGTTTGGCTGAATGCCGAGGCTGCGCAGCTCTTTTACGCTGTGCTGTGTCGGTTTTGTTTTCATTTCTCCCGCCGCTTTCAGATATGGAACAAGCGTACAGTGAATGTACATCACATTGTCGCGGCCGACATCGCTCTTGATTTGGCGGATCGCTTCGAGAAACGGCAGTGACTCGATATCCCCGACGGTGCCGCCGATTTCCGTAATCACGACGTCAGCGTTCGTTTCTTTCCCGGCGCGGAACACGCGGTCCTTGATTTCATTTGTGATATGGGGAATGACCTGAACGGTGCCGCCCAGGTAGTCTCCTCTGCGTTCCTTTTTCAGCACTGTGGAATAGATTTTTCCCGTTGTCACATTGCTGTATTTATTTAAATTGATGTCGATGAAGCGCTCATAGTGTCCCAGGTCAAGGTCGGTTTCCGCACCGTCGTCGGTTACGAATACTTCTCCGTGCTGATACGGACTCATCGTGCCGGGATCCACGTTGATATACGGATCAAACTTTTGAATGGTGACGTTCAAGCCTCTGTTTTTCAGAAGGCGCCCGAGTGAAGATGCTGTGATTCCTTTTCCAAGCGAGGATACAACTCCTCCGGTTACAAAGATATATTTTGTCATTTCTGTACCCCTCTCTTCAATTAACACTTATTCCTTAAAATGCTCCGTTTATGGAAAATCATTTAGATCTTTTCTAAATGATTTAAATGATTAGGAGGCGGAAAAACAAGAAAGCTCCCTTTCAATTTCTTGAAAGGGAGCTGTTAGTTCGTATCACTTGAATCTCTTCTTTTTGAAGAGCCCAAAATACATACTACATAGTTCGCCTGTGAAAGTCAAGATCGATTTAAAAATGTATATGCCGTTTAAGACATATCATTAATCTTCGTCATCCTCGTCTTCATAATCGTCATCCAAGATCTCGTCTTCAAGATCATCAAGCTCGTCATCATCCGCCTCATCGATATCGTCGTATTCCTCGTCGTCAAGGTCAAGATCTTCTTCAACATCGTCAAGGATGATATCATCCTCGTCAATTTCTTCGAATTCATCAAGAGCGAGGTCCTCTTCAACAACTTTTTTCGCTTTTTTCTTCTTCGCTTTTACGGTCGGCTGTGTTTCTTCATCGAGCTGATCATACGGATACCAGCTGCGCAGACCCCACGTTTGGTCTGACAGCGCCAAAAAGCGGCCGTCAATATTTAAATCCGTGTAAAACTGGGCAATGCGGTTTTCCAGTTCTTCTTTCCCCAATCCAAGCAATGAAACCACTTGGTCTGTAAGCTCCTGGAAAGTCATTGGTTTCTTTTGTTCAGAGAAAATTTCGTATGCGATTTCAACTAAAGCCATTTCCTTTAGCTGCTCTTCTGAGTATTGTTTCAAACTCATCGCAGGACACTCCCTTTCTAGCTTCATGTATGTATCTACTATCTTTGTCATAGAAAATAAGCATGTAATTTCTGTCTTTACGACAAACCATACCTCTCATTATAAACAAAAGAAAACACTTTATGCCACCTTTATTCCCGTTAATTCATTAATTTTTACCGCACGGGCGGGAAAAGGAAGACCGGGGAGACGAAGCCTGGAAACAGGGCGGCCGCGAGAGCGCGAAAGCTCGTTGAAAAAACCATGCCGGCAGCATGTCCGCCGGCACGGTTTAGAGAAGATTCACTTCATCAGCATCCTCGAAATCACGATTCTCTGAATTTCCTGCGTCCCTTCATAAATTTGCGTGATTTTCGCATCCCGCATATAGCGCTCAACCGGATAATCCTTTGTGTAGCCGTACCCGCCGAAAATCTGCACGGCCTCCGTCGCCGCTTTCATCGCCGTATCCCCGGCAAAAAGCTTTGACATCGCGGATGCTTTCCCGTAAGGAAGTCCTTCCGATTCCAGCCAGGCCGCCTGATAGGTTAGGAGCCTTGAAGCCTCGATCGCCGTCGCCATATCAGCGAGCTTAAAGGCGATGCCCTGCTGTTCGGCAATCGGCCGGCCAAACTGCTTTCGTTCCTTCGCATACGCTTTAGCCGCCTCTAACGCACCTTGTGCGATGCCGACGGCCTGGGCCGCGATTCCATTTCTGCCTCCGTCAAGCGTCATCATCGCAATTTTAAAGCCTTCTCCCTCTTCACCGAGGCGGTTTTTTAAAGGAACGCGGCAGTCTTCAAAGATAATTTCCGTTGTCGGAGAGGAACGAATCCCAAGCTTCTTTTCTTTTTTCCCGACGGAAAAGCCCGGAAAATCCTTTTCAACGATAAAAGCGGTGGTCCCTTTGTGCTTAGCTTCCGGATCCAGCGCAGCAAACACAATGTAGCAGTCGGCGATTCCCCCGTTGGTGATAAAAATCTTCGTCCCGTTTAAAACGTATTCATCACCGTTTTTGAAGGCGGTCGTTTTCATCGCGCCGGCATCGGATCCTGAACCGGGCTCCGTCAATCCATATGCCCCGATCTTTTCGCCGCGCGCCATCGGTTTTAAGTACGCCTGCTTTTGCTCTTCCGTTCCAAAAGCATAGATAGGCCAGCCGGCAAGCGACGTATGAGCGGACAAAGTGACGCCGGTTGATGCACAGACTTTGGAAAGCTCTTCAACCGCCATAACATATGCCAAATAATCGCTGCCGATTCCCCCGTATTCCTCAGGCCACGGAATGCCCGTCAGCCCCAGTTCTGCCATCTTTTGAAACAGCCCTCTGTCAAACCTTTCTTCCTCATCCCGCTCCTTTGCTGTCGGCTCCACCTCATGCTTTGCAAAGTCACGCACCATTTTCTGTATCATTTGATGCTCTTCTGACAGCGTAAAGATCATCGCTCTTTCCTCCTCTGACACCTTATAAATGCTTGCTGATGACGATTCTCTGAATCTCGCTCGTTCCCTCGTAGATTTCGCATACTTTTGCATCTCTGAAATACCGTTCAGCGTCGAAATCCTTTGTATAGCCATAATCGCCGAGCAGCTGCACCGCTTCATCGGCGACATACAGCGCCGTTTCTGAGGCGAACAGTTTGGCCATTGACGCCGCCTGCCCGGTTTTCATCCCTTGTTCCTTCAGCCAAGCGGCCCGGTAAACGAGAAGCTTCGCGGCCTCCGTCCTCGTCGCCATATCGGCCAGCTTAAAAGCCGCTCCCTGCCGCTTTTGATGCAGCTCTCCGTCCGGATAGCGCGTTTTCAAAAAGTCGATGGCATAAGCAAGCGCTCCTTCGGCAATCCCAAGAGCCTGCGCGGCGATGCCGATCCTGCCGGTGTCCAGATTTGCCAAGGCCATTTTAAACCCTTTGCCTTCCTCGCCAAGCAGCTGGCGGGCCGGGATGACAGCGTTATCAAAATTCAAAGTGACGGTTTTCGACCCGTGCAGGCCCATTTTGTCTTCATTTTTTCCGATCTGAAAGCCAGGTGTGCCTTTTTCTACGATAAAGGCGGAAATACCCTTTGTCTTAGCCTCCGGATTTGTTGAGGCAAATACGAGGTACACATCCGCCCGGCCGCCGTTGGTAATAAATACCTTGGATCCGTTCAGCACATAGCTGTCTCCGCGCTTTTCCGCCCTTGTTTTTAAGCTTCCGGCATCAGATCCGGCGCTTGACTCTGTTAAACAAAATGCCCCCAAATATTGCCCGGAAGCGAGTTTTTTGACGTATTGCCCTTTTTGCTCATCAGTGCCGTATAAAAGAATGGGAATCGTGACAATCGATGTATGGACAGATAAAACCGCGCCCAAAACGGCGCTTACCTTTGACAGTTCATGAATCGTCATGATGTACGAAACAAAGTCTTTGCCCGCTCCGTTGTACTTTTCCGGAACCGGAAGCCCCATCAAGCCGCGTTCCGCCATTTTTCTTAAAATTTCTCCGGGGAAACGGCCCTTTTCCATTTCCGGCACAAAGGGAGCGACCTCCTGTTGGACAAACTGCCTGATGAATGTCTGCATGCGGCTTTGTTCCTCTGTAAAACGAAGGTTCAATATCCGTCCCTCCTTTAGGCTTCTCTGTACGTATAAAAGCCTTTGCCCGTTTTCTTGCCAAGGCGTCCGGCACTGACATATTGCTTCAGGAGGGGGCACGGCCTGTATTTATCATCTCCGAAGCCTTTGTGCAGCGTCTCCATAATATACAGGCAAGTGTCGAGACCGATCAGGTCGGCAAGGGCCAGCGGCCCCATTGGATGGTTCATGCCGAGCTTCATGATTCCGTCAATGCTTTCCTTTTCCGCGATTCCCTCATAAAGGGCAAACACCGCTTCATTGATCATCGGCATTAAAATCCGGTTGGAGATAAACCCTGGAAAATCATGGACTTCAATTGGCACTTTGTTCAGCTTCTTTGCGCATGTGACAACGGTTTGATAGGTCTCGTCGCTCGTCTCCAAGCCTCTGATCACCTCGATGAGCTGCATGATCGGCACGGGATTCATAAAATGCATGCCGATGACGTTCTGCGGTTTTTGCGTGACCGACGCAAGCTCTGTAATCGACAGGGACGATGTATTGCTGGCCAATATCGCTGAATCTCCGGTTATATCGTCCAAGCGCTTGAAAATCTCTTTTTTGACGTCCATTTGCTCGACGGCGGCTTCGATGACAAGGAAAGCGTCCGCGGCATCTTCAAGCGACGCTGCGGGGGATAAACGCTGATAGATTTGTTTCACATCTTGGTGCGGCATTTTCCCCTTTTCCGCCTGTTTGACAAGCTGGTCGGAAATTCGCTTCATTCCTTTTTGAATTTGTTCTTCTGATACGTCATGCATATCCACATTATAGCCGGCCTGGGCGCACACCTGGGCGATTCCGGACCCCATCTGACCTGCGCCGATGACCATGACCGTGTCATTTCTCATATCAAAATCCCCCTTTTTAAACTTCAATCATAACGGCATCTCCCTGGCCGCCTCCGCTGCAAATCGCCGCAATGCCCGTACCGCCGCCGCGCCGTTTTAATTCGTACATCAGCGTCAAAATGATTCTGGCTCCGCTTGCACCGATCGGATGGCCGAGGGCAATGGCGCCGCCGTTGACATTGATTTTTTCCGTATCAAGCCGGGCGATCCGTGCGCTGGCCAAAGCGACCGCGGCAAAGGCCTCATTGATTTCAAACAGGCTGATGTCGGCAAGCTCAGCCCCCGTTTTTTTCAAGAGCTCCTGAATGACAAGGCCCGGCGTTTTTGGAAAGTCTTTGGCTTCGACAGCAATCGATGTATGCGCAGTTATGACGGCGGCGGGCGACAGCTTCAAGGCTTTCGCTTTTTCTTCGCTCATCATGACGAAAGAACAGGCCCCGTCATTTACACCTGGCGCATTGCCCGCTGTGATCGTGCCGTCCATATCAAAGACGGGCGACAGCTTCCCGAGACGTTCCAGCGATGTATCAGCCCGGGGAGCTTCATCCTGGTCAACCGTTATTTCCCTTCCCCGCTTTTCTTGAATCCTGACCGGAACGATCTCTTCTCCAAAGATACCTGATGAGGCCGCCCGTACAGCCCGCATATGGCTTCGCAGCGCCCACCGATCCTGTTCTTCCCTTGTAATCTCTAATTCTTTTGCCGCGGCATTCCCGTATGTGCCCATGTGCACACCCGTAAATGAACATGTCAAGCCGTCTGTGATCATTGAATCCCGAACAGTTCCATTTCCCATCCGCAGGCCCCATCTCGCTTTGTCCAGCATATAGGGTGCGTTTGACATCGATTCCATCCCGCCGGCGGCAATGACTTCCGCATCGCCGGCACGGATGATTTGATCGGCCATGGTGACGCTTCGTAAACCGGATGCGCATACTTTATTGACCGTTTCTGTTTTAACCTCCCACGGAAGTCCTGCATGCCGGGCCGCCTGCCTTGACGGCAGCTGTCCCTGCCCTCCCTGCAGAACGGACCCCATGATGACTTCATCAATATCCTCCGGTCTTACCCCGGACCGCTGTAACGCTTCTTTGATGGCAATACCTCCGAGTTCGGCGGCCGTTTTTGTCTGAAGCGCGCCCCCCAGCTTTCCAAATGGCGTCCGAGCACCGCCTGCAATAACCGTTCTGACCATTTATACTCCCCCCGCTTTGTCTTTTGAATATTGACGATAAAAGAAGGCGGAGATAAAGCTCACACCTTCTTTTATTCAACCTTTCTAGGAAGCATGTTCTTTCTCTTCTGATCCAAATACAGCGCGTTCGAGCAGCTCACAAACATCATATGTGCCGACTTGATCCTCGATTTCCTTTGCCTTCGTCCCGTCGCCGAGCATTGTTAAGCAATACGGGCATCCCGAACTGATGACCGAAGGTGAGGTGCTGAGAGCCTGCTCTGTTCTGGCCACATTGATTCTCGCGCCCGTCTCCTCCTCCATCCACATGAGGCCGCCCCCGGCTCCGCAGCACATCCCGTTTTCACGGCTGCGTTCCATTTCCACCAGGCGGATTCCTGAGATCGAGCGCAGAATCTCCCGCGGCGGGTCATATACTTCGTTGTAACGGCCCAAATAGCAGGAATCATGGAAGGTGACCGTTTCATGGACCGGGAACTCCGGCTTGAGCCTGCCTTCTTTAATGAGGGTGGCGAGTAATTCTGTATGATGATAAACCTTTGCTTCCAAGCCGAAATCAGGATACTCATTTTTAAAAACATTGTATGCATGAGGGTCGATGGTTACAATTTTTTGAACATTGTTTTTCGCAAATTCCTCGATATTCTTAACGGCAAGCTCCTGAAATAAAAACTCGTTGCCGAGCCGTCTCGGCGTATCGCCGGAATTCTTTTCTTTATTGCCTAATATCGCAAAGGAAACACCCGCTTGGTTGAGGAGGCGCGCGAAAGCCAGCGCGATCTTTTGGCTTCTCCTGTCATACGACCCCATCGATCCGACCCAAAACAGGTATTCAAACGCCTCTCCTTTTTTCTTCATTTCCTTGACTGTCGGAATCTCAACGTCTTCTCTCGCATCGCGCCAGTTTTCCCGTTCTTTCCTGTTCAGCCCCCAAGGGTTGCCCTGCCTTTCAATACTGGTCATGGCCCGCTGGGCATCGGCATCCATCTTGCCTTCTGTGAGCACGAGATAACGGCGGAGATCGATGATTTTGTCGACATGTTCATTCATGACCGGACATTGGTCTTCACAGTTCCGGCATGTTGTGCAGGCCCAGATTTCTTCTTCGGTGATGATGTCGCCGATCAGACTTGGATTGTAAAGCTCTGCTGCAGCGGCTTCCCGCGATCCTTCACCGCCGGCGGCCATGGCAAGCTGATTGCCCTTTGTATGTTTAAAAAACGCCGCGGGAACCCACGGGGTTTTTGAAGTGACAGCGGCGCCCTTCTCTGTCAAATGGTCTCTGAGACGCAAAATCAAATCCATCGGCGACAGCATTTTCCCGGTCCCTGTCGCCGGACACATATTTGTACAGCGGCCGCATTCCACACATGCATAAAGATCGATCAGCTGGGACTGTCTGAATTCCTCAATGCGCCCGACCCCAAACGTTTCTTTTGATTCATCTTCAAAATCGATTTTTTCAAGCTTGCCCGGATTTGTCAGACGGCTGAAAAACACGTTCGCCGGACCGGCCAGCAAGTGGGCATGCTTGGACTGCGGAACATAGACCAAAAACGTCAGCAAAATCAAAAGGTGGGCCCACCAGGCAGCATAGAACACAACGGCGGCCGCGGTTTCACCGATAAAGCCGAAAATGAAGGCTGCGGCAGACGCCATCGGTTCATGCCATGACGGCGAATGACCGTGCCAGATGATGTTCATCCCGTTTCCGAGCAATACGGTAAACATTAAACCGCCGATCAAGATGAGCACGATCCCGGACTTTACATTCCGCTTCAGCCTGACGAGCTTTTCGATATACCGTCTGTAAAAAGCCCAGACGACCGCGATCAAAATCAACAGCGTCACAATTTCCTGAAAGAAAGTAAACGCCGGGTACGCTTTGCCGAGCGGCAGCCCCCTGTCCGGCAAAAGCCCTTTCACAATAAAATCAATCGCGCCAAACTGGACGAGAATAAATCCGTAAAAAAACATCACATGAATGATGCCGCTTTTTTTATCCTTGAGCAGTTTTTTTTGGCCGAACACATTCACCCATATCTTTTGAAGCCGTTCCTTTATCCTTTTATCAAAAACCTCTTTTTGCCCGAGCCTGATGTAGCTGACTCTCGTTTTAACCAGGTAAATGAACAGATAAACGGCGTAAGCGGTTACACCTAAAAATGCAAGGAAATTCAACCATAACAAATCATTCAACTGCAGCTCCCCCTTTCATGTCCCAATCCCCTTCCGAACTACCTTTATCTTAAATAATGAATGAGTGTTCAGTCAATATTTTTTCATAAATCCGGAAAATAAGGGTACACTAATTCTCTACATGTCTTAAAGGAGTGTCCTCTTTCGTGATTCCGTTCATGATGATTTTGTTTCTGCTCATTCTGCTGGCGGTGTTCGACTTTTATTTCGGCCGAAAAGCATTGAAAAAAAGGGCTTATGAACCTGTATTTTCGGAGAAAAGAAGCGACATTGAACTGATTCACAACGGAGAAGACCTGTGCGAGCGGCTGATGCACGATATACGGCAAGCTGCATCATCGGTCCATGTCATGTTTTATATGATGAAGCACGACGCTATCAGCCTCGAATTTTTCCGGCTGCTGAAGGATAAAGCGGAAGCAGGAGTTCCCGTATATTTACTGATCGACCGGATCGGCTCCATAAAAGTGAAGAGAAAAACGATGCGAATGCTGGAGGAAAGCGGGGCGCATGTCCATTTTACAAATCTCCCGGCTTTTCCTTTTTTCCTTTATCGGCTGAATGCGAGAAATCACCGGAAAATCACGATCATTGACGGAAAAATCGGTTATGTGGGCGGCTTTAATATCGGAATGGAATACCTCGGGAAGGAAGAAAAATTCGGTCCGTGGAAAGATTATCATTTGCGAATGACGGGAGAAGGCGTTGCTGATCTGCAGCACATTTTTTTAACAGACTTAAAAAGAAATGCGCCTTTGATAAAACTGAAAAGCAATCCATTTCCCGCCCTGCACAAAGGAGCCGTCACCCATACGATGCACGCTACCAAGGGATTTTCGCTCGAAAAACGCTACGTGTCACTGATTGACCAGGCAAAAGAACGAATCATGATCTGCACACCTTATTACATCCCGAGCCCCGCTTTAGAGCAGGCTGTGCTCTCAGCAAGAAAACGGGGCGTGATCGTTTCGATTCTCATCCCGATGAAAGCCGATCACCCGCTGGTCAAAGAAGCCGCCTTTGTGCATTTTTCCGCGCTTTTGGAGGCCGGCTGCTTCATTTACAGATATTACAAGGGGTTTTACCATGCCAAAGCAGTGATTGTGGATAACAAGCACGTCATGATCGGGACAGCAAATTTTGATTTTCGCAGCTTGTTTTTCAATGATGAAGTCAGTGTCGTCATCCATGATAAAGAATGGTCCAAACAGTTTCTCTCCGTTGTTCAAGAAAGCATTGAACAGTCAGAGCTGCTGACGAAGGAACGGTACGCGAAGCGGCCTGTGATCCAGCGCCCCTTGGAATGGCTGGCAAAATCGGTCGCCTATTTTTTGTGAATTCGCGTTTACTGGATCAACATCTGGGGTAACAATTCATCAAAATGAATATTTACATATCGGAGGGGATGCCATATGAATCAAGCAGAATCCATCAAACTGAGCGCGCAGTCCTTAACCTTGAAAAACCTGATTGAACTGTACCGCCTCTGCCGCTCAGCAAGACATCAGCTTTATATCTGCACGAAAAAAACGATGTGCACAATGAAAGATTTGATCGAACTGGAAATGTTCAGAATGGCCAACAGAGAAAAAGAATGCCTTGTTGTCATCGAGGGAAAAGAAGCGCAAGCGCTGATCAAGAAAGCAAAGTCGATTCTCTCGGAGACTCATATCCAACCATAAGCCATTCAGTCTCCCCCGAAAAAAACAAAAATCCCCCATCTTGGATGAGGGATTTTGCTTTTTACATTTTTTCAGGGGCGGAAACACCGATCAGCTTCAGCGCGTTATTTAGCGTAATTTGTGTTGCCTTCATCAATGATAAACGCGCGCGGCTTTTTTCTTCATCCGCCGGGTCGAGAACTTTCTCAGCATTGTAAAAGCTGTGGAGCACGGATGCCAGCTCGAAGATATAGTTTGTGATGCGGTGCGGAATCCGCTTCTCCGCAGCATCGGCGACAGCTTCAGGGAACGCGCCGATCACTTTCAGCAGGTCATACTCTTTCTCAGATCCGATTTTCGTCAGATCAAGGCTGCCTTCAAATGAAATGCCTTTTTCTTCGCCTTGGCGGAGCATGCTGCAAATTCTCGCATGGGCGTATTGCGCGTAGTAAACCGGGTTTTCATTTGATGTCGAAACGGCAAGGTCAAGGTCAAAGTCCATGTGTGTGTCGGCGCTGCGCATCGCAAAGAAATAGCGAACCGCGTCAAGGCCGACCTCATCAATGAGATCGCGCATGGTGACGGCTTTTCCGGTACGTTTGCTCATCTTCATTTTTTCGCCGTTTTTATAAAGATGGACGAGCTGGATGATCTCGACCTCAAGCGTTTCCTTGTCATAGCCGAGCGCTTCAATGGCCGCTTTCATCCGCGGGATATAGCCGTGGTGATCGGCTCCCCACACGTTGATCAATTTATCAAAGCCGCGGTCAAGCTTGTCTTTGTGATAGGCGATATCAGGCAGAAGATAGGTATATGATCCGTCTTTTTTGATCAGCACGCGGTCTTTGTCATCGCCGAATGCAGTCGAACGGAACCATGTCGCACCGTCCTCTTCATAGATGTGCCCTTTTTCCCGGAGGGTTTCAAGCGCCTGATCGATTTTGCCGTTTTGATAAAGCGATGTCTCCGAATACCATACATCAAACGGTACACGGAAGTTTTCCAGATCCTCGCGGAGTTTCCCCAGCTCGTATTTCAAACCATACTCACGGAAAAATGCAAGGCGTTCGCTCTCTTCATCATGGATAAAACGGTCGCCGTACTCTTCGGCGAGCTTTTTGCCGATTTCTTTAATATCCTCGCCGCGGTATCCATCTTCAGGCATCGGCTTTTCCTGACCGAGCGCTTCAAAATAGCGGGCTTCGACAGATAAGGCAAGGTTGTTGATTTGATTGCCGGCATCATTAATGTAATATTCGCGGCTTACTTCATAGCCGGCTTTTTCAAGCACATTGCAAAGGGAGTCGCCGACCGCCGCACCGCGGGCGTGACCGAGATGGAGGTTCCCCGTCGGGTTTGCAGAGACGAATTCGACCTGAACGCGTTCTCCGCCGCCGGTATTCGTTTCGCCATAAGCCTCCCCCGCTTTAATGACAGCGGGAATCAGCTTTGTTAAATATTGATTATCCATATAAAAATTGATGAAGCCAGGGCCCGCAATATCAAGTTTATCAATCGATGCTTTTCCTTTATCGAATGATGAGACAATATCCTCGGCAATCATGCGCGGCGCCTTTTTCGCGATTCGCGCCAGCTGCATCGCCATGTTAGTGGAATAGTCCCCGTGAGCTTTATCTTTCGGCAGTTCCAAAACGACTTCAGGAATATCCTTTTCCTCAGCGAGCCCTGCTTTGATGACGGCCTCTTTGATTTCCTGCTTCAGCACATCTTTCATCTGTTCGACTATGTTCATGACTCTTGTCCTCCTCTATACGAAATCGACATCTTATGTAAATGCTTTTGATCATCTCTTACAATCATATCGTACTCTATGCTGATCTTTCCTTCCCGGGACTCGTGATTGACTGATATCTCCTTTGTGTCAACACCCAGCTCGAGCTCTCCGAAAGGCATTTTATAATGGGTGACGGTTCGTCTGCCCGGCCTGAAGCGCTGCTTCATTTCAATGGCGCCGGAACGCATGACCAGAACTTCGCTGTCGCTTGCTTTGACAATCGTTTTCACCTTTCCCGCCTCATGCTCTTCATGATAGGAAAGATAGATTTTATCTTTTTTCGTATAATAAAATCCCGTTGTCCGGAATTCAATCGTTTCGGTTTCCGATCCTTCGCGGATTACAGATTTCACATGAATGTCTACGGGTGTCTCCTGATCCATTCCGACACTTCCTTTTTTGATCCGATTTGACTTGATTAGTATAATCATTCAAAGAAAAAAGTTCAACCGCAGCCCCTTTATACCATCTTAACAGAACGGCACGGAAGATAAACAATTTTTCTAAGAAAAAAGCCGTCCCATTATGGGACAGCTCAGATTGTTGACAAAGTTTTTTGTCAGCCTTTAGCAGACCCGAACCCCCTTGCAGTCTGGGAAGGCCGAGCAGCGGACTTTCACAGGATGTGATGACGACGGTGTTCGGACAGGACGTCCGGTCGCGTTTAACCGTCGTTCCATGTGATAGGCGTGCGTTCAGGCAGGACGCCTGAGCCATTAGCCGCCGTTCCTTTTTCTATTCGCAAGCTCCGCCTTTGGTGAGGCCTGATAACGAATGCGAGGGTTTGTCGACGCGCTGGGCCTGCCTTATTTTACCCAGCCGAGCAGCATTTCGCGGATCAGCTTGCTTGCCGTATTGGCCGTTTGCTCCGAATGGTCATAGATCGGCGCCACTTCCACCAGGTCCGCGCCGGCGACCTTAACATCCGAACGGGCGATTTCGTGAATCGAAGCAAGCAGCTCTTTGGAAGTGATGCCTCCGGCGTCCACCGTTCCCGTTCCAGGCGCATGGGCCGGATCCAACACATCGATGTCAATCGTTACATAGACCGGACGTCCGGCGAGCTTTGGAAGGATTGTTTTGAGCGGCTCAAGCACTTCGAACTTGGAAATGTGCATGCCGTTTTCTTTTGCCCATTCAAATTCCTCTTTCATCCCGGAGCGGATTCCGAATGAAAACACATTTTCCGGCCCGATCAATTCCGCCGCCTTGCGAATCGGAGTTGAATGGGAAAGCGGCTCACCTTCGTATTCGACGCGCAGATCTGTGTGCGCATCCATATGGATGATGGCCAGGTCCGGATATTTTTTGTACATCGCTTTTATGACCGGCCAGGAAACAAGGTGCTCTCCACCCATACCGAGCGGAAATTTTCCTTTTTCCAAAATGCCGTCCACATATTGTTCAATCATATCGAGGCTCTTCTGCGGATTTCCAAAAGGCAGGGGAATGTCGCCTGCGTCAAAGAAATGAACCTCGTCAAGTTCCCTGTCCAAATATGGACTGTATTCTTCAAGTCCGATGGATACCTCGCGGATTCTTGCCGGACCGAAGCGGGAGCCGGGGCGGTAGCTGACCGTCCAATCCATCGGCATGCCGTAAAGAATGGCGTCCGCCTTTTCCCAGTCGGGACGGCTTGCAATAAATACTTTTCCGGAATATGCTTCATCAAATCTCATCTTCAAAAACCTCCCTGAAAAAAAGCGCAGAATCTCATCCTGCGCCAAACTGTTTTATTTGATTAAATCGCTGACGAATTTCGGAAGGACAAATGCCGCTTTATGAATCTCTTTTGTATAGTATTTCGTCTCGATATCAAAGAAACGGCTCTCCTCCACTTCGAGAGGATCGTATTTTTTCGAACCGATCGTAAACGTCCACAGTCCGCTTGGGTATGTCGGAATGTTGGCCAAATACAGCTTGGTGATCGGGAAGATTTCCTTTACATCGCGCTGAACGTTTGTGATCAGCTCCGGTGTAAACCAAGGGTTGTCCGTCTGAGCGACGAAAATGCCGTCTTCTTTCAGCGCTTTTGCAATCCCCGCGTAAAATCCTTTTGTAAACAGGTTAACAGCAGGCCCTACCGGCTCTGTTGAATCAACCATGATCACATCGTATTCGTTTTCCGATTTGGCGATGTGCATGAAGCCGTCATCAACCTTCACTTCGACGCGCGGATCGTCAAGCTTGCCGGCAATGGAAGGCAAATACTTTTTGGAGTATTCAATGACCTTGCCGTCGATATCGACAAGCGTCGCCTTTTTTACGCTTGGATGTTTTAAAATTTCTCTGATGACGCCGCCGTCACCGCCGCCGACAACGAGCACCCGCTCAGGATTCGGATGTGTAAACAGGGGCACGTGCGCCACCATTTCGTGGTAAACGAATTCATCTTTTTCAGATGTCATCACCATGCCGTCCAAAAACAGCATGTTGCCGAATTCTTCGGTTTCCGCCATTTCTAGTTTTTGGAAATCTGTCTGCTCTGTATGTAAAGTCTTATTGATTTTCATTGTAATGCCGAAATTTTTCGTTTGCTTCTCTGTATACCAAAGTCCGCTCAAAGCGTCATCTTCCTTTCATTATGAGCTGTATTCCCATCTATTTTTCTCGCCTGTTGCGACGATTATTCTGCCCGTTAAAATCGGCTTTTGCCTAAGGAAAAAGTATAGAGGAATTGAGGGTAATTGTAAAGACAGATCGATCCATTTTAAAAGTGCCGTTTCTGAGATAAAAATATTCCCATAGGTCGGCATTTCTATTATAATGGCTAAGCTTATATTCGCGTGCGCCTTGGAGGTATTGCTTTCATGATCAATCGAATGTTAACCCAGTACATAGCCGGCCGGCGCAAAAGGTTTTTCATCGCCTTTCTGCTGATCGGCGCAAGCATTTGTTTTTTTCGCCCGGTCTATATCCGGGATTCAGCTGCCCCGTCATTGCCCGATTGGCTGCTGGAAGTCAGCGGCTCTCTCTTTTTGAACCATGTGATTGCCGTTTCAGCTGCGATGTTTTTATGTTTTGGCGCCATCCAATGGCTGTCGACATCCGGGTTTGCGCTTCCTGAGCGCGGCGTCTTTTTTGCTTATATCATCCTCGGAACGGCCGTCGCCGCTTTTGTTATGGTCAGCATCTTGCTGTGGAGCGTGATCATCGGCTGGTTTAAATTTAACGGATATGGTCCGGAACATATTCATCCCTTTTTTGAACTGGCAGACTCTCCTTCTTTATTTGTTGCTGCGCGCTTGTTTATTGACTGGTGGTCGCTTTGTTTTCTGATCTTTCTGGGACTGGCGGCGGCAGCGGCCGTCAAAAAAAGCCGAGCCTTTGTATGGCTGCCGCTGATCTGGACGATCGGCTTAATCGTCCTGTCTACATTCAACATCTCCTTCAAAGGGCTGCTGCCTGCGGAAGGCATGCTGCTGTCCGTCCATGCAAACGGGGCTTCGCCTTTCTTGATCACGTCAGTAAATGAAGGCGCGGTTTTGATCTTGTGGTGCCTATTATACGCGGTCATTGCGCGCGGAAACAGGACGGCCGTGCACTAAAACCGTAGTTTCTGCCTGGGAACGCTGAGACGCATGTATTTCATGCGTTTTTTCTTTTTTCGTTTGTTTAAATCCTCCTCTTTTTCCTCATAATGATAAGAACATTTTATTTTTCCGGGAGGAGATTTAGGCATGGACATGATGACGGACAAGCGGGTCCGTTTAACCATCAAGACGATACGGGCTTTTTTGTTCATGGGAGCATTGTTGCTGATCTTCCTTTCAATCATCGTCATGACGGTGGTACTGGCCGCTAAATGGCAAGGGGCTCCTTCCGTTCAGGTGCCAAGATCCACTGTGCTTTACGACGGAAATGGAAAACAGATGGGCGAAACCCATTATGGGCAAAAACGGTATTGGGTTTCACTCGACAATATAAATCCAGCAGTCATTGATGCGACGCTTACTGTTGAAGACCGGAATTTCTTCCGACATCACGGTTTTGACTTTGTGCGAATGGCCGGAGCCGTCATCGCCGATCTGAAAGCGATGTCCAAGGTTCAGGGAGCGAGCACCATTACCCAGCAGTACGCAAGAAACCTTTATCTCGGCCATGATAAAACGTGGAAAAGAAAGTGGAATGAAGCTTTTTATACGATACGCCTCGAGCAAAACTATTCAAAAAAAGAAATCCTGGAAGGCTATTTAAATACCATTTATTACGGACACGGAGCTTACGGGATTGAGGCCGCTTCCCGCTTGTATTTCGGCAAGCGGGCCAAAGATTTAAACACGGCGGAAGCCGCCATGCTCGCCGGCATCCCCAAGGGGCCGTCTGTTTATTCTCCTTTAGTGAATGAAAAAAAAGCAAAAGAGCGGCAGGAAATGATCCTGACGATGATGGCCAAAGAACAAAAGCTGACGAAAAAGCAGGCGGAAACTTTGAAAAAGGAGCCTTTGACATATCGAAAACAAGCGGAGCAGGAAGCGGAAAAGAAAGCCCCATACTTTTATGACGAAGCCGTAAAAGAAATGGCTCGGCTGCTGCACCTGACACCGGAGGAGGCGGAAACCGGCGGCTTCAAGGTCTACACGACGCTCAACCCCCGCCTGCAAAAAATCGCCGAAAACACAATCAAGAAAACGATCGACTCAAAGTCAGGCATCCAGATCGGGTTTGCCGCGGTCGACCCTTATGACGGCAGCGTTCTTGCCCTTGTAGGCGGACGCGACTATCAAAAAAGCCCATTCAACCGCGTCACACAAGCAAGGCGGCAGCCGGGTTCAACGATGAAGCCTTTCCTTTACTATTCGGCCATACAAAACGGCTTTACACCGGCAACACGGCTGAGGAGCGCGGAAACGACATTTGAGCTTGGACAGGGAAACGCCTATTCCCCGGGCAATTACCACGGCTATTACGCTGACGGCCCCATTACCCTTTTGCAGGCCTTGGCCCTGTCCGACAATATTTACGCGGTGAAAACACACCTCTTTCTCGGCATGGACAAACTAATTGATGCGGCAAAACAGTTCGGCATCAAAAGCCCGCTGCAAAAAGTGCCGTCACTCGCTCTCGGAACGTCTCCCGTCAAACCGATTGAAATGGTGAACGGATACGCGATGTTTGCCAACGGCGGGAAAAAAATCGAACCGTCTTTCATTACGAAAATCACGGACCCAAGCGGCAAAGTGCTTTATGAAAAACCGAAGCGGCACAAGCAGGCGCTCGATCCAAAAGCCGCTTTTATTACGGCAGACATGATGACCGGCATGTTTGACAAGTCGCTTAACGGCTATACATCGGTTACCGGCCGGACGATCGCCGATCAACTGACGCGCACATATGCCGGAAAATCAGGGACGACCAGCACAGACAGCTGGATGATCGGCTTTTATCCGGGCCTTGCTTCAGGTGTTTGGACCGGATACGATAAAGCACGGACCATTGACGCCGTGGCCGAAAAAAACTACGCCAAACAAATCTGGGCCAAATTTATGGAAAAAGCGCTTGAAGGCCAGCCTCACGCGGCGCTGATGCCGCCTGAAGGTGTGACAGCCATAAATATTGACCCGGCTACAGGCTATGCCGCCGCTCCCGGCTGTCCGGCCAAACATGTCGCTTATTTTGTCGACGGAACCGAGCCTGACCAGGTATGCTATGGAAAGGAAACCTATCAAGACAAGAAAGAACCGGAAAAGCCGGCCAAACCCCACAAGCGGATGAAATGGTGGGAAAAGTGGCTTAAAAAAGTAGAATAAAGACGGCGGAAGCAAAAATCCCAAAACAGCTTTTAGTTTTGGGATTTTGTCATCTTTTCAGCGTGACCCTCAACCCTTGCAGTCTAGGAAGGCCGAGCATCGGAGCGGACTTTCACAGGATGTGATGACGGCGGCGTTCAGGCAGGACGCCTGAGCAGTTAGCCGCCGTCTTACTTTCTGCATGAGCACCGACTTAGCAGGCCTGACAACGAATGCGAGGGTTTGTCGACACGCTGAAATCCCCCGGACCGATATGTCCGGGGGATTTCTTCTATTCCTGCAGCAATCCTTTTTTCAGTTCTTCTGAGGAACGCTCCCACAGCGCTTGATCATGATGTTTCAGAAAGTCGGCCAGGACCCGCTTTGAGCCATCATCCATATGCTCGACGATAATCTTCCGCTTCATCGACTTATCCATTAAATTGACATGCTCCGGAAGCGATTTATAACCGCGGCGGATGCTTCTGTCAACGGTCATTTCACAAGCCGTCACACCCGCATAATAAGGGCCTTCTTCCCTGCGGTCGATCGTCACCCAGACGAGCCAGTAAGGCTTTCCGTTTGGCACTTCGTCTTTATTCGGGAGAAATTTAATCCCTTTTTCCACGGTGCTGCGGGCGTGCATGGCACCGATATCGACGAATGCTTCTTTCTCCTCAACATCGACGATGACCGGAGAGATGTTGTCAAGGCTCAAAGCCCCTGCGCCAAATCCCCCGTGTCCGTCCGTCGGATCGGTTTTTTTAATGATGTTGAAACCGATTGTTTTCTTCTTTTTCCCTTGTTCCATCAAAAATACCTCCTACATCAGCGGCCGGAAAACGCTGTTGAATATCAATATGATGAATTCCCGCCCCTCATTCAGAAAAGGCCAGAATACGTATTGACCGAGCGGCGTGATGACGATAATCAGAAAAACGAGCGCACCGTAAGCTTCATACTTCGTCAGCTTCGCCCGGACATCAGGCGCGACAACGTCCTGGATGATCCGAAATCCGTCAAGCGGCGGAAACGGCATCAGATTAAAAAGAAATAAAAGCAGATTTAAATTGACCCAAAGCGTAAAGAATTGAAGCAGCCCCGTATAAAAACTCAAGGGCAGCACTGATGACAGCTTTGCAGATAACAGTAACAAAATAAAACCGAGCAAAGCAAGAATCAGGTTGCTGATCGGGCCGGCTATCGAAACGAGAAACCCGGCAAGCCTCGGCTTTTTAAAATAAAAGCGGTTGACGGGGACAGGCTTCGCCCAGCCAAATCCCATCAAAAAAATTAAAATCGTCCCAAACGGATCAAGGTGTTTGAGAGGATTCAAAGTCAGCCGTCCCTGGCGTTTGGCCGTCTCATCACCGAATTTGTACGCCACATACGCATGGGCGACCTCATGCACCGTAAACGCAGCGGCAAGCGTCAACACAACATATGGAATCATGTCCAGCGGATAAATTAGAAACCGTTCTAAAATTGGAATTTCCCTCTTTCTCATATACAAAGATTTACTAACTTCAGTATACTATAAGAGCAACCGATCCTAAAGTGAGCAAGTATTTTTTAAAAGGAGGAACCAACATGCCATACGTAACCGTAAAAATGCTGGAAGGCCGCACCGACGAGCAGAAAAGAAACCTTGTGAAAAAAGTAACGGAAGCCGTCTCTGAGACGACAGGGGCACCGGCGGAAAAAATCGCGGTCATGATTGAAGAAATGAAAAAAGAACACTATGGCGTCGCAGGCAAACGAATCAGCGACATGTAATAAAAAAGGCGTCTGGGGACGCCTTTTTCAATTATTGATACCAAGCTTTGTTTCTCTCGATCTGTTGATTATGCTCTTCATCCCAAACATCGACGGTGTATGCGAAATCATAGTTCATAATGCAGCGGATCCCGCTCCCCTGCGGATCGTGCTCCAGCCCGAAATTATGGGATAATTCGTGTGTAGCCGCTTGTGCGGTATATTCGGTTCCCATATCAAAGGTCACGCTGAACGCGGGGCCAGCCGGCTTGCTGCCGTATTGGAATGCGATGCCTCCGGCTTCAAAGTTTTGATTGTCCGTAAAGCCGACAACGAATTGATAATCTGCATCACTGTACTTCTCGGCCAAATTGTCGAGAATCTGTTCGCTGTTTTTTCCTGATGACGTCCACGGCCCGACGGCTTCGACAACAAAATCAATTTGATGATCGCGATTGAACATCACATCGGCCTGCTCGACGGTTTGAACGATTCTCGTCTTCCAATCTTTATGTTTTTTCCGGTATTGCTTGTCAGCCACGGCAAGCACGCTGATCTTTTGCGTTCCTGTGCTCGCTTGGGTAGAAAATGTACTTGTATTCTTTTTAAAGGTTTTTGCCCCTGTGACATTTCCTTTTTCATCCAATATCTTAGTTTTAGTCGTTCTTTCGATTTGAACGCTTCCTTTTAGATCTTTGAAGCCTTTTGCTCTCGGCAATGCTTCGACCTTCGTTCCCGCTGCTCTGTGTTCATGGCCGCTGCTATCGACAGCGCTGGCGGCCGCACCGGGAATTAAACTTGCAGACAGTAATAGAGTTAAGAATAAAGAACGTTTTTTCATATGAAGCCCCTCCTTGTTTATGAACGAAATAAATATTCTTCTAGTTAACTAAAAAACCCTTTATTTCATCCAAAAAGAGGAAAAATTACACATATTCTTTCTACCCGTGCCCTTCGATCCCCCTATCCATTCCAATTTTCTTACAAAAAAGCAAAACAAAAAACCTGTCCCTTGGACAGGCCTTCTCAACAAAGATCTCTAAGTTTCTTTATGTAGGCGACAGCCTCATCAAATTCTTCGTCTGTATACCGCTGTTTGCTTTTGATCGTAAACACTTTTTCCCTAATCTCTTTCTGGTCCAATCCTTCAAAATAAAGAATGGTGGAAACCAGCTCCAGAAACCGCGAAGATTGGCGGTTGACATCTTCTATATACGGTTTGATATCGCGCATGTCCAGCTCGCATTGCTTAAGAAATTGACTTCCCGCCTCAGTTGGAGAATAACGGTATTGATAATACCCGCCTTTTTTTTCTTTGACTTCATGGAGAAATCCGAGATTGCAAAGTTCTTCTACCTGAAGCGTCAGTTCCTCTGAGTACGGCCCGTAAAAATGAAAATCATACTTCTCATAAAAGGGGAGCTCCAATTTCTTCAAAATATAAATGATTTTCTGCAGCTTTTTTCGCCCGATAATTTCTCCCGAATCTGAGAAGACCTTCATCAGTTTTGCGTGTTCTTTTAACAAATCCCCGACATCTCCTTCATCCTTTTCTATCTATGTCAGTCCGAGCAGTTCTTTCATTCTTTTTGCTTTCAATCCGTCCGGCAGTTCTTCAATCAGGTCAAGCGGGAAATACAATTTATGGTCCGTTCTCCGCTTGCCGGAAATCGCGTCGACAATGTCGGACTGCCGCGACAGCTCCTTAATCTGGCCGTTATGGGTCAGCAATTGGATCGGGAGGCGCTCTTCTTCCTCTCCCGGCCTGTAGAAGTCATACGGTAGGTCTGAAGAGGAATCCACCACAAGATAATAATCGGGATCGATTCCTGATTCTTGAAACAAAGCGGTGAGTTCAAAATAGGTCGCCATCTCCTCATTCGGATTAAATTCCGCATACTGGAACAATCTGCGGTTGATAAAACGGCGGCACAAATCGGACAAAATCTCATCCTCTTCATGCTCCCATGCCTGGAAGTAATAGAGAATAATCGATTCATCAAGGCTCAAATAATCCTCCAGTGTGACGCTTCCTTCAAAAATCGAATAGAAGTGGACAGGAGCGTGCGCGAAAATATAGCCTTCCTGATGAAGCTGTTTCGCGCGGTGGAGGATCTTCGTCAAAATGACTTCCGCGCTTCTTGTCACCGGATGAAAGTAGACTTGCCAGTACATCTGGTAGCGGCTCATAATATAATCTTCGACAGCGTGCATGCCGGTCTGCTTGATGACGATTTGCTCTTCGCGCGGACGCATGACGCGGAGAATCCGCTCCATATCAAAATGGCCGTAGCTGACGCCGGTATAGTAGGCATCGCGCTGGAGATAGTCCATCCGGTCAGCATCGATCTGACTTGAAATAAGGCTGACGACCTGTTTGTTTGGATAGGTTTTGGCGATGACCTCTGCGACGTCCTTGGCAAATCCCGGGCCCACTTTTCCCAGCACCTTATTCACCTCTGTATCGCCTAGAATGATCGCTCTCGTAAAATCTTCATGGTCAAGCCGGAACACTTTCTCAAACGAGTGGGAAAACGGACCGTGTCCCAAATCGTGCAGCAATGCAGCGCACAGGCACAAATCGCGTTCGCTGTCATCCCACTCCTTCCTGCCTTTAAAAACGTCGTCAACCATTCTTCTGACAATCTCATAGACACCGAGTGAATGGTTGAAGCGGCTGTGTTCGGCTCCGTGAAATGTCAAATAGGTCGTTCCCAGCTGCTTGATTCTGCGAAGCCTTTGAAATTCACGGGTTCCGATCAAATCCCATATCAGCTTGTCCCGCACATGGACATAGCGGTGAACAGGGTCTTTAAACACTTTTTCTTCTGATAATTTTCCGTTTGGATACGCCATTTTTGTCCCTCTTTTTTTAAACGTGAGGCAAACAGATTGCTGCCAATACGTCTCTTTTTCGGAAAACTGCATCTCTATATTGGAAGTATTGCCCGATCTTCTGTTTTCTTTAAGGTCTGTTTCTATTATATCGGGTCTGTTTTTTGAAAACATTCTTGAATTTGCCGGCGAATTTGTTCCAAAATGCAAAAACGCCTGACCCATGCGGGAGGCGGTTATTTTTTGACTTTCTTTTTCACTTTTTCGATCAGCTCATCTTCGGTAGGAGCTGACAGCGGACGATTATTGACAAATGCAAACGATTTTTTCCGTCCCGGCCCGCAATAAGACTGACAGCCGATTTCCACTTTCGCATCCGGATCAATTTCCTTCAGGCGGGGCAAAAGCGTCTTTAAATTCGTGGCCTGACAATCGTCGCACACTCGAAATTCATTAGCCATTTCATACGCTTCCTTTCGTTTTGTTCATCTGTCTCTATGGAAGGCATTCAATTTTGCCGAGCTTTAAAAATGACACCATCCTTCATTTTACAAGGATTCTTTCATTCCTGCAAGAAGCGCGCTAAAAAAATCACTTCCTATTCTTTTAGCAAACTTGTATAAATATTTTCCAAATTGGACAATCTAATACCAAACTTACATTGGGAGTTGAGAAGTGATGAAACAAAGACAAGACGCCTGGTCTGAGGAAAATGATTTATTGCTGGCTGAAACCGTTTTGCGGCATGTCAGAGAAGGGAGCACACAGCTGAACGCCTTTGAAGAAGTCGGAGACAGACTGAACCGGACTTCAGCCGCCTGCGGTTTTAGATGGAACGCGGTTGTCCGCCACCAATATGAAAAAGCCTTGCAGCTGGCGAAAAAACAGCGCAAGCAGAGAATGCGCGCCCTCGGAAAAGGCCAGCCGGCGAAGAAGCGCCTGCTCTACAAACCGCCTGTCGAAACAGAGGCGATTGAGGCTGCCGAAACAGCTGTTGTTCAAGAGAAGCCGAAAGAGGAGGAAGCAAGCAAAGAACAAGCTCCGATCTCAAGCGAAAATCTGCCTTATGTTGATGAAAGCTTTAAAGAAGAGTTAGCTAGTTTGTCTCACCTGCTATCGCCAAATCAGCCGCAGGCCGCCAAGCCTGCCGAAACGGCCGCAAAGATGACGATGGATGATGTCATCCGCTTTTTGCAGCAATATACGGGAAGCCAGGAACAATCTGATGCATTAAAAATGGAAAACGAGCGTTTAAAAAGGGAAAATGAAGAATTGACGAAAAAAGTGGAAAAGCTTGAAGCGGAAGTCAAAAAGCTGGAAAAAGACCAAACGACCATCCAGGAAGACTACGAAACGCTCGTCAAAATCATGAACCGTGCAAGAAAACTAGTTTTATTCGAGGATGACGAGCACGCCGCTCCGGCATTCAAAATGGACCGGAATGGGAATTTAGAAAAAATGGCTGAATAACAGAATTCTCCCCCTTTTCAATGGGGGATTTCCCCTTTTTAAGACCTTGATTTCAACCGGGAAAAATTTCATAATAAAGCTAGTCCAACATTAAAGGCGGTATGACTGATGAGATTTGTTTTATATGCCGTCCAGTTCGGAACGGCAGCCCTTTTATTTTTATTTTCCGCATTGGCAAGCTGGTATGAGGGCAGCGAGCTTTTAAGAGACCGGTGGGAATGGAATTATTCAGCAAGATTCACAAAGCTGCTGCATGGAGCGGATTCGATCAAAGACGCGAGCGACATTTCACAGCTTGATTTTTTCGTTTACGCGGCAAAACACGCGCCCGCCTCAATCATTTTAATGGCTGTAAGCCTGGCTTATATCACAGCCTTGGCAGCATATCTTCTCATCAAAACATATCTCAAACGAAAAAGGTCTTTGCACACACTATAAAACCGCCTCGGATTCCCTCCGAAGCGGTTCGCTTGCCGCTCTATTCAACGGCTAAGAGCGCGGTGCCAGCTTTTCATTCCGCTCGATCATGCGGAGCAGATTTTTCTCATACTCGATCTCTTCTTCAGCGGAGAGCGGCGCCTGAAAAATATCTCCGCTGAGCTCTTTCAGCTCCGTCAAAAGCGCAAGCATCAGGTCCTGTACCGAGACCTCTTGGGCGAGAAGCTCTGAGAGCGACGCCATCGTTTCCGGACGGATATCCGGATAAACGGCTTTCGTCTGGCCGCGCTGTTCTTTTAAAGCAATATTGTAAAAGCGTCTGATAAGCTCTGCGCGCTCGCTTCCGCTTCCATCGGCACACAGATAAATCTGCACCGCCACTCCGCCTCTCAAACGCCTTTGTGAAATGCCGGCGAATTTCCTTCCGCCTATGCTCAAATCATAGCTGCCCGGACAATAGGAGCCTTCGATTTCATAGGCTTTGATTTCCGCATCGTAAGGCGCCAGCATTCTTTTGATCAGCTCATACATTGCCTCATAGCCGCGGTCGATGTCGATGCCGTTTTTCTTGTCCCGGAAAATCAGCGATACATTTAATACCCCGCTGTCCAGAACGACGGCGAGTCCGCCTGAATTGCGGACGATGACTTTGAAACCCTCTTGCTCAAGAAACGAAATGCCCTCCTCTACATACGGAAGCCTCGTATCCTGAATTCCGAGCACGATCGTGTCATGGTGCACCCAGGAACGGGCCGTCGCCGGAGACTTTTCCTTTCCGACAGAGGCGCACAGTGTGTCATCGATCGCAAATGATTGTTTTGCGTCAAAATACGGGCCGAGACTGGATTGGTCAATGATTCTCCATTTCGGCTGGATCAGTAGATCTATCAGTTGCTTTGCCATTTTAATTGCAAACCCTTTCGTCATACATCTCAAGTACCCATTATACCATTTTGAGAAAAGCGATGCGGACATTTTCCGCACGCAAAAACTTCTTATACGAAAAGCGTTCCTTTAGACGGCTCTTCAAATTCCAGCGGCAGTCCGACATAATTTTCCGCCAGACTTTGTGCGGCCGCTTTTGATGTCGTCACATGATCCAGTTCCGCCAGCTGGATTTGGTAATCAAAAGGCGTGTCTTCATGGCGGCGGTGAAGCAGAGAAGTCATATACCAGGAAAAGCGCTCCGCTTTCCAAACGCGGCGGAGACATGCGGCTGAATATCGCGTCAGCCGCTCTGTATTGCCGGCGGCATAATAATCCTTCAGCGCCCTTGCAAGCAACTGCACATCCGCCATGGCGAGATTCAGTCCCTTTGCTCCGGTCGGCGGGACGATATGTGCGGCATCTCCCGCCAAAAACAGCCGCCCGTATTGCATCGGATCACATATAAAGCTTCTCATCGACACAATGTTTTTTTGAATAATCTTACCTTCAATCAACTGCCAGCCATCATCGGCCGACAGCCTGAGACGAAGCTTCTCCCAGATTCGCTCATCCGTCCAGCCGCGGATCGAATCAGACGGATCGACCTGCAAATAAAGACGCTGTATATCCGGCGTTCTGGTGCTGAGAAGGGCAAAACCATCTTCATGATGGGCATAGACAAGCTCGGGAGCGGACGGCGGCGCTTCAGCCAAAATGCCAAGCCAGCCGTAAGGGTATGTTTTTTGATATTCTTTGCGGATCTCTTTCGGAATGCTTTGTCTGCTTGGACCGTGAAAGCCGTCGCATCCGGCAATAAAATCACAGGTCAGCTTTTTTCTCTCCCCGTTTTCATTTCGATATGAAATGACAGGTGCGGATGTCTCAAGATCGGATAGGCGTACATCAGACACATTAAAATGGATGTCACCGCCCGCTTTCATGCCGGCGGTGATTAAATCTTTTATCACTTCATGCTGGGGATAGATCGTAATATATTTCCCGCCTGTCAAGCGATGCAGATCAATTCTGTGCCGTTTGCCATGAAAGCGGATTTCAATTCCTTTATGAAACATGCCCGTTTTCATCATTCTTTCTCCGACACCTGTTTCATTCAGCAAATCTACGGTCATCTGTTCAAGGACGCCAGCCCGGATGGTCTTTTCGATCTCCTCCTGGGAACGGCATTCGATGACTGCCGCTTCGATCCCTTGGCGGTGAAGCAGATGTGCCAGCATAAGCCCCGCGGGACCTGCACCGATAATTCCCACTTGTGTCCGCAATGCGTTTTCCTCCCATTGGTTTAGATTTTGATTTCGCTTCTCACTTGATTCCGTTGCTTTTCGGCCGATCCAAGGTCAAATTTTGCATGGTGTTCCTGAACGAGCACGATGCCGAGTGCGGCAAAAAGGCTTGGGACGGCAAAGATGATAAACGACTGCTTCGGATCAATGCCGGCCGCGAGAATCAATCCGAACAAGGAAGGAGCGATGATGGCGCCGATCCTGCCGATCCCAAGCGCCCAGCCGATGCCGGTTGCTCTGATTTCTTTCGGATAAAACTCGGAAATGTACGGGTTCGCAATATTTTGCGTACCGACGGTGCACGCCCCTCCCAAAGCAATCAGCAAGTACAAAACATACGGATTCACTGTTAGTCCAAAGGCGGCAAAACAGACAGCTCCAAGGACATACATACCGGTGAGCACTTTTTTATGTCCGGCTCTATCGGCCAGGCTGCCGCCGATCAAAGCGCCGGCGGCTTGTCCGATGCACAGCGCGAGATTGAAGGACAGGCTGGATTTCAACCCGTAACCTGAAGCCTGCATCATTTTCGGCAGCCATGTGTTCAACCCGTACACCATTAAAAGACAGCTGAATACAGACAGCCAAAAAGCAAATGTGCTGGCGGCGCGTTTTTGTTCAAACAATTTTTTGACCGGAAAGCCCTTTGTTTGTTCTGCGGCAGCGGATAACTGATAATCGTCATGTTCGTTGTATTGTCCGTCGGGATGCACCTTGTTGAGAATCCCGGCCAGTTTTTTCGGTTGTTTTTTTAACATGTAAAATGATAGCGATTCGGGACATTGCCTGAAAAAGAAAGGCAGCGCAATCAAAGGAATGGCGCCGAGCCAATACAGCACTCTCCAGCCCGCTCCCGGAACCGCAAGCATGCCGACGAGGGAAGCCAGCACTCCGCCGGCGGAATAGCCGCAATACATGGCTGCGACAATCATCGCTCTGTTTTTTTTCGGTGAATACTCGGTCATCAGCGATATGGCATTGGGCATCAATCCCCCCATGCCGAGCGCCGCAATGAAACGCATGACTGCAAACGGCAGGGGGTCATCAACCATTCCGGATGCGCCGGTAAACAGACTGAACAGAAGGATGCAAAGGCCAAGCATTTTTTTGCGGCCAAACTTATCGGCGAAAGGTGACAAGATCAGCGCGCCCAGCATCATGCCGACCAATGTGTAGCTGCCGATCGCTCCGGCCTGAATCGCTGTTAAGTTCCATTCCTCCATCAGCCACGGAAGGCTGACACCGTACATGGCAATATCATAGCCATCAAAGGCGACGGCGAAAAAACACCAGAAGAAAACGGTCATATGCACTTTATTCCATTTGCTTCTCGCCATGACTTCTCCGGGATCAACTGAACGATTTATCATTTATTCCTCCGCCTCCAGATCGATTGATATTAACGCACAGTGTTTTTTTCAGTGAGCCTGGCGGACCGGGTCGCTGAACACATCGGTTCAAAAGCCATGACAACATTGGAGCTGCCTGATGATTGGCCATATCCGTAATACGTGCTTTTACAGCCATCCTCCAGCACGCCCAGCAGCATGGCAATATGCCGGCCGCCTGCTTCAAGACCGGCGTTTTTCGCGTATTGAGGAAGCATGAGCTTTGCGGATACCAAATCATTGTCTGTCAGATACGTTAAGAACTGCCCGTCAAGCGCCTGCTCTGCAAGGGTTGGCATGCATTCCGGCCCCCTCACCAAATGATGGCTGAGAGCCCCGCTGGCGATAAATACGGTTTTTTTCCCGCTTTCTTTCAGCACTCTTCCGGCCAGCTGGCCCCACAAATACGTTTCCTCTAAATTGGCGGCTAATGTAACCGATAAATCGATCACCGGAATATCGCCGTTTGGCACGAGATAACGAAGTGGAACGACTGTACCGTAATCCCAGCAATATACCGGGTCATTGACGGGAATAACGGGCAGCCCTCCATTGATGCCCGCTTCCGCCAATTCAATTGCCAACTCGGTATCTCCTGGATAGGAATACGGAACATCTGATATTAAATTCGGGCATTCCAGCGCCGTCAACACACCTCGATGTTCCGGGGCCGCATCGACAAGATGGTCAAAGCTTGACGTCCAGTGGCAGGAAATGATGACAATCGCGTCAGGCTGAATTTGTTCAATCATTCCGGAAAGCCGCTTCATGCCTTTGACAAGCTCCTTTTGAAACTCAGGCGTTCTTTCTTCAAAGCACATTCTCGGTGTATGCGGAACAAGTGCCGCCAATTCAATCGACATGTATATTCCTCCCAACCCTAATTTTTACGGCTTCGCTTTTGAAGCCGGCTTGCCGCCTATGCCCCAGTGTGTTTTCGGAATCTCTGTAACAAGAACACGGACATTTTCTTTAGGCGCATCCAACGTGGTGCTGACCGCATCTGTCACATGCTGAATGACTTCCTCCACTTTTTCCGGCGGCCGGCCTTCTAATATTTGAATGTGAATAATCGGCAAACCTATCTCCTCCATTTTCAACAGGCTGTAAACGAAACATCGCCAAGACCTTCAACATGTGCTGAAACACGGTCCCCGCGATGCAGCATGACAGCTCCCGTAACACCGCCGGTCAAAATGATGCTTCCCGCTTTCAGCTTTTCGTTTTTCCGGGCGAGCATATCGGCGAGCATCGCTGCCGAATTGGCGGGGTGTCCCACGACTGCAGCGCCTGTCCCCTGCTCTTTGACCTCGCCGTTGATCATTAATGAGACTTTTACCGAATCGAGCCTTAGACCGTCCGGTTTTCTGATTTTTTCACCAAACACGACTCTGGAAGATGACGCATTATCCGCTATAACATCTGGCAGGGTAAAAGAAAAATTTTCATAGCGGCTGTCAATCACTTCAAGAGCGGGAAGAAAAAAATCGGTCGCGGCGAGGATTTGCTCACCTGTAACACCTGGACCTTCTATATCCTCCCCCAGCAAAAAGGCAATCTCAGCTTCGACTTTTGGGTGGATCAGCTGTTCCATTTGGAGCGCCCCGCCATTGGGCACGAGCATATCTTCAAAAATATATCCGTAGATCGGTTCTTCCACATTCATTTGCTGCATTTTCGCCCGGCTCGTCAAGCCCATTTTCGGACCGATAATCCCGCTGCCCTGCTTTGCTTTCAGCAAAATCAACTCTTTTTGTATTTCATAGGCATCTTCAACCGTCAGCTCCGGATGATCTTTTGTGATTCTTTCGATTTCCCGCTTTTCTACTTCAGCGAGATAAAGCAGATGAGCCGTTTCCTTGAGTGCTGTCGCGTTCATCGCAATTCTTCCCCCTTACAGCTTGATGCAAATATTTGATAATTCACTGAAAAACTCGAAACTGTGAATGCCTCCTTCACGGCCAAGCCCGCTTTGCTTCATGCCGCCGAACGGCGTCCGCAAATCGCGGAGAAACCAGGTGTTGACCCAAACCATTCCCGATTCAATTTGTCCGGCAACACGGTGTGCCCGGCGCAGGTCGTTCGTCCATACGGTTGCACTTAACCCGTAATGGGTGTCATTTGCTTGTGCGATGACTTCATCTTCATCATCAAATGGAATCACCGTCACAACCGGCCCGAAGATTTCTTCTTTGACAACCCTCGAGCTCCGGGAGATCCCCGTGATGATTGTTGGTTCAAGATAACATCCGGAAGCCTGGCCTTCAGAACGCTTACCTCCTGTTAAAATATCGCCGCCTTCGGTTTTCGCCAATGCGATGTAGTTCAGCACCCGCTCAGTATGTTCCGCCGAAATCAAGGCTCCGATATTCGTATTCGGATCAAAAGGGTCGCCGACCTTAAGTTCCTTTGTCTTATGAATAAACTTGTCCAAAAACTCATCATACGCTTCCCGTTCAATATAGATGCGGGAACCGCACATACATACTTCGCCTTGGTTGATAAAGCTTGATTTCAATGTGGTATTGACCGCTTCATCCATGTCGGCATCGGCAAAAATGATATTTGGGTTTTTCCCTCCCAATTCAAATGAGAGCTTTTTTAATGTTTTGGAGGCGGCTTCCATAATGACTTTTCCGGTTGCCGTTTCTCCAGTGAAGGAAATCGCATCAACATCCGGATGTGCAGATAGTGCCGCACCGGCGGAATCAGGTCCAAATCCGTGGACGATATTGACGACACCATCAGGAACACCTGCATCACGGCAGATTTCCCCGAGAAGCGTGGCCGTCATCGGCGTCAGTTCGGCCGGTTTGATGACGGCGGTATTCCCCGCTGCCAAGCATGGCGCTAATTTCCACGTCAGTAAAAGAAGCGGCAAATTCCAGGGATTGATCAATCCGACGACACCGACCGGGCGGCGGATCGCATAATTGATTGCAGCATCATCCGTCTGATAGGCTTCCGTCCCGACTCCCCTCATAAAATCGGCAAAGAAATGAAAGTTGAAAGCAGACCGGGGAATATCCAAAGTGCTTGAGAGTGAAAGCGGCTTTCCGGTATCCAATGTCTCAAGCCTTGCCAGTTCATCCTTTCGCTGAAGAATGATGTCGCCGACCTTGCGGATGATATGAATTCTTTCATCAGCGGTCATGTTTTTCCAGCGTCCATTTAATGCGCGCCTTGCAGCCGCGACAGCCAGATCCACCTCTTTTTGCCCTCCCTCGGCTACTTTTCCGATCACTTCCTGTGTAGCTGGATTGATGTTGTCAAACGTTCTCCCGTTTTCCGAGGAGAAAGATCTGCCGTTGATAAAATGACGGCAGTCAAACGGTTTTACAATTTTAGCCGACGGGGTGTGAACACTCATATCAATAAACAGCCTCCTTTTCAAATCCTTTCCATTAAATTAAAGGATTTTCAATCACTTGAAAACAGCATTGTTCCTCTATGCGGAACAAACCGGATATTTTTTCCGAAAATTTGATATTTTTCGTTCTTTAATTCAAATTCGTGTTATATTATGTAATAAAAGGAAACAAATCCAATGGAAAGAGTTGAGGAATCAATGACTGTTGAGACAAAGCAGCCAGATCTGCTCAATTCGGTTAAAAATGCGCTTCGGCTGCTTCAATCGTTTACCTTGGATTCACCGGAAAAGAAGGTAACCGAGCTCGCCTTATCGCTCGGCCTTGGAAAAAGCACGGTCTGGAGGCTCCTGAACACACTGGAGAGCGAAGGATTTGTCATGAAGGATCCGGAATCGAAAAGATATAAGCTAGGATTGTCCGTCTTACAGTTAAACACCATTGTCAACTCCACCCTTGAAATCAACAAGGAATCCCAGCCGGTACTCAAAAGGCTGACAGATGATACCGGTGAAACATCCCACATCGCCATGCGCAGGGGATTCAGCGTCGTCTACATCAATCGGACGGAATCCCCGCGTCCTGTTGAAATCCTGTCTTACATCGGCCGGCAAAATCCCATGCACTGTACGAGCTCCGGAAAGGTGTTGCTCGCTTATGACAGGGACGGGCTGTTGGAATGCTATCTCAAACATGGCTTGAAAAGCGTGACAAAGCAAACGATTACAGATGAAAAAAAGCTGAAGGGCAAGCTTGAAGCTGTAAAAGCGGACGGATTTGACGTCAGCCACGGAGAATTCATCGATGGCGTAACATCGGTTTCCGCTCCTGTCAGAAACTATCTCGGTCATGTCATGTATGCCGTCAGCGTCGTCGGCCCAACCAAACGCATGAAGGCCTCACAAGCTAAAATCATACATAAAGTGAAAGAAGCTGCCCGCGACATTTCAGAAAAACTCGGATATTGGAAATGATGCCAAAGAAATGGGGGAATCCGCTTTGTTTGATCTTCATACACACTTCATCCCGGACGATGTCCTGCAATGGCTGAAAGACAATCAAAACGCGGTCGGCGCCGTCTGGGAAAAAAGATCGCCTGATCAAGCAGCGTTTTTGACAGTCAACCGCAAATGGGGATTTGAATTAAAAGAGTTGTTTTTTAAAGAAACCTTATATTTGGAGGCGCAAAAAAAAGCCGGTGTCTCCCATTCGCTCGCATCTCCTGTCCCCCAGCTTTTTCTTTACGATCTTCCCGAGGAGATAACAGATGAATTATCTTCTGTCTATAACAATGCGCTGTCCATATGGACAAAACACAACAGTCATCGTCTTTCAGGTCTCGGGACCATTCCGCTCAACAGTCCGCTGAAGGCTTGCCAGCGTTTAGGTGAGGCGATGGATCTTGGGCTCAAAGGCGCGATCATCGGACCGGGCGCATCCGGCAGGCTTCTCTCAGATGAAGTTTTTACACCGCTTTGGGAAGAAGCCAACAGACGAAAAGCGATCATATTTATCCATCCCCTTCTTTCTGAAGATCCGCGGCTGCGCCGGAAAATGATGCCAAATTTAATCGGTGTTCCTTGGGAAACGACTGTCTGTGCGGCTGACTTGCTGCTCAGCGGTGTTACAGACCGATTTCCAAATGTAAAAATCCTTTTGGCTCATGGAGGGGGCTATCTGCCATATCAAATCGGCCGCCTGAACAAAGGGTATGAAAAGTGGACAGATGTTTCCGCTTCGATCTCGGCCGCGCCGGAGGAATATTTGCCCAGCTTTTGGTTTGACAGTGTGCTATGGAACAAAGAGAGTGCGGCATATTTAATAAAGCTTGTCGGAGAAGAACGGATCGTACCAGGTTCCGACTTTCCTTTTGACCTTTGCGAATGGCCGCCTGCCGACATCGGGCAAAAAGGTGCTGAAGCTTTGCTGAATGTAAAAGTGAAAGCATAAAAAAAGTGGACCTTGGATAAGGTCCACCTTTCTGGCAATATTATAGCGCTTGTGCTGCCGTAATAAGGGCAAGGTTGTAAACATCTTCTGCGTTGCAGCCTCTGGACAGATCGTTCACAGGCATGTTCAGACCTTGCAAGATCGGTCCGACCGCCTCAAAATTGCCGAGGCGCTGCGCGATTTTGTAGCCGATGTTTCCTGCTTCCAGGCTTGGGAATACAAACACATTTGCATCGCCTTTAATAACGGAGTCCGGCGCTTTTTTCTCAGCGACAGACGGAACAAATGCCGCATCAAATTGGAATTCACCGTCAAGCGTAAGCTCAGGCGCTTTTTCTTTGGCAATGGCTACAGCGTTGGCCACCTTTTCAGTCTCATCAGATTTAGCCGATCCTTTTGTTGAGAAGCTGAGCATCGCCACGCGCGGCTCAATGTCGAACATTTTCGCTGTATTGGCGCTTTCGATTGCAATTTCGGCAAGATCCTCGCTGTCAGGCGCAATGTTGATCGCGCAGTCTGCGAACACATACTGCTCTTCGCCGCGAGCCATGATGAAAACTCCGGATGTTTTTTTGACGCCTTCTTTTGTTTTAATAATCTGCAGCGCCGGGCGGACCGTATCCGCTGTTGAATGAGCCGCACCGCTGACAAGACCGTCGGCAAGTCCTTTATAAACAAGCATCGTTCCAAAATAGTTTTCATCTAAAAGAATTTGGCGCGCCTGCTCTTCCGTCGCTTTTCCTTTACGGCGCTCAACGAAAGCCTGCACAAGCTCTTCCATTCCTTCATATGTATGAGGATCATATATATCAACACCATCAAGTGTTAAGTTCAATCCTTTTGCTTTCTCCGTAATGTCCTCTTTGTTTCCGACGAGGATCGGCTTTAAGACGTTATTTCCGGCCAAATTGTTGACCGCTGTCAGGATGCGTTCATCCAAGCCTTCCGGAAATACAATTTTAACTCCTTTTCCTGCTACTTTTTCCTGCACTGTTGTAAATAAATCTGCCACTATATACCCTCCTTGAAGATTGCAAAAAACTTCTCTATTTAGCATACTCTTTTGAGATATAAATTCAATCCTTCAGCCTCAATTATAACGCTTACATATTAAAAACGCTTTTTTTTAATTAAATTAAGCGGAAATATTTTCATGTAGTCAATGGAAAATGGAGATTCAGTACCTTGCCTTAGTACGTATTCGTTATTATTATGCAACAGCCTTCTCCGCTTATACGGGGCTGCCTCAGGGTGCCGCAGTTTTTATTCGAGGACCTTGAAACAGATGAAATAGGGCAAACTATGATATGATGAAATCAATTACATATAAATTGGGAGTGAATGCAAAATGAGCGAACAGCAGAAAACGAATGAAGCCGCACAAACGCTTGACGGCTGGTATGCCCTTCACGATTTCCGAACGATGGACTGGTCTGCATGGAAGCTGCTTTCAAGCGACGAACGCCAGATCATCATCAGCGAATTTACCGGTCTCCTTGAAAAATGGGGCGCGGTGCAAAAAGAAGGAAACGGAAGCCACACATTGCACAGCATCGTCGGCCAGAAAGCCGATTTCATGCTGATGATTTTGCGTCCGACGATGGAGGAATTAAACGAGATCGAACTTGAATTCAATAAATCAAAGCTGGCGGAATTTACCATTCCTGCTTATTCATACGTATCTGTCGTCGAGCTCAGCAACTATATGGGAAGCGGTGACGGAGATCCTTATGAAAATCCGCAGGTGCGCGCCCGCCTCTATCCGGAACTGCCTGATGCCAAGTATGTCTGCTTCTATCCGATGGATAAAAGAAGATCGGGCAATGATAACTGGTACATGCTGTCCATGGAAGAGCGGCGAAACTTAATGCGCAGCCACGGCATGATCGGACGCGGCTATGCAGGCAAAGTCAAGCAGATCATTACGGGTTCCATCGGCTTTGACGATTACGAATGGGGTGTAACACTTTTCTCCGATGATGTGCTCCAGTTCAAAAAGCTTGTCTATGAAATGCGCTTTGACGAAGTCAGCGCACGTTACGGAGAATTCGGTTCGTTCTTTGTCGGCAACCGTCTCTCCAATGAACAGCTGCCCGCATTTTTATACGTATAAAAGAAAGAGGCTCCAAAGACGATCTTTGGAGCTTCTGCTTTTAATTACAGCCGCATGGCGGTGTAGGCGGAGTCGGTCTTTTCAGCACCTCAATGGAGGACTCGGCATAGAATGTGGATCCAAGGCCCAGCACTCTGTTTTCCGCTCTGAATGTATATTTTCCGGCGGCCGGCAAGGTTTTATGATTCAACTTCAGCTTGAACTCCGCGATCCCCAATAAATCGATCGTCAGCGGAAGTCTGACCGTTCTTCCGTTGTTCAAGATTTGACCGGTTGTCAACGCCCTTCCATTAACCGTGTCTGTCGTTGTCGCGGAAAACCCGGACGGCAATGTGAATTCAACCGTTCCCAGCGCCAAAATGGAATTTGGTCTGTATGTAAGCTCAATATCGGAGTATGACCACTCCTGTTTGCTGTCCCCTGTGATGATCGAATACAATGAGGCCTTTGCAGCCGGACGGTTCACAGATTCCGTTTTAACCGTTTGGGCATCGGCATGAAGCGACGGCAGAAAAACCGAAGCCATGATCACGAGAGCGGCCGTCAAGACCGAGAATTTAAAACGAAACACACTTTTTAACATAGCAATTCCCCCTACTCATCATTTTCAAATTGTAAACAGCACGGCAGCGGACAACATTAGACGCAATAGAAAGGCAACGCCTCCTTCCAACATCATTTCTCTTAAAAACTACCATTTTTCAAAATGATAGTAAATGTTTTCCATGGGATATTTTTAAATTTAATTCAAAATAATAGAATTTAACTATGCGCCGTTCCTCTTGATTTTTTCCGATCAGAGCCAATAAAGGCCTAATGCCCTACTTTCGGGTTTCCAACACCCGGAAAAACGTATGTTTTGATGTTGACAAACCAGGCATATGACAGTACATTATTGACATTATTTCATCTATCAGAATCTGGTGAAATCTATAGCTTTGCATATGTGAAGAAAGGATATAGAAAACATGCCTAAATTGGGTTCTACAAATCTTGTAAAAGGAAAGATGCTCAACATCAATCCGCCGCAGACACTGGCGCTCAGCTTTTTAATCATCATCGCGGCCGGCGCTTGTTTATTAAAGCTGCCGATCGCCTCCACCACCTATATCTCGTGGGTGGACGCTCTGTTCACAGCAACCTCGGCAACAACTGTAACAGGATTGGTTGTCGTCGATACCGGAACGGATTATACGGTTTTTGGACAAACCGTCATCATGTGCCTGATTCAGATCGGGGGATTGGGCTTGATGACGTTTGCCGTTCTCGTCGTTATGATGATCGGCAAAAAAATCGGCCTGCAGCAGCGGATTCTCGTTCAGGAGGCTTTTAACCAGACATCTTTGGGCGGGCTTGTCCGTTTAGTCAAGCACTTGTTTATTTTCACGATCGTTATTGAGTTTGTCGCCTTTTTGATTCTCTCGATCAGATGGGTGCCTGAATACGGCTTGCAGAAAGGCTTGTTTCATAGTTTGTTTAACACGATTTCAGCCTTCAATAACGCAGGCTTTTCCCTTTGGTCGGACAGCTTGTCGCAATATGTGGGCGATCCGATCGTCAATTTAGTCATTACAGGTCTGTTTATCACCGGAGGAATCGGGTTTACCGTTCTTTTGGATTTATGGACCAAACGAAACTTTCACAAATTGTCGCTCCACTCCAAATTAATGATTGTCGGAACATTGATCATCAACATAGTGTCCGCACTGATGATTTTTATATTGGAGTATGCCAACCCCGATACCTTGGGAGGACTGCCTTTGGCAGACAAAATATGGGGCGCTTATTTTCAAGGTGTCACACCTAGAACTGCCGGCTTTAACACACTGGATATCGCACATATGACAACCCCTTCCCTGCTCATCATCATCGTACTGATGTTTATTGGCGCAGGCAGTGCATCAACGGGAAGCGGAATTAAACTGACAACCTTTATTGTGATGATTTTAGCAACGATTACCTTTTTAAGAGGAAAAAGCGAGACGGTCGTGTTTCATCGGGCCATTAAAATGAAAACCATTTTGCGAGCGTTGGCCATCATCGTCATCAGCTTTTTATTTGTGCTTGTCACAATGTTTATTTTAACCATTACAGAAAAAAATGCTCCATTTTTGGACATCGTCTTTGAAGTGGTTTCCGCATTTGGGACTGTCGGCTTGTCAATGGGACTGACGCCTGATTTAACAACCGTCGGCAAAGCCGTCATCATGGTGATGATGTTCATCGGCCGGGTCGGTCCGCTGACCATGGCATTCACCTTGGCAAAACCTAAAAAAGCGCCGATCCGTCATCCGGAAGATGAAGTCATAACAGGATAAACGGCTGAAAGACCGCTCCCATAGAGCGGTCTGTTTTTTTCTTTCTCGTCATATTAAACATGGCATCCACATACTGTTAAAGGGATAAGGTATATGTAGATCTTCCAGCAATCGTGTTTTCAATGCCATACATGTATTGGAGTATAATTTCTTGACGTTAAGAAATGAGGAGGAACGAAATGAAACCTAAAAAAAATCAATTTCAGCCGCTCCAAGAGCTTGAAATGCCGGATTTTCGGGCAAGCGCCAACCCTTATCCACAGATGGGCGGGCACATGTATCAGCAGCAAATGCAGCCGTATACACAAACGCAAATGGGCGGGCAGCAAACCTATCAGCAGCCTTCCGTACAGCTGACCCAGCCGCAGCCGGCGGGAGTTCAGGTTCCGCAAATGCCTACAGCGCAGGTGCCTTCCCCGAGCATTCCCGGCATGCTGCCGCTTGAGCAATCGTATATTGAAAATATTTTGCGTCTCAACCGCGGAAAGGTTGCGACCGTCTACATGACATTTGAAAACAATCCGGAGTGGAATGCAAAAGTCTTTCGGGGAGAAATTGAAGCTGCCGGGCGCGATCATATCATTTTAAGCGACAGAAAAACGGGCACCCGCTATTTGCTTTTGATGGTCTACCTTGATTACATTACCTTTGATGAACCGATTGCTTACGATTATCCGTATTCAATGGCCTCCTATACCCCAAGATAAAAGGTTCGGTTTGCGAAACCGAACCCTTTTTTTGTTCCTAAAGAATTAGGCGAAATTTCTCGCCTCATTGTTGCGGCTGAATTTATAAATGACGATTAAGAAAAAGGCTGCCGCAAAAGCAAACAATATCAAGATATTCAAATACAGATTGTGAAGATGCTGGCCTTCCTGAAGTTTCGCCAATGTTTCCAAAACCCATGTTTGCGGAAGAAAATCAGCGATTTTCTGCACGAATGACGGCATAATTTCAATCGGCCAAAAACATCCGGAGAGCATAATCGTCGGCATGAAGATTAAATTCTTCAATGCTCCCGCAGCTTTGGAACTGTTCGCAAAGACAACCGTGATTAACGCCAGTCCGACGGCGCTTAACGCAAATATCAGCAACACCGCCGCCATTTCCCAAAAGGAAATGCCTGTTTCAATATGAAAAACATATGTTGCCATCACGAGTGTAAAAAAGACTTGGAATGTGATGACAAGCATGCTTACCACAATATTTGCCAAGACGTACTGCTTTGCGGTAATCGGTGTTGTCAAAAGCCTGAAATAGGTTCTGTTCTCCTTTTCTTTCACCAAAAGTTCGGTTAAACTTCCCGCCGAAAAGAGCATGGCCATCAGCAGAAAACCAACCGTCCGGTCCGTCATGTTTTTGCTTTGCGCCGAATCTTCAAGCTTGTGAGCCGTAAGGGGAACTTTTGAGTTCTGGTAGTTTTTATACATCGTCTGAAATTGCTGATCTCCATTGGCAGATTGACCGAGCGCCGCAATATTGTCAATGTAATGATATAAATATGACTTCACAAAGCCTGTGATTTCAGCACCTTTGACAGAGGCGATTTCGATATGGCCGGGTTTTCCGCCGCGCACGCTTTGGGAAAATCCTTGATCAAACGTAATGGCGCCGTCAAGCTCTCCCGAGGCGATTTGGCTGTCCGCTTTTGACTTGCTGACATTCACAACCTTAATATCGTCAATACCTTTCAAAAAGCGGGCCGTATCCGCCGCGATTTCCCCTTTGTCATGATCGACCACCCCAATGCGCAAATCCCCCTGTTCATCAGTACCGGTTAACAGCGAGACAAAGATTCCAATCAGCGGAAGAATCATAAACAAGAAAATATTGATCTTTTTTCGAAACGTGACATTCAATGTATTTTTGACTAACCAAAGCATTTCTTTCATTTACAGCCCTTCCCTTCTTCTCATTGAGACAACGGCGATCAGCAGGAATAATACAGATAAGCCTACGTTCAGAGAGATCGCGGGCCATCCCGCCGCTAAATCATTTGTATATATGATTTTGATAATGGCTTCGTTCGTCCAAGTGAGCGGGGAAAGATCTTTGATGACAACTAAAGCACCTTGCACATCCTCAACGGGAAAATAAGCGCCGCCAAAAAAAGCGACCAGCGGGATCAGCACATTGATGATGGCAACCCCAGCTTCTCCTGTGTTCGTCAAATAGCTGATCCCAAGGCCAAAGCTGACGGCAAACAACACAACGGTGAGCACCACAACAAGCACAAGCCAAAGGTGCTCTCCCCAGTTGGCTTTGAATAAAAACATGCTGACGGCGATGACGATCAAGATGCAAAGCAGATTTGCCCCAAGGCCGCCAATCAATTTTCCGGCAAAAATCTCAGCCTTATGAACGGGGGCGGCAACCAGCCGGTCCGCCGTCTTTCTAAGCCTTTCCCCGCGGATTAAATAACTGGCGTGTATTGCCGAGTAAAGCGCGATCAGCGTGGTCATCGTCACCGCGTAATAGTCCATGGAACCCGGTTTTTTATCAGAGTTGAGAGACGTTTCTTTAATATAATCGTCATGAGAGCTGTTTACAAACGCCTCGCCTGCTTGCTTCGGGCTGACTTTTACAATCTCCGCCACCGCATGATACCGGTTGGCAAACGCTGTCAGCATCCCTTGAATGATGCTGTTTTTCACACTGTTTTTCTCCATTTTATAAAACTTCATTCCGCTGCCGGTGACCTCAAGATAAGCATCATAATGTCCTTTTTTGACTTCTGTTTTTGCGTCCATATCACTTAACACTTTTTCAAAATAGACACCGGACGTTTTCGCTTCTTTCGCAAATGTTTTAAACCCTTGCGAGAACTCCCCATCAGACTTGTCTTTGTATAAAACATGGATTTTACCGACGGAAACTTCATGATCAAAAGCATTTGTCAGCGCGGTTCCCAAAATCATGATCAGCACAATTGGAAACGCCAGCATGAAGGCAAGTGTTCGTTTATCCCGAAAAGCTGATATGATTTCTTTTTTTGCTATGATGAATGTATTCAAGCTGATGTCCCCCTTACGAATCCCGTAAATTTCTTCCGGTCAAGGTCAGAAACACGGTCTCCAAGTTCGGCGCTTTTTCTTCCAATGAACGGATTTCAACACCTTCTGCCAGCAGTCGTTCAATGATCTGGTTTAAATTATTGACGCCCGCATCCGAGTTGATTTTCATCATATTTTCTTCCAGCGAAACCGTCTCGACTCCGCTGATCGTTTTTAGCCCGTCAATATCGATATTGTCAGCTGATTTGACATGAATCCAAATATCTTTCGTATCCGTGATGATCGCCTTTAGCTGCTCCTTTGTCCCTTCCGCAATGATTTTTCCGTGGTCGACGATGGCAATCCGCGAACAGATTTCCTCCACTTCCTCCATATAATGGCTCGTATAAATAATCGTACAGCCCATCTCATTCAGCTTTTTGACTGACTCCAATATATAATTTCTGGAGTGCGGATCAATTCCCACCGTCGGTTCGTCCATGATGATCAGCTTTGGCCTGTGTGCGATCGCACAGGCGATGTTGAGCCTTCTTTTCATCCCGCCGGAAAAGTTTTTCGGAAAGCTTTTGTGCTTATCGCTCAATCCGACAAAGCGCAATGCCTCTTCAACGCGCTCATGCAGATGGGCCCCTCGCAGTCCGTAGAGTCCCGCAAAAAATTTCACGTTTTCATATGCGGTTAAATCCTCATAAATCGCCAGATCCTGAGGAACGATGCCGATGTTCATTTTAGCGTTTTTCCGGTTTTTCGCGATGTTTTTTCCAAGAATGAAAATCTCGCCCTCATTGCTTCTCAATAAACTTGAGATCATATTGATGGTTGTGCTTTTGCCGGCGCCGTTTGCCCCGAGAAGTCCGAATATTTCACCCTCGGCTATCGATAGTGATATATGATCAACAGCAACAAAATCCCCAAACTTTTTGGTCAGATTTTTGATTTCCAATACATTCATGTTTTCACCTCATTTTGCTTTACGATGTCATTATAAAAAAAAGATGAATGCCGCGGCAGTGCAGCAATTCACCTTTTTCACATGAGATTATTCACGTTTTAACGATGAACTCATTCATGCTTCGGCAACAGCGTTGTCACCGAAAATCCATTTGAACCGTCGACAATGACCTTGCCGTTGACAGAAGCAGCCCGCTCTTCCATTCCGATGATTCCCATGCCTTTTTTGATCTTCTCCTGTCCTTTTCCATTGTCTTTCACTTCGGCTTTAATGAGTTTGTTCAAGACGTGGATTTCGATCGAAGCGTGCGTCGCTTCGGCATACTTCACAGAATTGGTCAGCGCCTCCGTTATATTTTCAAACATGATTTTCCATTGAATATGAGAAATTACATCTAAATCGCCTTTATACAGAAAAGAAATATTCATCTGATGACGTGTCGAACATTCATCGATAAACAGCTTCAACCTATGGATGCCCATCTGCTCTTTCGGCGGTTTTATATTTTTCAATGTCAGTCTGATTTTTTCGATTCCGTCTTTAGAAATATTGATCGCATTTTGCAGCAGCTCGGACGCCTTGTTTTTATCGATATCAAGCAGCCGTTTCGCCGCTTCCAGCTGGATGAGCGCGCCAGTCATCGAATGGCCGATTTTATCATGTATTTCCTGGGAAAGCCTGTTGCGTTCCTCCAATTTAAAGGTATATTCAGATTGTCTGATATATTCCTTGTTGTTATGAAGCGCCTTCGTTAATGTCTGCATCGCTTTTCTTGTTTCATCAATTTTGTCTTCCAGCGATCTAATCCGCGCTGAATATTGTTTGGCGACCGTAAACATAAGAAACGTAAAGGAAACAGTGAGACCGTATACAGGCAGCCATGACGTATCGAGAGACAGAGCAGGTAAAAGCGAAACGGCCAAAATCAGCCACTTGTTACGAAGATAATCAAACAACAATTCGTACACGTTTAATGGCAATAATAAAATAAATAAAGGCTCATGCCGGCAGAATACAAGCGTCATGAAGATCGATACGGCGATAGTTGTCTTTTTAAGCGCTTCTTGCTGTAAGATGGCAGCCAGGATATTGATGGAGAAATAAAGGACGATATAAAAAACAACCCAGCTTAAGCTGCTGACAGGTGATAGGATGCAGTTGAACGAAATGTATCCAAGCAGAATCAGTTTGATGATAATGACCCAAAGTTCCATGATCATTCCTCAGCTCAAATCGGTTTTTCCGGTTAGATAATAGATGGCGATTTGCGTTCGATGCTCAAGCCCCGTCTTCCCTAAAATCGAAGATATATAATTGGCAATCGTTCCTTCTGATATAAACAGCTCTTTGGCAATCTCTTTATTTGAACATCCTCTGGCGATTAAAGCCATAATTTGCAGCTCCCTTTCAGTGAACAGGCTCTTATCGATTTTGAGTTCCGGCTCTTGATTGCTTTTTAAATTTGACTTGATTTTGTCAAGCACAACATCCTGCATGACGGTATGGCCGTGGTATACACTTTTAATCGCATCTCTGATCCGTTCCGGTTCAGTGTTTTTTAGCAAATAGCCCTTCGCTCCGTTTTGGATGGAGGCCAAAATATATTCATCATCATCAAACGTCGTTAAGATGAACGGAGCAGCCTGCGTTTGTGTGGAAATCAGCTTGGCAGCCTCAACCCCGTTCATATCCGGCATGCGGACATCGAGCAAAGCAACATCCACTTGATGGGCCATGCAGTAATCAACAGCTTCGCGGCCGTCCCCGACAGTTGCCATCACTTCAAATTCATCGTAAGTGCTCAAAATAATTTTCATGCCTTCTCTTATAAATGAGTTATCATCCGCTATGATCACTTTTATTTTCATCGCTTTGTTTACACGGAGACCGGATTCTCCGCATGTGCACATCCCTTCTTTAATAAAAAAGGCCGAACCGGTTAATACCATTTAATTTATCATGAAAACGGGACTGTTAAAATAAAAAAATCCAATCCTTCTAAAGGATTGGATTTTTAACGATTAGAGGTATTTTACCGCAGATACAACAACCATGATCCACGCTGCGATGAAAGCCACGCCGCCGAGCGGAGTGATGGCGCCGAGGACGCTGATTTGCGTGAGGCTGAGGACATATAAGCTGCCGGAAAATAAGACGATGCCGGCAAACATCAGCCAGCCCGCAGCCGTCACGCTCCCCGCGCCTGTAAGCTTTCCGGCAATCAGGGCGACGGCGATCAGCCCAAGTGCATGGTACATATGATATTGAACACCAGTCTGCCAGATTTGAAGATATTTTTCAGGGATCTTCCCTTCAAGCCCATGAGCCCCAAACGCCCCTAGAGCAACCGCAATCATTGCGTTTATCGAACCTAAAATGAGGAATAATTTCATGATATTTTCGCCCGCCTTTCTCTTCTCATCATAGCGTACAAACTCAAGATTTCAACTGACTGAACCTCATGACACAAGATTGTCAAATTTCTTTTTTCTAAGCTGGATCTGTTCCACCACAATCGCTATGACCGTCCCCAGTACAAGACCATTGCTTAAAAGGGAGACAACAACAGGGTGCATCCCCGCCAAGGCGCTTTCAGGAACAAACATCACACCGACGCCCGCCAGAAGTGCAATTCCTGTAACAAAGCGGACGCGGCCGGCCTCGTTCTTCCCATAAGCGTCAAATTCAGCGAAAGCCATACCGACCATCGTCGAAAACACGACAAAATTAACGGCAAAACCAACCGGAGACGGGAGGCTCGCAAATACGTTCATGATATACGGAAAAAAGCTGATGAAAATCACAATCAGACTTCCGAGTAAAAAAGGTTTCTTCGAAGAGACCCGCGTCGTTTGAATAAACCCGGCCGCTCCGGAAATCGGCACCGTCCCTACAGCGCCGAGCAAACCGCTCAGCAAATGGCTGACTGAGGCGATGAAGCCCGCCGGTCGGGCCCGCTTCCTTTCTTCAAGCTTTTCAAACTGTTTAACGGCCCCTTCAACCACCCGGATGCTGGCCAGCATGTTGACAATCAATAACACCGTAATAAACAAGGATGTGACGATTAAACCGCTGTCAAACAGCGGAACGCCGAACGGAAAGATATCGGGCAGATGAAAAAGCTTATCCGCATGTTCCGGCGGCTTTGCGACGCCAAACACGGCAAACAGAATCCAGCCGCCAATAAGCGCTATCAAAATCGAGTATTGTTTAAGAAACGGAACATGCGATTTGCTCATCAGAAATGTTGTCAGCATAATGACGGCCGCAAGCAAAAAGACAGGAACATCAAGATCGTTTTGGCGGTAGCCGATCCCCATGACTCCTTTCACAATCGGCTCGGAAAGCTGAATGACCAAGAGCAAGAGATAAACGCCCGTCACAACAGGCGTAAACATGACAGCCAGCTTGTCGATGACTTTAAATAGGCTAAAAATAAAAAAGAAGACCGCACTTAGAAGCATTGCCCCCTGAAGCGCCTGAAGCGTTTCACCATAAGCGGCGAACACGGTTCCGGTCAGTCCCGCATAAATCGTGTATACTCCCCACCAAAGGCCGGCAGGGCTCTCATTAATCGGCAGACGGTGGCCCAGCAATGTTTGGATGAATGCCGTTGTCCCCAACACGAAAAACGTGCTTTGAATCAGCCCCGCCGTCTCCGTCTGATTCAGCTCAAATGACTGCCCGATCGCGATGGGCACCACGATGGCGGAAGCGATAATAAATGCCGTCCATTGTAAAGCCCCAAAAAGCAGTTTCAAGTTTATCAACCTCTCTTTTTCAAAAAAGCAAACGGCTCCTAGAAATCAAAAATTGAGTCCCCGTTAGCGTCTTCCTCATGTTTTTGTTTCTCTTTTTTTTGATACTGTTCAGCTCCGGCGGCTCCCATCATTTTTTCCAGCATCAGCTGGTCGCTCGAAGATTTTTTTGCCGGCTGAAGATATGGGGACGGCTGAGCTGTCGGTCTCTGCTGTTCAACGATGACGTCGCAGAGGGAACGAATGACCGCCACATGCATTTTTAACTCGTTCTCATGGGCGCTGTCCTTCGCTTTTTTTAATTCATCCTCCATCTTTTCCAGCAAGCTTGATATATGTATGTTCATCCATTCGATCCTCCAAACCGTTTCGATTTTCCATTTCATTTTAACAAATTACATTCTCTCGTGCTGAAAGCACTTTCCGATTTTTCAATCCCAAAAGGATATTTTTCGAAACAGCAGGTCCTTGTTTTCCAATTCAAAAAACAAAAAGCGAGCATCAACTCAGCCTAAAATCCTTTTTTCTTTCACCTTAAGAGTTGACGGGCGAACGTGAGTTCACGCATAATGCAAGAAAAAACAAACCGAGAACCGCCATCCTGAGTTTAGCGGTTCTCCAGATTTTCCAAATTGGGAATTGACCAGTCGATGGGTTCTTCATTGATTTTTTGCAAACATTGGTTTGCTCTGGAAAACGGCCTGCTTCCAAAAAATCCGTTTCTTGCCGAGAAAGGACTTGGGTGAGGCGACTGAATAATAAAATGCTTTGAAGTGTCGATCCTTTCTTTCTTCGCTTGGGCATGGCGGCCCCAAAGAATAAAGACCACCGGCTTCTCCCTTTTGTTCAAAACATCGATAACACTGTCCGTCAGCTGCTCCCAGCCCTTTCCTTTATGTGAATTCGCCTGTCCCCGACGCACGGTCAAAACGGTGTTTAAGAGGAGGACCCCCTGCTTGGCCCAGCTGACAAGTGAACCGTGATTGGGGATGTCTGCGCCAATGTCACTTTGCAATTCTATGAAAATATTTTTCAAAGATGGCGGCGGATTCACCCCCGGCTTTACGGAAAAGCTTAAGCCGTGCGCCTGACCCGGTCCGTGGTACGGATCCTGACCAAGGATGACGACCTTGACTTTTTCATAGGAAGTGTAGTGAAAAGCATTGTAAATATCGTTGGGTTCAGGATACACCGTATGCTCGACATACTCTCTTTTCAGCATTTCTCTCAACTCTTGATAATAGGGCTTTGCGAATTCATTTTTCAGCTGCTCCCACCAGCTGTCATTCAAAATCTGTTTCAATGGTTCAGCCTCCTTTAACTAAATTGCCTTTCGCGAACAAGCCTGGAAACGACAGGTTCGCCGTCCCATACAATTTTGCTTTCGGCCTCCCTCTTCTTCATAGCAGGTTCTTCAAGAAGCACAAAAAAGTTTTTCGTCGGCAGCTTTCCAAGCTGATGCTTTTCACTCAAGATATCTAAATAGTACTGCCTCTTGCCGTCAAGGTTGCTGGACTGATTGTCGCCTTGTTCTGAAAATGCGTAGATCACGCTTGCGGCAGGAACTCTTTTCACGCGAAACTGTTCGGCTGCACGCAGAAAAAAGTCCCAGTCCCAATAATTATGAACACCGGGATCAAAATAACCGATTTCAATGTGAAGCGAACGTTTATACATGCTTCCCGAAGGAACATATGTAGAAAATTTCCTCATCTCCTCTAAGTCAAACGTATAAGCGAAAAGATGCCGGTTTTTTGGGATTCTTGTGTCTTCTTCCTCTTTAAAAGACACAATCTCAGCATCGGAATACACAAAATCTGCCGTTTCCAGCGCTTTTGCCATTCTTTCCATATGGCATGGAGTGAAAAAATCATCGTCATCACACAGCATGATAACATCTCCTGACGCTTCTTTCACCCCTATGTTTCTCGCTTTCACATGCTTGACATTCTCAGTCAGGTGAAGCACCTTGATCGGCAGGTCTGAATAGAGCCGCTGAACAATGTCGACCGGCTCCCCCGCATCATTGACAATAATGATTTCAAATGGTTTGATGGACTGTTTTGCAATGGATTCAAGCAACTCACACAATGGGGAAATCCGATTGTGGGTTACGATAACGATCGAAATGTTCATGATTTGCTATGAGCGCTCCTTTTTCAAATTTACTTTTCCATTATAAATCACAAAACGAACGATTTGATATGAACAAAAGTCGGACATTTTTCCATTCCCCTCTTTTTTCCTGCATATGGGCTTTAGGATCGATTTCCTCCCAGACCCACAGAAGATGATGATGCATGAAAAGGATGGGCATTTGGAAATATAAAAGTTAATCATAACAGATGAGCAGATAGGGGCATTTCTACATATGAACATCATCGATCTTACGATTGAACTGCTAACAGGATTTATCTTTCTTTTTCTCATCGTTAAATTTGTCGGTAAGAAGATCATCGATCAAATTACACCCTTCACTTTTATCGCGTCTATCGTATTGGGAGAATTGCTGGGAAATGCTTTATATGACAAGCAAACAGGAGTTTTATATATTCTTTACTCCATGGCGTTATGGGGATTAATGATTTTTGCGGCCGAATTTCTGACACAAAAGTTCCTGTCTTTTCGCGGATTATTTGAAGGAAAACCGTCCGCACTTATCAAAAATGGGAAGGTCGATCGCGAAGAATTGAAGAAAAACCGCATGAATATCAATCAGCTGCAAAGCCTGCTTCGGCAAAGCGAAACGTTTTCCATTCGGGAAGTTGCTTTTTGTTATTTAGAGGCGAACGGTTCGATCAGCATCTTAAAAAAAGCAAAATATCAAAAAACGACCCAGGAAGACTTCAATATGCCTGCAAAATCCGTTTATGTACCTGTCACGCTCATACGCGACGGCAAAGTCTTATGGGATGAATTAAACGATCTGGGTTTTAATGAAGCCTGGTTAAAAACGCAAATCAGATCTCAAGGCGTTCCGACTGACTATAAAAATATTTTTTTAGCTGAGTGGCTGGAAGGTGACGGACTTTTTGTGCAGACTTTCAAATAATTTTTTGCTGATCAGTCATTCCATCGCCAGAACCAGGCGGGCATGACCGCCGGTCTCCATGATTTGTGATCATTTGAAAAGCTGTCTATAATAAAAACTAAACCAATCTATAGATGGAATTTTTTAAGGTGGAGGATTGACTGAACATGACAATGCACAAAGCGCTCACAATTGCCGGCTCAGATTCAAGCGGAGGAGCTGGTATTCAAGCCGATTTAAAAACCTTCCAGGAAAAGAATGTATACGGCATGACGGCCCTTACGGTTGTCGTCGCCATGGACCCCGACAACAGCTGGAATCACCAGGTATTCCCAATTGAGACCAATGTCATTCGCGCCCAGCTGTCCACGATCGTAAACGGGATCGGAGTAGACGCCATGAAAACCGGCATGCTTCCGACCGTTGAGATTATAGAGCTGACGGCGAAAACGATCAAAGAGCACAACATGAAAAACGTCGTCATCGACCCCGTCATGGTCTGCAAAGGAGCGAATGAAGTGCTGTATCCGGAACATGCCAAGGCATTGCGGGAACTTCTTGCTCCCCTTGCAACGGTGATTACGCCAAACCTTTTTGAAGCCGGACAGCTCAGCGGTCTCGGAGAAATTAAAACCGTTGAACAAATGAAGGATGCTGCCAAAGCTATTCATGACCTTGGCGCCAAATACGTCCTCATTACAGGAGGCGGCAAACTGGCCCACGAAAAAGCAGTCGATGTTTTATATGACGGTCAGACAGCAGAAGTTTTGGAAGGGGAGAGAATTGACACCCCGTACACCCACGGAGCGGGCTGCACCTACTCAGCGGCGGTCACGGCTGAGCTTGCAAAAGGAGCCGGTGTGAAGGATGCCATTTACTCGGCAAAAGATTTCATTACCGAAGCCATACGCGGATCTTTCCGATTAAATCAATACGTCGGTCCAACAAAACACTCCGCCTGGCGGCTTAACGGAAAATAAAACAAAAAGAACCCCTCTTACTTTTAAACAAGTAAAAGGGGTTTTATCAGCTTTCCCGCTTTGTTTTGATATTTCTCGCCGAGGATTTTAAAAAAGACTCGATCGATTCCACAAAAAGCGCATATTCCTTCATTTGTTCATAAGTGCTTGAAAGCTTTTTTTGCGCTTCTTCATCATTCGAAATTGTTTTATCTTCGATGTCTCTGATCATTTGCTTCACCTGAAGGAGCAAATGTTGATACTCTTCCCTCGTATCCTCAATATGATCTGCTATTTTTTTCAACCGCATGGCTGTCGACTTTTGTTGGTTCTGATCCAAGCAAACAACTCCTTTACAACTGCACAGTATCTAAAAAAAGCATATCATAAAGGGATTGTACAGAAAATAGGATCAGGACATCGTCCATGATGTAACTTTCATGACGGTTTCTTTTCTGCCGCTAATCGATACATCATTATTTCCCGGGTAAGGAAAGTATCTCGCTGAAAATACTTCTTCACCGCCGTTGACGAAAATTTCGATTGAAGACGAGTCTAAAAAGACGTTTAAATCGCGGAGTTCGTTTAAACTGCAATGCCTTGATTCCTCTCTTCCGTCAACACAGCTGTTTCTTTCCAGGGTGAGGACGCCGTCCGCTTTGCTGTATATAAGACGAGCCGCTCCCCTGAATGAGATTTCAAAGCCTTCCTCAATATGCGACGGTTCAATGTACAGCTCAGCGCTGTCGGGATGGTCGAGGTCCAATTGTTCTGCGGCCTGGCGAAGTGAAACCTCAACCGTTTTTTGTTCCCTTCGCAACGTTTTAAGTTCTTGAACCGGTTTTTGAATGAGCTTGTTTTCTTTTAATGTCAATTCCCTTGGCAATGTCATGCAGTGAACCCATTGATTCGGGATGGTCGGATGTTGCTGTTCATCCTGGTCGGGAACCCCCATCCAGGCGATTAAAATCCGCCGCCCTGATTCATCTAATGTCGTCTGCGGTGCATAAAAATCAAAGCCCTGATCAAGCTCTGTAAATTCTCCATGCTTGAATTCCGGCTTCCCTTCATCTAGTTCACCGACAAAATAACCTGACTGATAAACGTTTTGATAGCGGAAACCATCTGCTTTTAAGCCTTGCGGGCAGACGATTAAAACATCTTTGCCGCCAAGCGATATCATATCCGGACATTCCCACATATATCCAAACTCATCAAGCTGATCCGTATTCGAGCCGGTTATGTCGCCGAGAAACGACCAATCCCTCAAATTGTCTGAAGTAAAGAGCACAGCCCTTCCTTCAAGACGCTCAGTCTGGGCACCGAGTACCATGTACCAGCGCCCGTTCTTTTTCCAGACTTTCGGATCGCGGAAATGAGCCGTATAACCTTTCGGAAGCCTTGCGACAACCCCCTGTTTTTCAAAAGAAATGCCATCTTTTGAGACGGCGAGGCATTGGTAGGTTTCGCGGTCTCCTTCATCGTTCCTGACATTCCCCGTATAGAAAACATGGAGCAAATCATTCTCAACAATCGCACTTCCTGAGTAGCATCCATTTTTGTCATACCAATCGCTCGGTGTAAGGGCGATCTCTTCATGACGCCAGCGGACAAGATCACGGGAAGCATAATGCCCCCAAAACTTGGCCCCGTGCCCCGTCTTAAAAGGCATCCATTGATAAAAGAGGTGGTATGTCCCTTTCCAATGAATGAACCCGTTTGGATCGTTCAGCAGTCCGACAGGCGGCATGATGTGATAATGGAGACGATAAGGATCCTGATTGACAACGGTTTGATATTTTTCAACCCGGTCAATGGCTTGTTCGCGAAGTTCCTTGTCCCGCAGATTCATAAGCTAGCCTCCTTAGTTCTTCTTTTCATCTTCTTTAATCCCTAAGAAATAGGCTGTGATAAATGCCGCAATAACAGCGATAGCCATTCCGATTAAATAGTTGATGAGGTTGGCCGTTCCGAATGGCGCGGCGATCGCGATCATCGGAATGCCTGTCAGGCCGTAAGCGTTTGCGGCGACATTGGTAAAGACGACATAGGCTCCGCCGAGCGCTCCGCCGACCATCGCACCGATGAACGGCTTGCGGTACCGAAGATTGACTCCGAAAATAACCGGCTCGGTAATGCCGAGAAACGCTGAGAAAGCCGCCGGTAATGCGATCTCTTTTGTCTTTGCCCGTTTTGACAGGAAGAATACGGCGAGTCCGGCGCCGCCTTGGGCGACATTGGCCATCGACCAGATTGGAAGCAGATAGTTGCGTCCGATATCGGCGATAAGACCGGCCTCAATCGCATGAAAGCTGTGATGAACTCCGGTTAACACGATAAGGGAGTATGTCCCGCCAAAAATCAATCCCGCAACCGGTCCTGCATGATCGTAAACAAAGGTCAAAACATTCGTGATGCCGGAACCGAGGGCTCTTCCTAATGGCCCGATTGCAATAAACGCGATAAATCCTGTTGAAATAATGGTCAAAAACGGTGTTACCAAAAGGTCGATCGCATTCGGTACAAATTTTCTCGTCCACTTCTCAATTTTACTCATCACATAGACGGCCAAAAGAATCGGAATGACTGTTCCCTGATAGCCCAGCAGTTCAATCGGAAGGCCGAAGAAATCCATAACCTCAGGTTTTGCTTCAGTGAGTCCCCAAGGATTCAGCAGGCTCGGGTGAATCAAAATCCCCCCGATGACAGCCCCAAGATACGGGTTTCCACCAAATTCCTTCGCCGCGCTGATACCGATCAGAATCGGGAGAATGATAAAGGCGGCGCTTGAAAACATATCAAGAAGTTTAAACAGCGCTGTATCAGGACTGACCCATTGGAACGCTTTCATCATTCCCAAGAGTCCCATTAGTAAACCGCTTGCAACAATCGCCGGAATAATCGGCACAAATATATTTGACAGCGTTTTCGCAAAACGCGCCAAAGGGTTCATTTTTTGCTTCGCTGCCTCACTGTGCTGAACTGTTTCTTTTTGATCAAGCTGAAGTGTATTAGCAAATTGTTCATACACTTTGTTGACGAGTCCTGTACCAAAAATAATTTGATACTGTCCGGAGCTGGAAAATGCCCCTTTTACACCATCAAGCTCTTCAACCTTTTCCTGGTCGATTTTCGCTTCATCTTGAATGACCAACCGCAGCCGTGTAGCGCAATGAGCCGCACTGATGATATTATCTTCTCCGCCGAGCAGCTGAATGAGTCGTTCGGCAATTTCTTTGTGATTCATGATGACTCCTCCTTTTTTTAAAAAAAAGCAGAAAAGACCTAAAATTCGCCAACGAATAAAGGACACATTCTCCCCATTCATCTGAGCAAATTTTAGGTCTTGCCTGCTTTACCAGTCACAATCCCCAGTATTTATTTTTTAACACGCTTTCATTTTATTATGTGATAACGCTTTCGTCAACTAGTTTTTTATATTTATATGAAATTTGACCTAAAAAAGCCTGATCGCGGGAGTATCAGGCGGTTTTATATATGGGAATCGTTTAAACGCTGGACATGCAGCGTAATATAGCCAATCTCCGATTCCGGGAGATGAAGATCATATTCGGTTTTTACGTAATCCGCCAGCCCTGCCGCACACCGGTAGCTTTCAGGATACTTTTGCTGGATGAAATAAAGCATGTCATCGTCCATCACGTGAAACGCTTCATCTGATTCCAGCCGATTAATCGCATACCTCAGATGTGTGACAAGACGTTGATAAGAGATGCTGTTCTCATCGATCGTCCGATTGAAGCAACATTCGATCTTTTCGATCATCTCTTTGATGATCGTCGTGTATTTAAGGGTTTTCTGCATGTTCTCCGCATCCATTTTGGCTGTGTGAATATGCAGTGCAATATAACCCGCTTCATCGTCCGGCAAATCGATGTCCAATTTCTCTTTGATCAAATCGATTGCCCAGAGACCGATCTCATATTCTTTTTTATAAAGCGCTTTAATTTCGTTTAATAATTTATTTTGAATGACAAATCCTTTACGGATTCGTTCAATTGCAAATGATAAATGATCCACAAGGGCGATGTGGATATGGTCGCTCAGCGGTGCGGACAGCTGCCCTTCCGCATAGCTGATAATCTCTTCGGCAGCTTCAATATGTTCTTCCGGAAGTGTTTCGAGGATTTGTTTAAATTTCTCATTTTCTTCATGAATGGTAAAAATCTTTTCTACCTTCTGTCTCAAAATGGTGTCATTTTTACCTTTTTGAAAAGCGATTCCCGGCCCCATGACAATTTTCTCTTGACCATCCTCCTTTATAATTGCCGCATTGTTGTTTAATACTTTGTATATTTTCAAGGCTGTCACCCACTTCCCGTTATGTGTGGGATTTTACCTTGTTTATGCGCACATGTAAAGTTCAGGTCCGGCTCTCACCCTTTTCACCGCTTTTTTATAGACGTCCAGGTTCCTCTCTTTCCGCCACGCGCCGGCAATCACTCTCTGATCTTTTGAAGTCCGTTCTTTTTTCTCCACAGCTGTGTCAGAAAAGCCGTCTAAAAACCGTTCAGCTTGTTGATATGTAGCACCGGCCGAAGTTAAAACGGTGACCTGGCTCTGCCGTACGGGCATCAGCCCATTCAGCAGCATCACTGCCCATAATTTCAAAAATGAAACAAAGCTTTTCACAACAATCCCTCCTGATTTCAATTTTGAATCCTAGCAACTCTATTAAACTTTCTGGCTCTATCTTATCGCGGCAAAATGAAAATGTTTGTCACAATGTGTGTGAAAAATGATTCTAGTTTTTAGAAGTTTTGTTGAATACTGCTGGAACAGGCCACAAATGTGGACAAAATAAAGTATCAGAGGTTTATTCACAGCTTATCCTAAGGATAAACACATATTACCCACAGCGTATATCCACATATCCACATAATCATTCAATATTTAGTATAAGAACACATATTCCCTACTATATCTATACACAATTTTATCAACTTATACACAGAAAATTGTGTATAAGTATGTATCGATGGGGCCAATACATTGAATCTTTGAAAATTATTTCTATATTTAGAAGGATTTCTTTTTAAATGAGAGAATATTTTAAAAGTTCGAAACTCTAAACAATACTGATCCATAAGGGGGAAGACATATTGAAAAAACGTCTTATGCGTTCTGCCGTTTTTGTATTTATTTTATTATTCACATTATCCACATGCCTTTCCGGAGTGCAGGCAAAAACAGCTGCTGAAAAACAATCTCCGGAACTGAAGAAGGCGGAAGTTTACGGAGATATTGATGTAACATCAGATAAACAGACAACAGTCATCGTTGAATTGAAAGAGGAATCATTGGCAGAGGCAAAAGCGGAAGGAAAAAAACAAACAAAAGCTTCATTAAAAGCCGAACGCAGCAAAGCGAAAAATAAAGCGAAAAAAACAATCAAAAAGGCGAAAATCAAACGGGAGTATGATCGTGTTTTTTCGGGATTTTCCATGAAGCTGCCGGCGAGTGAAATTCCAAAGCTCCTTTCCGTTAAAGAAGTTAAAGCGGTTTATCCAAATGTGACATACAAACCTGACCGTGTAAAAGGTAAAGACGTGACAATTGCCGCAGACGCGTTTCATCCACAGATGGATAAAAGCGCGCCTTACATCGGAGCGGACCAGGCCTGGAAATCGGGCTATACCGGTAAAGGCATCAAGGTGGCCGTCATTGACACAGGTGTTGATTACACACATCCTGACTTAAAGAAAAACTTCGGGCCATACAAAGGATATGACTTTGTGGACAACGACTATGATCCGCAGGAAACACCTGCCGGCGACCCGCGCGGAGAAGCAACTGAACATGGTACACATGTTGCAGGCACAGTCGCCGCAAATGGACAGATCAAAGGGGTTGCGCCTGATGCGACACTTCTCGCCTACCGTGTACTCGGACCAGGCGGATCGGGAACGACTGAAAACGTCATCGCAGGGATAGAAAAAGCCGTCGCCGACGGAGCGGACGTTATGAACCTCTCCCTCGGAAATTCACTCAACAGCCCTGACTATGCGACGAGCATTGCGCTTGACTGGGCGATGTCAGAAGGTGTAACCGCGGTGACATCCAACGGCAACAGCGGACCTGAGAACTGGACCGTCGGATCGCCCGGAACCTCAAGGGAAGCGATTTCCGTCGGTGCTTCACAGCTCCCTTATAACGAGTATTCCGTAACGTTTGACTCTTATTCGACCGCCAAAGTGATGGGCTATGACGAAGAAAAAGACATTCAGACCTTGAACAATCAAGAGGTTGAGCTTGTTGAAGCAGGAATTGGGCAAGCTGACGATTTTGCAGGAAAAGATGTGAAAGGAAAAGTCGCGGTGATCCAAAGAGGTGTCCTCCCGTTTGTGGATAAAGCCGAAAATGCGAAAAAAGCCGGTGCGATTGGAGCTGTGATCTACAATAATGTATCCGGAGAAATCGAGCCCAACGTGACGGGTATGGCCGTACCGACCGTCAAACTGTCGAAAGAAGAGGGAGAAAAGCTTGTCCAGCAGATGAAAGAAGGGAAGCACACTGCTGTCTTTTCTTTTAAGTTGGATAAAAAGCTCGGTGAAACCATCGCATCCTTCTCATCCCGGGGCCCTGTCATGGATACTTGGATGATCAAGCCTGACGTTTCAGCACCAGGCGTCAATATTGTCAGTACGGTTCCTACACATGATCCGCAAAACCCTTACGGCTATGCCTCTATGCAAGGAACCAGCATGGCTTCGCCACACGTTGCAGGAACCGCTGCCATTTTAAAACAGGCCAAGCCCGACTGGGCGCCTGAGCAAATCAAGGCCGTCCTTATGAACACGGCCGAAAAACTAACGGATGAAAACGGCAAACCCTATCCGCACAATACGCAAGGCGCAGGCAGCATCCGGATCATGGACGCTCTCAAAGCTTCATCTATTGTGAGCCCTGGCAGCCATTCATTCGGCACCTATATGAAAAACAAAGGAAAGCAAACGAAAAAACAAGCACTTACGATCGAAAACCTTTCATCGTACAGAAAAGCCTATCAGCTTGAGTACTCTTTCAAAGGGCAAGGCATATCTGTAAAAGGAACACAGCGGGTCGTCATTCCTGCCAAGAAAACCGGTAAAGCGAATGTGAAGGTGACCGTCAACGCTGCGAAAACAAAAGCCGGAACATATGAGGGCACAGTGTATGTCCGCGACGGCAGCAGAAAAGTGGCCGAAATTCCGACCCTTTTGATTGTCAAAGAGCCCGACTACCCGCGCGTCACATCCGTAACCGTTGAACCGGGAACAAAAGAGGGGACATATACGGTCGAAGCTTATCTTCCAGGAGGGGCAGAAGAACTGGCATTTCTTGTGTATGACGAAAACCTTGAATTCATCGGACAGGCAGGGGTTTATAAAAACCAAGGAAAAGGGTATCAAACATATCAATGGAACGGAAAGATCAATGATACAACCGCCCTTAAACCGGGCAAATATCATATGCTCGCTTACGCCTCTTCTAAAGGAAAATCAAGCTATGTGCTGACAGAGGAGCCGTTTATCGTCGAATAATGGGAAGCCTTGTTGAGAGTCACTCAACAAGGCTTTTTTATGTTAAAATACGGATAATCAAACCCCCTCGCGTTCACAGGAGAAGCCCTTCTCTTTAAAACGCGAAAAAATCCAATCGGAGGATTTCGCTTATATGCTTTCATTTCTCGTATTATTCGGCTTATCCTTCATGTCGGTCTGCTTTATCTTTTTCACGGTATTGTATTTCACCCTCAACCTGCAAACAAACGAACGACACCCTTTTCAGAAAGCGGCGGAGCATACGGTAGACACGATCATTCTCGTGCCGCTCAGCTGGCTGTTTACCGCCGTATACATAGGGGTCCTGCTCATCCTTCTCCCCATCCGCAGTCTAATGAATGTTTTTCAGCAAAAACGCTGATGGTCTGCAAACGCCTCCGCTAAAAGGCGGTATGATTTCAGCTTATCCTGGAAATTGTGTGTGATTGTGACCGCCATGACTTCATCCGTTCCATAAGCGTCCGCCAAAGCAAGCAGCTGTTGTTTCACCTGTCGTTGTGTACCGATCACCATGCGATTTCGATTATCGTTGATTCTTCTCTTTTCATATGATGAATATTCATATGACTGCGCCGTTTCAAAAGATGGGAAGCCGTCTGTTACCAGCCCCTGTTCATTTGCCAATAAAGAAAAATCAAGGCTCTTGGCGAGGTGTTCTGCCTCTTCTTCAGTGTCCGCGCAAATCACAAATACAGCGACAATCACTTTCGGTTTGTCGCCCAGCACCGAAGGTTGGAATCGTTCCTTATATTGCCTGGCCGCTTCAGCTCCTCCCTCTCCATTGATAAATTGGGCAAAGGTATAGGCCGCACCGATTTGCGCAGCCAGTCTGGCGCTTTCCCCAGAGGAACCAAGCAGCCACACCTCCGGAGCGGAACTGACAGTCGGTGATGCGGTTAAATGCGGAAAGCGGTGGTGTTCATCGGCCAGATCGTACAGATATGTGACAAGATCATGAATCTGATCCGGATATTGATCCGTCTGACGCCTGCCGCCGTTTTGAAGAGCCATTGAAGCGATCGGCATACCCCCGGGCGCCCGGCCGATCCCCGCGTCAATCCTGCCTGGTGCAAGTCCTTCCAGAACGCGAAAGTTTTCAGCCACCTTATAAGCGCTGTAGTGGGGGAGCATAACCCCTCCTGACCCCAGACGAATCTTTGCTGTTTTCGCGGCGATAAACCCAAGCAAAACCTCAGGGCTTGACCCCGCCAGATTTCTCGAAAAATGGTGCTCAGACACCCAAAATCTCCTGTACCCAAGCTTCTCTGCCATTTGAGCAAGCTCGGCCGTCTGTCTGAGAGCTGTTTCAGGAGTGCTCCCTTCGGAAACAGGCGACTGATCCAGTATACTTAACGACAACATCGTCTTCCCTCCAATTTCTTCGTTTACTTTTTAGCCGTAAAAAGAAATAATAGTATCATGTAATCATTAAAGGAGCACCAGGATTGATGAATGAGCAAAAGCCGAAACAAAAACCGCATCCTCCAGCCGTACAAGAAAACTTTGCCAAAGGCTGTTTATTCGGAATCCTTTTCAGCCTTCCATTCTGGATCTTGTTTTATTTTTTCCTGAAACACGTCATGTCGATATAAACATGAAAGAAGCCCCTGTTGGAAGGGGCTTTTCTTTACCTTTTATTAAACCCTTTTTCTTTTACGAAATCATGCATATACGTTCGCTTCGGCTCCTTCAGGCTTTGGACGATCTGCTCTGTCCATTTGTCTTTCCTTTTGCCGTTTGTTCTGTTTTGATAGTAATTTGAAATGGTTTCGTCATACGCGTGCAATTGTTTGTGAAACCTTTCGTCATCTATATCATAAGTATTTTCGTGGTAAATATGCTCAAGCGGCAATCTTGGCTTTTGAGCGGACGGATTGGCCGGATGACCGACGACAAGCCCGAACAGCGGAAGGACATATTCAGGTGTACCCAGTACCTCTGCCACCTTGTTCAGAGCGTTGCGAATGCCGCCGATATAGCAGATGCCCAGCCCCATCGATTCAGCGGCAATCGACATGTTTTGTGCGGCAAGAGCGGCATCGATGACACTGACCATAAACGTTTCAGTGCTTTCAAGAGAGCCCTGGATGTCTTCCCCTTTTTCTCCGGCCATTTTCTGATGCCGGTAAAGATCTGCACAGAACACAAACAAATGGCCGTTTTTTTCAACATACGGCTGATCGCCAGCCAAAGCAGCAAGCTCGCGCTTCTTCGTTTGGTCGGTTACTCCGATAATCGAATAAGCTTGAATATAGCTGGAAGTTGATGCGCTTTGCGCGCTTTCTACAAGCAAATGCACCTCTTCTTTTGTCAGCGGCTGGTCCGTAAAGGACCGGATCGAACGGTGATTTAAAATGGTTTCAATCGTTTGATTCATTGCTATACCTCCTCATGACTTTATCATATCCAAAATCTGATGATCTCTAAAGCGAAACGGTTTCTCCGGGGAAAGGAAGCGGTATAAATTGAATCGAAAGAAAGATGACGCGCATACAGCGGGCTTTTGTGCTGATGGAACACCGGACAGTTTTGTTTGGAGAAGAAGTTCACACCCTCCATGTGGCGGCCGCTGCCGAATACAAATTAAAGACAGCCGGATCGGCTGTCTTTTTTTGGCGTTTATTTAAACATATAGCCTTGATATTTGCTTAGCTGGCAGCTTGCATTATAGACGATGGCATAGCCGATAAGGGCCGACAAAATAGAGCTGCCCCCATAGCTGACCAACAGCAGAGGAACACCTGTGACAGGCATCAGCCCGATGTTCATCCCGATGTTTTGGAACGTGTGAATCACAATCAGCGCGGTATACCCGACACAGAAAAAAGCGGCAAACCGATTATACCGATGTATTTTATCGATCAGAACGACAAGCCGGTAAATGAGAAAGAAAAATATCAGCACGACAAAAGTACAGCCGATAAAGCCAAAGCTTTCGCCGATGACGGCGAAGATAAAGTCGGTTTGGCCTTCAGGAACATGGACTTTCATATTGTTCATACCAGTGCCGAATATTTCTCCTGATCCAATCGCCATAACGGCTTTTTCTGTCTGATAAGTGTCATTGGCGGTCTGCTGGTCAGAATCAACCCATGTCATCACCCTGTTGATCTGGTACTCCTTAATATGCAGTGTATTCTGCGAAAACTCGGGAAAATGGATCACCAGAAATAAAACGAGCAAAACAAGCGAAACGCCGCTGCCGACGATGATAAAAATCAGTTTCCAATTGATTCCCGACAAAAACACCATGACGGCGACAAAGAACATGCAGATTCCAGCCGTCCCCGCGTCCTGCATCAAAATCAAGCCGATCGGAACCGCTGATACAGCCGCGATTTTCAGCAAAAGGTGAACATCCTCCCGCAAGGTGCGAGAACCCTTTGGACTCGCTTTTGAAATCACGGAAGCCAGCATCATGATCAAACCGATTTTCATAAACTCAGACGGCTGCAATGTCACCGTTCCAAATTGAAACCAGCTCTTCGCCCCTTTTTTAACCGGTGCAATCGACTCGGGACTGAATTTCAAAATGATCAATGACAGGATGCCAAATACAAATATATACACGCTGAACTTTTCGAGCTGCTCCAAATCAAAATAAAGAAAACCGACGACCACGGCAATGCCGAGCAAATAATAGATCAGCTGCTTTGCCGGATAGCCGTTTAAAGCGAATGACGGCTGTGCTGCATAAACAGCAATCACGCTGATGATAAAGAACACACTTAATATAAAAATCAAATCACCCTGATAATAGGGACTTGTCTCATTTTTCTTATGACCCATGATACCCCGCCTTATTCCTTCATCAAAAACACTATCTTTCATTATACATGAACAGTATCGAAGAATACACGAAAAGGGGGTGCTTCCCATAAAAATAACAGCCTGAATGTACAGGCTGTTATTTAAACATATAGCTTTGGTATCTCGTTAATTGGCAGCTTGCATTATAGACGATCGCAAACCCGATTAAAGTAGCGACGATGGAGCTCCCCCCATAGCTGACCAACAGCAGGGGAACACCTGTGACAGGCATAATTCCAATGTTCATGCCGATGTTTTGAAAGGTATGGATGACGATCAACGCCGTAAAACCTGCACAGAAAAATGAGGCAAATTTGCTGAACGGATGTATTCGGTCTATTAAAACGACAAGCCGGTAAATGAAAAAGAAAAACATGATGACGACAAAGGTGCAGCCGGTAAAACCGAAGCTCTCGCCAATGACGGCAAAAATAAAGTCTGTTTGGGCTTCGGGGACATATACTTGCAGATCGTTTACACCGTTGCCGAACACTTTTCCTGAACCGATCGCCATTTGCGCCCTGTCGACCTGCATTTTGTCATCTGCAGTTTGTTCGCTCGGATTAACCCAGGTCATAACCCGGTTAATCTGGTATTTCTCAATTCCGACCGCACCCGCAACATCCGGGAATTTGATGATGACATACAATATTAAAACGGCTACGCTGAGGCCTGATAAGAAGATCAGTGAAATGAGCTTCCAGTTGACACCTGAAAGGAAGATCATCACAAGAATCACAAACATGACGATCCCGGCCGTACCTGTGTCCTGTTCTAAAATCAGCCCCGCCGGCAAAATGACGATGCCGAAGATTTTCAATAAAAAGATCCAATCCTCTTTTAACGTCCGCTTTCCGGTTGGACTATGTTTGGACATAAACGATGCTAAATACATGATCAAGCCGATTTTCATAAACTCAGACGGCTGCAATGTAAAGCCGGGAAGCATAAACCAGCTTTTTGCGCCATTGATAACCGGAGCAAACCTGTAAGACCCTATATAAGAGGGGCTGAATTTTAACACAATCAGCATCAGGATGCCGAGTATGTAAAAATAAAAGCTGAGCTTTTCAAGCTGCTCCAAATCAAAGTATAGAAACAGAATGACGATGAGCGCTCCCAGCAAATAGTACAGGGACTGCTTCATCGCAAACGGCTCATTGTATTGGTTAAATTGCTGAGCGGCGTATACCGCCACAATGCTGATGATAAAAAAGACTATAAATACGAAGATCAAATCGCCTTGATAAAAGGGATTTGATATGTTTTTTCTCTGACTCATTCAAAATCCCGCCCTTATTTCTGACACAATGCAATATAGTGAAGACAGTATCAACTTCCTCACAAATGATATGACGTACAAAAAACCAAAATGTTTCGAATGAAACATACACAAAAAAATTCCTTCTTCATTTTAAAGGATTCTTCCAACTATTGTCGAATTTGATAAAGTCATTGATTTTTGATTGATTTGTATTAAAATGAGTAATGTTGCATAAAATTAAATTTTTGTCGGCAAATATTCATGGGCTGACGAAAGCATAACCATAAGGAGTTTTTAATTTGGATAAAGCACTTCAAAAGCGTAAACGGCTTGATCTGATAAAGTTTTTGATCCCTTCGCTTATCGGAATTATTTTATTTATGATTCCCGTTCAGATTGCAGGAGATTTAACGATTCCGATTGCGATTTTTTCTAATGCACTGCAGGAACTGCTTCACCGGCAGCTGCCGTTCATTATGATGTTGATCGTCACCGTAACATTTATCTTAACCTTTATCACGAAAACCTTCCATCCGTCTTTCATCAAGAAAAGCGAATTTTTCTATAAGCTGCTGAATGTATCTTTATTCTGGTACATCGTCCGTTTGTTCGGGATGATTTTCGCAGTGATGACATATTTTAAGTTTGGACCTGAAGCCGTGTATGCCGACAGCACGGGCGGAACATTATTGTTTGATCTGCTTCCGGTTCTCTTTTCCGTCTTTTTTTTCGCAGGTCTTTTCCTGCCTTTTCTGCTGAATTTCGGTCTGTTGGAATTGTGCGGGGCGCTGATGAAAAAACTGATGAGGCCTGTCTTCAGGCTGCCCGGGCGGTCTTCCATTGATTGTATGGCCTCATGGCTTGGAGACGGAACGATCGGCGTTCTCCTCACAAGCAAACAATACGAAGACGGATTTTATACAAAGCGTGAGGCCGCCATCATCGGCACGACTTTCTCCGTCGTCTCCATCACATTCTGCCTCGTGATTATTTCGCAGGTGGGCTTGGGCCATATGTTTGTTCCATTTTATTTGACCATACTGCTGGCCGGAGCCGTTGCGGCCGTGGTCAGTCCTCGTATTCCGCCTTTATCAAGAAAGGCTGATACGTATATTACAGATCAGAAAGATCAGGACCATGAGCAGATTCCGGAAGGGTTCACACCGTTCAAATGGGGTCTCGCCCAGGCTGTCGCCAAGGCGAAGCAGAATTCAAGCGTCAAAGAATTTTTGCAGGATGGGACCAAAAATGTACTCGATATGTGGATGGGCGTGGCTCCCGTCGTCATGGCGCTCGGCACGGCTGCACTGATTGTCGCCGAGTACACGCCTGTATTCAAGTGGCTTGGTCTGCCGTTTATCCCGTTGCTTCAGCTGCTGCAGGTCCCTGAAGCCGCAGAAGCCTCACAGACGCTTGTCGTCGGCTTTGCCGACATGTTCCTTCCGTCTGTGCTTGGAAGCGGCATTGAGAGCGATATGACGCGTTTCATCATCGCCTGTGTATCCGTCACTCAATTAATCTATATGTCTGAAGTCGGCGGCCTTCTGCTCGGTTCGAAAATCCCGGTGACATTTATCGACCTGGTCTTGATTTTTATCGTTCGAACGCTGATTACACTGCCTATCATTGTCTTGTGCGCCCACTTTATTTTTTAAAGTAAACGGCCCTTGGTTTCCATACCAAGGGCTTTTTCATTCAGAAAAAGTCATTGATCCAAGGACTCCGCGGCCTGATCGTGTCATCCAGCCGCATCACTTCCTTTTCGCTTCCCGTCAGTCTGCCGGACTCATATAAAAACCGGGCGCTTCGCGCACCAAGGAAAAACGCCGTGAGAGCCGCGATATCGCCGGTGAGACAACCCGCATCTCTTTTTTCATCTGCGGCTTCAACACCCTGTTTATCAACCTTGAATGTTCGGTTATTCCATGGAGCCGCGTTGTCCTTGACCTGAAAAATGAACGGCTCTTCAATTCGCCGTCTGAGCGGGTATTGCTCCAGAAAAGAACCGATATCGGTGATTCTCGCCATCGCGTAGGGCTGAATTTCCTGCTTGATTTTTGGCTCATCAAGGTGATAATCGAGACCATCTTCAGGCTGGACTGTCATTTCAAGCTCTTCGATCATCGAGTCATGCTGGCAAATGAAATTCCATAGTCCCATCCGCGCTTCATGCCGAATGCAAATCAGCTCATCAATCGTCATTTTGCGATTTTCGATTGTGTAGAGCATATAGCCGAGCGGGACGCCTTCCTTTGAATAATATACAGCAGTTACCACGGAATCTTCCAAAATATCTGTCATCCAATAGTCTGCCTCCCGCCTTAACAAACCATTATGGCGGCTTCGGAACTGATCATATAGCAGTCCCGCTGCAGCCTGTCCTTCGGCTTTTTCCAGCCTTCTGACAAAGCCGTCCGTTTGTTCAAAAGGTGTGAGGTGTTCACGCTTCAGCCGATAAACCTTTTGATAAAACGCCAATTCCCAGCCAAACTTGCGGTAAAAAGCGATTTTAAAAGGGTGTAAAAAGCTGATGGTCTGCTGATTCTCCCTCATTCTTTTCAAAGACTCCACCAATAGCTGTCTGACCGTTCCCTTTCGGCGTTCCTCAGGCCAAGCCGCGACACCTGCAATCCCTCCCATATCCATATCGAGATGCTCGATTTGAGCTTTAAACGGAATGATATTCAGCTTTGAAAGAAGTTTTCCGCCCTCTTTGATGCCAATCACTTCATGCTTTTGATAAAGTTGTTTTGCTTTTGCCAGTTCTTTTTCGGAAAGCTTTCTCTGAAAAGCATATTCTGAAAGGCGGATCGCTTCCAGAATATCCGCCTCTGACGTCAATTCGGCCAACCTTCGCATCATCAGCCTCCTAAGGTATATTTATTCCACAATATATTCTCTTTTCTGCCCTTTATTTCCTACTGAGCTGACGCAAAAATTGAGCCGTTAGTTGGAGCGGAAAATGTTTTCCATTATGTATCATTTTTCGAATAACGTGGTATAATAAATGTAACAGAATGTTCACAAAATATTCTTCAGTTAGACACAAATTCATATTTAACCCGCTTGTTTTGACAGCGTTATCATTATTGAAAGGGGCTGAAAACGTATGGATATGTTTTTCGCTTACTTGCTGATCGCAAGCGCCACTCCACTGTTTTTATGGCTGGATAACAAAAAGGTCGCACTTTCGTCTATACCGCCAATCATTTTAATGTGGGTATTCTTCTTTTTCTACATGACAAGCAGTCTTTCTCCTACAGGACACTCTCTCATGATCGCACTCTTCATTCTCAACGTCATCATTGCCCATGTCGCCGCCTTCTTGATTTACGGACTTCCATTGATTCGAAAACACATGAGCCGATAATACGAAAAAACCCTCTTGTTTCCAAGAGGGTTTTGCTTGATTTGATTAATGTCCGCTATGCTCAGAGTGATGTTCACCCGGAGATCCGCCTTCAGGATTGTCTCCGTGATGAGTATGAGCCGCGAAGATCCAAATAGAACCGACTACAATCGCAATTGCAATAAATGCAGCAAAGAGCGTGTTTCCGACTTGGATATTTCCGCTGTCACTTTCAGTCATATGCATAAACATCAAGAGCTGAAGTGCAGCCTGGATGATAGCAAAGCCAAAAATAATCCACAGCTTTGCAGTCATGCTTAAATCGGTATAGATCACCCATAGGGCCAATAAGGTGAGCACAATGGACATTACGAACCCGACAATATGCTTCCAAGGAAAGTGGCTGTGTTCAGCCGATTGTTTTGCCGCCATTATACATTCACCAACCCTATCAAATAGACTCCGGTAAAGATGAAGATCCATACCACGTCTAAAAAGTGCCAATATAAGCTTGAAATAAACAATTTAGCAGAAGTTTGCGGCGTCAGACCGCGCTTTTTCGTCTGCAGTAAAATACCGATGATCCAGAAGATACCGATCGACACGTGCAGTCCGTGCGTTCCAAGCAGGACGAAGAACGCCGACCAGAAAGCACTTGTTGATAAAGTGGCACCTTCATGCACATAATGTGTGAACTCCGTAATCTCATAGAATACAAAGCCTGCACCAAGCAGGAGTGTAATGATCATCCAAATCATCACACCTTTTAAGCTTCCGCGTCTCATTTCATGAACGGCAGTACCGCATGTAAAACTGCTCGTTAACAGCAGGAACGTCATGATTAAGACAAGCTTGGCGTCAAACAGCTCTGCCGGCAATACGCCTCCTGCTGTCCGGTTATGAAGAACAGCATAGGTCGAAAACAGCGTAGAGAATAACGCAATTTCCGCTCCAAGAAAGATCCAAAAGCCAAGGATGTTCAATCTTCCTATCTCAGACCGATATTCCATAGGAGCGTTTGAATTGCTATGTTCTGCATGTTCCATCAGTCACGCCTCCTTTACTTGGCATTCTTTCGTTCAGTCTCTTTTATTTCCTCAACACTTACATAGTAGCCGTCGTCATATTCAAATGAACGAAGAATCATACAGAGGAATACACCGATCAGACCGACGATTCCCATCCAATACCATTCAAAGACAAGTCCGAATCCTGCAAAACCGAAGCATAGCGACATGATAAACGGACGTCCTGAATTGCTCGGCATATGAATCTTTTTAAACTTGCTTTCAGGATGAATATCGACTTTGTCTTCCTTCATTTGCGCAAAAGCATCAGGTGATGTAACTTCAGGCAGAACCGCAAAGTTGTAGTGCGGCGGGATCGCAGATGACGTAGCCCATTCAAGCGTACGACCCATTCCCCAAGCATCTCCTGATTCCTCGCGTTTTGCATGACGGAAGCTGTAGAAAATGTTGTAGCAGAGAACGATGAACCCTGCGGCCATCAGCAATGCGCCAAATGTCGCAATCATGTTCAATGCAGTCCAGCCGTCTTCTGCTCCGTATGTGTAAATACGGCGCGGCATTCCCTGCAATCCCAGGAAATACATCGGGAAGAAACAGATGTTAAAGCCGGTCATAAACAGCCAGAAGAACCATTTTCCGATGCGTTCGTTCAGTTTGTGGCCGAACATTTTCGGATACCAGAAGATAAATCCGGCAAAACAAGCAAACACAGTACCCGCAATCAGCACATAGTGAAAGTGCGATACGAGGAAGTATGTGTTGTGATATTGATAATCCGCAGCAGCCATCGCCAGCATAACGCCCGTAACCCCGCCGATGACGAAGTTAGGAATAAATGCGAGCGACCACAGCATCGGAGTTGTGATTTTGATTCTGCCTCGATGCAGCGTCAACAGCCAGTTAAAGATTTTAACACCGGTCGGTACGGATATCGCCATCGTCGTAATCGAGAAGAACGAGTTGACCGCCGCGCTGTTGCCCATTGTGAAAAAGTGGTGCAGCCAAACGACGAAGCTGAGAACCGAAATGGCAACAATCGAATAAACCATTGCTTTATAGCCGAACAGCTGCTTTCTTGCAAATGTCGCAATAATTTCTGAAAAAATACCGAAAGCGGGCAAAATAACGATATAAACCTCAGGGTGTCCCCAAATCCAGAAAAGGTTCGCCCAAAGCATCGGCATACCGCCGTTTGCCAACGTGAAAAAGGCTGTTCCGAACAAGCGGTCAAATGTCATCAGCGCCAAAGCCACTGTCAAGACAGGGAAGGCGAAAATGATAATTACACAAGTGATCAGCGTTGTCCAAGTGAACATCGGCATCCGCCAGAGGGTCATGCCTTTTGTGCGCATTTTCAGGATGGTGACCATAAAGTTGATCCCGGTGAGCAGCGTACCGATACCGGCGATCTGAAGACCGAGCAAGTAATAGTTCTGCCCAGGTCCAGGACTCAGCTCATTGCCTGCAAGAGGCATGTATGCGGTCCATCCTGCATTCGGTGATCCGCCGATCACGAACGAAATATTAAACAGCATCGCTCCGACCATGAAGGTCCAGAAGCTTAAGTTGTTCAAATACGGAAATGCAACATCGCGTGCACCGATTTGAAGAGGTACGACAACGTTCATTAATCCAATAAGAAACGGCATCGCCATGAAGATGATCATGATCGTACCGTGAGTCGTAAATACTTCATTGTAGTGATTTGAATCTAAAAAGCTGTTATTAGGAAGCGTGAGCTGGGCACGCATCATTAATCCATCGACACCGCCGCGGAAAAACATAATCACTGCGGCAAGAATGTACATAATCCCTAGTCGTTTATGGTCGACGGTGGTAATCCATTCTCTCCAAAGCCATTTCCACTTTTTAAAATATGTCAGCACAAATACGATTGCAAGAGATGTTAGCAAAATGGAAATCTGCGCGCCGAGAATTAATGGGTCACCTGTAATTATGAATTCGTCCCATTTCAAATGCATGCAAGCTTCCTCCTTTCCTAGTGAGAATCATTAGAGTGCTCAGATTGTTTTTGATTGTCTTCTGTCTTCACATTTTCAAACGGATCTGATTTGGAGTGCGGAGATTTCGGCTCCCAGCCTAATCTTTCGCGTGCTTTTACGGCGTATTCCGCATCATTTCCATGATTGACGTATTTCAGATGCGTAGATGAAAACGTCATCTCATCCACATTCTGAGGAAGCATCAGTTCATCATACTTGCTCTTCGTCAGCTTTGGAGCTTCTTTTTGCGTTTTCTGCACCCACTCATTGAAGTCGCTTTGAGATACCGCTTTGACGTCAAATGTCTGTTCCGCAAACCCTTCGCCTGTGAAGTTTGCGTTGCGGCCTTTATATGTTCCTTCATGATCTGCCTGCAGGTATTGCTCCATTTCCATTCCGGACATCGCATATTTCTGTCCGCCAAGCTGCGGAATCCATAGTGATGCCATAGAATCGGCAGATGAAATTTTAAACAAAATCGGTCGGTCTGTCGGGATATTCAAGTAGTTGACCGTTTCAATATCCTGTTCAGGATAGCTGAATACCCATTTCCAATCGACAGATGTAGCATAAACAACCAAAGGTTCTTTATCCTTTGATGCTTTTGGAGCCTCTTCTAGAGAATAAATTGTTTGAACTGTCGGCACAGACAGCGCAATGACAATTAAAATCGGAACCACTGTCCAGACAATTTCTAAAAACGTATTGCCTTCCACTTCCGGACTGTATGGTGACTTTCGGTCTTTGCGTTCACGGTATTTGACGATCATGACCGTAAAAAGGACAAAAACGACCGCTACGATAAACAGCATAAATCCAATCGATAATAAAATAAGATCTCTTTGCTGTGAAGCAACCGGCCCCTTAGGATCTAATACCGCAATTTGACTGCAGCCACCCAATAAAAATACAGATGAAAGCAGTGCAAGCAGAATCAGTGGCTTGAATGCTCTGAACAAGAGGATCACCATCCTTCCTTAATGATGCATAAAATTTGGTCAGAATATCTAGATAAAAGGATTCTGAAACTTTTTCTTCTACCTTGCTATGCTATCAAAATCTTCACCAATTAGCCTTATTTTTTTCGAAAGTTCACCTTTTTTTCACCCAAATGTCATAAAATCGTCAAATTTTGTCCATAATAATATGAATAACGGAGGAAATTTGTTGGTAATTTTTTAGTTCTTTTTACATAGAAAGCAAGCATTGGTAATTGGTTTCCAACGGGGGCGATCTGTCAAATTTAGGTTTATCAAAATAAAAAAGTTTGGTTTATCATTGATTTAATCATGTTAAACCATTTCTGGATTCATGACCATCCTTCTTTCACATTCCCGCATGTTCATTTCCACAAACAAAAAAGAGCTTTCAAGTTTGAAAGCTCTTAAAACTGATTGACTCTTCAACAAATGCGAGAATTGCAGAGCGCTTATTGCCCTAGATTTAAAAACCGCTTACTTGCCGTCCGACACCGCTTCTTTTTTGGACCGGTAGCCGTCGGGGTGTTCTTTAAACCAATTCCACGCGCTTTCAATAATCGTTTCCAAATCGGCGTACTTCGGCTTCCATTCAAGTTCGTCCATCGCTTTCTCTGAAGAGGCGATAAGCTGTGCCGGATCGCCAGCGCGCCGTTCGGCAATCTCGGCCGGAATCCGGCAGCCTGTTACTTTGCGGGCCGTCTCGACGACTTCTTTGACCGAAAAGCCCGTGCCGTTTCCCAGGTTGTAAACAGCGCTTTTGCCGCCGTCACGGAGCCTTTCCACCGCAAGGATATGCGCATCGACCAGATCCATCACATGGATATAATCCCTGATACACGTCCCGTCCGGCGTCGGATAGTCGTCCCCGAAGATCATGATTTTGTCCCGTTTGCCCAGTGCAACCTGAAGAATGATCGGGATGAGGTGTGTTTCAGGCTGATGGTCTTCTCCAATCAGCCCCTTGAGATGGGCCCCGGCTACGTTGAAATAGCGCAGTACAACATGACGGATGCCGTACGCTTTTTCCGACCACTTGAGCATTTTTTCAATGGCGAGCTTTGTTTCTCCATACGGATTTGTCGGATCTGTCACGTCCGTCTCCATAATGGGAACCCGGTCAGGCTCCCCGTATGTAGCGGCAGTTGATGAAAAGACGATTTTCTTCACATCAAACGCCCTCATCACCTCAAGCAGGCAGACAGCTCCGTAAACATTGTTATCGTAATATTTGAGCGGTTCTGTCACGCTTTCCCCAACCAATGAGTCGGCGGCAAAATGCATGACCGCTTCGATCTCGTTTTCCTGAAACACGTTTTTCAGAAACGCTTTATCACGCAAATCTCCTTTATAAAAAGCGGCTCCGGAAAGCGCCGCCTCCTCATGCCCTGTTTGCAGATTATCGATAATGACGACTTCCTCACCGCGCTCCAACAGCTCTGCCACAGCATGACTGCCGATGTAGCCCGCACCTCCGCATACTAAAATTGCCAACTTCTCTCTCTCCTTTTCAGTTCAAACTTTGTCTTAAATATGGCATGCCTATGATTCTCCCCGCAATAGATCAAACACTTCATTTTCAGAGAATTCGATTTCCAAGCAAACATATACATATCGTTAAAAACCAGGCGACTTCATTTTACCATTTTCCAGCTTTTCCAGCCTTTGTTGTCAAAATATTTTCACAAAAACAACACCCGTCTTCGCGTGTTCCAATTTATTACTCTGTTAGAATAGTTCGGATTTTCCTCCAAAATCGAGTAACACCCTTGGAAAAGAAGCTTGTTTTTGTCCAAATTCTATACTTTTCTCTCTCGTTTTGAAAACAAAGTTCTTTTTTTCCACTTAATGATCATTTAAAGTAGTATGATCGGATTACCCTCTTTTGATCCCACTTCTCATATAAGCAAAAAGAACCCTTTCGCCAAATCGCTGCCTGAATCTCTTAATCCCTTGCTGCTTGTGGATTTACCTCTATTAAATTGATCTTTTTCAGCTCTTTTTTCACTATTATTTTTTGAATATTCAAAGGATACTCGGCTGCAATTGAGAAATTCTTAATAGGGAAAAGTAATCATTTTTATTTGAATACTATCCAGTCAGTAATTGATTGTTTATTATTATAAGTAAGAATCTAAGATTTTTTGGTTTTTTTAGTCAGTTATTTAGGGAATAGGTAGGTTGAATCGATCTGCCTTTGTGAACTTTTTATGAAATTTGTCATTGTTTTCACATGGGTGTTGTTTTATAACTTTGATACATCTCAAGGCAAAAATAAGGTTTTCCTTGGGATGAACAACGTCTTATCATATTGGAGGAATCTATGAATACTCAAACGAAACACAAGCTGGACAAAGATTGGGTGATTTTGATGAAGGAGGCGAAAAAACTGGGGCTGCATGTCGAAGATGTTAAAGATTTTCTTCGCGCTCAGCGCAAACAAGGAGAAGCTGACAGAAAGCTGAGACAGTAGGGCTTTACCAATCCACAAAACAGGCGGTTCTGTAGAATCTTGAAATTTTCGAGATGATCCAGCCGGCTGTTTTCAAAGAGTGTTTAAAAATTTGATAACGACGTATGTTTACAAGCACAACTGATGCATGTGCATCAGTTTGTATTTGATATAAAAAAGAACAGCTGGCTTTTTCAGCTGCACTTCATTAAAGCATTGATAGTACGCCTCAAAGGGCACTCACTGTCAATGCTGGCCCTCTACATTCTAAAGGGATGCCGGGAGGCCGCAGCTCTTACTGCCCTCTGTAACATGCGGCATGCCCGCTCTTGCTGCACCTCACCGATTGTATTCTCCACATTGCCGAAAAAGCAATCTCCCTAAACCGGACCCAGAGTTTTGGAGAAATCCTTAATCACACATTAAAATCGGATTTTTCGATGATAAAAATCTAAAATATCAATTTTACTGATTGTAAGTCCTCATTATAAACTGAAATAGAATTCACAACAGGAGGTAAGTTTATATGGGGATTGCAGTCATCTGCGGAAGTTCGCGTAAAGGCGGAAATACCGAAGCGCTTGTTGATCTGTTAATAGACGGCCTTGATGCCGACAAGATCTGTTTGCACGACTACCATATCGAGAGTGTACAGGATTACAGGCATGTTGAAGCGCGGCCGTTTTATCCTGACGACGACTACAGAGAGCTGATCAACAAAGTTTTGGAAAATGACATCGTCGTTTTCGCCACTCCAATCTACTGGTTCGGCATGTCAGGGCGGATGAAATATTTCATTGACCGCTGGTCACAAACATTAATTGAAATGGGAAGAGATCAGTTCAAACAGCAAATGTCGGCGAAAACGGCATATGTCATTGCTGTCGGTGATGATGAGCCTCACATCAAAGTGCTTCCTCTCATTCAGCAATTTCAATATATCTTTGATTTTGTGGGCATGGCATTTGGCGGTTATATCATCGGCAAAGGAAATCGCCCCGGCTCCGTTTTGAACGATTCTGCCGCACTTTTTTCCGCAAACGAGCTTCGGCAAAAGCTGATGGAAACAACAAAGAGGGAGATGGAATGAAAAGAGAACAACCGAAGAGCCGCCGCGCTTTATGGAGGAAATATTTCATGGAAATCGTCAGGTCTTTCATCTTATATAAATAAGGGGCATGTGAAATTCGAAGAATAAAACCAGAGCTTGTTACATACCTTTGTTGTATCTTTTCAGACAATTATGAAGGAGGATGCAACAATGAAAAAAGCCGAAATAGATTACAGCAGAGCTGCGGCTTCTCCCGCGTTCCAGCAGCTGTTAAAGCAAAAGCGGGCTTTTATCGTGCCGATGACGATTTTCTTTCTGCTCTTTTATTTTCTTCTGCCGATCATGACATCCTATTTTACATTTTTGAATCGTCCTGCGGTGGGTGCCATTACCTGGGCGTGGGTGTTTGCGATTGCCCAGTTTGCCATGACCTGGACGCTCTGTACTCTCTACATGAAAAAAGCCGATCGGTTTGACAAGATGGCTGAAGACTTTAAAAAGGAATTTGGAGGAGTTGAATCATGAGCAGCACGGCCTTTATTTTGTTTCTTGCGATTGTAGGCCTCACCCTTGTCATCACATATTTTGCGGCGAAGCGGACCAAAACGGCAAATGAGTTTTATACAGCAGGAGGGGGACTGACCGGTCTTCAAAACGGACTGGCCATTGCTGGAGATTATATGTCGGCGGCTTCTTTTCTTGGAATCGCGGGAATGATTGCGCTGAACGGCTTTGACGGATTTTTTTACAGCATCGGATTTCTTGTCGCTTATCTAGTTGTTCTTTATATCGTGGCCGAGCCGCTTAGAAACCTCGGGAAATTTACGATGGCTGATATGATCGCCTCCCGGTTCAAGCAAAAGAAAATCCGGGGTGTCGCAGCATTGAACACGATTGCCATCTCAACATTCTATATGATCGCACAGCTTGTCGGCGCCGGAGCACTCATCAAGCTTCTGCTTGGCATCGACTATACGCTGGCCGTCTGCATTGTCGGCGTTTTAATGACGATATACGTTGTATTCGGAGGAATGATCGCGACAAGCTGGGTGCAGATCATTAAAGCGGTCCTTTTAATGGCCGGAACACTCATCATATCGATACTCGTTTTCTCAAAATTCGGATTCAGCCTCACAAACATGTTTGAGCACATGAAAACGGCCACGCCGCTCGGTGCGGATTTCTTAAATCCGGGGAATAAATACAAGGTTCCTCTTGAAACGCTTTCTCTCAACTTGGCGCTCGTTCTCGGCACGGCGGGGCTTCCCCACATCCTCATCCGGTTTTATACGGTGAAAGATGCCAAAACGGCAAGAAAATCGGTTATTTCCGCTACATGGATTATCGGTATATTTTATATTATGACGGTGTTTCTCGGTTTTGGTGCTGCCGCATTTGTCGGTTTTGAAAACATTTTAGCTGCGGATAAAGCGGGGAATATGGCTGCGCCGCTCTTGGCTCAGGCGCTTGGAGGAGATTTCTTGTTCGCCTTTATCTCAGCGATCGCCTTCGCCACGATTTTAGCGGTTGTCACAGGATTGGTGCTTTCGGCGGCGTCCGCCTTTGCCCATGATATCTACAGCCAGATTATTAGAAAAGGGGCAGCGACGGAAAAAGAGCAAATGATCGCCGCAAGGTGGGCCTCCATCGGTGTATCTGTGCTTTCGATCCTGCTGGCTGTCTTTGCTCAGTCGCTGAATGTCGCGTTTCTTGTATCACTGGCGTTCGCGGTGGCGGCAAGCGCCAACCTCCCGCTGATTGTTTTCACTGTTTTCTGGAAGCGATTCAATACGGCCGGTGCTTTAACTGGAAGTTTGACCGGTCTTCTGAGCGCGCTGATTCTCGTCTCCATCAGCCCGAGTGTTTGGGATCCGGCCGGAAATGCCATCTTTATCGGCGACCCGCTGATCCCGATTTCAAATCCGGGAATTATCTCGATTCCGCTCGGCTTTTTAGGAGCTTATCTCGGAACCGTTTTATCTTCCAAAGCCTCTGATCAGGATGCATTTGAAGAGATCAAGGTTAAAGCGCATACTGGTATCCATATGGACCGGTCGTAAACATTTGAGCGGCCCGGCCGCAGGTTTTCGGCTACATCCGAAAGCGCGCCAGCCGCTCATTCAATGATTTTGTCTTTCGATAGACATCCCGGTAAATTTGAAACAGCTCCTGATACCGCCCGCTGAATGCTCTGCGGGGGGTAAACGTCTCTTTGACATGAACAAATTGTCCGGCGCATGATTCAAGTGTCGGAAACCAGCCGCACCCGACCGCGGCGAGCATCGCCGCCCCAAAAGCCGGTCCTTGTTCGCTTGTCAGTCTGATGATCTCGGCATTAAAAATGTCGGCTTGAATTTGCAGCCATTTTTCGCTTTTCGCGCCTCCGCCGATGGAAATGATGCGGCTGATTTCTTTACCGCCTGCACGAAATTGCTCAATGCTCTCATGGAGGGAAAATGTAATCCCTTCAATGACGGCCCTGACAAAATCTGCCCTCTTATGAGAACTGTCCATCCCGATGAAGCTGGCGCGAATATCAGCGTCTGCATGAGGAGTTCTTTCTCCGGAAAGATATGGCGTAAACAACAGTCCCCCTGCTCCCGGTTGTGAGTCATCCAGTTCGCTGATTAAGGAATCAAATGACAGGTGTTCAGCGAATACATCCTTGAACCAGCTGAGGCTCTGACCGGCTGAAAGCGTCACTCCCATTGAATAATACGCCTTGGGAGCAGCGTGATTAAAAAAGTGTATATTCCCGTTAAACTCTTGCACCGGGTCACTTTCATAGGTGAGGACGACCCCTGATGTGCCGATGCTGCACAAAGCATCACCTTCCTTTAAAATTCCGGCGCCAACGGCTCCGCAGGCATTGTCCGCCCCGCCGGCGAACACTTTAGTATGGCTTGAAAGCCCGGTCTCCGCTGCAAATTCAGGAGTGAGACAGCCGACGAAGGCGCCCGATTCCACCAGCTCGGGACAAATGGATTCGGGTATTCCAAGCCCGCTGCAAATCTCTTTGCTCCATGTTTTATGCTTTACATCAAGCAGAAGCGTCCCGGCAGCATCTGAATATTCGCTGTGAATGCGGCCCGTCATTCTGAATCTGACATAATCCTTCGGCAACAAAAAGACGGCTGCCTTTTCAAACAGTTCCTTTTCGTGTTCCTTTACCCACAAGAGCTTCGGAAGGGTGAATCCTTCAAGGGCCGGATTTTTGACAAGCTTCAGCAGCCGCTCTTTTCCGATCACATCTTCAATCTGCCGGCACTGCTCTGTCGTCCGGGTGTCATTCCATAAAATCGCGTTTCGCAATACTTTTCCTTCCCGGTTTAAAAGGACCAAACCGTGCATCTGTCCGGAAAAGCTGATGCCTTTAATCTGCTCTGCTTCAACGCTGGACTTTTCGACCAATTCCTTAATGGCTTCCTTCGTTTTTTCCGTCCATTCGTTTGGGTCCTGTTCAGAGCAGCCTGAATGCGGCTGTATGATTGAAAACGGCCTTGAGGCCTCTCCACACAATACTCCGATTTGATTGACAAGTATGACTTTTACCGCGCTTGTGCCAAGATCGGCCCCGATGACATATTCCACTACTGTTTCTCCTTTCCTGCCGGCGTTTCGCGCAAAACGTTTAATAAATAGCGGTTAACTGTCGCTTTCAAATGTTCCTGGCGGCCGGATAGGTTTTCAATCCGATCATTCTCAAGCGCATATGCGGCAAGCTTTTTTAGATCGGCCCGTCCTTCTGCAATGTCCAGACCGATGCCATCCGTATAACTGTTGTAGCGCTTTTCGACCATCCGTTCGAGAACTTTGTCCTCCAAAAGCCGGTGAGCGACTTTCAGTCCGATCGCATACGTATCCATCCCGGCAATGTGGCCGAGAAATAGATCTTCATCCGCAAATGAGGCCCGCCTTACCTTGGCGTCAAAATTGATGCCCCCTGTTTTGAAGCCTCCCGCTTTCAGTATTTCATACATCGCCAAAACAGCAGAGTACAAATCCGTCGGGAATTCATCAGTATCCCAGCCCAAAAGCAGATCCCCCTGATTCGCATCAATCGAGCCGAGCATGTCGTGAAGCGCAGCCACTCTGAGCTCATGCTCAAACGTATGTCCTGCCAATGTGGCGTGATTCGCTTCCAAATTCAATTTGAAATGGTCTTTTAAATCATACGTTTCCAGAAAAGCAATCGATGTTGCCGCGTCAAAATCGTATTGATGCTTTGTCGGCTCTTTCGGCTTTGGCTCAATCAAAAATTGGCCGTTAAAACCGATTTCTTCAGCATAATCAACCGCCATTCTGTAAAAGTGCGCCAAATGATCCAGCTCACGCTTCATATCTGTATTGAGCAATGTTTCATAGCCTTCCCTGCCGCCCCAGAACACATAATTTTCCGCGCCGAGCTCTTTGGCGATCTCCAGCCCTTTTTTCACCATTGCCGCGGCGCGTGCATAAACATCCGCATTGCAGGAGGTTGCCGCGCCATGGACATACCTTGGATGTGTAAACATATTGGCTGTATTCCACAACAATTTAACACCGGTTGACTCCATCATTTCTTTTAAAAAGGAGGTCATTTTATCCAAGTATATAAACGTTTCCCGCAAGGAATCGCCTTCATCAACGACATCCACATCATGAAAACAGAAATAGGGAACGCCGAGCTTCTCAAAAAATTCAAAAGCCGCTTCAGCCCGGGCCTTTGCTTTATCTAAAGGATGTGTCAGCCGGTTCCACGAACGGCTCATTGTCGCATCGCCGAAAGGGTCCTTCCCGTCCGCAGCAAACGTATGCCAATAGGCAACAGCAAAACGGAGATGTTCTTCCATCGTTTTGCCGCCGACACGTTCTTCAGGATTGTAATACTTATACGCGTATGGATGCTCCGAATCTGCGCCTTCATATTTGACCTTGCCTACCTCTTTAAAAAACATGTCCGATCTCCCCCTTATTTTTCCTCTGGAAGTTTGTTTACCCATTAAACTAACTTTTATACTTTTATCTTACAAGATAAATTAAACGCTTTCAATTGGTAATGTTAGAAAAAATTGAGTTTTTAAAATTTGTTATACTATAATAAAAAAGATACATACCATTGCAAAAGAGAGTGATCGTCATTGAATACCGCGGACCAAGCCCTTGTCAAAAAAATGAATAAAGCGCTGATTCTTGAACAGATCATCGCCAATGCCCCCATCTCAAGGGCAAAGCTTTCGGAAATAACGGGGTTAAATAAGGCAACCGTTTCCTCCCAGGTATCTTCCCTGCTGCAAAAGGACATCATTTTTGAAACCGGCCGCGGAGAATCGAGCGGCGGCAGACGGCCTGTGATGCTGAAATTCAACCGCAAAGCGGGGTTTGCGGTCGGCGTCGATATCGGCACGGACTACATCATCGTCGTATTAACTGACCTTGAAGGTAACATTATCGAACAGTATGAACGGGTTCTCGATGAAGAAGACATAACGGCGACAGAACAGGCGCTGATCGAACTGATCGGTTTGGCCATTGACAAGATGCCGCCCTCCCCATACGGCCTGACGGGGATCGGCGTCTGTGTTCCCGGCTTGGTTGACAATGACGAGCGTGTGGTGTTCACGCCAAATAAACCGATACATCTGATTGAATTGAAGAGGCTGCTGGAAGAACATTTCGATGTTCCTGTTTTGATCGAAAATGAAGCAAACGCGGGAGCCGTTGGTGAAAAAGAGTATGGTGAAGCAGGAGATTTGAAACATGCGATTTTTGTGAGTATCAATGCCGGCATCGGGCTGGGGATTTTGATGAACGGCAGGCTCTTTCGAGGTGTTGAAGGGTTTTCCGGAGAAGCGGGGCACATGTCGATCGACTTTAATGGTCCGGCGTGCCGATGTGGAAACAAAGGCTGCTGGGAGTTATACGCGTCAGAAAAAGCCGTTTTTTCACCCTACCTCAAAAATGGAGAGACACCGCTCTATCAAACGGTCAAAGAGCTCGCCGGGCGCCGGGACCCGAACATCCTGAAGACGTTCGAAACCTTCGGGTTCTATATCGGTGTGGGACTGCTCAATATCATCAAAACGCTGAATCCCGACACCATTATTTTGCGAAATACGATTGTTGAATCCCATCCGGAGATTGTCGACTCGATTAAGAAAACCATTTCATCTCGAAGCAAAAAAGAGGCGCTGACCGGCTATCGCTTACAAATCTCCTCACTCGGCCGCATCGCCTCCTCCCTGGGCGTATCATCGATTGTCATCGAACGCTTTCTGGAAACGGTTTATGAATGAAAGCTTTTGACGGCGGCTTCATGCAAAAAGCGCAAATCCCCGGCTAGGAATTTGCGCTTTTTTTGACGGATTTCACTTTTGCATGCAACGCTTCGGCAGCCGCTTTTGGATCGGCGGCCTTGCTGATGGCGCTGATGATGCTGATGCCGTCGGCGCCGGCTTCTATAACTGGTGCACAGTTTTCTATCGTGATGCCGCCGATAGCGACCACAGGAATTTCAATGCCTTGTCTCTGGATTTCGCTGATCAGCTTGACGCCCTGAACGGCTTTGGCGTCAAGCTTCGTTTCCGTCTGATAAACCGGCCCTGCACCGATGTAATCGGCGCCGTCTTGTTCGGCTTTGATGACTTCTTCGATGGTATGAGCGGACACGCCGAGAATTTTGTCCCCGATGCGGGCGCGGACGTCGGCGGCCTTTTCGTCATCCTGGCCGATGTGCACACCATCGGCACCAAGCTCAAGGGCGAGATCGACATCATCGTTGATGATAAACGGGACGCCGCCCTTGCGGCAAATCGCCTGGACTTGTCGGGCAAAAGCCTTTCGATCTTCGCCTTGCAGCGCTCCTTTTCCTTTTTCTCGAAATTGAAAAAGAGTGGCCCCGCCTTTTAAAGCAGATTCGATCACTGTTAAAGGGTCCTTCTCCGTATTATTGGAGCCCATTATAAAATAGACAGAAAGAAGATCTTTCATCGTTTGCCTTGCCACTTGTGCCATCACGATTTCACCTCTCTGATGATCGCCCGCTGCTCGATGTCTTTCGAGACTACAGCAGCAAGCTGGTTTAAAAATTCAATCTGGAAGCTTCCCGGCCCTTGATGAGCGGTTTTTTCCGCCGCCAACTCCGCGGCCAGGCCATAGAAAGCGGCAGCTGCTACAGCGGCCTTGCAATGATCCTTTTCAACCGCGCAAAAGGCACCAATGACAGAGGTGAACAGACACCCTGTTCCTGTTACCTTTGTCAGAAGCTCATGGCCATTGCCCACTGTATAGACCCTTGTCCCGTCGGTCACGACATCCTCCGCACCGGTCATGACTACGACCGTGTTCCAGGCTTTAGCCGCCTTTTTTGCCAGGCCGATCCTGTCGCCGCCATCTTCTCCGGCGTCCACCCCTTTTATCGCCCAGTCTTCACCAAGTGTATTGGCGATTTCCGCAGCGTTGCCCCTGATGAGAGAAACGTTTACCTTGCGCATGATCCGCTGAGCAGATGACGTTCGGAACGGCGTCGCCCCCGCTCCGACAGGATCAAGAATGACGGGAACCCCATGTTCATTTGCAGATTGGCCCGCAATGATCATCGATTCGACAGACTCCAGGCTGAGCGTACCGATATTCAGCACAAGAGCGCCGGCGATCTTCGCCATGTCCGCCGCCTCTTCCCTCGCATAAGCCATCACCGGTGAGGCGCCGAGAGACAGCAGGCCGTTTGCTGTAAAGTTTGTGACGACATTGTTGGTCATGTTGTGAACGAGCGGCTTTTGTTTTCTGACTCGTTCTATTCCTTTTGAGGCATCTTGTTGATTCATTTTACTTCATCCCTTTCTGCTTCTGAATGACTCCATATATACGATTTTGTATGGTCAATCCAAGCCCTGGCCGCGAATGAAAGGTAGCGGTCCTTTCTCCAGATGACAGCGACGTGCCACGGAATGGAAGGCCTGATCAGGGGAATGATCTTCACCCTTTCCGGATCAAGATCCCGGCAGATTCTTTCAGGCAGAAGCCCGATTCCAAGATTCGCCGAGACCATTTCACTGATAAAATCCCATTGTGATGTTTCATAAATCACATTCGGCTGAAAGCCCGCTTTCAAACATGCTGTAATGATCCGTTCATGAAGGACAAAGTCTTCCCGAAAAAAAATAAACGGTTCTTCGCTCAATTGTTGAAGCTCGATTTCTTTTGCATCAGCAAAACGGTGTGAAGGATGAACGATCAGCATCAGGTTTTCTTTTACAATTGTAAATGAATGAAAAATTTCTTCCTTTGCCGGCAGGACAACGACGCCGATGTCAAGCGAGCCATCTTCCACACCTTCCTGCACTTTCACAGACCCGTGCTCGACAAGCTGAAAGGTGACATTCGGATATTTGTCTCTGAAATCCCCGATGACTTTCGGGAAAAAACCGGAGCCGATCATCGGCGGCAACCCGATTCGCACATGTCCTTTTTTGACATCCATTAAATCATTCAGCTCTGAAGTTAAATTTTGAAACGACTTGGTGATCTCCTGGGCCTGCACATACATGCTTTGGCCGGCATCCGTCAGTTCGATCTGCCGTCCGCGCCTGTAAAACAGCTCAATTCCGAGCTCTTCTTCAAGATTTTTGATCATTTTTGAAATCGTCGGCTGTGAGATGTATAAGGACTGAGCGGCTTTTGTAAAGCTTTTCAGACGGGCGACCTCTAAAAAGTAGGTTAGGTGGCGTATGTCCATTCGTTTGACATCCTTTCAGAGCTTTTCGATGCTTGTTTTTCATTTATCTCATATTTTAAACCAAATTTCATATTTTCTGCACCCCCGTCCCCTTGCCACTGCCATATAAAAAAACGCCGCCGGCAAACCGGCAGCGCTTATTTTCTGGCAATCGCTTGATCTTGTTTCTTCAAGCTATCCACATTTGAGCGGGTGTCTTCAATATTTTTATCGACAGCCTCTTTGTATTGCTTGATCATGTCGTGTATGGTGCCTTCCCGTTCAAGCCATTTTTTTGTAAAGTCAAGGTTGTTTTGGCCGAGATCCCCGGCTGACGGGCCTTTTAGAGAAACGGAGTCAAGCGCGCTTTTCACTTGATCCAGCTGTTTCATGACCGCTGCATGATTCAGTTTAATTGTCTTACTCATTTCAACCACCCTTTTAAACCATTGATTGTACTGTGCAGCGCATCGACGGCTTCCTCTCCCTTTTCAAGCAGAAAGTCCGCCCGGTCCGCCGACCAGCTCGCGGCATCAACCGCTCCTTTTTCAGCGTCCAAAGCAAATATCTTTAAATCGATTTTATGAATATACCGTTCATAATCATCGTTAAATATTCTGTACATCACCGTGTGCGCTTCATGACGTGCTTCATCGAAATCGGCTGCCCGGCTTCCGGTCCACGATTTGTCAAGGCTCGGACGCAAAATCTGTCTGATTTCTTCAATGCCGAGGTTTTGTTCCTTTTCAACTTCCCGCTTTGCCTTCTTAAGCCGGGAAATTTGTTCTTCCAGCTCGGCCGCTTTATGCGAGAGGACACCGTGTATTTTTTCCAGCGTGCCTGAGTAGTCCATTGTTTGTCACCTCTGAAATTGCAGTATTGATTTTCGGGCTGTTAAACCATCTTTTACATAGATTCACATCTTTTACTTGACTTTGCGCACATTTCCAATATTTATAGTTTAAGTCGAAAAGCATGGATGTTGAATAGGCTTTAAATACTGTTTTTAGGGATTTGTACACAGCATCTCGCCCACCCTTTTGAGGATTCAATGGATTATGACCGTTCTTTCCTGAGTCAATCAGAGGGCTCCGCTTGTCGGGACAAGTCCAATGGCATGGGGACTGAGAGGTTTGATTGTCACAGAAATCATCCCGGTCCATTCAGACAGCCGTTTTCTAATTTTAGTAAATAAACTGTTTCTTTCGCCCTGGTTTTTGCTTTTTTCACATAGACAAAATGAATAATGACTATTCTGTATATGTATTTTACCTATATCTTATTCTCCTGTACACTCTTGTTTAGAAAGGGGGATAATGACATGAAAACATTCATTAAAGGATTAGGTCAGGTCGCTCTTTTATTTTTATTTGCGCGTTTGATGAATCTGATTGTCGAGGTTCTTCATATAAAAATACCCGGAAGTATAATTGGTATCGTCGTGATCTTTGCGCTTCTCCATTTCAAGGTTATTAAGCTCGAATGGATTGAAATCGGCGCATTGTGGCTTCTTGCGGAGCTTCTTCTGTTCTTTGTCCCTTCCGCTGTGGGGATCATAAATTACGGAGATATTCTCAAGGAATTTGGAACAAGCATTATGCTCGTCGTTCTTCTCAGCACTTTTGTCGTCATGGTATCGACAGGAATGCTGACCCAAATGATTGCTAAAAGAAAGGAAAGGAAAAAAACATGCTCATCGGATGCATAAGCCTGATTGCTACAGTCTTGATTTATATGGGGGCGAAGGCGGTATATACCCGGCATCCAAAGGTATATGCTTCACCTTTATTGATCACGCCGCTGATCTTGGTCGGCCTTCTGCTTTTGATTAATGTACCTTTTGAAGCATACAACGCCGGCGGACGGCTGTTGACCGATATGCTGCAGCCCGCTACCGTGGCTTTTGCGATTCCGCTCTACAAATACTTTCCGATCCTAAAAAAATACGCTGTTGAAATCATGATTAATGTAACCATCGGCTGCTGCATCGCGATCCTGTCAACGGCCTTCATCGCAAAGCTGTTCAAGCTGAATGGAGACCTGATCGAGAGCCTCGTGCCAAGATCGGTGACGACTCCGATCGCGATGAGCGTGTCGGAAATGATCGGCGGCATGCCTCCGGTCACCGCCGTATTTGTCATTTTGACCGCTTTGTTCGGCTCAGTGATCGGACCGATGGTCATCCGCTATTTCCGGATCGACAATGAAATCGCAAGAGGCGTTCTCCTTGGAACAAGCGCCCACGGAGCCGGCACGTCAAAAGCGTTTGAGCTGAGTTCAGTGTCCGGAACCATCTCCAGCGTATCCATGATTTTGGCGGCGATCATTACGCTTTGCGCGGCACCGTTTTTGATTTCGCTTATTACAGTTTGAACCCGTCAAATATCAATTTAGGGGAATTGTTTATCGAAGACAAAATATCATAAATATTTTTCCAGATCGTTAAATCGTAAATTGGGTGAAAATCATTTCAGTTTTCACCCAATTTACTAGTAAAAAGCCATTTTATTGTTTGAAATGGCTTTTTTGATTACTATTTAACTTTTCTAACTGCCCTATCAAACTCTTCTTCAATCACTGCCGCCGGTTTTTTCGTCAACAGGCTGACGGCAATAATGACCGCCGTACAAACAATGAACCCTGGAATCATTTCATAGACAGGGGCAAAAGCGTCCACTTGTTCCCAGGCGATCACGGTCAGCGCGCCGGAGAGCATTCCTAGAAGCGCGCCCCATTTTGTCATCCTCTTCCAATACAGGCTCAACAGGACGACCGGACCGAATGCAGCGCCGAAGCCGGCCCATGCATAGCCGACAAGGTTCAGTATCGTTTCATTCGGGTTGAGCGCCATAATGAGGGCGATCAGCGAAATCGCGAGAACAGACAGCCTTCCGACAAGAACGAGTTCTTTATCAGATGCACCTTTCCGGATAAATGCTTTATAGAAGTCTTCTGTCAGGGCGCTTGATGTCACAAGAAGCTGTGATGAAATCGTGCTCATGACGGCCGCCAAAATCGATGCCAGCAAAAACCCGGTGATCATTGAAGGAAACAAAAGCTCGGAAAGTACGATAAAGATCGTTTCGGGATTCTTTAATGTTAAATGGTTCGCACTGAAATAAGCGATGCCGACGAGTCCCGTAAACATCGCTCCGCAGATTGAAAATATCATCCAGCCCATCCCGATTCTCCGCGCTCTTTTCATCTCTTTCACACTTGAAATCGCCATGAACCTGACAATGATATGGGGCTGTCCGAAATAACCGAGCCCCCATGCCAACAGCGACAGGATCCCGACCGCGGTCGTTCCCTTGAACGGCTGCAGCAGGCCGGGGTCCACAGAACGAACTTCCGAAAACGCGGGTGCGACTCCGCCCAATTGAACAAAAACGACAATCGGCATTAAGATGAGCGCGATAAACATAATGGTTCCTTGGACAAAATCCGTCCAACTGACCGCCAAAAAACCGCCGAAAAGCGTATAGAGGATAACCACGCCGGCCGTCAGCCAGATGCCGATCCGGTAATCGAGATGGAAGGCGGTTTTAAACAGTTCTCCTCCCGCGACCATTCCTGAAGATGTATAAAACGTAAAAAAGATAAGAATCACAAAAGCTGAGGTCACCCTTAAAATCCTTGAGCGATCTTTAAAACGATTTTCAAAATAATCGGGTATCGTGATGCTGTTGCCGGCCACTTCCGTATATGTTCTCAGCCTCGGGGCTACATACAGCCAATTCAAATAGGCTCCGATCGCCAGGCCGACGACAATCCAGCCGCTGCTGAGCCCGTTGACAAACATCGCTCCCGGAAGCCCCATCAAAAGCCAGCCGCTCATATCCGACGCTCCTGCGCTTAAAGCGGTGACGGCGGGGCCGAGATTTCTCCCCCCGAGCATATAATCATTCAAATTTGCTGTTCTCCGATAGGCAAAATATCCGATGAACAGCATTCCAGCCATGTAAATACCTATCGATATCAAAACTCCGTAATCCATAACTTCCCCCTATTCAGTTTTTCGTATTATCAATATACATGATTCATCCGCCAACAGGTATCGTTTTTTATCACGATTCTTTTGAAATTTCGTGGTAAGCGCAATGAAAAAAGCCCGCCGGAGCGGGCTTTTGTCTTATTTTTTCCGAATTCTATTCTCCAATCACCGGGACGATCGCAAAAGGCATAGCAAATCCCCCATGATGATCGCCGAGAAAATTTCATGTCATTCACCAGCGGCGAATCCGCAAAAAGACAACTTTTAAATAATTGCCTTCGGGATAGCTTTTCAACGTCTTAAAGTCCTCAGGCAAGGAATGTTCTTCCAGAATCGTGTAGCTCGTCCCCGTTTCTTTGCATGCCGAATCAATGAAGCTTTTGAACTTTTTCATTCCGAATGCGCTGCTGTTTGTTGAAGCGACAATAACCCCTTGGTTTTTTGTAATTTGGATCGTTTCTTTTAACAGATTTTTATAATCCTTTGCCGCGCTGAACGTATGCTTTTTCGTTCTTGCAAAAGATGGAGGGTCAAGAATCACCAGGTCAAAACTGATTTGTTTTTTCGCGGCGTATTGAAAGTAGCGAAACACATCCATTACTTTGATGTCATGAGCTTCAAAATCCAGACCGTTGACGCTGAACTGCTCGATCGTCCGGTTTAAGCTCCGGTTGGCCACATCGACACTTGTTGTTTTTTCGGCGCCTCCGAGGGCTGCGGCGACGGAAAAAGCACCGGTATATGAGAATGTGTTCAGCACGGTTTTCCCTTCGGCATACCGGTCCCTTATCGATTTGCGGACATGACGCTGGTCAAGGAACACGCCCGTCATGGCGCCGTCATTGAGATAAACGGCAAAATGGATGCCGTTTTCCTTCACGATAATCGGAAATTCTCCTCGCGTTCCTTTGACAAAATCGTCATCTTCGAGATACTGCCCGGCTTCATCAAACCGCTTTTTCTCATAGACGGCTTTATAGTCGACAAGCTCGTCAAGTGCGGAGATGATCATTTCCTTAAACGTATAAATCCCCTTGCTGTACCACTGAAGCAAATAATATCCATCATAGTAATCGATCGTGAAGCCGCCGATTCCGTCTCCTTCACCGTTAAATAAACGAAAGGCCGTCGTTTCCGGATCCTGAAAGAGCGGCTCTCTTTCCTGAAAAGCCTTTGCCAGTCTGCCGAGAAAGAAGCTTTTATCGACCGGCTCGTTCCGATTTTGCGTCAGCACCCATCCGATCCCTTTGTTTTGTTCTCCGTAATAGCCTTTCCCCAGGAAAGCTCCATTTTCATCGAAAATTTCAATCAGCTCTCCTTCTGTCAAATGGCCGACTTCCGAAAGGACGGCATCTTTTGAAATCAAGGGATAGCCTTTTTTCATCTTCGCCGCGTAGCTGTGTTTTATTTTTAGCGTCTTCATTGTGTTCAGTCCTTCTATTAAAGTCTTGTTCTATCCTACCATAACGCTTTGTTCATCTTCCTATACATGATAGCGGAATTTCCCTCCCGAAAAAATTGACGGATATTTCAGACTCTTCTATGATGATAAGAAAAAAGGAGGTATCCTAAAGGTGGCAAGAATCGACCACATAGGACTGATGGTGAAGGACATTGAGGCATCGATCGCTTTTTACCAAGATATGATCGGTATGACATTGAAAGGGAGAATGACGCACACAAACGGCGTCATGAAACTCGCTTTTTTAGGCTTTGAGAACAGAGACGAGACAGAGCTTGAACTGATCGAGGGATATAACGACAACCTTCCCCAGGAAGGAAAAGTTCATCATTTTGCCGTCTCGACCGATGATATCGAGGCTGAATTCGCTCGCGCAAAAGGCGCCGGCATCAAGCTGATGGAAGATGAGATCACCGTATTGCCGAACGGCTTCCGCTATTTTTTTCTTTTTGGCCCCGAAGGAGAAATGGTTGAGTTTTTTCAAAGAACATAACCGGGACGCGGCTTATCGCCGTTTCCGGTCTTTATCGAACGCGGAAAGCCGGCTGCTGTTTTTCGATAAACCTTTTGATGTTTTGATAGGTCACCTCTTCGATACGCCTGATGCTCTCAAACGTAGCGCCGCCGATATGCGCCGTGCAAATGACATTGCCGAGACCGGTGATCCGGGCAGCCGGCGGTTCGGTTTCAAAGACGTCCAATGCTGCGCCCCTGATCTGTTTTTGTTCAAGCGCTTGAATAAGCGCGCTTTCGTCCACCACTTCTCCGCGGGCAATGTTGATCAGGTACGCGGTTTTCTTCATTTTTGCCAGTTTTTCTTGATTGATCAAATGATAGGTGGCAGGTCTCAATGATGTGCTGATACATACAAAGTCCGATTTTGCCAGGAGATCGTCAAGCTCGGCGAACCGTACATTCAGCCGTTTGGCTGCATTGTAGTCTTTGTATGTGCCGTACGCCAAAACGTTCATATTAAACCCGGAAGCCCGCCTTGCAACCTTTTTGCCGATTTCCCCAAAACCGATAAGCCCCAGCGTTTTTCCATCGAGCTCATAACCCATCGCCGATTGCCATAAGCCGGCTTTGACTGCGGCGTTTGACTGCGGGATCGAACGGGCGCCAGACAGCAGAAGACCGAATGCCAAATCGGCGACTGCCGAGGCATTTTGGCCGGGTGCATTCGTGACGAGAATTCCTTTTTCGTTTGCATATTCCACATCAATATTGTCGATTCCCGCGCCGAATTTCATGATATACCGGAGTCCCGGAGCGGCGTCGATCAGCTCCCGGTCCGCTTTTTCAACGCCGGCGATATAAATATGGACATCCTTGATATGAGTCAGTAAATCCTGTCTCATCAACCGATTTGAATCCAAAAACATAAATTCGGCGCCGAGCTGTTCGATCCTTTCTTTCAACCGCGGCGCTGCGCGGTAAAACAGTCCGTTAAGCGTCAACAGCACTTTAAGCAAAAGCTCTCCTCCATTCATCAGGAATTTTCCCGACCAGAAAAATGCTTGTTTCCGATGAAAGGAAACAAGCGAATATGGGGATACGTCAGGGTTTGTTGTCATTATATCGATTCATCCTGGGATTTAAAAAGAAGATTGGCATGTTAGCTGACATGGTTTTTAGACAACTTGTCCGTCTGGTTAAAGGCCGTGGACTGCAAATATTTAAAATATTGACGGGTGTACGGGTGTGAGGTTTGTGAATTCCAAGGCTTGTTTCCGCCGCAGAAATGAACGATTGCGGGATTTGCCCTTGTTTCCATATAGCGCTTTTGATCGATGAGAGAAGCCGGTGTTTTTTCTTTTAACATAATGTGTGTTTGGGCGTTCCACCTCGGATGAAGTTCGAGCCACTGATCATAAAGAATCGCGTTCAGCGCGTCCTGGTCATGAAACACAAACATGTCTTCATCGTTGTTATTGATAAACTCGATGACTTTTTTCGAAATGTCGTTTTTTCTCCAAGCTTCCATATCGATGATCATTAAGCCCGAGTTAAAATATTTTGCTTCATCGCTGATGTTCATCTTTTTCAGCCGTTCATGCTGGCCTGCATCTTCAACCGCCGCCGCGAAATAAGGTGAAATGTCCTTGTCCCACAACTTCGATATATCCTCTAACACTAAGGCGTCGCAGTCGACATAGATCATTCGTTTAACGGATTCGTCATCAATCAGATCGGGAATGGAAATTCGATAGTAAGCCGCTTTTGTAATATGGCTGCTTTCGACCGCTTTGTCATACTGGCTTTTTTCCACATTAAGAAATGTAATAGGAGCCCCGAATCGGAGGGTCGTCTCTTCCAGCCGCTTTTTATTCTCCGGTTCAATCCCTCCGTCGATGACATACAGTTTCACATCGCGCCTCTGATCCATATTCGTCAGCAATGATGCGAACAACACGCTTAAATGCTGTGCGTAGTTATTGTCTGTACAAGAAATAATATGCATGGTTCGGTCGCTTTTCATATGTCTTCCATCTCCTTTTCTTTTTTTGTTCTATTCCCTTTCTTCAAAAAATAAACACCGTCGATAGGCCGAAAAAAAAAGGATCATGCAAGATCCTCAGATTGTATGGCGTCTATTTTGGCTATCTTTTGACAAGAAGCTGCTTTAAATAAAAGTAAGGATAGCCAACAATAATGAGCGGGGCTGCTAACGCAAGGAGTATCCATGAGCCTGAGTGACTGTCTCTAATGACTCCAATGAATATACAAGTACCGATGAGAAAATATAATAAAGCACCTAAAAACCAATACATATTCATTCCTCTTTTTCTTTACACGTGTTCTTGGATTGACTATTTTTGTTTCGATGCTTGTCTGTTTTTTCGTTCGCATTGCTTAATCGATCAGGGCACTGATTTTTTAACACTTTCTCAGTTCTGATTCCTTTTCTTTTTAATGATAGAATGATGAGATCAATCGATTTCAATGTTGATCATTCCTTCAATGAATAGTGAGTTCCTCATTATTTTAAATGTAAATTTGGAAAGATAATACGTACATAAAGGCAGAATGTATATGTACGTTTGGGCAATGATCATATGTTGGGAACATCTAATGGTTCAATGCACCTTGGTATTGTTGTGTTCCTTTTCTTCCTATAAAATGATTGGATAAATGTATGTTGCACGTTCAATGAAATGGGATCGATTTTCATTAGTCTCTTTTCGGTTAAACTGTTAAAGGAAGTGGATGAGGTTTGCTGATAAGGAATCCTTTCAAAGAAAAGTACTACTCACATGATAGGCGGGCATTAAATATGCTTGCGCTCAGAGTGCCGGGCCTGGCTTTTATTCTCATGATCTATGTAGCCTCTATCGTGCTGCAATTTCTGAATGGGAGCTGGTCCATTTTATTGCTTAATGTGTTTACAGTATTGACCGCCATCTTTGTTTTGCTGCATTGGCACTCATATCGCTGGGTTAAGAAAAGGGTGATTCTGTACTTCATAGTACAAGGTCTGATCACTTTTACACTTGCTAATATCATGCCTGGCTTCTTAGTGCTGATCATCATTGGCCTTTATGCATTTTTGATTGGACAGATTATAGGAATGGCAGACAGAAGAAAGACGTTCCTCATCCTTTATTTATTGCTTCTGCTGTCAATCAATGTAGTATATCAGATTCACAAAGGTGAATATTTGCATTTTCTTGTCATAGCAGTACCTATTATGATCGTGACTATCACATATGCCGCTACATTTTTTTCCCAAGTCGATGAAAAGATAAAAGCGCAGCTGACTCTTGAAAGGCTGGAGCTGGCTCATCAGCAGGTAGAACAGCTGACGCTGCAAAACGAGAGACAGCGTATGGCCCGGGACTTACACGATACGCTTGCTCAAGGGCTGGTCAGTTTAAATATGCAGCTGGACGCTATTCATGTTCATCTCGCCAAAGACAACACAGAGAGAGCAAAAGAAATCGTTCAACAATCTATGAATAGAGTGAAAAGCACATTAGCTGATGCACGTTCAGCGATTGACGATCTGCGCAGCAAATCAGAAGAAATCGGTTTTTTAAAAGAAAGAATTACCTCATTAATGGATCATTTTCAAGAGTCGACAGGCATGGCTTGTTTTTTAGACTACAGATTAGATCAAGTGCCGGACGTTCGAACAGCTGAAAACTGTTATTACATCATTGGAGAATGCATAGCGAATGCAGCAAAGCATGCTGAAGCAGAAACAATCTCGGTATCCATTTGGGACGATGATAAGCAGAGGCTCCATTTAACTGTCAAGGACAATGGCAAAGGATTTGATGTTGAAAAGGGCAAGAAAAAGAGAGGACATTATGGGCTTCTCGGCATAGAAGAACGCGTCAGAGCAATGAAAGGCCAATTCAATATAAAGAGTAAAAAATCTATAGGAACACAAATTGAGATTACTGTACCAATTCAGGGAGAGATGCAAAATGAATAAGGTTTTAATCGTTGATGACCATCTTGTCGTGAGGGAAGGTCTGAAGCTTTTAATTGAAACGAATGATCACTACATCATCATAGGAGAGGCAGAAAATGGCAAAGCAGCAGTCCGCCTTGCAGATGAATTAAAACCGGATATTATTCTCATGGATTTGTATATGCCAGAGATGAGCGGGTTAGAAGCCATTAAACTAATAAAAGAAAAACACGACATCCCCATCATTATTTTGACTACGTATAATGAAGATCACTTAATGATCGAAGGAATTGAATTAGGGGCGAAAGGATATCTATTGAAGGATACAAGTTCAGAAACCCTTTTTCATACGATGGATGCAGCAATAAGAGGAAACGTGCTATTGCAGCCTGATATCTTAAAACGTCTGCAAGAAATCCAATTAGAGCGGATGAAGAAGCAGCACAGTGATACACAGCTGACAGAAAAGGAAGTCATTGTTCTAAAAGCCATTGCCAAAGGGCTTAAAAGCAAAGCGATTGCCTTTGATTTGGGTGTCTCTGAGCGAACAGTAAAGTCTAGACTAACGTCCATTTACAATAAATTAGGCGCGAATTCAAGAACTGAAGCAGTGACGATTGCCATGCAAAGAGGTATTCTGACATTAGACTAATAATATCAAATTTGAAATTTGCCCAAACGTACATGTCCGAATGTACGTTTTTTTTATTTCATTGTCCACTACAATGAGAAGGAATATGATCAAGCAATGTGTTGAAAGGAGATTATCATGTCAAAAATGTTATATAAATTAGGAGGATGGGTTGCTCGCAATCGCTTAAAAGTTATATGCGCGTGGATCGTTGTGTTAGTTGCATCGATAGGCCTTGCAACCACATTAAAACCAAGTTTTTCTGAGGATATGTCCATACCTGACACACCTTCGGAAAAAGCGATGGATGTCATTCAAAAAGAATTTCCTCACGGCCCTGATAAAGGGAGCATACGGGTGATTTTCGGTGCTGAAGATGGAGAGAAACTGACTGCAGAGTCAGCCAAAAAAGCAATCGAAAATACGTTAAAGGAAATCGATAAAGATGGTTCTGTTGACTCGATTGCAAGTCCTTTTGTGACAGGAACAATCGCGAAAGATGGCACAGTTGCCTATGCTGATATCAAGTATAAAACATCAGCAGATGATATAAAAGATGACTCTATCAAACACTTAAAAGACAGTTTGAAAGTGGCTGATGATGAGGGATTGCAAACGGAGCTAAGCGGAGATGTACCGGGAGCTGAGATGGAGATAGGCGGTATCTCTGAAATTGTCGGCATTATTTTGGCCTTTGTCGTTTTGGCCATTACGTTTGGCTCTTTATTAATAGCAGGTTTGCCGATTTTAACAGCACTGATTGGATTAGGTGTAAGTATTGGACTCGTTTTGATTGGGACACAAGTATTCGATATTGCTTCCGTCAGTCTTTCATTGGCCGGAATGATCGGCCTTGCAGTTGGGATTGATTATGCTTTATTTATTTTTACGAAGCACCGCCAGTTTTTAGGCGAAGGTATACAAAAAAATGAATCCATTGCGAGAGCTGCAGGAACAGCTGGGAGTGCAGTCGTTTTTGCCGGACTTACTGTTATCGTCGCACTTTGCGGATTGACTGTCGTTAACATTCCTTTTATGTCTGCAATGGGGCTGACAGCAGGGCTTAGTGTACTGATGGCTGTTCTCGCTTCCATCACGCTTGTGCCTGCCGTCTTGTCGATAGCAGGGAAACGGATGGTTCCGAAAGCAAACAAGAACAAAGAAAAACAAAGCGCTGAAACAAATGGCTGGGGACGCTTTGTCACAAAAAATCCTATCATGCTAAGTGTATGCAGCATTCTTATTTTGCTCGTTATTAGTATCCCATCTATGCATTTGGAGCTGGGCTTGCCTGATGCAGGGATGAAAGCGAAGGATAATCCAGATCGCCGGGCTTATGACTTGCTTGCCGACGGTTTTGGAGAAGGATTTAATGGTCAATTAACAATCGTAGCGGATGCCAGAAGTGTGACAGAAAATAAAGCGGAAGCCTTCGCAGACGCAGTGAAAGAAATAAAGGAACTAGACCATGTAGCGAGTGTCACTCCTGCAATGCCTAATAAAAAAGGGAACTTTGCCATCATTACGGTCGTTCCTGAAACAGGTCCAAATGATGCAGCAACGAAGGATTTGGTAAAAGATGTACGCAGCTTATCAGATAAAAATGGGATAGATTTGCTCGTCACTGGATCGACCGCAGTGAATATTGATATTTCAGATCGCCTTAATGATGCGATACCGGTGTTTGCTGTACTCATTGTTGGTTTTGCGTTTGTATTGCTGACAATCGTATTCCGTTCGTTGCTTGTGCCTCTTGTCGCGGTTGCAGGTTTCATTTTGACGATGACAGCCACTCTTGGAGTCTGTGTATTTGTCTTACAAGACGGAAATCTCATCGACTTGTTCCAAATACCTGAAAAAGGACCGATACTCGCCTTCCTGCCGATTTTATCCATTGGGATTCTGTTCGGATTAGCGATGGATTATCAAGTATTCCTTGTAAGCAGAATGCGCGAAGAATATGTGAGAACAAAGAATCTAGTACAAGCGATTCAAGCTGGATTAAAACACAGCGGTCCTGTTGTCACCGCAGCCGGCCTGATCATGATATTCGTTTTTGCAGGATTTATCTTTGCTGGTGAAGCTTCTATTAAAGCCAACGGGTTGGCTCTTTCCTTTGGTGTGCTCTTTGATGCATTTATTGTACGAATGACACTGATTCCAAGTCTGATGAAGCTGATGGGGAATGCAGCCTGGTATTTGCCAAAATGGCTGGACAAGATGATTCCGAATGTAGACATAGAAGGACATCAACTCACGAAGGAAATACAGCCAGAAATCGATTATGAACAAAAGAAACAAATCAGTATGTAATAGAAAGCAGATCTTTTACGAGATCTGCTTTTTTGCTTCATATTCCTGATCATGCTGTGAACGATTCTATAGCCGTAATTAGAAGATAAAGTCGGTAGGTAAAAAAGGAGACACTTATGGCGCAATCACTCATTTTCGATATGAATGGAATTTTGTTTCAAATTGATCAAATTTTAGAATGATCATTAGTTGATGCTTTCGATTTTGTCTCACTTGGCCAATGGGATACGGCCACCCCTATATGGACGTTTATTTATAGAAAAGGTTTATCGCTAATATCAGCCATGGAAAAGGCGCATTATATCCTCACCTTGAGGATCATGCAGGATCTTTTTTTTCTCTCACCTTCCCGGCGATCCAAAACGGCAAATAGAGAAGATAGAAGAAGACAATCGTGACCGCTTCAGCTGATAAAAGATACCATGGCCATGGCCCGAGCACATCTAACAGCGATGCTCCGCCGCCGGGCTTCTTCATCATGTACATATAGTTCGAGTTCAGCAAACGGTTGATCAAAAAAATGAGAGCGCCATAAACATTGACAAGAAGAAACGTGACCCAGAGAGAGCGGACCGTCGGCTTATACTTTTCGGCTGCTATCATCAGGAGGCAGGCGAGAACGACGATTCCGTGGGAAATAAAAAATTCAAAAAAGCGGAAATGGGGAAATCCGTACCTTCCTAAGTCAGGCGTCAGTATGGCCTGCAAAGCGCTGCCCAAACCGGCAAAATAAAGAAATTTAAACAAATTGAGGTTTTTCGTTATTAACAGAATGATGATGAGATAAACTGAAAGATCGCTTAAATGAAGCGGCAAACAATAGCGAGGCGTCCATGATCTCACAAAAATGAACCAGGAGTGGTAACTGATTTCTGAAATCACGAGAACCGTCACAAAGCCATAGCGAATCAACCGGTTGATTTCGGGCTTTTGCAGCGTCTTCCGAAATACGAACAGACAAACGCCAAGCGCCGCAATCACCAGTAAAGTCAGAATATGTGAAGTTGAAAAAAGCTCAAAAGACCCGAGCCGATAATCTTTTTGAAAATATGCCGCCATCCTCAAACACCTGTTTCATCAAAATATTTTAATGGTTAGTTTGCGACATGCCTCGATTATTATTCACCAAAAACTTAAAAAAGGTGGCCGAAAATCCGGCCACCCTTACAAGAACGTTATATTGAAAGATCACGGTTTTCAACAGCATCCCCTTTGATTTCGATGCGCTCGACTTTTCCAACCAGAAAGATGTAGGACAGGGCGCCGCAAAAGGCAAGAATGCCGATAAAGACAAGCGCGGGCGCAAAGCTGCCGCCATCAGCCAGGAAACCGATCACAATCGGAACGATAACCGACGCGAGGCTGCCGACAAAATTAAATACTCCGCCCGTCAGCCCGATCAGATGCTTGGGCGCCAGAGACGACACCAGCACCCAAGTGATCGAGGCCAGTCCATTCCCAAAAAAGGCAAGCGTCATAAATAAAATGACCAAGGATGTTTGATTGACATAATTGGCGCCGATGATCGAAACGGACAGAAACAACCCCGTGATGATCGGTGTTTTACGGGCAACTCCGGCGGACACACCTCTTTTGATCAGGAAATCGGACAGAAAACCGGACAACAGAACTCCTATAAATGCCGCCAAAAAAGGAAGCGATGCAAGAAAACCGGATTGCAGGAAGCCAAGCCCCCTGTATTTCACAAGGTATGTCGGAAACCATGTCAGGAAAAACCACAGCGTCGAGTTAACGGCGAACTGGCCGATATAAATCCCCCACAGCTTCCGCCGGCTTGTCACTTGTTTGAAATGCTCCCAGGTCAACGCCGTTTTTTCCTCCTTGGCAGACTGACTCCGACGGACAAGCCCGCCGCCTTTTTCAATGTGGTCCAGTTCAGCCTTGTTTACCTTAGGGTGCCGCTCTGGATCTCGATAAAAGATGTACCATACCACACCCCAAATGATACCGACCGCCCCCGTGACAATAAACAAGCCGCGCCAGCCGACGACATGCTGAATCGCACTGAGCGCCGGCGTCAAAAACGCAAGACCGGCAAATTGCCCCGATGTATAAAAAGCAATCGCGGAAGCTCTTTCCTGATCGGGAAACCATGAAGTGACCACCCGGTTATTCGTTGGAAACGCGGGCGCCTCAAACGCACCTGTCGCGAGTCGCAGGCCGAATAACGAACCAAACCCCCGGACAAAGCCCTGCAGCAATGTCGCAAGCGACCAAGTGATCAAACTAAGGCTGTAAACAAGCCGCGGGCCAAAACGGTCGACAAGCCCGCCGCCCGGAATTTGCAGCGCACAATATGCCCAGCCGAATGCCGAAAAGATCAATCCCAGCTGAACCGCGGACAAATTCAAATCATCACCGATCGCAGAGGCTGCCACAGAGATATTGCTTCGATCCATATAATTGATCACAACACAAACGAAAATAAACAATAATACCTGCACACGAACCTTTGTCGGCTTCTCTTTCATATTTGCTGCTTTCATGATTGGCCCCTCTCCTTCTCAATCATTTGTTTCACGAACATATGAAAACGGTATCATTTTTTACCATTCTGCCACGCTTCCGTCTCTGTGCCGCCAGACGGGGTTGCGCCAGCTGTGTCCGATTTCAGCCATTTTTCTGACGTGTCTCTCATTGATTTCAACGCCAAGGCCGGGGCCGTCTGGAATCCGGACATAGCCGTCTTTATAGAAAAACACCTCTTGATCGACAATATAATCGAGCAAATCCGTGCCTTTGTTGTAATGAATCCCTAAGCTCTGTTCCTGAATAAACGCATTGTGGCATGTTGCATCAACCTGGAGGCATGCCGCCAGGGCGATCGGGCCCAGCGGACAATGAGGGGCAGCCGCGACATCAAATGCTTCCGCCATCGACAGGATTTTTTTACATTCGGTAATTCCGCCGGCGTGTGACAAATCAGGCTGAATGATATCCACAAAACCGTCAGTCAGAAGGTTTTTAAACTGCCACTTTGAAAACATCCGTTCACCGGTTGCAATCGGAATCGAGACGAGGTTTGCGATATCGCGGAGCGCTTCGTTGTTTTCCGGCAAGACGGGCTCTTCGATAAACATCGGCCGAAAAGACTCAAGCTCCTTTGCCAGCATTTTCGCCATCGGCTTATGCACCCTGCCGTGAAAATCGATGCCGATGCCGATATAAGGTCCGACCGCCTCTCTGACAGCCGCGATCCTTTCGATCACCTGATCGATTTTTTCATGCGAATCGATGTATTGCAGCTCCTCTGTGCCATTCATTTTGACGGCTGTAAAACCTTTGTCGACCACCTGTTTTGCGGCGAGGCCGACGTCTTGAGGGCGGTCTCCGCCAATCCATGAATAGACTTTGATCGATTCCCTGCTCTTCCCTCCGAGCAGCTGGTGCACGGGCGCATTGTAAAACTTGCCCTTGATATCCCAAAGCGCCTGATCGATGCCTGCAATCGCGCTCATCAAAATCGGTCCGCCTCGATAAAACCCGCCTCTGTACATCACATTCCAGTGGTCTTCAATGTTCATCGGGTCTTTGCCGATTAAATATTCCATTAATTCGCCTACGGCTGCTTTTACCGTCGCAGCTTTGCCCTCAATCACAGGCTCTCCCCAGCCGCTGATGCCTTCATCCGTTTCAATTTTCAAAAACAGCCAGCGCGGCGGTATTTGAAAACATTCGAACCCTGTTATTTTCATGTCTGTTCATCCCCTTTTTGCCGTTTTACGGCCTCAACAAAGCGCTTCGCTTTTTTGGCCAGTTTTTCTAAAAACACGTCATTGACCTCTTCATTCGCAGGAACAAGCGACCCGCCGATTCCCGCTCCGATTGCCCCGGCATCCAAATAATCGCCGATATTGTCCAACCCGACTCCTCCTGTCGGCAGCAGCGGAACCTGTGGAAGCGGCCCGTGAATATCCTTGATATAACCCGGCCCCAGCGTTCCCGGAAACACTTTAATGATGTCTCCGCCGTTTTCATAAGCCGCCAAAATTTCCGTCGGGGTAAAAGCGCCCGGAATGCTCACCGCTCCATACCGTTTGGTCATCTTGATCGTCTCTTCATCGACAACGGGTGACAGGATAAACCGGGCTCCAGCCAAAAGCGCCGCCCTTGCCGATTCAGGATCAAGAACGGTTCCCGCACCGACGAGCATGTCATCTCCAAAGCGTTCTGAAACAGTTTCAATTGCTTTGATCGCTTGAGGGGAATTCAATGTCATCTCCACAAGCCTGATCCCGCCCGCTTTTAAGGCTCCGGCGATGCCTACGGCCTCCTCCGGATTGTAGCCGCGGATGATCGCAATGATTTTTTCGTCTTCGATTTGTGATAATACACGCATATCTCCCACCCTTTCGTTACCACGTTTTATCGGCTGACATCGTCTTCTTCAGACCGCTTCATAAAGGCAAACAGTGCGTCACGGTCAGGCAGGCCTTCGATATCACCGTTCACCGCCACTACCATGGCGCCTATCGCACAGCCCCGCCGGACTGCGTCACAAAGCGGAAGCTCTTCAATCAACCCGGACAACACACCGGCTGCAAAACCGTCTCCCGCCCCCACCGGATCTACGGCCTTTTGAATGTCGAAGCCTGCCGCATACCCGCTTTCTTTGCTTCTTGAGTAATAGGCGCCCTTTGCGCCAAGCTTGATGACCGCCGTTTCAGCTCCAAGCCTGTGAATGGCTTCGGCCATTTTTTGCTCATCATCGGTTCCGAATAAAAAGCGGCCCTCGCCCAAGCCCGGAAGAACGATATCAGACTGTTTGATCAGATCAAGCATGGTCTGCCTCGCCCTCTCTCCGTCCCAAAGCTTTTGTCGCAAGTTCGGATCAAACACAACGGTTTTATTGTGCTTTTTGGCCAGTTCCACGGCGTAAAAAACAGCTTCTGAAGCGCTTTCACTTAAAGCCGGAGTAATGCCCGTGATGTATAAAAAACCGGCTTTCTCAATGTATGTCTCATCGATATCGCTCTTTTGCAAAAAGCTTGCTGCTGAAGCGTTCCGGTAATAAAAGACATTGACTTTAGCCGCGCTTTTTCTCTCCTTAAAAAACAACCCTGTCGGCGCTTCTTCATCAAACATCACTTGACTGACATCGACTCCTTCTCCCCTGACCGAAGAGAGAATCATCGCTCCGAACTCGTCTTTTCCGAGCCTTGTTATCCAGCCGGTGTCCATTCCAAGCTTTGCTAGTCCGATCAGTGTGTTTGTTTCTGCACCTGCCATCCTTGTCGTATAATTTCTCGCATATCTGAGAGGGCCGTCTTCATTGGGTGTAAACAGCACCATTGTCTCTCCTATGCTTATCACATCCATCAGAATCATCCCCCTTTGTGCACGGGCTTCTTTCCGCCAATGCTTTCTGTAATTTTCGCGGCGGTATAGAGCAGCTGCTCGGCAATGACAGTCTTTCTTTCGAGCATGCGATCCTTTGGTCCCGCTGTGCTGATCGCTGCCTTCATTTCTCCCTCAGGCCCGTATACCGGCGCCGCCAGGCAAAACAAGCCTTCTTCATTCTCTTCATCATCAACGGCATACCCTTGTTTGAAAAACCGCTGCAGCTGATGTTCCAACGAAGTTCTGTTGGTGATGGTATTCCTTGTAAAACGGATGAACTCGATGCGGTCAAGAAGCCGATTCTTCTGTTCTTCCGGCATAAAAGCCAAAAATGCCTTGCCGAGCCCGGTGCAATAAAGCGGTTTCCGCGACCCTGGCTGTGCAGTTGTTCTGATCGACCTGTTATTGTCGATTTTGGCGATGTAGACAAGCTGATCATCGGACAAAACGGCCATAAATACCGTTTCCTGCACCCCATCCATCAGCTGCTTTAAAAAAGGAACACCCTGGGACGAAATATCGATCGACTCCATGGCAGCGGTTCCAATTTGAATCAGCTTCGCCCCAAGCCTGTACCGCTTTACATCATCCTGCTGAAGATACCCTTCATCCAAAAGAGTCGTGGCCAAGTGAAAGGTACTGCTTTGCGGCATCGATAATTCTCTGCTGATTTCCTTTACCGTCAGCCCTTCCGGATGAACTGACAGCAATTCAAATATACGCACCACACGTACGGCGGATTTTACGGACATGACAACCTCCATCATTCACATATGTGATTCAAAATCAGGATTCTGATTAATCGGACGTATTCTAAACAGAAAGAGGGTCCTGAGTCAACCTTGTTTTTCTCAATCTTGAAACTACCAGTCTATCGCCTCATTTATCCTGCGGTGGCAGGATTTGCTTTCCCCGGTGCGAATATCTTCTCAAGAAGGCAAACAAAAACATTGGGGAGGGCTTGATGATGAAGAAAAAACTGATGATTTTCGGAGCTGCTGCAGCTATTTTGCTTGGCGGAATTTCCGTTCCGGCAGCCGGCGATATAGGAAAGGCGGTTCAAGCGGCACCGAAAGCCGTTAGTGCGAAAGATAAGGACCAGATCGCCAAGAAGTTTAATGAAAACCGCGCTTACCAAACCATCCATCATTTAAGCGAAACAATCGGGCCCCGTGTGACAGGCACCGACCAAGAAAAAAAGAGCGCTCAATATATCGCGAAACAGATGAAAAAATCAGGCCTGAAAGTAAGCAAACAAACATTCAGCATTCCGGATAGATTAGAAGGAACCCTTACCGTCAATGGAAATAAGGTCGCAGCGCGGCCGGCAGCCGGTTCCGCACCGACAGCGTCCGAGGGTTTGACCGCTCCCCTCTATGAGGCGGGACTCGGTCTTCCGGGTGACTTCACGGCGGATGTCAAAGGGAAAATTGCCGTTATTTTAAGGGGAGAATTGACTTTTTATGAGAAAGCAAAAAACGCCGCTGATGCAGGTGCGGCCGGGGTTATTATTTATAACAACATCGACAGCCTCGTTCCGCTGACGCCAAACCTGAGCGGAAATCAAATCGACATTCCGGTTGTCGGTATCAAAAAGGAAGACGGTGAGAAGCTCCTCACAGAACGCGAAGCGACACTTCAGCTGAAGGCTTTTACAAATCAAACCTCGCAAAACGTCATCGGCGTCCGCAAACCAAAAGGAGTGAAAAACCCGGAGATCGTCTATGTGACTTCACATTACGACAGTGTGCCTGATGCGCCTGGAGCCAATGATAATGCGTCGGGAACATCAGCCGTGCTGGAGCTCGCACGGCTGATGAAACATGTGCCTGCTGATAAGGAAATCCGCTTTATTACATTTGGAGCCGAAGAAATCGGGCTTGTCGGATCGCGCTATTATGTCGGGCACCTGTCAAAGCGGGAAATCGAACGGAGCGCCGCCAACTTCAACCTCGACATGGTCGCAACAAACTGGGAAAACGCCTCACAGCTTTATATCAACACGCCTGACGGTTCGGCCAATCTCGTCTGGCAATCAAGCCGCGCCGCTCAGGCGAAGCTTGGAAAAGATGTTTTATATTTAAACCAAGGCGGCTCATCCGACCATGTCCCATTCCATGAAGCGGGCATCGACTCGGCCAATTATATTTGGCGAGAGCCGGGAACTGGCGCATTGGAGCCCTGGTACCACACACCTTTCGACACGATTGAACACATCAGCAAGGACAGACTGAAAACAGCCGGGCAAATCGCCGGAACGGCCATTTATGACCTGGTCAAAAAAGAAAAGTAGTTCTTTGATCTATGGATGGAGCAGATCGGATTGATCTGTTCCATTTTTTATTTCCGCCACCCGAGGATAGCGGCACCAGCCAGACAGGCTTGTCCTGGTTACGCATAGAAGATGAGAGGCTTTTCCACAGACACTAGGGTGTCTGGGTCCTTGAGCCTTATTTTGTAAAGTTCCCTTTACGTAAAGCTCATTTTACGTTACGCTAGAATAGCGGGTGAATGTAACGGTTCTCTAATAGCTAATTTGAAGCTACAGCAGCCGAAATATAGATGTTTATGGAGGAAATCATGAGTTCACGGTTAGGTTATTTCATATTGAGTTTTTTGATGTTGATTTTAAGTCTCTATCAGTTTTTTAGTAGTGTGGTTTATGGAAGACTCGGTTTCGAAACGGCTTTTATGCCTTTTTCTTTATTTATCATGTTTTTCACATTAGGTTATTTATATCCTCAATTTAAGAAAAATGATGAGCGCCATAAATTAATCAAACAAAAAGCCATGTTTTATCATTATTTTATTTTGATGGGATATCTGTTTATTTTTTTTATCTTACTAGCAAATAACTTGATAAACTTGAGTGCGCAGACCATGATTGCAATCCTTGGTGCGCTTATTATTGCAACAGTCAGCATTTTATTTATGATATTCTCAAAAATTTATTAGAAGATGATGGATATGTTTCCTGATCTTTATCATCGTGATGATAATAGTTGTGACCAAAAAGCGCAAGCATTGATTTTCTATAAGAACGTCTGGTTGGTCAAGCGATACGTTCGAGATGATAAATAGATGCAAGTCAACACCGTTTTCCCGATCAATCAGCAAAAAAATGGAGCGCAAGATGCGGCTCCATTTTTTCAACCCTTGACCAGCTTGATAAACCGGAAGCTCAAGATCAGGCTCCCGATGGCGACGATGATCATGATCATCCCTAACTCCTGAAAATGGCCGGACGTTATTTCTTGACCGAACAGCAATCCGAGAACAACCGATGATAAGATCGATCCCAAGTAGCGGCACGTTTGAAACAGCCCGGATGTCGTACCGGCCAGATCTTCCGGGCTTGTCCTGATCATGGCGGCCTGCAATGCTACATTGCCGAGGCCGTAGCTGATTCCCAATAAAGAAAGCATCAAGCCTTTCCAAACCATCGGCGCCTCCACGAAAAAGAGCGTCATCAGAACCGCGCCGATGACCATCAAACAAGTCCCCATCAATACAGGCTGTGTCTCCCCGGAGCGGTCGATCCATCTTCCCGCAAGCGGAGACACGATGATGCTCATTCCTGACATAAACAGCATCAGCAGTCCGCTTGTGCGAACGGAAAGCCCCATCTCATCCTGAAAATAACTCGGAAGCCCGAAGAACAGACAGTAATTAAAAATGTTCAACATAATAAACTGGACATACACCGATGACAGTGTCCTGTGGGATATAAACAGCCGCATATCAATAAACGGATGATCCGTCCGCAGCTCCCACCATACGAAGATGAACAGCAGAACAAATCCGCCAATCCCTGCGGCATAATGGGGGGCGGTGCTTAAAGAAAGCAAAAAAGACAACAACAGGACGATTCCGCCGGCAAATAAAAGGATTCCCGTCAAATCAAGCTGTTTGATGACGGTCCTGGCATTTAAACCCGGTTTTTTCTCATCCTTTGGAAACATGTACATCCCAAACACAAAGCTGAACAGGATAAAGGGGAAATTGACGGTGAAAATCGCCGGCCACCCGCCCCAGACGATTAAAAACCCTCCCACTGTCGGGCCCAAAGCCGTCATCGCGGAAGCAAAGATGGAAAGAACAGCGAGCGCGGAGGCCTGGCGATCATGGATATGGCTCCGGATCAGCCCCACTCCGGACGGATAAATCGCACTGCTGCCAATCGATTGAAATAAACGCATCACAAGTAAAACTAAAAATGCCGGAGCCAGCGGCGCGCCGATGGCTGAGATCGCCACAAGAATCAGCCCGGACAAAAACATCTTTTTCCGGCCGATTAAATCCCCCAGCTTCCCCGTCACAGGCTGAGCAACCGCACTCGCCAAATAAAACGATGAAATCAGCCATGACACGGTTGAAAACGACAGCTGGAATTCTTTTTGAATGCTGTGCAGCGCAAGTGAGATCATGGAAGAGTTCAGCGGATTCAGCATGGTTCCGGATGCAACGGTTGTTAAAAACAAGGCCCTGCTTTTTTTAGATATTTTCATCAGAACTGTGATCTAAACGCTTCCGTCGTCCGAAGCTCTTCCTCGCCGAAAGTTGTCATCACATCTGAAATCAAAGTCCGCTGATATCCATGCTGGCAGGCTTCCCTTGCCGTGCTTTCAACACCGATATTTGTCGCGACAACGCGGCGCCGAAGCTCGAGATCCAAATCCGCACCGAAAGAAGTGTGCCATTGATGCTTCGTCACAGTAAAATGGCACACACTGAATTCAGCGCGATTGGACGCCTGTTTCACAACGCCATCTCCTCCAGGAATTTCGGGCACAAAGGCGGTTTTATTGTAATCAATATGCAGTCCGCTCATATGACGACGACCTCCTCATGGCTATTATCTTTTTCTTGATCTCCTTTTTCGATACGCATTGGTTAGAAAATGTCCTGTATGTCATTCGTATCGGATACCACGCGCGAGCCATCCTTGTTCGGCAGGATTGTCATTGTGGAACAGGCGCGGGGAAATGTCAAAGCAGAATGAATTTGAGGGCCGCTGGTATTTAAAATAAGCCGGACGGAGCCCGCCCCGTTCCGGCTGTATTACTGATCCACTTTTGATCTAATATTAAACATTTTTTCATCCAAATAATGAGCAATGTCCGCGGCTTCCTTCAGTTCATCCGTCAGCTGGTTCGGGACATCGTTATTTAACTTGTAGTAGATTTTATGCTCAAGACTCGCCCAGAAATCCATGGCAATCGTACGGATTTGAATTTCCACCTTGGCATGTTCCACGCGATTGGTCAAATACACCGGAACTTCAACAATCAAGTGGAGACTCCGGTAACCGTTCGGCTTCGGATTCTTGATATAGTCCTTCACTTTCAAAATTTTGATGTCTTCATGCTCCTTCAGCACTTCGACCATGTTGTATATGTCAGACAAAAATGAACAAATGATTCTCAGGCCTGCGATATCGTGAATATGCTCCTTAGCCGCGCTTGTCGTAATATCGCATCCCTTTCTCACCAGCTTGTTGATTAAGCTTTCAAAGCTTTTCACCCTTGATTTCGTATGTTCAATCGGATTATGGCCGTGAATCAAATTGTATTCCTGGCTGATAATCGAAAATTTTGTATCCATTTGGTCCAAAGCGAATTTATAAACCAGAAGCTCGTTTTTCCAGTCTTCCATCAGACTTCTTAAGTCTTCGATTTGATCTGCGGGCATACTTGTCATTTTATCTATTGCAATATCCATTATGATTTCTCCTTATACCAGGATTTCGTTCTCTTCAGAAAAATAGACGGGCACATCTTACGTAAGGTTTCGAATGAGGATGAACGATCAAAAAGCGGCGATCATATCAATTTACAATTTTTAAAAATTATTCTTCTTTTAAAAGTCATAAATTGTTCAGCATTTACTAGAAATTGCTTGATCTTGACCTATTCAAACGTTTATAAATGAATTTTTTTCCACAAGAGATTGATATTCCGCGGAAAATGTTTATAATAGGCTGATGGGCTTCCCGGCCTTTTTGGCGCGGTGTCCCTCCAAAAACTTTTCCACAAATGAAACTTTTATACAACATATTCGTCTTATACTGTTGTTAAGGCAATTCTCAATACGGAAAGGAACAGAACAATGTTAAATAAGCTTAAAGTGTTGTATGAAAAAACAACGACGAAGTGGCTGCTCAACACTTCCTATTACTTTCTCATTCTGCTGCTGTTGTTTTTGATTTATGGATTCCATACAGCAAATACAGGTTCATATATTTATAATGACTTTTAATGGAGAAAAAAACAATGAAACTGATAGAAACGATTCAAAAATACGCACAAACACAACCCGATACACTTGCTTTTGTGAATGAAGAGGAAAAGCTGACTTACGGAGAGCTGTGGTCGCAATCTGAGCGCCTTGCCCTTCAGCTGCAAAAAGAAGCGCTGACAGATGCTTCTCCGATCATCGTTTACGGTCATATGAAGCCGATTATGGCGGTTTCCTTCCTCGCTTGTGTGAAAGCCGGACATCCGTATATCCCGGTTGATGTTTCCATTCCGAGAGAACGGATTTTGAAAATCATCAGCAGCTCAAAGGCCGAGCTTTTGCTCAACAACTCAGGCGCTGATGTCGATACAGGAGATGCTGCGATCACTGTGATCGAACCGGGCGCTCTTGACCCGGGGGATGAATCTAAGACAAATTCCGCCGATTGGGTAAAGGACGGGGAGACATTTTATATTATCTACACGTCCGGAAGTACGGGAAATCCAAAAGGCGTGCAAATTTCCGCCGATAATCTCCAGAGCTTTACAGACTGGATCACAAACGATTTTCCGGTTGAAAACGGTCAAGTGTTTTTAAATCAGGCGCCGTTCTCCTTTGACTTGTCGGTCATGGACCTTTATCCATGCCTGAAGACCGGAAGCACTCTTTGGACCGTCACGAAAGATATGATTAACCGTCCGAAGCTTTTATTTGAAGCGCTGGAACAATCGAATGTCAATGTCTGGACTTCAACACCTTCGTTTGCCCAGATGTGTTTAATGGATCCGTCGTTTTCAGAGGATCTGCTGCCGGGTCTCTCCGTGTTTATGTTTTGCGGAGAAACGCTTCCCGCTTCTGTGGCAAGGCAATTGAAAAAAAGATTTCCAAAAGCGCGCGTGTTCAACACATATGGTCCGACAGAGGCAACCGTCGCCGTGACCTCGATTGAAGTGACAGACGATGTGTTAGACCGGTATTCCTCCCTCCCCGTCGGTTCGGCAAAGCCGGACACTGAGATCGTCATCATCAATGAAGACGGAGAAGCCGTTCAAGAAGGAGAAAAAGGAGAAATCATCATTACCGGGGCAAGCGTCAGCAAAGGCTATCTCGGCGAAAAGGCGCTGACGGAAAAAGTGTTTTTCTCCTACAACGGAACTCCGGCTTATCGCACAGGGGATGCGGGTTACATCGAAAACGGCCAGCTGTTTTTCCTCGGAAGGCTTGATTTTCAAATCAAACTGCACGGCTATCGCATCGAGCTTGAGGAAATTGAATATCAAATCAATCAGTCCCGTTATGTACAGTCGGCTGTTGTGATTCCATTCTACAGAGAAGAGAAAATCGAGTATCTGATCGCCATGATCGTGCCTAAAGAACACGATTTTGAAAAGGAATACCAGCTGACGAGCGCCATTAAGAAAGACCTTGGCAGCAAGCTGCCGGCCTATATGATTCCGAGAAAATTCATGTATCAAAATGAGATTCCGATGACAGCAAACGGTAAGATCGACCGAAAACGATTAAAAGAAGAGGTAACCGTATGACGCCGTATGGTTCATTTCTCTTCTTCATCATATTAGGTATACTGCTGGCACCAACGATCATCCTCGGCTTAAACGGAAAAAGTTTCCGTTTTTACAATATGGCCGTTTCCGTTGTCGTGCTGGCGCTCATTTTTTCCAACAGCCTGCACGGGCTCATCACCCTGTGCCTGTTTACGCTTTGGCAGACGGTGCTGATCAAAGCCTATATTTTTTACCGTCAAAAAGCCAACAGCGGCGTCGTCTTTTGTTTGGCGGTGGCAGCGTCGATTCTGCCTTTGGCGCTGTCAAAGCTGCTGCCGTTCTTTGCCGTTGACAACTGGGCAAGCTTTCTTGGAATCTCATATCTGACGTTTAAAGGGGTTCAGCTCATCATTGAAACCCGGGACGGCTTAATTAAAAAGCAGGTTCCCCTCGGCAGGCTGCTGTACTTTATTCTCTTTTTTCCGACCATTTCATCCGGTCCGATTGACAGGTACCGCCGTTTTGAAAAAGACGAGCAGACCGTCTGGACGAAAGAGCAATATGAAGAGCTGCTGTATAAGGGAATCAACAAAATTTTTCTCGGCTTTTTATACAAATTTATTATCGGCTATTGCATTAACACGTATATCATTTTAAAACTGCCGTTTATCACACACGGCAGCATTTCCCATGGGCTTGCATACATGTATGCCTACAGCCTGTACTTGTTCTTCGATTTCGCCGGCTACACGGCTTTTGCCGTCGGCGTCAGCTATATCATGGGGATCAAGTCTCCGGAAAACTTTAATATGCCGTTTATCAGCCGCAATATTAAAGACTTCTGGAACCGCTGGCACATGTCGCTTTCATTTTGGTTCAGAGACTACGTGTTCATGCGCTTTGTCTTTTGGATGACAAAGAAGAAATGGATCAAAAACCGCATGGCGGTTTCAAATATCGGCTATGTGCTGCTGTTTCTTCTGATGGGTGTCTGGCACGGCCTCGCACCTCAGTACATTATATACGGAATCTATCACGCACTGCTCATGGTCGGCTTCAATTTCTTTGAGAAATGGAATAAGAAGCATAAATGGTGGCCGAACAATAAGTGGACGACAGCCGTCTCCATTGTGGTGACCTTCCACTTCGTCTGCTTTGGATTTTTGATTTTCTCAGGAAAACTATTTCACTAAAAGGAGTTTTTAAATATGGATTTCAATCAGGAAGTACTTTCAGTTTTAGCAGAGGTATGTCAGGACGATATCGTCATGGAAAATCCGGATATCGATATTTTTGAAGAAGGAATCCTTGATTCGTTTGGTACTGTAGAACTGCTGTTGGCGTTCGAGAACCGCTTTAACATCACTGTTCCGATTACCGAGTTTGACCGCGACGCATGGAACACGCCAAATCAAATTATAAAGCAGCTGAATGAGTTGAGATAATGAAAAAGCGTTTTTTATTCGGGCCAATCATTTTGGCATTTTTACTTTTTTTCACGATGATCATGGTTCCAGCTTCATGGCTGACTGCGTTCGTTCCTAAAGACCGGGTCGCAACTTCGGCCACGGAATTGAATCCGATGATGTTTCAGGGGACATATCTTCAGGATAAAATGCTTGAAGACCCGGAATACCTGCCGATCTACGGATCATCGGAGCTGTCCCGGCTGGATCCATTTCATCCGTCCAATTATTTCAAAGTGAACGACCAGGGGTTCACGCCTTATCTCGTCGGTAAAGGCGGATCTCAATCCCTGATTCACACCATCAATTTTGCGGCCCATGCGAAAAATCTTAAGGGAAAGAAATTGGTATTCATCATTTCCCCGCAATGGTTTCAGAAAAAAGGGTCTGATGAATCCCATTTTGCCCCGAACTTCTCGGCCTTGCAGGCATACGATCTCTATTTCAACCAAGACATCGACCAAGGGCTGAAAAAGAAAATCATGAAGCGGATGCTGAAATTTAATGCGGTCAAAAACGACGCCCTCCTTTCAGCTCTTTTCCGAGCTGAGCTCAATCAGGACAGCGGGACACTGGCTCTGCTTACACCGGCTGCAAAAGGCTACAAAAGCATTCTGGAAAAAAAGGATATCTATTATTCCATGGTTGAAGGAGAAGGACCAAAACGCACCATTTCAGAAAGCGTCAAAAACAAGTCATGGGATGAATTAATGCATATGGCTGAAAAGCTTGGCAAAAAAGAATCCCGTAACAATAAGTTTAAGATTACAAATGGCGTCTATAAAAAAATGAAGCCGAAGCTGGCCAAGCTGAAAGGCCACAATAAAAAAATGAACTATGCAAAATCGGTGGAATTCGGCGATTTTCAAATGATGCTGGATGTCCTGAAGGAATCCGGCGCAGATCCTCTGTTCATCTCCGTTCCGGTGCACGGCCAATTTTACGACTACACCGGATTTCCTAAAAAAGGACGGACGGACTATTATGCGAAAATCAAAAAACAAATCGAAGCAGAAGGCTTTCAAGTCGCTGATTTAACGAACCATGAATACGATCCTTATTTTCTGAAGGATACCCTTCACCTCGGCTGGAAAGGCTGGGTTTATGTAGATAAAGAAATCGAAGCGTTTTATCATAAGAAATCGTAAGAAGGATTCCCCCAAGCGGGAATCCTTTTTTGTTTTGCAAACTGCGAAAAAATATTTTTTAAAGTTTCCAAAAATTCTATTTTACAAATTTCTCTGAAATCTATTGCGATTATCAATAGAAGGTTTAAAATAGAAGATAAATATTTTTTGGAAAAAGACTAGAAACGGCAGGGAGAATGAATATGACAAAACAAACGATCAGCGTACAGCTCAGCACAGCAAAGAAACAAAAGCCCGCAGACGATCAGCTCGAATTCGGCCGCACGTTCACCGACCATATGTTTATCATGGATTATTCGGTTGAAAGCGGCTGGCATGATCCGAGAATCGTGCCTTACCAGCCGGTCGAAATGGATCCGGCCGCCATGGTTTACCACTACGGCCAATCTGTTTTTGAGGGGTTAAAGGCTTATTTATCAAATGAAGGAAAAGTTCTTTTATTCAGGCCGGAGAAAAACGTTGAGCGTCTGAATCAATCGAACGACCGCCTTTGCATTCCGCGGGTCGATCCGGATACGGTACTCGAAGGGCTGAAAAAGCTGCTTCAGATTGATAAGGAATGGATTCCGAAAGCGGAGGGAACGTCCCTTTACATTCGTCCGTTCATCATTTCAACTGAGCCATACCTCGGGGTCGCCCCGTCCAAGACCTATAAGATGATGATCATCTTATCGCCGGTCGGCTCTTATTATAAAGAAGGCATTCATCCCGTGAAAATCGCTGTCGAAAACGAATTTGTCCGGGCTGTTGCGGGCGGTACGGGAAACGCCAAAACGGCAGGAAACTACGCCGCAAGCCTGAAGGCTCAGGAAGTCGCCGAAAGCAAAGGATTTTCACAAGTATTATGGCTTGACGGTGTCGAAAAGAAATACATTGAAGAAGTGGGAAGCATGAACATCTTTTTCAAAATCAACGGTGAAATCGTCACGCCTGCTCTAAACGGCAGCATCCTGGAAGGCATTACGAGAAATTCTGTGCTTCACCTTTTAAAAGAGTGGGGGCTTTCCGTGACTGAAAAGAGAATTTCGGTTGACGAACTGATCGAGGCCCACAAAGACGGTCTGCTTGAAGAAGCCTTCGGCACCGGAACGGCGGCTGTCATCTCCCCGGTCGGCGAGCTGATCTGGAAAGACGAAAGCCTTGTGATTAACAACGGCAAAACCGGAGAGATCGCCAAAAAGCTCTACGAGACGATCACAGGCATTCAAAAAGGCGCACTGCAAGACACGTTCGGCTGGACGGTTGAAGTCGATTCAGTCCATCAGTCCTGTTAAAACGGTTTTTCAGCCCCTTTTAAAGAAGGGGCTGAAATCCTTGCCTGATGATTTCCGCATATCCTCCAGTCCATCAATCCTCTTCTTCATCACCCTTTCCTTCAGCCAACTAAATATATACCATTTTATTTCTTTTGTGCTAAAATTATCTATAAAAAAGATCTCATCCCCATGTTCAGCACGTAAATATAGAAAGGACTTGAATAATGGAAAAGACCACTGAACCCGTGTCCGTCTGGAAAAAGAACTTTACATTCCTTTTCTTCTCCAGGCTGATCAAAATTTCGGGCGACTGCTTCGCCTTCAATTCCATTTTATGGTTTTTGATTTTTGATGGAAAAGGGGCTATCGGCACCTCTCTGCTGATTGCCGTCACTTTTCTTCCCGAGGCCTTTTTAGCGCCGGTGACAGGACCTTTGGTGAAGAGAAGCGCTCTGAAATTCTGGATGTATTTCTCGGATTTGACGAGGGCTGCCGTCGTCGTGACTGTGCCTATATGTTACTTTAACGGTTTTTCACCGATGTGGTTTGTTTTAGGACTCATGATTATCCATTCAGCAACAGGCGCCACATACAATCCGGCTTCCATTACGCTGATTCCGCAAATCGTAAACGAAAACCTGATTCAAAAAGCGAATGCGATCCTTCAATCCTCATCTGAAATCGTAAGGCTCGGCGCTGTGACGCTGTGCGGAGTGCTTCTGACATTTATCGGCCCCGCAACGACGCTGTTCATGGCATTTGCCTTTTATATCATATCGGGCATCTTTGTTCTTTGCATTAAGTATAAAATCGTACAGAAAGCATCGAATTCCGCGGATAGTGGTCAACGAGGTACATATGTTGCAAGATTAAAAAGAGGGTTTGTACTTGTGAGAAACCATAAAATTTTGTTTCCGCTGGCCATTTACTGCATATTCATGAACCTGGCCGCATCTCCATGGGAGGCGCTGTCGGCTGTCTATGTTGCCGAAGATTTAAACGGCACGCCGTTCATCCATTCTCTATTGAAGGCGACGACGGCCGGAGGGGCGTTTTTATTGGGCTTTATCCTCGCAAAAGTCAAAATCAACAAATATGGTCTGCTTTTTATAGCGGCCGGCATTTTTGAAGGTGCAGCCTATTTGATGACGGGATTAAATACATTTTTGCCGCTCGTATTCCTCGCCGCTTTTGCATTTGGGGCAGCCATCAGCTCGATCAATGTTCCGGAATTCACGATCATTCAAACATCTGTCGAAGGGGATGATCAACCGCAGGTGTTTGCCATTATACATACGATCACAAACCTTTCGCTCCCTTTGGGTGCAATCGCCTGCGGCTATGCCGCACACGCACTCAGCGCGGGACACGTTATTGCAATCGGCGGTTTTATAGAGGTCCTCGCCGGTATCGGCATCCTGCTGTTTACCCAGCTTGGCAAAGCGCAGCGATCAGATCTGAAAAAAGAAAAAGAGGCGACCGCCAACATGTAAGACTCCAGTTCTGCACCGCTGTGCGCTGAAAGCCGGGCTCGTTCCGCGGAATGCCATGTTACCGAGGTCCGGCCTTCCTCCTCTAGACTTCGTTCTGGTATCTTCACGGCTGAAGGCTCCGGCGGGAATAGCCGGAGCCTTGATGATCGTTTCACGCTTCTACTGATCTAAAAAACTGTGGAAGATGAGCCCGGTGCGCTTCGAGCATTTCATCCAGGAGTTGTTTCGCGACTTTGTCAGATGGTACAAGCGGGTTGATCGCCATCGCCACCAGCGCCGTATTGTGGTCGCCTGTTACCGCCGCTTCGGCCGCGACACGTTCAAATGATTTAATTTGCTGGACGAGGCCTCTGACGGTGACAGGCAAATCTCCAACCGCGATCGGTTTCGGCCCGTTTTTCGTTATGACACAGTTGACTTCCACCGCGGAATCATCCGGAATGCTTGCAATCGCCCCATTGTTCATCGTATTGACCGGCTGGATATCATGCTTGTCATTGTGGATCGAACTGATCAGATTGCAGGCCGCATCACTGTAGTATGCGCCTCCCCGTTTTTCAAGCTGCGGCGGCTTGATAGCCAAATCCGGATCTTTGTATAGTTCGAACAATTCTTTTTCGACTTGCTGCACGACTTCTGCACGGGTTCCTTCCGTTTGAGAAGCCTCAAGCTCGTGTTCAAGCATTTCTTTTGTTTTATAATAGTAGCGGTGGTATCCGCACGGAATCAGGCCGAGTCCGCGGATAAAGTCAGGCTCCCACGACTCTCCGGAAATGTTTTTCATGGTCATCGCATTTGCCGGATCAGCCATCGCTTCGATCACTTTGTCTTTGACACTGATCCCGTCAAGGAAGACATCAAGGCCAAACACCATATGATTCAAACCGGCAAATTGAATGTCGACGCGGCTTTCATCGACCTCAAGCGCTTTGGCAACCCCCATTTTCATACCGATCGGCACATTGCAAAGGCCGACGACTTTTTTCAGATTTGAATAGCGGAGAAGCGCTTCCGTCACCATGCCCGCCGGGTTGGTAAAATTGACAAGCCATGCATCAGGGCACAGTTCTTCTATATCCTTTGCGATTTCCAGTATGACCGGAATGGTGCGAAGCCCTTTAAAAAGACCGCCCGGACCATTTGTCTCCTGGCCGATGACACCGTACTTTAACGGAATTCTTTCATCTTTCGCCCTCGCTTCAAGCAAGCCGACGCGGAATTGAGTGGTGACGAAGTCAGCGTCTTTCAAGGCTGCCCTCCGGTCAAGCGTCAGATGGATCTCTATCGGAACACCGGCCTTTTCCACCATGCGCTTTGCCAGTGTGCCGACGATATTCAGCTTTTCTTGCCCTTCCGGTATGTCGACGAGCCACAGCTCGCTCACCGGCAGTTCAGCGTGTCTTTTGATCAGTCCTTCCACAAGCTCCGGTGTATAGCTTGATCCCCCGCCAATTGTTACGATTTTCAAGCCTTTCTTCATCAATTGACACCTCCGTGAAGATTGATTTTTTCATACAGCTCGACGATTTCCGATGCCAAATCTTTCATGGTCATCGCATTCATTAAATGATCTTGGGCATGAATCATTAATAATGACAGCTCTGTTTTTGTTCCCTTCGCTTCATTTTGAATCAGCGCAGTCTGAAAGTGATGTGCTTGAATCAATTCCTCGTCAGCTGCACGAATCTTTTCTTTCGCTTTCGAAAAATCGCCTTTCTTCGCCTCAGCAATGGCTTCCATAGAGCAGCTTCGGCCGTTTCCGCCATGAAGGATAATTTGAAAAATTGTTTGCTCCAATTCCGCGGACATCTAAGTCACCTCTTTTCTATACGCTGACCTGCTGGTTATCGTTTGCAGACGTCCCCTTATCCAGTTCGCTTTCCTCTTTGAATTTTTGTTTATCCCACATTCTAAAAAACGGATAATATACGAGGAATGAGATGGTCAGGTTGATCAGCTGCATGACGGCCCCGGAAAACTTCCCGCCCGTCGCCAAATACCCCGAGAAGCCCGGCGGCATCGTCCACGGAACCGCGATGCCGGCCGGTTTTGCGACAAGACCGGTGCTCATTCCGATATAGGTTGCCGTAATCATTAAAAGCGGTGATATGATGAATGGAACTAAAAGCATCGGGTTCATGACGATCGGCATTCCGAAAATAATCGGTTCATTGATGTTAAAAACAGCCGGCCCGATCGCCAGTTTCCCAAGCTGCTTCATTTGCTTGCTCCGCGCCCTGAGACACATCGTGATGACCAGCGCCAGGGTGGCACCGCTTCCGCCGATATTGATCCAAATTTCGAAAAACTGGGTTGTGAAAATGTGCGGCAGTGCTTCGCCAGCCTGGAAAGCAAGGCGGTTCTCATCCATTGCGCTGTACCAGATGGGGGACATAACCCCGCCGACAATATTTGCTCCGTGCAGTCCGCATGACCACAGCAGCATTTTGACGGTTTCCGCCACAAGGCTCCCGCCAAGGCTTCCCCCAAGAATGGAAAGCGGTGTGCCCAAAATGACATTGACCACATTATGGAGGCTTTCAAACGGCGTCAATTCAATAATGAGGCGGGCAATCCAGATCAGGCCAATCACCGCGAATCCCGGAATCAGCGCGATGAATGATTTGCTGACCGCCGGCGGCACACCGTCAGGCATTTTAACGACAATGTCTTTTTGCACAACCCAGCGGTAAATTTCCGTCGACAGCATGGCGATGAGCATGCCGATAAACAGGCCTTTGCTTCCCATCAGCGAAATCGGAATGCCTCCCGACACCAAAATCTCTTCAGTGGAACCTTCAGGTGTAAATGGAATCTGATAAGGTGTAGCAAGCAGGAATGCAGCCACGGCTATCGCTCCTGATGACAAAGCGTCGATATCGTATTTTTCGGCAAGGCGGTATGCGATTCCAAATGTCGCGATAAGCGCCATAATATCAAAGCTGACGCCTACCGGATAGCTTAATTTCTCAGCCCATTTGTCTCCGAAGATTCCCGACATGAATTCCGGATATCCGGGGATTGGCAAGTTGGCTAAAATCAGAAACAGCGAGCCGATGATGATGAGCGGCATGGTGAGAATGATTCCGTCCCTGAGAGCCTGCAAGTGGCGCTGAGCGGCAATCCTGCCGGCAACCGGCATAACCTTCTCTTCTAAAAAGGCATTCATCTTATTCACACGCCCGCCTCCCTTAAGAACCGGCAAGCTGTTCTGCGGATTTTAGGACTTCCGCTCCATTACAAGTTCCGTAATGGACCGTGTTGATGACATCGACAGGCACTCCTTTGGAATCTCCTAATTTTTTCAGCTGCGGAAGCATATAGCGGACCTGCGGGCCCAGCAGCAAAACATCCGCTTTATCAATATGATTTTGGACTTCCCCTCCGGAAACAGCCCAAATGGTATAATCTTTTCCTTGTTCCTCTGCGCTTTTTTCCATTTTTGTCACGAGCAGACTCGTTGACATCCCTGCAGCACACGCTAATAAGATATTCATTTTGATATGGCCCCCTTTTACATATAAGTTCTCGTTTTCTTGTACAGTTCCATCATAATATGAAACCGCTTTCATATTAACTTAATGATTTTCCTCTTCTCTGAGGAAAAAAGACAAGGGAACATTTTTATCCAAACGCCGGCGGGTTTGGGCTGTTTTTTCGGAAAACGGACATAAACTCCTGATATGATCTGCATTTTAAAAGCTCGCTGACAATGGACCGATCATCCAAAACATTGCCCAGCAACTTGTACATGCCTTGCAGATTTGATGTATTATCCTTTTCAACACAGAGCAGGCAAATCAGCTGAACCTTTTTATCCTCCCAATCGATCGGTTTTTGCAGCGTGCATACCGCCCAAAATGTCACAGCTGTTTGCGGCGCCATCGGATGAGGGATGGCCACAAGATTGCCAAAACAGGTTGGCGCAACGGCCTCCCTTTCAAAAACGGAACCTTCAAGCCCTTCGTCTGCAAGCCCCAGCTGTGTTACTTTTTCGCATAAAAAACGGAGAACGTCCTCTCTTGATTGAAAGCTTTCTTGCAAGAACACGAGCTGTTCCCTCGTATATTTTGCGGCGAGTTCCTGATCTGCCGTAAGGATTTGTTCAACTTTCGCCAGATCGGTTCCCCCCAGGATCGCATTTACTTTGATAACCGGAATGGGGAGCTCTTCAGGCAGAGGAATCGTGCTGATCACAAAGTCGAGGGTGTTTAGCGGCATTTGGTTGAGCTTGTAGTAGTCAACCGTACCAAGGATGTCAAGCTTCGAGCCGAATTTTGCCCGCAGTCTGTCCTGCAGAAGCATGGCACTGCCTGCTCCGGAAGCGCAGACAATCATACAGCGCTTTGAAGGGATATTCATCTTTCTCCTTTCCATTGCGGCGCCGATATGTAAAGCGAGATAGCCGACTTCACTTTCCTGAATGTCAAACCCCGTTTCTTTTTTGATCACCTCACCGGCCTGGATGCCGGCTTCAAATGCGAGAGGATAGTTGGCCTTAATCGCATCAAGCATCGGATTTCTGATATTCATGCCATATCTGCAGCGATTCAAGGCAGGTTTTAAGTGGAGGCTGAGGCCGATTTTTAACTCTTTGTCGTGTTTGATGCCAAGCGTGAACTTGTCTTCAATCGTCTCCATGATCAATCGTGTCAGCCGGTCGGTTTTTTCATCGATGAAGCTTTCTATTTTATCGCAGTTGAGAGCTGCCATCGCCGTCCTTTTGGCTCCAAGCAAATGAATGGCGATATAAGCCGTCTCTTTTTCCGGAAATGTCACGTTCAGCTTTTGTTCAAGTGTGCGAACAATCGCGCGCGCCACTTCATATTCTTTGTGATTCATAATTTCTTGAATATCTTTGGAATAAAGAGAGACATGCCTGCCCTTGCGGATCCGCCTGCAGGCGATGGCAATATGGATCAGGAGGTTGTTTAAGCCGATATCGGAAAGAGAGATTTGGTCTTCGCTTATTTTTTCTAGAATGGTCTGGCGGATAAGGCCCAATTCCTCTTTCGGAAGAATGGATATTCTAGCGTTCATAATATCAACATCCGTTTCCCGTTTAGGAAAAATGTGCTCAGCTATACAATAGCGCAGCTTCATTTCATCCCCTTTCAGCTTAAAGCCGTAGTTCGGTTTGATCTCCAGCTCAATGCCGTAAGGTTTCAGCCTTTTTCTTACATCTCTCATATCGTTTTGAACCGTCGACTTGCTGATATACATCTCGTCCGCCAAGTCTTCCAGTTTCAGATAATCATCGGTTAATAGCAGCCTTTTTAATAAATAGAGAATGCGTTCATTCGGAAACACAGGTTTTGAAAGCTCATCTTGAAAGGTGTTTTGCAAAAGCTGGCGGAAGAGGCGTTCGTTTTGAACGGAGAGCCGATAGCCGGCTCCTCTGATCGATTGAACGGCGGCTCCGTTTTTGAGGAGAAGGTGGTCTAATTCTTTCATATCTGATCTGACCGTTCTGGAGGTAACGTTTAACTGATTTGCCAAATAAGCGCTTGTTAAAGGTGTTTCCGCTGTCATCAATTCGCCGAGAATGAGCTTTAGCCGAGCATTGAGCATAAAATGGCCCCCTTTTAAGTCGCTTGAATCGAGAACCTGACAGGCAGGCTGTGTTCCGCCGGTCTACATCTATTCAATCAATATGTGAAAATTCTCTCATAGTTTAAGTAAATTCTATTATGATTGCGTTTTCAAGTCAATTTACCCATTCCATAGAAAAACAGCCGGTTCAACCGGCTGTCGGACGTTTTTTCCCGCTTCGGTTTTTGATGATTTTTCTTGCGATCGGATAGACGACAGGCGCCCATTTGACGAGATATTTCATCATTTTTTTCATCGCTTTGCTCCCTCCCGTTTTCCTTCACCATTACCCTGGGAACACGGGAGTCAAAACATGGCCTACCTGGAAACATAGCGGTTCCCTTTCACCCAAAAGCGCCAAGGGTATTCCCGCGCTTCCCCCGAGTTCTCGATTCCAATGCGCGGGCCGCATGAAATCTCTTTTGGGGTATACCCTTTCGCAATATAAAGCGGCGGCTCCGTCAGCAGCTTGCCGTAATCATCCATCGTTATCGAAAGCGCCTTTGTCAGCTTCCCGGGACCATTCGTCCAATCGCGTGGTTTTTTTCCGCTCCTTCTTTTCTCCATCAGCAAAAGCCCTTCATGCGGTTCAATCGCCCTGATGAGGACGGCTTCCGGCTCATCAACGCTTGCGCTCACAACGTTGATCAAGGTGTGGGTATGCATGGTGTACGTATATACCACACCGGCTTTTCCGAACATGACTTCTGTCCGTTTTGTCCGGCGGTTTCCATAGCTGTGGGCCGCCCTGTCTTCAGGACCTCTATATGCTTCGGTTTCGACAATATATCCTGAGGCCAGCCCCTCCTCAGTCTCTTTCACGAGAAGACATCCTAATAGAGACTGCGCCAGTTCAATCGTAGGTTTTTTGTAGAAATCGAGCGGCAGCGGCTCATGCTCCTGTGCTTGATTCATTTGAAAAAGCCTCCTTTGATTGTGATCCATTTTAACACCTTTTGCAGGTCTTTTACTAGAAACGGAAGGCTTTCATATGGGGGCTCTATATGTCAAACATGCCTCAGACCGCCTAAGATAAAGTGAACAACTTTGTCCGAAACTTTTGGATCTGCGTACCCCTCAGGCAGCTTCCAATCGGTATCGGCTTTCATCATCAATTCTGCGGCGCTGACGATGCGCTCTGCTTCAAGTCCTGAGACAACATTGCTCCCGCACATGACCGTCTCGGGCCTTTCTGTGCTGTTTCTGATCGTTACGGAAGGAACTCCGAGAATGCAGCTTTCCTCCTGCACCGTCCCGCTGTCTGTGATCACACATTTTGCATGCTGCTGAAGGCGGATGAAATCAAAAAAGCCAAACGGCTCACAAAATGTCAGCAAAGCATCGTCACTTTGTATGCCAAACTTCTGCAAACGGTCGCGTGTCCTTGGGTGAACACTGCATATAACCGGCATCTTATGGGATTTCGCCAGCGTCTCAAGGGCAGTGACGATATGTTGCAGCCTTTCTTTCACATCCACATTTTCCGCCCTGTGCGCAGTGACCAATAGAAAGGCACCGCTCTCCACCTTCAAGTCGTCGAGCACATTCCGCTGCGCAATTTCTTCTGCGAAATGGTTCATCACTTCATAAATCGGATTTCCGGAAACCCAGATTCTTTGAGGATGCATGCCTTCCCTTTCCAAATTTTCTTTGGCGATGTTTGTATAGGGCAAATTAAAAGATGCGATCGAATCGATCACCCTCCGATTGATCTCCTCCGGAACCGAGTTGTCATAACAGCGGTTGCCGGCCTCCATATGATACACGGGAATTCCGTACCGTTCGCCGAGGAACGCGCACAGCGCACTGTTCGTATCGCCGAGCACAAGCAATTTATCGGGCTTAAGCTTGACGATCAGCTTCTCGACCTCTGCAAAAATCTCGCCAATTTGTGCGCCGATCGAATGATGTGACAGCTTAATGTGATGATCCGGCAGCCGCACATTCAACTGTTCAAAAAAGATTTCGCTCAGTTTTTCATCATAGTTTTGACCGGTGTGCACCAATATATGCTGGTCTGCAAGCTGATCAAGCTTGCGAATGATCAAACTTAAGCGGATGATCTCCGGTCTGGTTCCGATAATCGTCATGATCTTCATTATCTTACTCCTTTTTAGAACTAAAGATAGATGGAACAGCCATACCGGCGCCGGGCTGCGCCCATGCCCCGAAAATCTATATATGTATATTCATTTCATGAAAAATTGTGCTGTTTCAAAGGTTGAAGCTCCCTTCTCAAAAAGCGGGATGATTTCTCTAAAAATATGCTGAATTGTCTTCAATCAGGCGGTTCTATCACACAAATTTTTCTAAAAATCATATACATTTATATGCTAGTTTTAACAGTCTATCAATAGATCGGTTTTTAGGAGGATACGTATGTTTAAAAACACCCGAATATTGCTTACCGGAGGCACCGGTTCCTGGGGAACGGAGCTCACGAAAAAATTGCTGCCGTATCAGCCGAAAGAGATCAGGATTTTCTCAAGAAATGAATTCACGCAGATCAGCATGCAGCGGGAATTTGACCACCACCCTTCAATAAAATTTTTGATCGGTGATGTCAGGGACTATCCCGCTTTGGAAGAGGCCTCTAAAGATGTTGATTATATCTTCCATCTCGCCGCACTAAAACACGTTCCAATCTGCGAGGATCAGCCTGAAGAAGCACTGAAAACGAACGTCATCGGGACCCAGAATGTCATTCGCGCCGCCATCGCCAACAAAGTCAAAAAAGTCATTGATGTTTCGACAGATAAAGCGGCGGATCCGGTCAACTTTTACGGAATGACGAAGTCGCTTGGCGAAAGATTGATGATCCGGGCCAATGATTATAGTGAGGATACAGATTTTGTATGCATCAGAGGCGGAAACGTGCTGGGAACAAACGGAAGCGTCGTTCCGCTTTTTAAAAGCCTGATTATGAAAGGGCAGGACCTGACATTGACATCAAAAGAAATGACGAGATTTTTCCTCACCGTCGGCGAAGCGATTGATTTGCTGCTCAAAGCTTCCAAAGAAGCGATTGGAGGAGAAATCTTCGTCATGAAAATGAAAGCCTGCAATATTTTGGACCTTGCCGAAGTTCTGATCGAAGAATTGGCTTCAAGCCCTATCGGAATCAAAGAAATCGGAATCCGCCCGGGAGAGAAGCTCCATGAAGTGCTCGTCTCAAATCATGAAGCACCGTTTACTTATCTATATGATGCTCAATATTATGTGATATTGCCTTCACACCCTTCAGAAAAGCTGGTTCGCCGCTACCGGAAGTTCACGAAAGCCGATTTTCAGAAATTCCAATCCAATGACCTGCTCATGACCAAACCGGAAATCGCTGACATGTTGAGAAAAGGAGGGTTTCTACAGTGAGGCTGCTGATTTTAGGGGGAAATGGAATGGCAGGCCATGTATTGAAAGAATATTTCTCTGCCAAAGAACACTATGAAGTGTTTTGGACACAGCGGCAAACACTGCCCAATGATTTAAATTGCTTTTTTCTCGATGCGGCAAACACGGATGAATTAAAAAAGCTGCTGCAAAAGGTAAAACCTGATGCCGTGATCAATGCAGTGGGCATCTTAAATGATGCCGCTCGCCAGCGGCTTGTTGAAGCGATTCATATCAATAGCGTTCTGCCGCATCTATTATCCGAGATGAGCAGCATCTATGACTATCGTTTGATTCACATCAGCACCGACTGTGTCTTTTCAGGTGCAAAAGGAAAATACACGGAAACGGATGCGAAGGATGGAAGCTCTATCTATGCGCAGACGAAAAGTTTGGGCGAAGTGACAGACGGTCAAAACCTGACGGTCAGAACTTCCATTATCGGGCCCGAGCTTAAGGACGGCATCGGTTTGTTCCATTGGTTTATGAAGCAAAAGAACAGCGTCCACGGGTATAAAAACGTGTTCTGGAACGGGCTGACGACCCTCGAATTGGCAAAGGCGATCGAACAGCTTCTCACTTCAAATGTAAACGGCTTGATCCACTTGACGGGGAACCGGTTCATCTCCAAATACGAGCTGCTCGTCCTCATCAATCAAACCTTTTCCAAAGGAATCACGGTTACACCCGAATACCGCACCCGGTCTGATAAAAGCCTTGTCATGACACGGGAGGATGTACCTTATCAGCCTGTCGGCTATGAACAAATGCTCGCCGAACTCAAACAGTGGATCGATGATCGGCCTCATTTATATGAATATTGAAATGAAAAAACAAACATCACCATTTGATGTTTGTTTTTGGTTTTAGCGCTCATAACATGGTTGACATTGACATATCTGTATTATTGTATACAATTATATTTATATTCTGAAAAAGGAGGCGAAAACGTTTTTCATGCACTCTTCAAATCCAGTCAAAAGGCAGTCTGCAAGTGATTACGCTTATAATGAATTAAGAAGCAAAATCATCGAACTCGACTATCCGCCCTCAGAACAGCTCGCCGAGGACAGTCTTGCAAAAGATTTAGAAATCAGCCGCACTCCGCTGCGCCAGGCTCTTTACCGGCTGGAGCTTGAAGGATTGGTCACCAAACAGCCAAACGGCAGGCTTCGTGTTTGTCCAATCTCACTTGAAGAAGCGAAGGAAGTATTTAAGGTCCGCGAAGCACTTGAAGGGCTCCTCACCGCCGAAGCCGCACAGCTTGTGAAAACCGAGCGCCTTCACCAGCTTGAAGACAGAATCGAATTGATGAAGATGGCCGCCGCGAAAGATCGCAAAGCCGATACGGTCAAATACGGATCTGAATTTCATTCCATTTTGCAGGCCATCAGCAAAAATGCAACCGCAAAACGTTTTCTTGAACAGCTTGAAAGCAGGATTGAACGGTACCGGAGAATCAGCGGGTACAAAAACCCCGACTACAAACCGTCCATATCCTTCAATGAACACTTGGAGATTTTCAAAGCCGTGAAAGAAAAAAACGGCTGTTTGGCAGAAGCAGCCATGCGATCTCATATCAGACGAAGCTTACGTTCCATTGAAGAAACGCTCGAACGTTTAGACTAGCCCTCCGAAAAGCCGACGCCAATTTCACATCGCGTTTTTGAACAAAAAAACGAATATGGGGTGGAAAAATGGGCAAACAAGGTGTATTTAAACCTGGATTAGAAGGCGTCATTGCCGGGGAGACCAACATATCCTTTCTGGATACCGAAGCTGAAGAAATCGTCATTAAAGGCTATGATCTCATCGAACTTGCAGAACAAAAAACATACCTCGACCTCGTCTATCTCCTCCTGCAGCATAAGCTGCCTGATCCGATGGAACTGAAAGGAATTGAAAGCGCTTTAAAGAATGTTTATGAACTTCCGAAAGGAATCTATAGCATTCTGTCATCGCTGCCGCAGTCTACTCACCCGATGGATGCACTCAGAACCGGGATTTCGGCTTTATCGGGATACGATCCGGAATTAAATGACCGGTCAAAATCAGCCAATACGGCGAAAGCGCTGCGCCTGATCGCACAGGTGCCGAATATCGTCGCAAACAGCTACCATATCCTTCATCAACAAGAAACCATTCTACCTGACAAAGACTTGTCCTACAGCCAGAACTTTTTATACATGTTGACGGGAAAAACGCCGAACGAACAGGAGACGGCTGTCTTTGATCAAACATTGATGCTCTACAGCGAGCATGAAATGCCGAACTCCACTTTCACCGCCAGAGTCATCGCCTCGACAAACTCAGACATATACGGAGCATTCACAGGTGCCGCCGCCTCACTCAAAGGTCATTTGCACGGCGGGGCCAATGAAGCGGTCATGCATATGCTGCTCGAAGGAGAAACAAAATCGGGCTTTGTGAAGCTGATACAGCACAAATTAGCCAACAAAGAAAAAATCATGGGCTTTGGACACCGCGTATACATGAGAAAAATGGACCCGCGCGCCGCCCTTTTGAAAAAAGCGCTCTTTACGCTGTCTCACAAGACCGGAAGACAGGACTTATTTGAAATGTGTGATGAGGGCGAAAAGCTGATGCGCGAAGAAAAGGGGCTCTATCCGAATCTTGATTACTACGCGGCTCCCGTCTATTATCTGCTCGGCATTCCGATCGATCTCTACACACCGATTTTCTTTGCGGCCCGCTCAGTCGGCTTAAGCGCCCATGTCATTGAACAGCATGCGGAAAACCGCTTGTTCCGTCCGCGTGTTCACTATAAGGGACCGCGCGATCTTCATCCATAATCTTAGAATTCGCCAAGAAAGAAGGGATTGTTACATGAAAACGCAAATGACAGCGACTCAAGGATATGATCAGCTGCTTGAAGAAATTGCAGATTACACGGTCAATACCGCCATTTCCAGTGAAGAGGCGCTTGAGACGGCGCGTTATGTCTTAATGGATACACTCGGCTGCGGTTTGCTGGCGCTGAAGTTTCCCGAATGTACAAAACAACTCGGTCCGATCGTACCGGGCACCGTCGTCCCAAACGGAACACGCGTGCCGGGTACGCAATTCGAACTCGACCCCGTGCAGGGTGCATTCAACATCGGCTGCATGATCCGCTGGCTCGATTATAATGACACATGGCTTGCTGCCGAATGGGGCCATCCTTCAGATAATTTAGGCGCCATTTTGGCCTGCGCCGATTTCGTCAGCAGACAGCGGCTCGCTGCCGGCAAAGAACCGCTCACCATCGCCGACGTGCTGACAGCGATTGTGAAGGCCCATGAGATTCAAGGCGTTCTCGCTCTGAACAACAGCCTGAACAGAAATGGACTTGACCATGTCTTATTTGTCAAAGTCGCTTCGGCAGCTGTGGCATGCTCGCTTTTGGGCGGCACAAAACAGGATGTCATCAACGCCGTTTCACAAGCCTGGGTTGATAACTCAAGTCTGCGGACATATCGGCATGCACCGAACACCGGCTCGCGGAAATCATGGGCCGCCGGGGATGCGACCAGCCGGGGCGTGAGGCTCGCACTCATGACCCTCAAGGGCGAAATGGGCTACAAAACCGCGTTGTCCGCGCCAATGTGGGGATTTCAGGACGTCTTATTCGGCGGAAAAGAATTGACGCTTGCCAGGCCGCTCGATTCCTACGTCATTGAAAATGTTCTCTTTAAAATTGCCTATCCTGCCGAATTCCACGCGCAAACGGCGGCAGAAGCGGCGATTAGGCTTCACAGCGAGGCAAAGGATCGACTTGATGAAATTGATGAAGTGGTCATCACGACTCACGAATCGGCCATCAGAATCATCGACAAAACGGGAGAGTTGCACAATCCCGCAGACCGTGACCATTGCCTTCAGTATATAACAGCCATCGGGCTGATCTACGGCGACATTACAGCTGATCATTATGAGGACGAAACAGCGCAAAATCCAGAGATCGACCGGCTCCGCGAAAAAATGAAGACGGTTGAAAACAAACAATACTCTCTCGATTATCTCGACCCGGAAAAACGATCTATCGCAAATGCCGTGCAAATTTTTTATCAAGACGGCTCACAATCGGAAAAAGTGGCGATCGAGTACCCGATCGGCCATCGGCGCCGCCGCAGTGAAGGCATCCCGCTGTTAAAAGAAAAATTTACGAACAATTTAAAAACCCGTTTTCCCGCCGGACAAGCGGAACGAATCAATGCTTTGCTCAATGATCCGCAAACATTAAAAAAGACATCTGTCCCAGACTTTATGGAACTGTTTGTTATCTAGGAGGTTTTAACATGTGGATTGTTTCAAAACAAGCGAGCCAGAAAGAACTCGCCGAGAGCTTCAGACGGCTCATGGAAGCGCCGGATATTTTGAAAATCCCCGGTGTCCACGACGGAATGGCGGCGATAACCGCTAAAAAAATCGGCTTTCAAGCGCTCTATCTTTCGGGCGCCGCTTATACGGCAAGCCGGGGAATGCCGGATCTCGGGATGATTCACTCAGAGGAGATGGCGGAAAAAGCCCGTGAACTTGTCAGAGCCGCGAACCTCCCGCTTTTGGTCGATATTGACACAGGCTACGGCGGTGTTTTGAATGCGGCGCGAACGGCCGCGGAAATGGCGGAGAACAGAGTCGCGGCCGTTCAAATCGAGGATCAGCAGCTTCCGAAAAAATGCGGACACTTAAACGGAAAAACACTGCTCCCGGCCAGGGACATGATCGCAAAAATCAAAGCGATCAAACAAACCGCTCCATCACTTGTTGTCGTAGCGCGCACGGATGCAAAGGCTGTGGAAGGAACCGAAGCCGCCGTCAAACGCGCCAATCTGTATGCTGAGGCGGGAGCTGACGCAATTTTTCCGGAAGCATTGACAAGCGCGGCCGAGTTTCAAGAAATGGCTTCTGCCATCAAGGCGCCTGTGCTCGCCAACATGACGGAATTCGGAAAAACCCCTTATTTCACGGCGGAGGAATTTCAACTGCTCGGATGCAGCATGGTGATTTATCCGGTCACTTCACTAAGGGCCGCCGCGAAGGCGTATGAGCGGGTCTTCACGGAAATTTACGAAAAAGGCACGCAAAAAGGCGCACTAAAGGATATGCAGACGCGCGAAGAGCTGTATGATGCCATACATTACTATGATTATGAAAAAATGGACGAAAACATCGCCAAGACCATACTGCCCGAGATCGGAAAAGAAAACCGCTAATCCAAACGAAAGGGCTGCCAATCGGCAGCCTTTTTCATTTACACCAATGTCATGAAAGCCCCACCGGCTGCCCCCGCCGCCACAATGATCCAAGGCGGAAGCTTCCAATAAACAAGCAGGCTGAACAATACGGCTGCTAACGCAAAGTCGAGCGGCGTGAGGATCGAACTCGTCCAGATCGGCTGATAGAACGCCGAGATCAAGATGCCTACGACAGCTGCGTTCACACCCATTAATCCCCCTTTTATTTTTGGATTTCGCCGCAGCGCATCCCAGAAAGGCAGCGTTCCCAAAATGAGCAGGAAGGCCGGTAAAAAGATCGCGGCCGTTGCCAGCAGTCCCCCCTGCCAGCCATTCATCACAGCGCCGAGATATGACGCAAACGTAAACAATGGACCCGGAACCGCTTGAGCCGCACCGTACCCGGCTAAAAAGGCTTCTTCGCTTAACCATCCTGTTGGAACAAATTCACGCTCCAACAATGGCAGGACGACATGCCCGCCGCCGAATACGAGAGAACCCGATCTGTAAAAACTGTCAAACATCGCGACCCAGCCTATGGATGTCATGTCCCTTAAAACCGGGAGAAGGACGAGAAGTCCGAAAAATAAGCTTAGACAAACGGCGGCAAACCGGCGGGACACCGGAAATTCCATGACGGAAGCGGCCGTTTCGCTTTGCTCTTTGTAGAAAAGATAGCCTGCAAAAGCGGCCAGTATGATGACGCCAACCTGGGTAAAAGCCGTCTGCCAAAGCAGTGTGGCGACAAGCGCGAATAACGCAATCGCCTTTCGCTTTAAATCAGGCGTCAGTTTTTGCGCCATGCCGAGGATCGCTTGTGCGACCACGGCAACGGCAACGATTTTCAAGCCGTGAATCCAGCCGGCTGTCCCGATGTCAAGTCCCTGAAGGAGCAAGGCAAAGATCACCAATGCGATGACAGACGGGAGCGTAAATCCGATAAACGCCAAGATTCCCCCGAGCACACCGGCGCGCATGACGCCGATGCCGATCCCGACCTGACTGCTGGCCGGACCGGGCAAAAACTGGCATAACGCGACCAGATCGGCGTAGTTTTTTTCGTCCAGCCATCTTCTTTTGCGGACATACTCTGCGTGGAAATATCCCAAGTGGGCAATCGGCCCGCCGAAAGACGTCAGTCCAAGCCTTGTTGAAACGAAAAGAATTTCAATCAGCGTCTTTAATCTTCGATCCGCTTGATGCTTTGTCATTGATTTAAACTCCTTTCGGCTATTCTTTAATTTCCTTAAACAGTTCATATGCTTTCAATCTGGCTTCTTTCAGCACGCCCATGCCTTTTTCCGTGGCGGAATAATACTTTCTGATTTTCCCGTCTACATTTCGTTCTTCTTTGACGAGAAGTCCATCGGACTCCATCGAATGGAGAATCGGATATAATGTGCCCGCACTGATGTTGTATCCGTGTTCTTTTAATTCCTCCAACATCCATAATCCGAAAATCGGTTGTTCACCGGCATGATGCAAAATGTGTATTTGAATAAATCCAAGGAATAGTTTTCGCAGCACTTTATCTTCCAATACAGCACCTCCTTTTATCGATATCCAATATCGAAATCCGATATCGGCTTTACATAATTGGAGTGTAACATCTGCTTTCTCCAATTTCAAGCTCATTTGAACGGAAAAAAGCAAGCCTTGCTTTAGGCTTGCCCATTCCTTTTAAGATTGATATTGCACGCGGTGCAGGCTGGCGAAAACCCCGCCTTTTTCAACCAATTCATCGTGTGATCCTTCTTCCGCGATTCCGTCTTCGGTGACGACCACAATCCGGTCGGCATTGCGGATGGTGGCGAGCCTGTGGGCGATGACGAGCGTTGTTCTGTCTTTTGCAAGCTCTGTCAAAGCGTTTTGGATGATTTGCTCCGTCTCTGTATCAAGAGCGGATGTGGCTTCATCCAAAATGAGAATCGGCGGGTTTTTAAGAAACATGCGCGCGATCGCGATCCTCTGTTTTTGACCGCCGGACAGCTTCAGCCCTCTTTCACCGACCTGTGTTTCATAGCCGTCCGGAAGCGACGCTATCAGCTGTTCCAAATGCGCCATTTTGGCGGCTCGTTTGATTTCTTCATCAGTTGCATCCAATTTTCCGTAGGCGATGTTTTCGCGGAGAGTGCCTGTAAATAAAAAGACATCCTGCTGGACAATCCCAATTTGTGAACGAAGCGACCGCTTTGTCATGTCGCGGACATCGATTCCGTCAATCGTAATCGCACCGCCGTCCACATCGTAAAAGCGGGGAATCAGTGAGCTGATCGTCGTTTTGCCCGCTCCAGACGGCCCGACGAAAGCAACCGTCTCACCCGCTGTAATCGAAAGATCGATTCCATTCAGAACAGGCTTGTGCTCTTCATAGCCAAACGTCACATTGCAGAATACAATATTTCCTTCCAATGCGGGAACATCAACAGCATCCGCGCGGTCAACGATCTGCGGCTCGGTATCGATCAGCTCCGTAAAGCGCTTGAAACCGGCCATCCCTTTCGGATAAAGCTCAAGAATCGCGCTGATTTTATCAATCGGTTTAAACAGAACATTGACATACAAAACAAAACCGACAAATTCGCCGTATGACATGTTCCCGGAAAAGCTGAGCCATGCTCCGAACACAAGGACCGCGAGAATCATCAGACGGGTCATCAAAAATGTTCCCGCCGTCGTCAGCGCCATTGTTTTATAGCCTTTCAGCTTGGCCTTGCGGAATTTTTGGTTGTTTTTTAAAAAACGGGAAATCTCAAAACGTTCATTCGTAAACGATTGAACGACGCGAACACCTGACACGCTGTCCTCAACCCTTGCATTGACATCGGCAAGCTCACTGTACATCTCTCTCCAGGCCCGGTTCATTCTAATATTTGAATAAGTGATCAATATGATCAAAAGCGGGACAAACAAAATCGCGACGAGCGCGAGCTTTACATTGATCGTCAGCATGATCCAAAACGCTCCCACAAAGGTCATGACCGCGATAAACAGATCTTCCGGTCCGTGATGGGCAAGCTCGCCGATGTCAAACAGATCGTTTGTAATGCGGCTGATAATATGCCCGGTCTTCGTGTTATCAAAATAGCGGAACGATTGGCGCTGCACATGCTGAAACAGATCCTGGCGCATGTCCGTTTCAATATTGATCCCCAGTTTATGCCCGAGATAATTGACAATATACTGAAGACCCGTGCTAAGCAAATAGATCACAAGCAGTCCGATGCTGACCCAGACGATGTCAAACCATTCTCCCCCGGGGATCAGCGTATCGATGAACCATTGGACAACCAAAGGAAACGCCAGCTCTAAAAGAGCGACGATAATCGCACTGCTGAAATCAATAAAAAACAGCCGTTTATGAGGTTTATAGTATGAAAAAAAGCGGCGTATCATAGATGTGCACTCCTTATCTAAACTCTTTACGAAATAGATCGTATCATAGTTTTCGGTGCGAAGTGCAAAAGTTTTGAAAAATAATTGAAAATTATTCTCAAGCGGTACACGGCCTCATAAAGGAAGCCCAGCCTCCCGAGCGCCCTGAACGACAAGCTTCGCGATTTCTCCCGCGCCGTATTCAGAGAAGTGTGTGTTGTCACTGACACCGTCTGGATAATTGGGATGCTCCCCAGGTTCAAGCCACAAAAACAGTTTTTTCGAAGCTTCAGGCCCCAATGATTGCAGCAATCGGCCGCTTTTTAAGGCGAGGTCAATAAGCGGTGTCTGAAGCTCTGAAGCAAGCTCTCTCACCGCATCGGGATAGTCGCCGTGCGTATCGGTTAGACAGCCTTGATTGTCAAACGCTCTCCTTGCTACCGGTGTGATCAGCACCGGATTGGCATTTTTCCGCCTTGCCGAATCGACATAGCGGCCGAGATAGACCTTGAATGTTCCAAAGGGATCTGTATGGCGTTCATCCGGTTTTTGATCGTTGTGTCCAAACTGGACAAATAAATAGTCGCCGCCTCTGATTTGCTTCAATATCTTCTCCAGCCTGCCTTCTTCAATAAAGCTTTTTGAACTTCTCCCCGATGCCGCTTCGTTCCGGACCAACAAGCCCGGCTTCACATACTCTCCAATTTTTTGACCCCATCCGGCACGCGGGGCAACAGAAGCATCATAGTCTGATACCGTTGAGTCCCCAGCCAAGAATAATTGAATGTCTTGCATGTTCCATCCCCCTTTTTTCTACACTACAATAAATATACATTTTAATCCATTTTGTTCTTTATACGACTCTTTTTTATAGAAAAACACCCTCAATTGACAGAAAACTATCAATTATTTTAAATTTTTTTAGAAAATTAACTAAAAATATTTACTTGTATGGTAAATGATGATAGATTAAGTAAACAAGAAAAGGAATTTAGTAGATCGCGATCGTAATTGTACCTTTTCTTGAATATTTTAGGACGTCCTCTAACACTTACATTGCCATTTAGGAGGAACATTCAGATGCGAAAACGGAAATTCATTAGTAAAATCAGTGTTGGTCTATTAACGTCAGCGGCATTAATTTCATTTATTCTTCCTACTTCTGAGGCAAGCGCAAAAGAAGTGAAAACCAGCCACTACAGATGCCCGATTTTTTGCCATCCGCACAAGCCGCATCCTTGGAAGCCTTGTCCGGATCAACCGCAGAAACCTGGCAACCCAGGCAATCCGGACAACCCGCAGCAGCCGGATAATCCGACTCAGCAGCCTGTGCTTGAGGCCAAGACCATTAACAGCAATAAAGAATGGACAACTTCCGATATTGAAATCACATATAAACCGAATACATTTGTCGGTTCAAGCTATGTCGAGTTTCATTTCCCTTACCGCTTTCACGCCAGCACAAGGGATACACTAAATGGTAAAACACTTGATTACACACAAATTTTAGATGATGGGCAGACGGTCAGAGTGCCAGTCTATGCGTTAAGCTCATCTGAATTTAAGCTTGTGATGGTGCGGAAAACGCTTCCGAACGCAGGCACGCACAGAATTACCGCTGAACTAAAGCAAAACGGGAAAAACATTAATCATGCCGAAACAACATTGGAGATTGTTCCTCGTTAAATAGCGGACATCCTTAAGGCAGAGGGAATGAGCCTTTGCCTTAAGGCCGCACATAAACAGGTCTCCCCCTTTCACACTCTTTTCATATTTTTTTGAATATTTTATAAAAAATATTTACTTCATTGGTAATGAATGATAGATTAACATAAGCAGGAAAAGGAATATAGTAGTTTTAAATCTTATTATTTCCTTTTTAGCGACTGTTTTCTATTCGTTTTTAGGGAGGAGAATGTTTATGTTTAAACGAAAATTCATCGGTAAATTGTGTGTCGGTCTATTATCCTCAGCAGCACTGTTTTCATTTATTCTTCCGGCACAAAAAGCAAACGCTTCCTTTTTCAGAAGCGCTCCGACACTTCATGTTGAAACGGTTGACAGTAATAAAGAGTGGACAACCTCTGACATCGAAGTCACTTACAGGCCAAACTCGTTCGTCGGCGCCAGCTATGTTGAATTTAACTTCCCTTACCGCTTTCATGCCAATACAAGGGATTCTCTGAACGGGAGAACATTGAGCTATACACAAATTTTAAATGACGGACAGACGGTCAGAGTGCCCGTTTATGCTTTCAGCTCTTCACAGTTTAAGCTGGTGATGGTCCGGAAAACGCTGCCTAACGCAGGTACACACACAATCACCGCTGAGATGCAAAAATTCGGCAGAAACTATCATCACGCTGAAACCACAGTGGAGATCTTCCCTCGTTAAACATCACTATTTAAGCCTGCCGGCAGTTTCGCCGGCAGGCTGTTTTATTTTCCGACCAGCACTTTATAACAGGTCAATGCACCGATATTGCAAACTAAAATAACGGCGGCCATCGGCAAAGCCGTATGACTTCCGGCGATGCCCACAAGCGGCGCAGCCGCCGCTCCCAAAATAAACGGTAAAAGTCCCAAAAGCGCTGATGCGCTCCCTGCTGACTTTCCTTGGCTTTGCATGGCCAATGATCCGCTTGACGTCGTCACGATTCCGATACAGGAAACGACCACAAACAGCGGAATTAAAACGAAAAACAGCGCTGCTTGAAAGAAGACGGTTATGAACAGGACAAGGCTGGCGGTCAAAGATATGCCCAGCCCGCATCTCAACATGGCAGCTTCTCCAAACCGCTCCGCAAGCCGGCCCGTGATTTGGGCAGCGATGATAATGCCTAAACCGTTTAGTGCAAAACAAAAGCTAAAAGCTTGTGCCGATAGCCCGTAAATGTCTTGCAAAACAAACGGAGAAGCAGATATATAGCCGAACATCCCGGCAACGATCAACCCCTGCGCCAAAGCATACCCCATAAAGGAACGCTGACCAAACAGTTTTCCAAATGATGCGAACGTCTCCTTGAAACCGCCCTTCGTCCGATTTTCCGGGGAAAGAGACTCTCGAATTCCAAATATAACGGACAGAATCATGATCATGCCAAAGAGACCGATGATCAAAAAGACGCCGTTCCAAGTTGCAAATTTCATCAGCTGTCCACCCGCAACCGGAGAAATGATAGGCGCAATCCCGTTAACCAACATCAGTAACGAGAAAAACTTCGTCAATTCTGTGCCCGAATATAAGTCCCGGGCTATCGCTCGGGATATCACGATGCCGCCCGCTCCCGCCGCACCTTGAATAAACCGCATGGCGATCAACACCCACACAGATGATGTCAAGGCGCATAAAAATGACGCCGCGGCAAAAACGGCTAATGAAACAATAAGCGGTATTCTTCTGCCCAATACATCACTAAAAGGGCCGATGACAATTTGCCCGAGCGCCAATCCCAATAAACACGATGTTAAACTCAGCTGAACGACGGAAGCATTCGTATGTAAATCAGCCGCCATCTGCGGAAGCCCCGGCAAATACAAGTCGATCACAACCGGTCCGATTCCGGATAAAATGCCCAATATGACAGCAATCCACACTCTGTTCGGCTGCGCTTTCACCCGAGGTGCAATATCTGCCTGGCTGTTTGGTATACTCATTGGATCACTCCTTTCATATTGAAGGCGGAAAACTGATCTTTCAGTGTATTGTATACCTACTTTCATGATCCTGACAATAAAAAAAACCGGGCTAGCCCGGCAGATTAGTAAGCTTCATATCTTTTAAAAACAAATACGGTTGACATAAACAAAAGAAGCACAATAGCTGACGATGAAAAGACCATCCAGTAAAAAGCATCATCCCATGAACCGTGGAGGATAAAATAACTGGCTTGGTTTTGCGCTTTATCCGGCGTCCATTTAGTAAAGCGGGGAAACAGCGAACCCGCCAATGAAAGTGCCGCCGTCACACTGATGCTCGCACCGGCAATCCCTCCGACACGACGGAACAAAGCGCTGAAAAACATTGTCATCGTCATCACAAATAGAATCCATATACTGTATACGAATAAACTGAATAGAAAACGTTCAATCTCAACTTTACTGAATAGAAGATTTGTATAATAAAAGGCTAGACCGTAGCTCACAGCAAATGAAGCCAATGCGAGCAACCCCTGTTGAAGCCATTTGCTGCCAATATAATACAACGGACTGACAGGCCTCGTCATCACTAATGAAAGGGAGCCCTCGTTCCGTTCATTGACAATGCTGCCCATCACACTGAAAACGAAAATCGCAGTACCAACCGTTCCAAACTGGGACAAGGTGCTTGCCATAACCTCCCCCCCACTCGGCCTTGGTATGTCGATGACAGCCCCCTTCGGAAGATTCCCGGCCATGTCGATGATCTCGGGCATATAATACAGGCTGATCGGCTGAATCAAGCCAAGAAGGATCAGAACGGCAGGCATCCAAAGCATCTTTCCGCCCTTCCAACTTTCCTTCCATTCTTTTTGGAATAAAATATAAAATGAATTCATAGCCCCATCACCTTCATATAAATATCTTCCAAAGACTGTGTTTTTTGTTCAAAACGAAGAATGGATACATGTCGATTCAAGCATTCTGCCAGTAAGCGACGGTGATCGGATTGCTCGGTTAAAAAAATTTTAGCCTTTGAAGGCTTTTCATATGCAACCTTGCTGACGTAAGGCAAATGTTCCAGCCATCCTTCAAGGCTTTCTTCAGCGGCCAAAATGCAGGACGGTGTGTGATGCTGATACTTTAATTGGTGAAGCGGGCCTGACCATTTGACAGCCCCTTCTTTCAGCATGATAATTTGATCGCAAACCTCTTCTGCATCATGGAGTACATGAGTTGAGAATAGAATCGTCATCTTCTTTTTTAACTCTTTCATCATGTCGAGCACTTCGCGCCGTCCTGCCGGATCCAGTGCTGCAACAGGTTCATCCAGGATCAATAGCTTTGGCTCGTGTACTAGAGCTTGTGCCAGTCCGAGCCTTTGCTTCATTCCTCCCGAAAAACCGCCGATTTTCCGGCCTTCATCCCTTTCCAGACCGGCATAGCGCAAAGCGTTTCGACTCTTTTTCAATGCCTCACGTCGTTTCAGCCCTGAAAGCCTTGCAGCAAACAGCATATATTCCAGAGCCGTCATCCAGGAGAAAAAAGCGGGATGCTGAGGCAGGTATCCGATTTCCGACCGGTTTATCGATTCCCGGCCTAAAAACTGTATACGCCCGGATGTTGGCGTCAACAGACCAGACAGCATTTGCAATGTCGTTGTTTTACCCGCCCCGTTAGGTCCGAGCAGTGCGGTGCATTGCTGATGCCGGAGGTCAAAGCTGATATTTTGGACGGCTTTGTGCTGTTTATATATTTTCGTTAAATGATTGACGGACAACATCAAATACGCCTCCTGCCGTGTGTTTTTTTACCGATGACAAAGTAAGAGACAGGACCGATAAAACTGATCCCTGCGATGATCAAAACCCACAGCCACTTCGGACCATTTGTTTCCTCCTTTAAGCAACTGACCAATGCGGACAATATTAAAATCAAATACAGCACAATGAAAGGGGCGATCAACGCCCAAGGTATATCTGCTCCAGCCATTAAGGGGTCCTCCTTTTCTTATGAAACGGCCGTACAACAAATAAATAATAGAATAATAAAGGCATCGGAGTTTGAATCAGGCCCCATATTCCCCAAAACCACGCGTTGCTGCCTTTTTTCTTCGCATCAAGAAAAAGAAAAATGCTCTGTGCGAATAACAGCGGTGAGATCAAAAGGAGCACCAGCAGTTTTTCTTGATTCATTTCAAGGTTCATCTACTCAGCCTCCCCATCAGCCGTCCGCCGCCTTTTTTCTAACACGGCGAGCGCCGGAAGCAATACAAGCGCCACTACCTGCGACATCATAAAAACAGCTGGAACTTGAATGAAGATCGTCAAATAAACCGATAAAATCACCAACGCTGCGCCGATAAAACAAAGCAATTCCTTTTGGAGCGCCCGTTTGCGCTCTTTTTTAAATTGGGCCAAACGCTGATCCAGCTCAAATTGATGAGGAACCGAAGGATCAAAGGTATCGTCAATCATTTTCAATTCCCTCTTCAAATGTGTTACCATTTCTTTTTCCTCTTGCTCATTCACCGTTCCCACTCCTTTCGAATTTTCTTTAACCCATGATGCACGCGGGATTTGACAGTACCCTCTTTTATTTTCAGCATTTTTGCCACTTCAGGGTATGAAAACCCGTAGTAATGTCTTAATAGGATTGGCATTCTGAACTCAGGCTCAAGTGCAGCGAACAGCTCCAAGTATTCGCTCCATTCGTGGCCGCGCAAAGAAGATTCCCATTTCATTTTTCGCAAAGCTGCCTCTTCCGCAGCCCGCGTTTTCCGCTTCTCGCTCTTTCTTCGGCGCTGATGGTCGATAAACAGCCGGGAAGCAATTGAAATCAGCCATGTTGAAAATTTTGCGTTTCCCTGAAATTGCTGAAGGCCAAGATACGCTTTCAACATTGTTTCTTGAACCAAATCCTCTGTCAGCTCAGGATGAAGCGTTAATTTCAGCACATATTGATATAAAAAGGGGTAATTGAGCTGAAACAGTTTTGTAAAAGCGGCATCCTCCCCATTTTTTGCTTGTTTAATCAGTTCTTTTTCATCTGCTTGATCCACTAAAATGCCAAACCCCCTTTTCTGTATCTGTATCTAAGACGATCTCCGCCAGCAAACCGTTCAATTCTATCGTAAAAAGATAAAAAATGATCTTGTTTTCAGCCCGTTATTTATGGTGTACTTGAGATTAAAGGGGTGTGAGATAAAGGGAATGGAACTACGGGAAAAAGTTGTTTATGAAGAAAGTCAAATTTTAAAGAAAGACCATGTGATTTTTGGGGGAGCCGTCTTTTGCTTCTGGTTTGCTACATATATTTATGTCCCTGTTTTTGGATTGTATTTAGGGAACATCGGTTTCTCCTATTCAGCGATCGGGATTATTTTGGGAAGCTACGGCATCACACAGATTTTGTTAAGGTTCCCGTTCGGGATTCTGTCGGATGTCCTTGCCCCGCTGAGAAAACAGCTGTTTATCACGGGCTTTGCCATGTCCCTTTTGAGCAGTTTGATCTTTTTGTTTTTCGATTCGTTTTTGATGGTGATCACCGCCCGGCTTATGGCAGGGATTACCGCAGCCATGTGGGTGATGGCAACCGTTTTATACGCGCAGTATTTTACAAAAGACCGTTCTGCGAAAGCGATGGGGATTCTGCAGTTTTTGACGGTTTTGCCGCAGTTTGTCAGCATGGCTGTCAGCGGATATCTCGTCCATTTATTCGGCTGGATGTTTCCGTTTTGGATCGGGGTCATCGTTTCATTTATCGGTCTGGTTCTCTCGTTTTTTATTAAAGATCAGGGGGCGCGGGAGCCGGTTAAGGGGATGAGGCTGTCAGACTATGTGAAACAGACTTGGAGACTGCCGCGATTGAAAGCGATTGCAATTCTGTCGTTTTTAGCCCACGCCGTTTTGTTTATGACGGTGTTCGGATTCACGCCCATCTATGCAGAGACGATCGGAATCAATGAAGAACAGCTGATCTGGATCATGTGCGCGTTTTTTATTCCTCAGGCGGGAGCATCTATATGGTGCATCTTCTACAATACGAAGCGCGCGGATGGCCTTATCTTCGTGTCTTATGTGATAACGGCTGTTTTTTTTGGCCTTCTGCCGTTTGCGAAAACGCTTTTCACCGTATGCCTGATACACGCTGTGACCGGACTGACATTAGGATTTATTTTTCCGCTTCTGGTTAGCCAGGTCGTGCAGATCGGCACCCCGAAGCTGAAGATGTCTGTCATGGGCTTTTATCAATCCTTTTATGCGCTCGGTTTTTTTCTCGGCCCGATTGCGGCCGGCAAAGTGGCCGAACAGTTCGGCCTGCGCGAGGTCTTTTGGTTTGCAGGCGCTTTGTCATTAGGGGGGGCAGGAGTGATGCTGGTTTCCAGGCAGTTTATTACCCGTACAAAAAGCAGGCGGTGATGATGCCTGCTCTTTGTATGCGGGTGCATACGGTCACTTTTTTAATAAGGATCTTCACTATGCCCTTTTTCCTCCGCCTGCTTCGGCGCGTCTTCCGCACCTTCCGCTCCGATCGGTTCCCTGCTGGATGTATTTTGACTTGAGGCGTTTTTCAAGCCTTCCTCGATCCTGCTTCCATATTCCGAATCACATTGCTTGAACAGATCGATCATTTTCGTTTGAATTCTGTTGTCACATGGAGCGAGTGTATTGACCAGGTTTGTGATCAATTCGTCTTTTTCCCGATCATCGAACTGCCTGTAGGTCTCTCCCGCCTGTTTAAAATTATTCTGCCTGTCGATCGATTCGCGGACCAGATTTCCTTCAACATGCGGGGTGTATTCCTTGCCGTCCTGTTTCGCTTCTTTCAGCCCGTTGATGGTTGAAGGTTCATAGTTGATGTGCGGACTTTGATTTTTGCCTAAATCGACCTTGTATTGCATCTGCCCTCCCCGCTGATTGGTCGCCACCCTTTTTTTCGGAGCATTGATCGGCAGCTGGAGATAGTTGGGCCCGACTCTGTAGCGCTGCGTGTCTGAGTAGGAAAAGGTTCTCCCTTGCAGCATTTTATCATCGGAAAAATCGAGCCCGTCCACAAGCACGCCCGTCCCGAATGCAGCCTGCTCCACTTCTGTAAAATAATCTTCAGGGTTTCGATTGAGCACCATTTTGCCGACAGGAAGCCATGGAAATTGATCCTCTGGCCAGAGTTTGGTGTCATCCAGCGGATCAAAATCGAGCTCCGGATGATCATCATCGCTCATGATTTGCACGAACAGCTCCCACTCCGGATAATCTCCGCGCTCAATCGCTTCATACAAATCTTGTGTGGCATGATTGAAATTCTTCGCCTGAATCTCTTCCGCTTCATTTTGCGTCAAATTTTTAATGCCTTGTTTCGGCTCCCAGTGGTATTTCACAAGGACGGCTTCCCCTTCTTTGTTCACCCACTTGTATGTGTTCACGCCGGACCCCTGCATTTGCCGGTAGTTTGCAGGAATACCCCATGGTGAAAACAAGAAGGTGATCATATGCATCGCTTCCGGAGTATTTGAGATAAAATCGAAGATTCTTTCGCCATCCTGAAGGTTTGTAACAGGATCAGGCTTAAACGCATGGATCAAGTCAGGGAATTTGATGGCGTCGCGGATAAAAAAGATCTTTAGGTTGTTGCCGACAAGATCCCAGTTGCCATCCTCAGTGTAAAACTTGACCGCAAATCCGCGCGGGTCACGCAGCGTTTCCGGTGAAGACATCCCGTGCGTAACCGTGGAAAAACGGACAAATACAGGAGTTCTTTTGCCTTTTTCCTGAAACAGCTTCGCTCTCGTATACTTTGAAACCGGTTCGTCGCCTGCCGTCCCGTAAGCCTCAAAATATCCGTGCGCACCGGCTCCCCGCGCATGGACGACCCGCTCCGGAACCCTTTCTCTGTCAAAATGGCTGATCTTTTCTAAGAAATCATAGTTCTCCAATGTCGAAGGGCCTCTATTGCCGACGGTCCTGATATGTTGATTGTTTGTTACAGGATGCCCCTGGCGGTTTGTCAATGTGTCGTCTGTTTCCATATCGGACTTTTGCTGATTTGAGCTGTGCTCCATCTTATACACTCCTTTATTTGGAATCGTCCTTAATTTATCCCAATTCGGGAAAGTTATTCGGAATCATGACACTATGTAATCATCGATAATAAATTTTTGTTTATAATTATTATAAATAAATATTGTTTTTTTCTTGAGAAGTGTTATCATTATTTTGTAATGAAATTTAACGCGAGGTGATCCTTTAATGACGACAAACCAAAACAACCTGACAACCAGCTGGGGAGCTCCGGTTGGCGACAACCAAAACTCAATGACGGCTGGTTCCCGGGGACCGACTCTAATACAGGACGTCCACCTGCTTGAAAAGCTCGCACACTTCAACAGAGAGCGCGTGCCTGAACGGGTTGTTCATGCAAAAGGCGCCGGTGCACACGGTTATTTTGAAGTGACAAATGATGTTTCAGCATATACAAAAGCCAAATTTTTATCAGACGTAGGAAAGCGCACACCATTATTCGTTCGTTTTTCAACTGTCGCAGGTGAAAATGGTTCAGCGGATTCCGTCCGCGATCCGCGCGGATTCGCTGTTAAATTTTATACAGAGGAGGGGAACTACGATCTTGTCGGAAACAACACACCGGTGTTCTTTATCCGCGATGCGATCAAATTCCCTGACTTCATTCATACACAAAAACGCCATCCGGTCACACACTTGAAAAACCCGGACGCCGTTTGGGATTTCTGGTCATTATCCCCTGAATCCCTGCACCAGGTCACAATCCTGATGTCCGACCGCGGCATTCCCGCCACTTACCGGCATATGCACGGCTTTGGCAGCCATACATTCAAATGGGTCAACGCCGAAGGCGAAGGGGTTTGGGTCAAATACCACTTCAAGACAGAGCAGGGCATTAAAAACTTGACCGAAGAAGTGGGCACAAAGATTGCGGGCGAAAATCCCGATTATCATACGCAGGATTTATATGAAGCGATTGAAAAAGGAGACTTCCCGGCCTGGAGGCTTTACGTTCAGATCATGCCTTTGGAAGACGCTGATACGTATCGTTTTGATCCATTTGATGTCACCAAAGTATGGTCGCAAAAAGATTATCCTTTGATTGAAGTCGGCCGCATGGTTCTAAATCGAAATCCGGAAAACTATTTTGCAGAAGTGGAGCAGGCGACATTCTCTCCTGGAACATTGGTGCCCGGCATTGAACCGTCTCCGGATAAAATGCTGCAGGGACGCCTGTTCGCATATGCGGATGCCCACCGCTACCGCGTAGGCGCTAACCACAACAGCCTGCCGATCAATCGCCCGAAAGCGGAAGTCCGCAACTATCAGCGCGACGGCCAAATGCGCTTTGACTCAAACGGCGGCGGTTCCGTCTATTATGAACCGAACAGCTTCGGCGGACCTGCGGAAGCGCCTGAACAAAAAACAACCGCTTATCCGGTATCAGGTTCGGCTGACAGTGTAGCTTACGACCATCATGACCACTACACGCAAGCGGGTGATTTATACCGCCTCTTAAGCGAAGAAGAACGCACCCGTCTTGTCAACAATATCGTAGGTTCAATGAAACAAGTAACAAAAGATGAAATTAAGCTTCGCCAGATTCAGCATTTCTATAAAGCTGATCCGGAATATGGCACACGCGTCGCAGAAGGGCTGAACCTATCTGTCCCGCAGGAGGCTAAAGCATAAGTTTTTCATTTTCTAAAACTTGCAGGCATCCGTCACAGCCAAGCGGATGCCTGTCCTTAATTCAGAATGGCAGGGGATGTTACATGTGGAAGAAGAACAGCTCGTTTTTTTATTAAAGAAACGCGGCTTGCGGGTGACAGCTCAGCGGGTGCTGATTTTAAAAACGATCATTACTTTAAATGACCACCCGTCAGCGGAAGATATACACCGCGAATTGCCTTACATGAGCCTGCCGACGATATACGGCAATTTGAAATTATTTGTGAAGCTCGGCATTTTAAATGAACTGCCTTATGGAGATGGAAAAAGCAAATATGAACTGTTTGAATCACAGCATTATCATGTCATCTGTAAATCATGCGGCAAAATCGTAGATTTAGAATATCCACAGCTCAAAGAGGTTGAACACGCAGCCGCACAGTTGACGCATTTCAAAGTGAATACGCATTATTTAGGTATTTATGGCGTCTGTACGGCATGCCAGGAGCAACAGAGGTGAAAAAACATATGAAACGAAAAAAAATCGGCCTGCTCGTCATGGCTTATGGAACTCCTTATCAAGAAGACGATATCATTCCCTACTATACGCACATCCGCCATGGAAAAAGACCGACCGATGAGATGATCGACGACCTGAAAAACCGCTACAAGCATATCGGCGGGATCTCTCCTTTGGCAAAAATAACGGAGGCTCAGGCAAAAAAACTCGAAGATGTGTTAAACTCCCGGCAAAATGAAGTGGAATATGTCTCATATCTCGGCTTAAAACACATCTCTCCGTTTATCGAGGATGCGGTTGAGCAAATGAAGCGGGACCACATTGAAGAAGCCGTTTCCATCGTCTTAGCCCCTCACTATTCCACCTTTAGTACCGAAGTCTACAACCGGCGCGCCCAAAAAGCCGCGGAAAACATCGGCGGCCCCCGGATCGCGTCCATTGATGAGTGGCATCAGGAAGAGGGCTTCATCCGTTACTGGACAGAAGAAATCAACCGGATTCTTAAACAGATGTCTCAAGACGAATTGCAAAAAACCATTGTGATTTGCTCAGCCCACAGCTTGCCGGAAAAGATCAAGGAGCATGGCGATCCATATCCAGATCAGCTTAAAGAAACCGCAAAACAGATCGCAGAACGGCTGCCTTTTGACCAGGTCACTGCCGGCTGGCAAAGCGAAGGCAATACACCTGACCCTTGGCTCGGTCCCGATGTACAGGATCTGACCCGAAAGCTTTACCGGGAAGGCTACAGATCCTTCATCTACGCTCCAGTCGGCTTTGTAGCCGACCATCTGGAGGTTCTTTATGATAATGACTATGAATGCAAAGTCATTACAGACGAGCTCGGCGCCCCTTATTACCGTCCGCCGATGCCGAATACCGACCCCCGTTTTATCGATGTGCTTGCCCGCGTCGTATTAAAAAAAACTGCCGGTCATTTTACAACAGAGCTGGTTTAGCAGCTCTGTTGTACTTCATAAAAATGTGTGCCTCTTCACCATCGGCACAAGCAACCATAACACCCATCTGCAAAACGTCCCCTTTTTTCAATCAAATATGACAAATGCTCCCCCACCTTGATACGCTTCGCCTCAGATTCATGCCTTTTGTCATAATCACCAGCTTATAGCCGACTCCAACTCACTTCATGATTATTCAGATAATTCAGTTTTATGTGCTATGATCTCCGTAATTCCAATAAAAGGGAGGGTTGATCGTGTCCAACCTAGTCTATCCGCCATAAATGCAAGCGCTTCCTAAAAGGGTTTTAAAAAAGAAAAAAGGAGGAATACGATGAAGAAAATCATCAGTATCATGTTCATTTTTGTTTTGGGGATTATCGGATCGTTATCAACAGCGGTTTCCGCAGAAGCGTCATCTTCATTCAAGGCAGGCCCGCTTGCCGATTTCAGCTTGACGGGCTTCGCTTCTTTAAACGGCGGAACAACCGGCGGAGAAGGCGGCCAGACAGTGACCGTCACGACGGGAGATCAGTTGCTCGCGGCACTAAAGAATAAAAGTTCAAACACGCCCTTAAAAATTTATGTCAACGGCACAATCACAACCTCCAATACATCGGCATCAAAAATTGACATCAAAGATGTATCAGACGTATCGATTGTCGGCTCCGGAACAAAAGGTGAATTAAAAGGGATCGGCATTAAAGTGTGGCGCGCCGAAAACATCATCATCCGCAACTTAAAAATCCATGAAGTCGCATCAGGCGATAAAGACGCGATCAGCATTGAAGGGCCTTCCAACAATATTTGGGTCGATCATAATGAACTGTATCACAGCTTGAATGTTGACAAAGATTATTATGACGGATTGTTTGATGTCAAAAAAGATGCAAAATACATTACGTTCTCTTGGAACTATGTGCATGATGCGTGGAAATCCATGCTGATGGGCAGCTCAGACAGCGATAATTACAACCGGACGATCACATTTCACCATAACTGGTTTGCAAACTTGAATTCCCGCGTTCCAGCATTCCGATTCGGTGAAGGCCATCTTTACAACAACTACTACAGCAACATTATCGACAGCGGCATCAACTCAAGAATGGGCGCCCGTCTCAAAATCGAAAACAACCTCTTTGAAAATGCCAAAGATCCAATTGTCTCCTGGTACAGTGATAAACCTGGCTATTGGGATGTGTCCAACAATAAATTTGTCAACTCGACAGGCAGCATGCCGACTACATCGACAACATCCTATAAACCGCCTTACAGCTATTCACTCGACAGCGTGGACAATGTGAAATCAATCGTCAGGCAAAATGCCGGCATCGGTAAAATCAATCCTTAATACCTCCAGATGGAAACGTCCGGGTTCTTCGGACGTTTCCGCTTTTATTCCTCATACTTTTTCCATACCTCAGGCAGCCATTGGGACAGTTCATGTGCAAGCAATGTATGGGGCGAGCGGGATGTTGTCCAAGCGTCGGCACAGGCGCCGTGCAGATGGACAGCATTCAGCACCGCTTCTTTCGGGTTTTCGTGGCAGCACAGCATGCCGAGAATCATTCCGGTTAATGTATCACCCGTACCTCCTTTTGCCAATGCGTTGTTACCGGTCTGGTTTCTCCAGCACTCTCCATCGGGAAAAGCGATGACCGTTTCATTTCCTTTCAAAATGATCGTTACACCGAGTTTGGCCGCCCATTCTTTCGTAAGAAAAACGCGCTCTGCTTGCACCTCTTGAATGGACAGACCGGTGATTCTCGAAAATTCTCCTGGATGCGGCGTCAAAATCGTCGGTGCTTCGCGAGACGGGTACATTCGTTTTGACAAAGCACCGGCATCAAGTACAACCGGGCATTCTTCCTTCAATACCATACGTACTGCCCGTTCTGTTGCTTCAGACGGAAGGAGCCCGGGGCCGAGGGCAATCGCCCGAAAGCACATCTCCAATTCCCCATTTCCCACCCTTTTCAAGCCGTCCCGCCAATAGGTGGCTTCAGGCAGAACAGGAACGATTAAAGGCACCGCACCCGCTGATGTGCCGATGACAAGCTTTCCGATGCCGCTTCTCATCGCGCCATAGCCCGCGAGCAGAGCCGCCCCCGGCATATCATCGCTTCCGGCCAGCAGCAGCCCTGTTCCGAATGTTCCTTTATGGCTGTCCTTTCCCCTTTTCGGAAGGGTTGCTTTCACCCGTTCTTTTGTCCAAATCGGCGGTTTTTCTTCAGCCATTCTTCTTCACATCCTTTTAAATCAAACGTTTGTTTAAACTGTGAACCCTATTCTTATTTTGCCACAGAATGCCCTTTGCCCGTCATGTTCCTCTTCATGAAAGCTGGCGGCTTCAAATATGTTCCCAATCTCCACAGCCATTCAAACGGCCCTATGCGAAACCGGCTGGTCCACCAAACGCTGGCTGCCGTCTGACAAAGAAAAAACAAAGCGGCAATACCGATGCCGGCCAATACGCCGAGCTTTCCGAACAACCCCAGACCATACCCGTAAAAAATAAAGGTCATAACGATGCTTTGTGTGAGGTAGTTTGTCAGCGATAATCTTCCAACGGCTCCAAAAGGTTTTAAAACGCGCTGTCCCCCTTTAGACTGCGAGATCAAAACAATTCCCGTCAAGTAACAAAATGTCAGCGACAGCGGTCCGACGCCTTCACTCAGCATATAAACGGCCGGATTATCCCAAACAATCGGCAGTGTTTTCAAAGGAATACCGAGAGCGAGTGTCACAATGAAAACTTTGCGGATTCCCTTCAAATAAAGCCGGGGCTGATGGAGCCATTTTTTCTTCGCCGCATATAAACCGAACAGAAAAGGAGACAGCGTAAAAATAGGAGCGATCAATAGGATCATCACCATGACCATCCATTCCGGAAGCTCATCCTCAACACCGAATAAAGGAACGACCTCATTCGCCCGGTAGGACACGATCTCCCAATAGTCTCCGTTTTGCATCACCAGGGCCGTGCGCTCATTAAATGCCGCTAATTCCTGATCAGGCTCCGCCCCTCCGCTTCCATAGCAGATGAGAACATAGAACGCGAATAGACTGACCGCCCAAATCAAAATGGTCTTCGGTTTCCGGTTGATAAACAGAAACAACAGGCCGATTCCGATGATGCTGTAACTGAGCAAAATGTCTCCATCCCAAAGAAAATAGCCGTGCAAACCGCCAAAGGCAGCCAGTATCAGAAAGCGCCGTATAAAAATGCGACGATATGTCACGATTCCCTTTTGTTCCAATCTGTCTTTCATTAACACCATACCGTAGCTGAATAAAAAAGCGAACAGCGGCATAAAGCTGCCGACAGCAAAAATCCTTGTCCATTCATATGCCCAGTGGTCATAGGATGGCAACGGTTTAAAGGATAAATCCTCCCACATCCCGTATTGAAACAACAGCATGTTTGCCAGCAGAATCCCGAAAAGCGCAATCCCCCTCGCTTGATCCAACCAAATCACCCGCTCTTCCCGCAGTTGAATATTCAATCGTTTCCTCTCCCTCACCTGTCATATGAATTGATTATATCAATGGCCGCTTAACCCCAGTTAATCCGCTCCTTAAAAATGGCTAAAAACTGCTAAAGAAAAAGCAGCTTCAAATGAAGCTGCCCTTTCGATCCTCATGCCGCAACGCCGGCGCATCCAGCTGATATAGCCGCTGATAGCGCTTGTTTTCTTGCAGTAAATCTTGATGTCTTCCTTCCATTTCAATTCTTCCGTTTTCGAGAAAAAGAATCCGATCGGCCGCTTCAGCTCCCGCCAAATGGTGGGTGATCCAAAGAACGGTCTTTCCGTCAAGCGCTTCAAACATCGTCAAAAGCAGCTCTTTTTCCGTTATTGGATCAAGCCCGACGGTCGGTTCATCCAAAACGATAACAGGTGCACCCTGCAATAGAATGCGCGCCAGTGCGATCCGCTGCCGCTCTCCTCCGGAAAAGCGGCTCCCCGCCTCCTGCACTGATGTATGATAACCGTCAGGAAGCGATTCAATCAGATCATGAAGCTTGACCTGCCGCGCCGCCCAGTACACTTCTTCATCGCTCGCTTCAGGATTGCCGAGACGGATATTATTTAAAATCGTCGTATCAAACAGATACGGCTTTTGATTTAAAACGCCGACAATCCGGGAAATGTCATCTTGCAGGGCAACGGCTTCAATTCCGTTAAAAGCGACTCGTCCTGCGTCTGGAGAAAGCGCCCCCTCGATCATGGTCAAAATCGTTGATTTACCCGCACCGCTCGGTCCGAGGAGCGCGATTTTCTCCCCTTGCTTTACGGTAAAAGAAACACCGCGCAACACCGGATGGCCGGATTCATATGAAAATGAAACATTGTCAAAGCGGAGGGTGACATCGTCTAAACCGACTGCCTCGGCAGTTTCAGGCGAAACGGCATCCGCTTCCGCTTGTGCGGGCCTGAGCTGCTCCATGCGCCGCAGCGAATCCTCGTACGCCGGGATCGCCCCCGCCGCATCAGAAAGCGGAAAGAATGCTTCTGTCAGAGGAAACACCACAAGGACAAACGCGGCAATGAACGTATGGGGCAATCCGCCTTCCGCACTTAGACCGCCTGCCCACATCAGCATCAGCAGCACGAGTCCGGCTGCAAGACACTGGACGGCAAAGTCCCTCCAGCGCGAAAAACGCTGGCGTTTTCTCTCGATCTCCAACCACCTGTGCTCCTCTTCTTCATATGCATCGATAAAGTCGCTTTGCCGACCGCTGAAAACCCAGTCGCTCACACCCATGACGCCATCGGTCAAGCGGCGGTAAAGCCGGCTGCGGCCTTTTTTCAGCTCGATGTTTTTCGCCCTTGTGACAAGCAGGGAAACGAGCGGAACAAGAAAAACGAATACTGCCGCATAGATCGCGATGAGTCCGGCAAACGGCCATGAAAAACTTCCGAGAGCGACGATGAAGATGGTATACAAAAGCAAGGCGGAAATGCCCGGAAAAACCGTCTTCAAATACATATCCTGCAAATGCTCGATATCATCAGCCAAAATTCCGAGCATATCGCCTGTACGAAAACGCGAACGCAATTTCAGCGCCTGAGGTTCAAGCATCCGGTACAGGCGAACACGCATGTCCGATAGAATTTTCAATATGATATGGTGGCCCGTCAGCCGCTCTACATACCGGGAAACAGAGCGTAAAATCCCAAAGGTGCGGACGGCTACGATCGGCACGTAAATCATCAACACATTTTCCGGACGAGTCGCCGCTTTGGAAATCAAATAACCGGACGTAAACATAAGGGATGCGGCAGAGGACACCGTTAGTCCGCCCAGCAAGACCACAATGATTAAAAGCTTCATATTCTTTTTCACATACGGCAGCACCCACCGGTCTTCCTTTTTCATGATGCACCCCCAAAAGACTGCGCCTGCACGAGATCGTAGTAAACCCCGCGCTTTTCGATCAGTTCTTGATGTGTTCCGGTTTCAGCCACTTTCCCATCCTGCAGCACGATGATTTCATCCATATCAAGCATCCAGTGCAGCCGGTGGGTCGCCAGCAAGACGAGCTTATCCTCAAACAGCTTCAGCATCGTTTGCTTCATGTCATATTCTGTTTCGACATCCAAGTGTGCGGTCGGTTCATCCAGCAAGAGAACCGGACGATTTCCGAGAAAGGCCCGGGCGATGGCGATCCGCTGGGCTTGCCCACCGCTCAATGCCCTTCCACCTTCGCCGATTTGTTCCCCGAGTCCTGAAGGAAGCTGCGCAATCAGCTGTGAAAGTCCCGCAGCCTTTGCCGCCTGTTCGACTTCTTCGTCTGAAGCGCCTGGATGATAAAAGCTGATGTTAGCGCCAAGTGTATCCGGAAAAATAAACGGATGCTGCGGAATATAAAGCAGCTGCCGCTGCCAGCTTTCCGCCTGAAGATGCGACCGTTTTGCATCTCCGATTTCGATAGCGCCGTTTTTTGTTTCCAAAAAGCCGCCCAGCACATCGATGAGTGTAGACTTCCCCGCACCGGTTGCACCAATGATTCCGATTTTTTTCTTTCCTTTAAAAGAAAGGGAAATATCGGTTAATGAACTCTCTCCCTCTTCACCGTGCTGTACAGAGACACCTCTAAGCCTGATTTGACTCTCAGCTGACCATTCATCAAGCTGAAGCGGTTTCTCTTCTTTAAATGAAGGAGCGTTAAGAATCACTTTTATCGCTTTTCCGGCTTCCTGGCCGTTTAATGTGGCGTGGTAGTCATTGCCGACTTCCCGGACCGGGAGAAAAAATTCGGGAGCAAGCATCAAGATCGCGAGGGCCGTACCGAGCGCGATATGTCCTTCGACAAGGCCGAGGCCGAGAAAAACGGCTACCGTCGCGACAGACAGCATCGTAAAAAAGTCGAGGGCAAATGATGAGAGAAAGGCGATTCTAAGCGTGTTCATCGTCGCCTTCCGGTACCTTTCGCTCACCTTAAAGATATTTTTTGTATGTGATCGGCTTAACCCTAAAAACTTCAAAGTTTCCAAGCCGCGCAGCGAGTCTGTGAAATGATTGGACAGCGTTTCATATGTTTTCCATTGCCGGTCTGCCTTTCTTTTCGCGGCATAGCCAAGCAGAATCATAAATGCTATTAAAATCGGCATCGCCACAATCAGCACTACGGCGGATGTTCTGTCTTTGAAAAAGACATAGCAGACGACAGCCGCCGGAATAACAGCCATGCTGATCATTTTCGGAAGAAACAGCTCCAAATAGCGGCGGAACTGGGCAATCCCTTCCATCGCAAGCGTCACCACATGGCCGGTTCCTTCGGTTCTCGCGAGACGCGGCCCTGATTGAAAAAGCTTTTCAAGAAAGCTTTTCCGCATGTCGGCTCCGGTCTTTGCGGCGTAGTCATACACAGCCCGCTGCTTCACGACTGTGATGGCATGGCGGAGAAGAAACGCCGCCAAAAAGAAGGCCGCCAATGAATAAACCGAATCCACTCGCCCGCCATTGAACAGGCGTGTCACCGCTTGTGCGAGCCATTCCGCCTGCATGATCACAGCAGCAGCCTGAATGCATGTCAAAACGGCAAGCAGTGCGAGAATCCGTTTGATCCCCTTATATTGAAAAAGCTCTTTTCCCATTAATAAATCATTGGCTCCTTGCTGCTGACCCGTTTCCGGAATACATAATAGCTCCATACTTGATAGCCGAGCACAAACGGCAGCAGTGCGAGCGCGACGATCGTCATGACTTTCAATGAATAGTCGCCTGATGAAGCATTATACACCGTCAAATCGTAGGCGCTTTTGATAGAGCTGATCATCACGCGCGGGAACAGCGCCGTAAAGATCGTCGCCACCGTCAGCGCGATTCCAGCTCCAGTCATGGCAAACGTCCAGCCGTCGCGTTTTTGTTTCATAAACACAATGGACAGCACATAGCAAACGACGATTAAGGCGGCAAGCGGTATCGTGACTTGTCCGCGCCCTGTAAATAAATCCGTTTGAAAAATCGACATCCCAACAAAGACCACAAGCGCTGCCAGCGCCGCAAACACGACTTTTTGAGCGAGACGTCTTGCACGATCTCTGAGATCGGCATCGGTTCTAAGCGTAATAAAGATCAGTCCGTGCAACAGACAGAGCAGGGTGACGGTGACGCCTCCTGTCACAGAATAAAGATTCACGTAATCCGTAAAACCGGCGTGAAGATTCATATCAGCATCGATCGGCATGCCCCGCAGAATGCTTGTGAATAAAACGCCGAACAAAAACGGAGGCAGAATGCTGCCGAAAAATACGACCCAATCCCATGTTTTCTTCCACTTAGCCGCCTCCACTTTTCCTCTGAATTCAAAAGCGACGCCCCGGCCGATCAATGCCAACAGGACAAAGACGAACGGTATATAGTATCCGCTGAACATGGTCGCATACCAATTCGGAAAAGCCGCGAAAATCGCGCCTCCCCCGGTCAGCAGCCAGACCTCGTTCGCATCCCAGAAAGGTCCGATCGTATTGATCATCACCCTCCGTTCAAGCTCATTCCGTCCCAGAAACCGGGTGGCCATGCCGACGCCAAAATCAAAACCTTCCAGAAAGAAAAATCCCACGAACAACACAGCGACCAATATGAACCAAAGCTCATTAAGAGATACCATGGTAAACCTCCTGATCAAACGGGTCTGTCGATACAGAGCCATCATGATGATGCTCATGATGTTCAGCCCCTTTTTTAATCTCGCGGATAAACAAGTAAACAAGAACGATCGCCAGCACGAGATAAATCGCGGTAAACGCGATAACCGAGAACAGAAGCATTCCCGCCGATACGTTCGGTGAAACGGATTGCGCCGTCGTCAAAATGCCGAAGACCGTCCACGGCTGGCGTCCGATCTCAGTCATGATCCAGCCCGCCGTGTTCGCGATGAACGGAAACGCGATCAGTGCGACCATCGCCCGCAAATACCACTTGCTTGACTCAAGTTTTTTGCGGAAGCTGAGGAAAAGACCGGTTAAAGCGGCAAAAATCATCAATATCCCGGCGCCGGCCATGATTCTGAAGCTCCAGAACGTCGTTTTCACCGGCGGAATGTAGTTTCCTTCGCCATACTTCTCTTCATATTGTTTTTGCAATGTTTTCATTCCCGGCACATCACCGCTGAATTGTTTGTACGCCAGGTAGCTGAGCGCATACGGAATGCTGATTTCTGATTTGTTTTCCTGCTTGTCCGAATCAATATTGGCCAAAACCGTCCATGCCGCCGGATCGCCGCTGTCATCCCAAAGCGCTTCACTTGCCGCCATTTTCATCGGCTGGCTTTTCATCAGATGCTGTGCCTGTTCATGCCCGCTGAAAGCCACGCCGAGGCCGGAAACCAGCGCCACAACCAGCGCGATTTGAAAAGACTTTCTGAAAAACAGCATTTCCTGTTTTTTCAGCATTTTATATGCACTCACACCGGCAATAAAAAATGAACCGGTTGCAAGCGCGCCGAAAATGACATGGGGAAATTCCACCCAAAGCTGCGGATTCTTGATGATGGCGAAGAAATCGGTCATTTCCGCACGGCCGTTTTTGATCGCGAAACCAACAGGCTCCTGCATAAATGAATTGGCCGCCAAAATCCAAAACGCCGACAGCATAGTGCCCAGCGAAACAAGCCAAATCGACAGCAAATGAACCTTTTTCGGCAGGCGATCCCAGCCGAATATCCACAGGCCGATAAAAGTGGATTCCATAAAGAATGCCAAGAGCGCCTCCACAGCAAGCGGAGCGCCAAACACATCCCCGACAAAGCGGGAGTACTCCGACCAGTTCATTCCGAACTGAAATTCCTGCAGAATACCTGTCACTACACCGACGGCAAAGTTAATTAAAAATAAATGCCCCCAAAATTTAGCCACCGTCCTGTAAATGTCTTTTTTCTTGGTCACATAAAGGGTTTCCATCAATGCAACCATAAAGACAAGCCCGATCGACATCGGCACAAAAATAAAGTGAAAAATCGTTGTTGAAGCAAATTGAAATCTGGCTAAGATTAATTCGTTCATCCCCTGCTTCCTCCATTTCCAAAGTTGATCACAGATCATGAAGTTTGTTCAACATTTCACAATAGATTGATGAAAGGTGACGCTGTTAAACGCCCTTTGAAGTGATTGGCCGAAAATTAATCCAATAGACTTATAAATCAATCTATCGACTTCTTATATAAGTAATTTACACCGTTTATTCATAGAAAAAAAGATCTAATTACCTAAAAAATGGTTTATTTTGTGTCCAAACATTGACTAAACTTTAAACTTTTTTTGACAGCTAATAGGATTTATTTACCATGACCCATGGAGAAAGCACGCCGATCAATAAAAAAACACCCTTTGAAGGGTGTCCAATACCTGTCACAAAATCGGTATCTTTTGCCTATATCCATTTTTCACCCAATATACCGCTCTACTATGTTCTCAGCATGGGGCAGATAGCTGCAGCCAAACGAATTCAAATGCAAATAGACGTAAAAAAGCTGATAAAGCGGCCATATTTCCCGGTCCAGCGGCTCGCCTGAAGCTTCTTCATAAGCGCGGTAAAACCGATCCGTAAAACCGCCGAATAAAGCGGTCATCGCCAGATCCATCCGGCAGTCGCCATACAGAACAGCCGGATCGATGAGATAGGGAGAGCCGCCTTCCCCCGCTATCCAGTTGCCTCCCCACAGATCACCGTGCAGAACAGATGCGCGGGGGCGATCCGGGAGCCAGCGGCCGATCGATTCAGCGAGACGGATATGACGTTTGGCCTGCCGGCCGCTTAAAAACCCTTTGTCCTGCGCAACCGCAATCTGCGGCAGCAGCCTTTTGTCCCGATAGTAATCATGCCAGCTCGCATACTTGCCGTTTTCCTGCTTGAATGTGCCGATATAATTGTCATACGACAGCCCGTAATAAGGTTTTTCCGCATGATGCATGGCCGCGAGCCGTCTTCCCAACTCTTCTTCCGTTTTGTCCGACCGAACGCTTTTGATATATGATAGTACGAGAAAACGCTCCAAATCCTTCTGGCTGTTATAAGCCAGAACCTCCGGCACCAACACCGCCTCTGTTTTGCCAAGTTCATGCAGCCCCATGGCTTCTTTTTCGAAAAAGTCGGCAGGCACTCCTTCGTTTAACTTGATAAACAGATGAGCTTCGTCTGTTTCTACGAGAAACGCCCGGTTGATGTCGCCTCCTCCCGCTTCCTTCACCTGTTTGATGAAGCGGCCCACTCCGGCTGATGTGACTGCTTTTTCAATGGTTGTTTTGACATCCATACTGTCACCCCCACTCACTTTATAACAAACCTTATGCGGAAATGAAAAGAGTTCGGCAGGTGAAGGGTTTCTGAGATGTTTACATGTTTTATAGATTGTTGTTCACATAAAAGTCATTTATATTTGTGAAATATTTCACAATATCCTGCTATACTTAAGTCGTACTCAAAAGACTTCTTAGTAAATACTTGGTGGTGGTAAACATGGAAACTAAATCGCTGATTCGCGTAGAAGAGCTTGCTTTGAAAAAATACGGAATATTCGAACAAAGCCGTCTTCATTATCTTCTTCGTTCTATACTGGCAAGCATGTTCATCGGATTCGGCGTGATCGTAGCATTTAAAACAGGAAACCTTTTTTATCTTGAGGGGTCTCCGTTCACATATCCAATTGCAGCGGTCACATTCGGGGGAGCCATTATATTGATTGTCTATGGCGGGGGAGATTTATTCACGGGAAACACGTTTTATTATACATTTGCAGCGCTTCGCAAAAAAATGCGCTGGACTGATGTCATCAAGATGTGGATCTTCAGCTATGCGGGAAACTTAATGGGCGCCGTCCTATTCGCAACCATCATCTTTGCAAGCGGCCTATTGAAAGATTCGTCTTCCACCGGCTTCTTGCTGAGCGTTGCCGAGCATAAAATGAATACGCCAGCCATCGAATTGTTTTTTAAAGCGATTCTTTGCAACTGGCTCGTCTGTCTGGCGTTCTTTGTGCCGATGTCACAAAAGGGCGACGGGGCGAAAATGTTCTCCATGATGCTGTTTGTTTTTACTTTCTTTATTTCCGGATACGAACACAGCATTGCCAACATGGCCACTTTTGCCGTCGCCTTGGTGACAGACCATCCTGAAACGATTTCCCTGGCCGGTGCCGTCCACAATATCATTCCGGTTACATTGGGAAATTTGGTCGGCGGAGCATTTATGATGGGGTTCATGTATAACTATGCGAACAAACCGGAAGCAAACGGCGAAGAAATCATCAAAAAACCGCACTGATAAATGATCATGAAACCGAGCCTTCATTCATAAAATCAGGTGACATTAAAATGGGAGGTTCGCGGACATGCAGCATTTTCAAACGATTTGCCGGCAGTTCGGACAAATTTTAAATGGAGAACCGCACGTCGAAAACGGCGTTTGCTCCGTCAGTATCAACCGGCACTTAAATATCAGAGTTCAGGGGAGGCCGAGCAGGGGAGTCGGGATGGAGGAAGTCATGTTCGAAGCGCTTGATCAAAACGGCATCGCCCTCAACATGGCGGAAATCGCGATTTTGCCGAAAGAAATCCCGGTTTTCACAAAAAAGCTGACCGATCAGGGCCTGATCATCAGCGCGTTGCATAACCATTGGCTGTTCACTGAACCGAATCTGTTATACATCCATTTTCAGTCAGTGGAATCGCCGTTAACATTTGCAAGAAAAACAGCTGCCGCTTTATCTGTTTTACAATAAAACGGCAGCTGTTTGTTTTCTTTATTCATTCATTTTTCCCATCGCAGAAAGCGCGACTCTCTCCACCGCTTCAGCGACGATTTCATGAACGTCGGGATTCAGCGGATCTGGCACAAGGTCGCCTTGTTTTGTACAGGATGCAATCGCCTCTGCTGCTGCGACCAGCATCGGATGGCTGATCGATTCCGCCCCTGCGTTCAACACGCCTCTGAAAATGCCCGGGAATCCAAGGACATTGTTGACGGACCGGCCGTCAGCGGCGTAGGCTGCACCCGCCTCAAGCGCATCTTCAGGCTCAATCTCCGGTTTCGGATTGGAAAGAGCCAAAATCACCTGGCCTTCACGAACCCATTGTTTCTTGATCAAACCTGGAACACCGGTAGTGGCGATGACGATGTCACAGCTTTCCATCAGCTCTTCAATGCTTTCAGCCGCGTGTCCCCCGTAATTTTCCAAACGGGCCATCGCTTCCAATGATTTATCCGTTCCGACAACCCGTTTGACACCGTAAGCCATGAACATCCGGCAGATGGCAACCCCAGCTGCTCCGAGCCCGATTTGGCCGACATGCGCCTGCTTTAAGTCGACGCCGGCGCTTTTAGCGGCTGAAATCGCCGCCGCCAGCGTGACCACAGCGGTGCCGTGCTGGTCGTCATGCATCACCGGGATGTTCAAATTGTTTTTCAAGCGCTCTTCGATTTCAAAACAATGCGGAGAACCGATGTCTTCAAGGAGAATCCCGCTAAATCCGGGCGAAATGTTTTGAACTGTCCGCACAATGTCGTCAGGATCTTTCGTATCGAGCAAAATCGGTACACCGCTGATGCCCGCCAGCTGGTCAAATAGAGCGGCTTTCCCTTCCATAACAGGCATTCCGGCAACCGGGCCGATATCGCCGAGGCCGAGGATGGCCGTTCCGTCCGTCACGATCGCCACCGAATTGCCGATTCCTGTATAGATGTTTGCTTTTTGCGGCTCTTCCTTTATAAGCTCGCAGACGTTTGCCACCCCTGGAGTGTAGACCCTTCTCAAGTCCGCCAATGAGTGAATCGGCATCTTGCTCTTCATGCCGATTTTCCCGCCTTCGTGTGCGGCAAGGACATCATCTGAAACGGTATGAAGATGGATGCCTTCTTTTAAATTGCGAATTACGTCAAGAATCTCCGTCAGCTGCTCTTCATGCTCAACCTGAACGGTGATGTTGCGCATCGTATAATTCGGCCCGACCTTGATCGTTTCAACTTCTCCAATATCGCCGCCGGCAAGGCCGATGGCCGTTGTCACCTTTCCAAGGTTTCCGGGTGCCGAAGGGATCTCCAGCATCAAATTCCGAATAATGTTATTGCCATTCATAACTGAAATACCTCCAATGATTGATTAAAGATCAGCTACCCCGCAGGTGAATCTTTTTTGTCCGTATACCAAATGAATTTCCCTGTATAGCCGTACAGAATCGCAAGTCCGATGGAAACGAAGCTCAGCCACATAAACGGCAGATAGGAGAACGTCGATACGCCGAGAATCCCGGCCATATAAATTCCGTTATCTGACCACGGCACCATTCCCGATGTCATGGTCCCCCCGACCTCCGCGTTTCTTGACAGCACCCTGCGGTCGATATGCAGCTTGTCATAACTTTTTTCCATGATTTTCGGTGTCAAGATGAGGGAAACGTACATCGCACAGCCAAATACATTTGCCAGGAAAGCGACAATGATCGTTGAAAATGTCACATTTCCGGCTGATGTCAGCTTTTTCTGGAACTTCGACACAATCACTTGTAAAACGCCTAAATGTTCAAGCAAACCGCCAAAACCGAGTCCAAGAATAATGACAACGACAGAGCCGAGCATCCCTTCGATTCCGCCGCGGTTTAAAAGCTTGTCCAAAAAGTCGATGCCGGTATCGATTGAAAACCCGCTGTAAGCTGTGCCGATCGCAGCGGAAAAATTCATGTCTTGGAATACCGCGGCCCAGATGGCGCCTAATAGAGCACCGATCGCAATCGTCGGCACCGACGGCTTTTTCATCGCCAATAGAACAATGACAACGATGGCCGGAATGAGCATCCAAATGTGAATATCAAATGTGTTCTGCAGTGATGCTTTCAAATATTCTACTTTAGCCAAGTCGACATTTTTCGTTCCGTAAATAAATCCGGTAATCGTAAACAGCACCGCCGTGATGATATAGGCGGGAATGGATAAAAACAGCATCGCTCTGACATGTCTGATGACCTCGACCTTTGATAAAGACGAAGCAAGCACTGTGCTGTCGGAAAGAGGCGATAATTTATCTCCAAAATAAGCGCCGGACAAAACAGCGCCGGCAACAAGCGGAAGCGGCAGTCCCAGTCCTTCCCCGATCGCCATCATGGCGATTCCGGCCGTACCGACGGTTCCCCAGGATGTCCCTGTTGCAACAGACGTAATCGAACAAATGATGAGCGTGGCGAGCAGGAAAATGCTCGGGTGGATAAATTCAAGTCCGTAATAAATCAACGTCGGCACAACCCCTCCGGCTATCCATGTGCCGATCAGAGCGCCGACGGCTATCAGGATGAGTATCGCTTCAAGTCCATTGGATATCCCGGTTGTAATCGATTTTTGCAAATCCTCATAACGGTGCCCGAGGCGAAATCCGAGCAAAATCACTAAAAACCATGAAATGAATAATGCCAGCTGAATAGGCAAATCAAACTTAACTGTAAACGAACATACTATGGCTAAAAACGCGCCTAATACACAAATAATTTCCAGCATAGACGGCAACCGTGTATTTTTCATCCTGAGATCCCCCTTATCAATTGAAACGCTTTCAAAGAAAAATACATAAAAATAGCGATTTAGTTCAAGTTTTTCATAAAATTTTAACTAACACAGCCCAGTATATCATGAAAAAGGCCAGGACCGTAACCCTTTACACTGCTCTCATTCGTTTTACAAGAAAAGCGAAAACACTCTGTATTTCTATCCCGGTATAAGCTTTAGAGTGTTTTCGCCTGTCGTTAGTTAATCACGATTCAAAAGTTCCGCACCGGCAATACCCGGCTTTGTCATTTCAAAAGGATTTAAAATCAAATCGAGCTCTTCCTCTGTCAATACATCATTTTGCAGGCATAAATCGCGGACCGATTGACCTGTCAGAATCGCTTCTCTCGCAATTCTGGCGGCCGCTTCATATCCGAGGTGCGGGTTGACGGCCGTAATAACGCCGGCGCTTTTTTCAACATAGGCTTTCAACCGTTTTTCATTCGCTTCAATGCCTGTCACACAATGATCCGTAAAGGAACGGAATCCGTTGTTCATGATGCTGATCGATTGAAGAAGGTTAAACACGAGCACAGGCTCCATCACATTCAGTTCGAGCTGGCCTGCTTCAGAAGCGAGGCAGATCGTATGGTCGTTCCCAATGACTTGGAAGGCGATTTGGTTAATCAGCTCAGCCATGACAGGATTGACTTTTCCCGGCATAATCGACGAGCCCGGCTGTCTTGCCGGAAGGGAAATCTCAGCCAGTCCTGCGCGCGGACCAGATGCCATTAATCTCAGGTCATTGGCGATTTTGGACATATTCATCATGCAGACTTTCAATGCCGCTGATACTTCCGTATATGCGTCCGTATTTTGCGTCGCATCGACAAGGTGGTCAGCGCCGACAAGCGGAAGTCCGCTGATGTCCGCCAAATATTTGACGACATGTTCAATATAGCGGGGATCTGCATTCAGCCCGGTTCCCACTGCGGTAGCGCCCATATTAACCTCGTACAGATGCTGGCGCGACTGTTTAATCCGCTTGATGTCGCGTTCGATCACGCGGCAGTACGCTTCGAATTCCTGGCCGAGGCGAATCGGAACCGCATCTTGGAGATGGGTGCGCCCCATTTTGATGACATGGTCAAAGTCGCGCGCTTTTTTCTTAAAGGCGTCAAGCATGTAATCCATCGTATCGAGCAGCTTTTCCAGAAGCTTGAGCGTCGAAATGTGAATGGCCGTCGGGAATACGTCGTTTGTCGATTGCGACATGTTGACGTGCGTATTCGGACTTAAGTGAATATATTCCCCTTTCCCGTGGCCGAGCAGTTCAAGCGCGCGGTTGCCGATGACTTCATTCGCATTCATGTTCATTGAAGTTCCGGCGCCGCCCTGGATTGGGTCGACGATAAATTGATCATGCAGCTTGCCGTCGATAATCTCGTCTGCCGCTTGAACAATCGCTTCACCGAGGCCTTTATAAAGGCGCTTTGTTTCCATGTTCGCGAGCGCGGCCGCTTTTTTCACAACAGCCAATGCTTTGATCATTTCTTCGTGAATTTTGTAGCCTGTGATCGGGAAATTCTCCGCTGCCCGCAATGTTTGAATACCGTAGTAGACATCGGCCGGAATGCTTTTTTCTCCGAGAAAATCTTTTTCCGTCCGGTATGTCATTTCAGCTTTCATTTGCTAACCCTGCTTTCTTTTTTAAATGATGATATCGTCTGAAATCGGTGTCTCCATGATTTTCTTCACTTCACCGGGATCCCCGGTTTGCCCTAAGGCCCACATGAGTTTCGGCACGATTGCTTCGGTGTTCATGTTTCTTGAACGGATAATGGCATCCTGGTTTACCTTTCGGCCAACCTCGTAAATGCTCATATCTTCTCCTTCTTCAAGGCATTGCGTCGTAATGGCGACGACGATTCCGGAATCGATCAGCTCGTTCACTTTTTCCAGAATGTTTCTTTTTTCAAATGGAATACCGCCGCTGCCGTAGCTTTCAATCACAATACCTTTATATGAATCTTTCAGACAATCCAAAAACTCGGGCTTTAAGCCGGGGTGCAATTTTAAAAGACACACATCAGTATTTAAGGAAGTATCAATCTTCAATGTGCCAGGCTTTGCCTCAGGCGCCCGCTTGTTGTACTCGATTTCCTTGTCATGGATGAAAGCGATATAAGGATAGTTGATACTTTCAAAAGCATCATAGCTTTTCGTTCTCAATTTGATCGCTCTCGTTCCCAAAATGACACGTCCATCAAAGACGACGTACACTCCGCCGATCCCGTCGCAGGCAAAGCGGACCGCGTCTTTAATATTTTTCTTTGCGTCCGTCTTCTTAAATGTAATCGGAACCTGGGAACCCGTAATCACAACAGGCTTGTCAACATTCTGCAGCATGTATGAAAGCGCTGCCGATGTATAGGCCATCGTATCTGTGCCATGGGTGATCACAAACCCGTCATAGCGGCTGTAATTTTCATAAACCGCTTCCGCCATTTGCACCCAGTGTTCAGGCTGCATATTTGTACTGTCTATATCCATTAAAGATTGGCAATCTATCGTATAATTTGAGTAGTCATCAGATAAATAGCTGAGAAGCTCTTCCGCTTTAACCCCCGGTGCCAGTCCATTTTCTCCTTCTACTGAAGCAATGGTCCCGCCGGTGGTCAAGAGCAGTAACTTTTTCATGTGCAACACCTCTTTAAGAAGTCAATTTATTCAGTCTAAAGCACGATCAGAAAATCAATGGCGGTCTGCATGTAAGCGCTGTATACGCTTTTTGCGTACCTTTAATGCAATTATAGTCTTCAAATGTGAAATAATCAAGAAAGTTTATTCATTACGCGTACACTTTTCCTGATATTATGCTATAATCACTTTGAATCAAAAGGAGCGTAAAATATGAATTTAGATCGATTAACAACACTGAGAAAAAGTAAAAAATGGTCATTGCAATATACTGCCGACCTTCTCGGGATTGCAAAAAGCACTTATGCGGGCTATGAATCAGGCTATCGCCGCCCTTCTTTAGAGGCGCTGATCGAAATCGCTGATTTATTCAACACCTCAACCGATTATTTGCTTGGCAGAGTTGACGATCCGCGGAATGGGAAGGATAAAAGTGATGCCATTGAGTTGACCGAATGGGGCAAGCACAAGCTTGCGATCGACGGGACGCTTCTTTCTGAAGAAGACATCAAACAGATGGCGGCGTTTATCAAGGTTAAAAAACAATTTGACAGCAATTCTAAAAGTTAAACATAGAACGAAAAAACTTGACTGGCAGGGAGGCCAATCAAGTTTTTTTATGACTAGACATATAAAAATTTTACACAAACCGCTTCCGGAGCCGGGACATTAGATTGCAAAAGCGTCAGTCTCCCCGTTTTTTCATCTCTTGCAAACAATGTCAGTGTTCCTGTTTCCTGATTGGCAGCGATCAAAAACTGTTCGGATGGATCAAGCGCAAAGTCCCGCGGCCATTCCCCTTCAGTTGACACGTGTTCAACAAGGGTAAGCTCGCCCGAATGTTCGTTGACGCTGAAGACGGCAACACTGTCGTGTCCGCGATTTGAAGCGTATACAAATTTGCCGTCCTTTGTGACGTGGATGGCGCCGCCCTGGCTCGCACCGTCAAAGCCTTCCGGCAATGCCGAAATCACTTGAATCTCCCTGAATTCACCCAAATCAGGGTTGTATTCCAACACGATGACTTCATTGCTCAGCTCCGTTAATACATATGCATACTTTTCCTGCGGGTGGAACTCGATATGTCTCGGCCCTGAGCCCGGTGCAGCAGCGTGTTTTTTCACTTCTTCAAGCCGGCCCTCTTTCAATTGATACGTGATGATAAGGTCCGTTCCGAGATCGACCGCCACTGCATATTTCTGATCAGGCGTAAATCCGGAATAATGGGTGTGTGCTTTTTCCTGTCTCTCATGCGGTCCTGATCCCTCATGATGCATCTCTGATGAAGGTGCAAGCAGACCCCGGTTCTCATTTAAAGGATAAGAGATGATCGTCCCGCTGTGGTAATTGGCGGAAAGAACATAGCGATTGTCCTGATCGACACTGACATGACAAGGTGACGGCCCTTCTTCCGTTTGCCCGTTGATGAAGGTCAGCTCACCGGCGGAGCCATCAATCCGATACGCGGCAACTCCGCCCTTGTCTCCGTCTTTCGCAACCGCATACAGCATTTCATTGTCTTTGGCGATATTCAAATATGTCGGACTGCCTAACTTTGCAGCGAGCTTTGGCGTCGTTAACGCTTTGTTCTCCGTATCAAGCTCGAATGTATAAATCCCTTCGCTGTCTGCTTTTGTATACGTTCCGATATAACCTCTGTACTTCGGCATCTTGATCCTCTCCTTTTTATACAGTCGTCCATTCCTATTTTAACTTACTGAAGCTGAATAATCATGATCTGGTATATAAAAACCTTAGACGCTCATATGAAAAAACCTTTTTATGATATTCTTAACATAAAAGGCTTTGACATCCGCTTATATCATGGAATCGCTCTCGTCCGGCAGCGGAGAAGTGAAAAATACCGATTTGAAAACGTTGTAACGACTCATTTTGCCACTGTACTTGAAATGTATCTCCATGAAATTCTAAAAGACTTGCGGGGTAAAATGGATAAAGTCATATTATCTATGTAAGACTATTTTTTACAAAATTGCGAAACTTTCCAGCCTGCTAATCGTATAAAAACAAAAGTTATATATTATGAAGGGGGTTTTTATATGCTAGTTGGAATAATTGGTTTTATCTTGGTGATATTCTTCCTCTACGCCGCCATGGCGCCGTCCGACGGAAACAACAGCGGCTCTTCAACTTTCTTTGTCGGGGGTCCTGATTCATCCGGAGACGGCGGCGGTGATTGCGGTGGCGGCGGCGATGGTGGCGGCGGCTGTTAAAACCTGCCGGCCGCCTTTCTCCTGCTCCTGCTCGGATTCTTAGGCTGGATGCAGCTCTTGCTGCAATCAGCGGCCAATTCCCTTCATAATTTGTTCACCATCTACTCCAAAAACATTCTAGTCAATTCAGTTGTTTAACCCGACTTCCGATTGGGAATGATGTTAGGACAACAGCTCCCCACTCTTCAACCGATACAAAAGTCATAAAAATTCGATTCCGATACAAAATATATAAAACTTTGCACCCGCTTGTTCGATATTAAAAGAAGACATTCATGACAAGGAGGGGTTTTTCCAGATGATTTTTTTACTGGTTTTATTTGCTCTGTTTATTTTGTATTCATTCTTTTTTGACAAGAGCAACAAAAGACCGTATAACAAAGCGGCCGTGAAAAGCGAAACATTGGTCCGCCAGCCAGCAGCGCCGACCGGATGTTTGAGGGTAATCGAAACCGCACCAGGGCAGACGGAAAACCGCCGAACCTCTGAAGGTATGCGCCCGAATCTGCGGCTTATCATCAACCCGACGCACCAAAGCGATAAAAAATAAGGAAAGCGGCATTGGTGAATGCCCTTTCCTATTGTCTGCTGTGCTCTATCATTCTTCCAAACGCTTCCGGCGACATGCCCGGCGCGATGCGGACCCTGTGCAGCGCATACATCCCCTGATCCCTTCGAGCCGCACCCGGCTCTGTCGTCACCGCCATTTGATAGCCCGCTTTTTCAGCCTGTTTGACCGTCTCGGCGTTATAGCGGCCGACCGGATAACTCAGCATAATTGTGTTTTGCTTGAGCATACCGTCAAACAATGTTTTGGAACGCGTCATTTCGCTCAGCTGCTGCTCCGGCGCCAGTCCGTTCAGTTCGACATGATTGATCGTGTGGCTTTCGATGGCAATACCGTGCCCGGCCATTTCTTTCATTTGGGCTTCGGTCAAATGATTCTTTCTGCCGATCGATTTGCCGATCATAAAAACCGTCGCCTTCATCTCATATTCTTTTAGAATCGGGTATGCTTTTTCAAAGTTATCTGTATAGCCGTCGTCGAACGTAATCAGCACGCATTTTTCACTCGGCATTTTATCCTGTGTTAAGACAATATAGGCTTCTTCGGGCGTCAGCGTGTAATAGCCGTTATCCTTGAGCCATTTCATCTGTCCGCGAAATTCCGTCTCCGGCACCCGCAGGCTGTTTCCCGATGAGATGCTGTGATACATGAGAATCGGAATGCGGGCCGGTCCGTCTACTTTGATCCAATCGGCTGTATCAATGGACGCTGGGTTTTGCTGAGAATCCTTTTCAGATCGCTCCGGCGCCTGCTGCGCCGCTTTTGATATTGCCTTTTCTTCCCCTTTTGCTTCATGGCTGGAACACCCGTAAAGCGCTCCCGTCAACATAAACAACATGAGGATCAGCTTCGTTTTTTTCACTCTTCTTTCCTGCTTTCGGTTTAACTTTTTTTGCTTTCTTAATATCGGCCGGACGCCAGGGTGTTTTGAGCATTCACGCAAACCATGCCTGATAGAGTCTCTCGATCCCTTCCTCGATGTCTTGTTCAGAAAGTCCTCCAAATCCCGCCATCACGATGGAAGAGGGGCTCTCACGTGGATCGATCCAAAAGTCTGAGACGGGATAAACTTTTACATCATGCTTTTCCGCTTTACCGATGAGGTCCTTTATATCCCGTCTGATTTCCATTAAAATATGGAGTCCCGCTTTTTCTCCGATGATGTTGACCTCATTGCCGAAATGCTTTTCGATCGCTGAAATCAATGTTTGATGCTTCTCCTGGTACACTTTTTTCATTTTGCGAATGTGCCTTTCAAAAAACCCTTCTTTCATAAACAAATACATCGCTTTTTGAATCATCGGTGAGGAAGATTGACTGTAGCGGCCTAATCTTTCGCGGAATCGCTCTGTCAGCTTCTGCGGCAGAACGATATAACTTAATCTGGCCGCCGGTAAAAAGCATTTGGAAAATGTCCCTAGATAAATGACATGATCTTTTGTATCAAGCGCTTTTAAAGATGGAATAGGCTGACCCCGATAGCGAAATTCACTGTCATAGTCATCTTCAATAATGTAGGCATCATTTTGGTCAGCCCACTTCAGCAATTTCAATCGTTTTTGAATCGGCAGCACCATCCCATATGGAAACTGATGGGATGGCGTAATGTAGGCGAGCTTCGCCCTGCTCTTCTTGAGCTGCGACAAATCGATTCCATCCGCTTCAAGCCCGATTGGATGGGTGGCGTATCCATGGTTCAGAAAAACGGAGCGGACACCGTCATACCCGGGATTTTCAACCGCAACCATCCGCCCGTTGGAGGAGAGCAGCTGACAAAGCAGGCTGACCGCGGACTGCGTCCCTGAACAGACCACGATTTGCTCAGAGGAACAGCGGACACCTCTTGCTTGAAATAAATGCTTGGCCAATTCTGCCCGGAGACCTTTGTCGCCTTGACGATCACCGTACAGAAACAAATCCGGACTCTCACTGTTCATCGCATCTTGCAGACACTTCTTCCATGTTTTGAGCGGAAAATGGTCCAAATCGATATCGCCATACTGAAAATCATATTGCACAGAAGGTTCTTCCTCGCGTTTTTGCCGTACAGGATATGTAAAGCGGCGAGTCGGAAAAAGCGGTTTTTCCAGCGGGAGCACTTTGATGCCGCTTCTTGGCCTGCTCTCTGTATACCCTTCTGCAGTCAGCTGCTGATAGGCGCTCTCAACGGTATTTTTGCTGATATGTAAATGCCGGGATAAATAGCGGATAGACGGCAGAACCGTGCCGGGAGGGATCCCGCCCTCTTCAATCTCCTTTTTAATATATTGATAGAGCTGAATATAAAGCGGTGTCCTCACTGTTTTGTCTAGTAAAGGCGTTAATTCTATCATCATCTGACCTCATCAAGTTTTCTTCTATTGTCTCTTTTTAAAGGGACAATAACAACCTACAATCATATCATAACACCTAAAAAGGAGCGTGACCGCTATGCACCATTCCATCCGCCAGCAGCAGCGGGCCTGCACAGATTCAGAAAAAATCGGCCGGTTTTTAAGCGAAGCCCAAACCGGATACCTCGGCTTGGCCGCTCAAGGGACACCCTATGTCATCCCTTTGAACTTCGTTTGGAAAAACGGACAGATTTACTTTCACGGAGCATCAGAAGGGCGAAAGATTGAGATGCTGCACGAAAATCCAAACGTATGCTTCACGGTCAGTGAACAATATGGAACAATGGTTCACCCGGTTCCCGCAAAAACAGATACCGCATATATGAGCGTCATACTTTTTGGCACAGCGTCAATCATCACTGATTTAGATGAAGCAACATCTGCCATGCAGACTCTTCTTGACAAATATGTACCAGGATACTACAGTTCTTCGCTGCAAAAAGTCCATGTAGAAAAGTACCGGTCGTCTCTAGGCAGCAAAACCGTTGTTTTCAAAATCGCGCCGGATACGATCACCGCAAAAGAAAACGCGCTGAAGCAAAACATGACATTTGAACAGGGGCGGACCGTAAAAGAAGATCGATGACAAAAAAGACCCTAAAGGCTTATGCTGAAGGGTCTTTTTAAAATTGTCAGGCAGAAACCCCGCCTGATTTTTCACCCGAGAAATTTCAATCCCGCCGTATATCGCTTTCGCTTCTTTTTTGTCCAGCAAACGAGCGCCAGTCTTTCCTCCGGATGCTTCTCATCAATTGAAATCAAAACATTCCCGTCGATTTCAAGCGGGACGTCGGCTTCGATTTGACAGCCTGACACACTGATATCCTTGATCACAATTTGATGCGGATTTTGCTCTGAGGCCGCGGGATAAAGGAGCGTCCCCATTCCTTGAAAAGCTTCGCGGACATACTTTCTTTTGAATGATTCCGGGCTCTTTTCCGTTTTCATCAAAAAGCGCACAGCCGTTGACAATGTGTCAGCCCGTTTTTCCCGATCGGCTTTTTTCGCATTTTCCGCCTGAAACATATAGCCGATCAGCTTGACATACAGGTCGCGCTCCATCTCTTTGAACCTCAGTCCAATTTCGATTTCGTTTCCTATCTTCGTCGTCCAGATCACCTGTACCGGCAATTTCCCGACACCGTCAATCATAAGGCCGTCCACTTGATAATACATATCCGCATCTGCTGAATAAGGCAGGCTGATACGGGCACCCGTGTCGCTGATATCCTTCAATTCACATTGATGGATTTGCTCTGAAGCGGTTGTTGAAAAGGATTCCGTTTGGTTGATGCTGAAACGCTCAGAGCTGCGGAACCTCGGCCTGTCAAAAGCGACGAGCAAAGCGAGAACGAGCCCCGCCATATTATAAAGAACCCAAAATAAATTGTATGATGTCACATTGATGTCAAATGTATGAAGGACGACATAATCGTAAAGCGTTTTGCCGAGAGCCGCCAACGTCATGCCAAGCAGCACGGCGCACGGATAGGCTGTCATATATTTAAATTTGCGCCGGTCGGTATTGACTCCCTTAGGCGTCACTTTAAAATCAAACCGTTTTTTGAAGATAAATTCGGACAAAGCCGACATCGCCATATGCGGCGCCATCGATGTATCATAAATATGGCTCCAGCTCATGCTGCGCTGCCTATCGGAAATGACCTTAAATGAAAGATAAGACCCCAAAAACGCCGGCAGCCAAAACGTAGTGATCGCCCAGAGATCTGTCTTTAAGCTATGAATCCCAAACAGCAAAAACAATAAAGGCGCTAAAATATACACCATTTTAAAGACACCGAAAAACCAAAAGAGGATGCCGTCAAAATACAGAATCCGCTGCATCGGTGTGAGGCCTTTTAAAAATAAAGGATTCCACTTCTTTCCGCACTGAATATTTCCTCTGCACCAGCGGTCGCGCTGTTTCAGAAGATCGGTCCAGGTTTCGGGTGCAAGACCGACCGCCAGCACTTCTTTGACAAACACAGATTTGTATTTCGTTTGCAACAGCATTCCCGTCGCCATATCTTCCGTAATCACTCCGGTTGCAAAACCGCCGATCTCCTCTAAAGCAGTTCTTCGGAACACGGTGTTGCTGCCGACATACATAACAGCATTAAAACGGTCCTTTCCGGCCTGGAGCCTTCTCATGAAAAAGTCCTGCTCATTTGGAATATTCGCGCCTGAAAACAGGTTGTATTGATATGGATCTTCATTATAGAAGGCTTGGGGTGTTTGTACAAAAGCGACCTTTTTCTTTTTAAAATAGCCGACGGTCTTTTGCAAAAACGCAGGCAGCGGCACCATATCGGCATCCATTGTCACAATCAGTTCGCCATTTGAACAGCTCATGGCGTGATTCAGATTTCCCGCCTTGGCATGCTCATTGTTTTTTCTCGTCAAATAATGAACGCCGAACTCTTCAGCGAGCTTGCGAATATCCGCTCGCTTGCCGTCGTCGCAAAGATAAATATTGACAAGCTCTTGAGGATAATCGAGATTCAGACATCCTGCCACCGATTTTTTCAAAACATGCCGCTCTTCGTTATACGTCGCAATTAAAATATCAACGGTCGGCCATTGCTCCTGATCATCAAGCGGTTCTGGCGCCCGCTTTTTTTCCTTCCACATGAGCGTATAAAAGATCAATAGCTGCACAAAGCCGATGCATTCGGTTGCAACGAGGATCACACCCATGGCCACATCGAGCGGGCCGGAACTTGGAAGGGTAAAACCGAACCGCCAAACAATATAAACGGCGTTTGTGATCAGACACATGATAATCAGCGGCTTTTTAAAACGCGGACTTGCCAGGCAGCCTAAAAAGCCGACCAAGAGCAAGACAACCATTACCAGAGGGTAGTAGTGTAATATGTATTCCATGTTTTTCTCCTATGACAATTTTTATGGCAGAGAAAAAACCCCGTTGAGGCAGGGTCTTTTACCAACATATCCATAATTTTTTCACACTCGAATATATTACCACTTTTCAATCTCAATTTCCTTATAAAATACTATTTTTTTAATTCTTTGTGATGATAACACAATATTTTATGAAACTATAGACCCTTTTACAAACGATTCTATCGTATTGTTTTTTCATTTATTTGATGTATATTCCATTTCAATTAAAACAACAGCATCCCTTGCTACGTTTTCAGCCGCATCTGAACCATTGGTCGCAGAAGCCTCTGCTAATCGGGGATGGCCAGCCGTCTGTTGAAACGGTCTTCTTCAAGGTGAAAAGGTCTTCCCGCCTAAATGTTTGATTTATTTTTGACGGAATAACAGCCGTTTTGTGTCCATTCACCTTCCAAAATCAGGGTTTTGAGGATCCGAGCCTATTTAAATCAGCTCTCGGCTACCGAAAAGCTGCCTTTTGTATGATCAAGACAAGCAAAGGCGGACACTTTAAAATCAACAGGGAACCGGTAGGTCTTCTTGCATGGTTGTCTGAATTTTGACTTTTTTAGTATACTTAATTTAGTTAAATAACACAGCAAAGGGATTTTTTAAGAATGGGGGAAATAATGATGGAAGCAAAATCAGAAGTTCAACATATTCCGATTCAACAGCCAAAAGAAAAAGATGAAAACTTTTTTGCCAAAGCGATGCATCTGAAAATCGGCATCATTCCGCTGCCTGTCTATCTACTGCTACTCACTCTGATCGTCACCTTCGTTTATATGCATGACCTTAAAAGCGACATTTTGACTGCGATTGCTGTTACGGGGTTTTTCGGCTTTACATTCGCACAAATCGGCAAGTCGATTCCGTTCATCCGTTCTGTTGGCGGGGCCGCGATTCTCGCCACATTTATACCTTCGGCGATCGTCTATTATCACTTGATTCCAGAGGATATCATTAAATCAACAACTGAATTTACAGAAAACTCAAACTTCCTTTATCTATTCATTGCAGCGATTGTTGTCGGCAGTATTTTAGGAATGAAAAGAGAAACCTTGATCAAAGCATTTCTTAAAATATTCATCCCGCTGATTGCCGGGTCGATCGCTGCGGGGGCAGTCGGTTTATTGGTCGGCACATTGCTCGGCCTGGGGTTTCAGCACACATTGCTTTATATTGTGATTCCAATCATGGCCGGAGGTGTCGGCGAAGGGGCGATCCCGCTGTCCATCGGCTATTCTGAGATTATGCCGATGTCCCAGGGAGAAGCCTTTGCATTGGTCATCCCTTCCATTATGTTTGGGAGCTTAAGTGCTGTTATTTTATCAGGCGTTTTAAATGTTGTCGGAAAGAAAAGACCGGAATGGACGGGCAATGGTAAGGTGGACCGCTCGGAAACCGATGATACGCTCCCGCTTGAGAGCCGGGATAAGGAAAAAGAAAACGTGTTTAACCTGTCTCATTTTGCTTCCGGCGGGATATTGGCTGTTTCACTGTATTTGGTCGGCATGCTTTCCCATGATTTATTCGGATTCCCTGCTCCTGTGATGATGCTTTTATTGGCCGTAGCCGTTAAACTGTTCCGTCTGGCACCGGCACATTTAGAAAACGGAGCCTACAGTGTGTCACGCTTTTTTTCAACTGCTGTCACCTATCCGCTGCTGTTTGCCATCGGTGTCTCCATGACACCTTGGGACAAGCTGATCGCCGCGTTCAACATTGCCAACATCATCACGATCGTCTCTGTTGTCGTCACAATGATGGCCGTCGGCTTTTTGACCGGAAAATGGCTCAACATGTACCCGATCGAAACCGCCATCATCAACGCCTGCCATTCCGGCCAGGGAGGCACCGGCGACATCGCCATTCTCAGTGCTGCTGAGCGCCTTGAGCTGATGCCGTTTGCCCAAGTATCCACAAGGATCGGCGGAGCGATCACCGTCACGCTTACATTGCTGTTATTGGCCCAGTTTTATTGAATAACCAAGCCTGCAGATATACTGCAGGCTGTTTTTTCTTACCTGCGTATTTTTTTCGGAACATAGTCCGGGTAATCTGTTACGATTCCATCCACTCCAGCCTTGATAAGCGGGGGAACTTCGTGGCGGGAACGGATGGTCCAAGGCGTAATGTTCATGCCGAGCGCATGAATCCGTGAAACAAGGGTCGGATCAACGGCCACATTGATTAAATTGGCATTGACATAGTCGGCATACCCGGAAAAGTCCTTCAGCTTTTCATTTGTCAGGTCTGTGACCTTTGAAGTCAAAACACCTGTCGGGACGGCCGGAAGCAGTTCATGCATTTTCCGTACGGAATTGAAGTTAAATGATTGAACGATCACTTGATCGTGTTTCGGCTTATCCATGCGCCGTTCTTTTAGAGCTGCGGCGATTTTTTCCTCTATGCCCGGATAGAGGGCAGGCTCCTTTAATTCAATGAGCATGCCGATTTTTCCTTTATACCGGTCAAGGACTTCTTCAAACGTCGGAATGCGTTCACCGGTGAACTGCGGTCCGAAATAGCTCCCCGCATCAAGCTTGCGCAGCTCGGCAAGCGTCAGATCCTTTACAGCGACCGGCTCCTCTGAATCAATGTCTGTCGTGCGGTTTACCGTCGTATCATGGATGACGACAAGCTCCCCGTCCTTTGACATCTGCACATCCAATTCGATATAATCGGACTTCATTTTGTACGCTAAATCAAAAGCGGCCACCGTGTTTTCAGGTGCATATCCGGAAGCCCCCCTGTGCGCAATGACATCCACTTTGTGAGGTTTCCCCTCCTGCTCTGCCGCGGCCGCATTTGGCGCAAACAGCAGTAAACCGAAGGACGCTCCAATCAATGAAGACAACACCGATTTTTTTAGACCTGCTGACATATGACCCACTCCCCTTTTTCTGTTGACTTGCCGTTCGCTATAAAAGTATAGCTTCTGACTGTAAACATTATGTTTCAACAGTCTTGAATTTTCATAAAATCAAAAAAGACTCCCTCATTTGAGGGAATCAGCGTTCACAGGCGATTTTATCCTTGTCGCGGTCAAGCCTTTTATTCGCGTCATACAGCGCTTTGGATACATAAGGCTTGTACTTCGTTTTACCGCCTTTGTTTTTTACCGATTTAGCGCGGGCAACACCGCCTTTATACGCCTTATTCAGCGCCTTGCAATTTTTATATGTTTTCACTTTTGTTTTCGCTTCCGCGGTGTCGCCGGTACTGCAGGAAAAACCGATGGCGAGACCGATGGAAAGGAAAACAGCAAACCATTTTTTCATTTTATATACCCCCTCATGTTTTAATGAAACCTTTTTCATCATATGCCATTTCATTCCTTTCGGCAAGAAAAATATGACATCTTGTTCAAATCAAAAAACCGGCGCCCGCCGGTTCAAGTTTTATATTCGAGCTCACAGGTTTTTTTTAAAACAGAGCCGATTTCATAAGCAAGCTCTTTCGGATGGATGCACCATTTGTCTTCAATTGGATGCTTCCAATCGTCATCTTTAATCAGTTTAAGCGCATAATGGCCTGCCGGATCGGTTTCCGGAAACCATTCAACATCTAATAACAGATTTTTTTCACGACATTTTAGCTGGAGCAGATCCTGCTTGAAATGGGACTGCCACAGCTTGCTGTCAGAAGCTAATTCATCCGGATTGATATCTGTTAAGCCATGGCGCAAAACCGCCCAGCCGGTCGGGATGCGCAGCCTCAGCAAATCGCCTGGATTCCCTTGATCGCCATCCTCTTTCAAAATGACCTTCTCCAATCGTTCGACCAGCTCGTCGTACGGAATATCTGAAATCTCGCCTGTCCGCTTTCCGCAGGCGTCGATCAGCCTGATGGCATATCGCTTCCCTCCGTCATGATCGACTTGTACGATTTCACGGCTTTCTTCCTGTTCAAGGAGCAGCAATTTTTGACGGCGGTCGCGAACGGGCTTTTGATATAAATGATTTTCGATAACCTTCCAGCCCTCTTGGATTTTCAATGGATGCAATTTAAAAAAGTAATGGAATCTCGTCAATCGTCTCACTTCCCATATCATAAATAGACTAGTCCGTCCTCTTAAATACCAGCCTATGCAGGGGCTTTTGTTTTAGAACCGAAGCACAAAAAAACTTGAAGATCAAATCTTCAAGTCAGTCTGCTATATGGTATATCTTGATTTGGCTGAGGAGGTCTGAGTTGTGGCTGCTTAAAACAGCGATTTTATCCTGTCCCAAAAACCTTCCTCTTAAAAATGTCATATTGTTCTCAGGCTGCAATGTGACGCGCTCAGTCTGAGTCGATAATTCGATGATGTTCTCCTGCACAAACATTGCCGTTTCACCGGAATAATGGACTTCATGAGGCTTATAACTGGATGTCAAAAATATTTTGTCCCTGTTGGAAGGATAAACATAGTATCTGTTATTTCTCGTATTCACTATAATGTGCGGCTCATCCATGTCATAGCCTACCACAGGCGAACCCTTTGTTTCCGACCAAAAAGAATAGAACGTCTCATATGCGTCTTTTACCTCAGCACCGCCAATCTTGGCGAAGGTATTTTCCTTGATGCTGTATTGGTAAAACTCGTCATCATATGTGACAAATACAATCTCATCCTTGCCCCATACATAATATTTGGACAAAACGGGAAGATCGTCTTTCACATCGCATATTTGCTGATTCATGTTTTTCAGATTGAAATAAAACAGCCGCCGTTCACCCTGGAAGAAAACAACCAATTCTTCCCCTGAGGCGTTTTTAAAAGAAGCATCAATGACGATGTCCTCTACATTGAACTCCTTGAGCACATTTAAATGGCCGTTGAACACGGTGATGCCTTCGTAGTCGTCATTGACGACTACTTTATCAGACAGCACTTCCATAAAATAAATGTCTTTTTCAGATTCTGTTTGATGAAGTTCAAGTAATTTCATGGTATTTTCCTTTCAGCACGCTATTTGATGAATTTTGAAATCGATTTGTTTGGATCCGCTTTGCTCGGGTCCAATACACCGCTGATCGGATCCGCTTCCCCCAGATGTTTTCTCCCTGTGCGGTCAAACACCTCGATATGGGAGGCTTCTCCTACATGAAGCGTATCACGGTAGTAATACAGACCGTCTTTTTCATATACTTGAGCGCCCTTTACACGGATTTTCGTTCGTTTAAATTCCTCGCCGCTGAGGAACGTTTCGTGGTCCTGCGGCACTCTTTTTTCCTTGACATAAGCCCTGTTGTTCTTATTAAGCTTCTCGTATAATTCCCTTCTTTTTTCCTTGCTGTAGTGATTGCCGTTATGAGCGACATAGTCTTTCTGTGACATGCCTTCCGGTTTCGGATCCCATATCGGTTTTGCTCGCCTTGGGCCGTCCTTCGCAGAAAATGCCAGCAAATCCTGCAGCGATTTTTTCTCAACACCGATGCGGGCCACCGCTGGTCCGGCGTGTGTCGCCAGCTGTTCGACGCGAATGCCGACCGGGACTTCGATCTTTCCTACATTCTTTTTGACTGTGTCGACAGCTTGCTTGGCCCGGTTCAGCTTATCATTGATCCACTTGCTGCTGTGGGCCTTGTATGGAAGCTTTTTCACCGGAAGTTTGTCGGCATAACGCGCCGCCGCTCCCACGCCTGTAATGGCCAGCGCATTGAACAGGCTTTGCTTCCGCTGTTCGTCTGATAATTTGTTGCCGAACATATCCCGTCCGGTCGCCGCTTCTCCGAAACCGTTCGCCGCTGTTAAACCGTAAATCCCGTATTCTGCTTTTTTCAAGTAGTCCAGCGATTTTGCCGACTTGTAAGCGTCAAGGGCATGTTCAGCAGCATTGACACCTTTGGCTGTTTTATAGATCGCTTTGCCGCCTTTAAAGGCGCGACCGGCCCAACCGACCACCGGGATGAAGCCTGCAGCGGCCATAGCTCCGGCTGTGACCCGTTGAGCAGCGCTGAGCTTTTTGCCTGTAACGGGATCGATTCCTTCCGTCGCTCTTTTATAATCATAATAGCCTGTCACTTCCCCGGTAAAGGTGCAAACTGTATCCCAGGCTTTTTCATACCATGGCCTGTTTGCCAGCTCCTCTTGCTCTTTCGCGATCCGTCTTGCTTCTTCCTGCTCTTTTTTGATTGAAAGGTATTCGGATGTTCCCTTTTCGACTTCGTCCTTCAGCCCGTAGACTTCGCTATTGTGGTAGGCATTGGCGTTAAAGTATAAGGGCGAGGCTTCCTTGCCCTTTTGTGTCGCATGAACAAGCGCACCGTACAAGCCCAGGACAAAACTTTCTTCTGTTTCTGATAAGGCATACTCTGACTTTAAGTCTGCATCAAATTCGTTTACTTTTGTTACCGTTTCCTCACGTTCTTTTTTCGCTTTGTTCAGATGGGATTCAAAGGTTTCGCTCGAAAACGTTTCCAGTGTGAGCACATCATCGATTTCAGCAAAGATTTTTTTCAGCTCTTTTTTTTGTTCGGAAACGATGGACTTTGATGTGGCGTGAGCATTTGCCAGCTCATTTTCTAAAAAGTCAAGCTTGACGACCGTATCCCCAGAAAGGTCGAGGTCTTCGGCAGCGCCGGCGATGCCGTCGAAAAAGGCAACCTGTTTATCGATCAGGCCGAGCCATGCATCTGCAACATCTGCCTGTGCCTGATAAAAATCTTTGATGGCTTCAGCACCTTCTCCCTGAAAATCATCCCCAAGGTTTACGACATTATGAAACTGCTTTTTCAAAGAAGCGATTTGCTCTCTTAAATCCCGGTATTGCTGCGAGCGTTCTTTCATCGCAGAGATTAAGGTTTTTGCTTCGTAGATTTTCATCGGCCTTAAGCCCTTTCTTTAATTATTTTCGATTTGAAACCTCTTCGGTCCTAGAACAGACGCCTTGTTAAATCACCGATGGTGCTGCCCAGTTCTTCGAGGGCTTCCTCCCCTTTTGAAAGAAGCTCATCTGCCGTATGAGCCAGCCCCCTTGCAGCGGATAAAGCACCCTGCTCGATTTCCAGCAACACGATCTTGGATTGGATCCTTGCCTTATAGCTTTCATAATCATTCATGGTGATGTTTTGCATTTCATTGTACGCTTCATCTCTTGCCTCCGAAAATTTTTCTGAACGGCTGCCATTCCACGATGAGCCCAGATTGGGACTTTGGATCTTTTTGATTTCTTTTAAAGACGTATTTTGTTCTGCTTCTATTTTGCTTTTAGCCCGTTTCAGTCTCGATATTTTTTCTTCAAGATCGGCTGATTGGCTGGAGATCGCCGCATGGATGCGATCCAGCATATCCGAATAGCTCATTAAATCGTCACCTCTGTATTAAAATGAGAGACTCATATTTTTGAATTTTGGCAAAAATGTGTTTGTAGGTCTTTTTCCATAATTTAAATTATAAGGCTGAAAGTAGCAGAGATGAATAGGAAAATCGGCTCTTTTTTGCAGAAAAAAACCGCCTGGCGGCTAAGGCGCGCCAAGCGGTTTTTTGTTTTATTCACCGTCTTTTTCTTTCCCGTAATGATATTTTGACGGATCAACAGGGGTAAAGTCAGGAAGTTCATGGAATCTCAGCAGGTCTTTATAAAGGACCTGGTCAGACAGTTCAAGCTCTTCTGACACCTGTGATTTAATATTTTCGACTTCTTTATTCGATTTGATCTCTTTTCCGGTCTTTGTATCATAAACCGTCGTGTCGATCACCGTGTATTTTGGTGTGACAAAGTTGCCGTTTCGGAAAGGGACGGTTTGGTCATGTTCTTTCGAGAAGAGATCTGTCCCGAAATTGATATATTTATTGCTGTCGATTCCTTCGAGATGAAGAATCGTCGGCATGACATCCATTTCCCCGCCATACGTATGGTTGACTCCGCCTTCTTTGCCCGGAATGCGGATCATCAGCGGTACGCGCTGATTCATCGCGTTTTGATACGGTGTAATCTCTTTGCCTAATACCTCTTTCATCGCCCGGTTATGATTTTCTGAAATTCCGTTGTGATCTCCGTAGATGATGATCACGGAATCATCATATAATCCCGATTTTTTCAGATCCTTAAAGAACTGTTCGAGGGCTTCATCAAGATAACGGGCCGTCTGGAAGTATCCGTCTACCGTTTTGTCGCCTGTCGTTCCCTTCTCAAGGGTCGCATCCTTATCATCGAGGATGAATGGATAATGGTTTGTCAGTGTCAGCAAATGGGCGTAAAACGGCTGTTTGAGCGATTTCAGCTTCGGAATCGACTCTTCAAAAAACGGCTTATCCTTCAAGCCAAGGTTGACAAGGTTGTCTTCAGACATGTCGTATGTGCTGGCATCAAAGAATTTGTCATAGCCAATCTGTTTGTATACCTGGTCGCGGTTCCAGAATGACTTGTAGTCCCCGTGCATGACGGCACTTGTATACCCTTCTTTTTGGTTTAAAATCGCCGGAAGGGATTGATACGTATTTTGTCCTTTTGTCACAAACGCACTGCCTTCAGGCAGTCCGTAAAGGCTATTGTCCATCATCAATTCGGCATCCGCGGTTTTCCCCTGCCCGGTCTGATGGAAAAAGTTATCAAAATAGATCGTGTTCTCCTGGCCGTGAGCCAGCTTATTCAGAAACGGTGTTACTTCTTTTCCGTTCAGTTTGTAGTCGATCAAAAACGTCTGGAAGCTTTCCAGATGAATTTTGATGATGTTCTTTCCTTTTGCAGCGCCGAAGTACTCATCATTCGGCTTCGCATAATGCGAGCTGGTATAATTGACAACGCTCGTCAAATCATCGCTGCTTGCATACGCTTTTTGGCTTGCGGTCTGAGCGGCCTGTACGCCATCATAAATCATGTAATTGTACGGCCCCAAATATTTGACGATATAATTTCGGTCAAATGTTCTTGTCAAAAGCTCGGGACGGTCTTCTTCGGCAATCGAGAGATTGATGAAGAACAACGCCACACCGCTCAACACGATGGCTGCAGCCCATCTTTTTTTCAGCTTGGAAGCCTTGAGTTCAGGCCTGCGGACACACAATGCAATCAGAATGACGAGGTCAATGAAATAGATCGCGTCATGAGCAGCCATGACACCAAAAATTCCGTCTGACATATTGCCGAGGTTTCCGGCTTGTTTCAAGTTTGCAAAAGTCAAAAAGTCATCAAAGAAACGGTAAAACATGATATTCGCATATAAAGCGAACGTCATCACAGCATCAATGATAATGATCCAAACCGCCGCCCGCCGGCCTTTTGCAAATAAAGCCAAACCGAGCGCAACGATCGTAAAGCTGAATGGATTAATAAATAAGAGAGCCTGCTGAGTGGTCCCTTTCACACCTAGATTAAATTCTAAAAAGTAAGAAGCATAGGTTTTAGCCCATACAAAAATAACAGCTAACAGAAAAAAGCTTAGCTTATGAGAAAATATTTTCTTCATGATAACCTCTACCTTTTAAAGTTTTTCTGATTCAAAATAAACAAATTTAACAATAACATAAAATAGGAAAAACGAAAACGCTTTTCTCTAAATCTTAACTACAGCTACCAGCCTGTCAAACCAATTGCATTGCCTCTAAATTATGACGGATATTCCGTCCCAAAGGTTTCACACCTTTTCCAATTCGCTTATCATAAGGAGGGCAGATGCGGGCACAGGCCCTGCTGCATCGGGGATTCCCGAATGAAAAGAGGAAATCTCTCAGACTAGGGAATGAAACAAAGCGCCATAGACTAAAATAGCCTGATGGCGCTGATTCTCAGAATCTGTTAAATATCTTTATGAAATTGATTCAAGTATGCTTTTCTTTGCGCTTCTGTAAACTGACCGATCCAGTCCGCGCGCGCTTCCTCCGTCATATACGGCAGGATGTGCAGCTCCACCGCTTTGTAAAACTCCGGCTCGGGCAGCGTGTTGTAGGTCGGGATCCGCACCATACCATGATTTCCCGTCTGAATCAGGATGTCCATGAAGAAAATACCTTTCGGGCTGTAGCGGTGCCGCCCCATTTTCATGCTTTTGATATCCTTGATATTGACAGATGTTTTGCCGGAAAACAGCCGCCCGTCTTCTCCTTCGATAATGCTGAAGATAACGCCGCCTTTTTTCGTGAAGGCGGGAAAAGCGATAGCGAATAAAGTAAAGAAAAAGAAGCTAAATAATATTCCGGCCGGTATAGCCAATAGATAGAACTTGGTTTGAAAAGTGGCCCCCATATAAAACACCCACAAACTCGCGGCGCCTAAACCAAAGGAGCCTAGAAAAAGCCAACATCTGAAAAACATTTTACTTTTTACGTTTATCGGCGATTTTTGATTTGTGATCATAAGTCCCCCCAAAAACTAAATATCCTTATGAAACTCATTTAAAAATGCTTTTCTTTGCGCTTCTGTAAACTGGCCGATCCAGTCCGCGCGCGCTTCCTCCGTCATATACGGCAGGATGTGCAGCTCCACCTCTTTGTAGAACTCCGGCTCGGGCAGAATGTTGTAAGTTGGAATTCGCACCATGCCATTCTTCCCCGTCTGAATCAGGATGTCCATGAAGAAAATGCCTTTCGGGCTGTAGCGGTGCCGTCCCATTTTCATGCTTTTGATATCCTTGATATGGACGGATGTTTTTCCGGAAAACAGCCGCCCGTCTTCTCCTTTGACAATGCTGAAGATGACGCTGCCTTTTTCGTGAAGGCGGGAAAAATCATGGAAAACGTGAGCAAACCATAAATCATCCCGAGCAGGCCGGCGCCTAAATATAATAATGAATATGTCGATTCGAATTTTATCGCCTCAAAAACGAGCCATATTCCGACTATACCGATACCCGCAGTTCCTCAAACGCCCATATTCTGAAGAACATCCGGCTTTCCACTTCGACCTGTTCCAAAAACCATGGACCTTCTTTATTTCAGCAAACGACTCTCCCCAAATATCATGTCGCGGATCATCTCTTTTTCGGCCGCCATAACGGAGAATTCATTTCTTGCGCTCCCCGCGGCAAACCATGTATGCTCCGTACCGGGAATGACAAACATCAGGTCTTTCACATCAGGAGCATTGTGCAGATCATATTCTATATACATGACACTGTCCATTTTTCCTTGCCGGATCACCAAGTCTTTCATAAAGCTTGCGGCCTGAGGATGATTGGCGTATTTGTCCAGATATTCATCGGCCAATGACCTTTCTTCACTGGCTCCCTTTAATAATTGTTCAAATTCATCATTTTGTAAAGTGAGGGCTGCTCCTTTTTCCCCCTGCTTCTCCTTTATATTCAAAAACTGAACGGCTTGCTCGAGAACTTCTTCTTTCGAAGCGAGAGAACGGATTTGATGAACCTGCTGCTCATGTTTCAGCTCATGGGCAAAAAATCCATCGGCTGCAGCATGGTAAGAAACGCTTGCTTCTGCATCTCCGGCGAATTTTGCAACTTTAATTGTAAAAGCGGCATCATTCAACGCTTGAATAAACGGTTTGCAAGGTTCTTTTAATTTATATTGATGCTCTTTGTATTCCAGTACGTCTTTCGCCAGAAGAGACCGGCATGAGAATTCAAACATCAATTCAAGCTGCTCCTCTGTCATTTCAGGAAAGTACGCTTGTTTCAATGACATGCCCTGCTCGAATAATCCTTCACTGTAAAAACAGAAGATCAGCTCTTCAATGCTTAATTGCAAATTTTTCATTGATATCCCCCTTAACCGAACGACAGCTTGCCCGCAAAGAATTGTTTTGCGCCATTGATTAAAGAACCGGCTGTTTCTTTCGCTTTTTGAAAACCTTTCCCGACTGTTTCGGCGCCTTTTTTAATGCCTTCATTGACGGTGTCGACGCCTTTATTAAAAGCTTGAACGCCTTTACCCGCCAGCTCGAATCCTTTTTTTGCTTTATCGATTCCGGCTTGAATCGGATTTTTCAGCAAAAGGGCTGTTTTCTCGGCAATGCCCGCTGTAAGTTTAGCAGCTTGCTCTCCTACAATTCCTCCGATAAACGAACCGGCTGCACCTCCAACAACAGTACCAACAGGACCCAAAGCACTGCCCAGCGCTCCGCCGATGACCGCACCGGCCACAGACCCGCCTGTAATCCAGGCCGTATTATTGACGGCGTTTCCGACCGCTTTCGCATTTTCCCGTTTTAATACTTCGCGGTTATTGCCGTATTTACTGTAGTTCTCCGAAATTTTCAAACCCATTCCCACAGTCTCTGTGGCGCCTGTGATCAAAGCGGCTGTAATCGCATTTCCCTTGGCAAACTTGCCGCCGGCTTTCAACACATCTTTAAATGCTGTCTTATTTCCCGCTTCATCGATCATACCGGCCGTAAAGCTTTTGATTTTATTGGTAAAATCGACCGTATCCTGCGGATAAAATTTCGTGAATTTCTTATGCACCAAATCGGCAAATGGCAGATTAGGATTCTTGAACAAATATTTTGGACTCAGCAAAATTCTCGCGGCTCTGCTGTATTTTGACTCATCGATGATACCCGAAAGGTCCATCAGCAGCTTCGTATGCCTGACGGAATACAGCCCTGAACCATCCTTAACAAACTTTGTAATCCCGAGTCCGTAATATTTAAATTGATTCATGGTGACGCCGGCCATCGCCGTGAGTGTCCCGTATTGATCATATAGGTTATACAGCTTTCTTAAAATGTCGTCCTGCTCGGCGAACTTATCAGCCGTTTTTCGTATGTATCGCTCATTGGCATCAAGCTTGCCGACAAGGTCATTGCCGCTCGACCAGGCATCACCTACTCCTGAAAAGCAATGGCTGTAGCGCGGGTCACACCCTAAAATCATCGTCGTTAATTCTAGATGAAGGTCTTTGTATAATCTCTCCATGTCAGTCAGCTCTTTAACAAAATCATTTGCCAAGCCTTCAAGCTTATCCGGATCGACCAAGATTTCCTTCCCCATACGCTCGCTCCTCTCCCGCTGTTATTTCAATTTCTCTCTCTTTTTTCTTTCAAGCTCTTCCATTCTCAATATTTCCGCTTTCGTCTGTTCAATTTTTGCCGCCGCGGTCATTAACTCGCGGCTGATTTCGATTAAATCAGCTTCAAATTGCTGATAAGCCGCCGTTGTCTGCTCAAATTCACTGTCAAACTGTTCCCGGGTCTTTCCCTTCCATGAAGCGGAATTGGCGGACAGTCGGGTCTTCAGGTGCAATTCCGACTTTTTCACTTCATCAGCGGCCGATTTATACTTTTCCGCCAGCGCTATTACCCTGCTTGAATCCAACTATTTTCACTCCTTAAAACCAGGTCTTTTTATTTAATTATAATAAACTTGCACATCTGCCAAATCATACTAAAGTATTGTTTAGGATTCCTTTTATCTTAATTTTTGCTTAAACATGAAATGTATGGAACAACTTGCCTAAACGAAGCGGTTTGAAGGGAATTCACAAAAGCGGAAAAGTTTGTGGTTGAAATTCATAATAGGCATTTTGAATCATGATTCATAACAGGTCAAAAGAACGAAAAAAGCTGCCGATCTTGTTCGGCAGCCCTTTTTTATTTCGAGATATCAACAAATCCTTCACCAAATACATCTCTGACATCATGGATGATGACAAATGCTTTCTTATCCGTGCTTTTGATGATTTTTTTCAGCATGGACAGCTCCTGTTTATTGATCACAATATATAAAATTTCTTTTGAATGGCCTGTGTAATGGCCCTTCCCTGACAGTACCGTGACCCCGCGGTCCATCAGCGTGTTGACTTGTGCGGCAATTTCATGCTTGTGCTCGGAAATAATCGTGATCGCTTTTTTCGTGTTAAGCCCTTCAATAATGAAGTCCATGACCTTTGTTGCGATGTAAAGCATGACAACCGTAAACATCAATTTCTCCGCCCCGATGATAAAGTAGGAGCTGAATACGACCACCAAGTCAATCATCAATAAGGCGTAGCTGATGTTCCAGTCAAAATATTTATTGGCGATCCGGGCGAGAATCGCGGACCCGGCGGTGGTTCCGCCGACGCGGATGATCATGCCGATGCCGACGCCGGCAAATACACCGGCAAAAATCGTGCTGATGATCACTTCATCAGCCGGTATCACCCAGTCTTCTGTGACATGCAGAAAGAATGAATTGGCGACGACCGCAATGATCGTGTAAATCGTCGTTTTTTTATCTAAAAAGCGATATCCGATGATGAGGAGAATCCCGTTCAGGATAAAATTAGTAATGCCCGGCGACCATGCAAACACGTAGTATAAAATAAGCGTGATCCCCGTGACGCCCCCCTCTCCCAAATCGTTCGGAATCGCAAATAGATTCACGGCCAGAGCAAAGAAAAAGGCTCCTATCGTAATCATGATCATGTCCATTGCTTTCTTTTTCATATCGTCAACTCCTTTTTCGAAAATGAAGTGATGTATGTTAAAACACAATAAAAACCCAGGAGAACGCTCTTCTTATGAAGAAAGAGCCAAAACTCCTGGGCTTTTATCCCACCGTGTCATAACGATTGTTCGTTATGTGTTTTCTCTCGGACCAGACCAAGTGCGGTGCACCTGCGGAACCCTAGAAAACCACTTTTTCTACAGTTCTATCATTTTGTCATCTTCAAGCATTATAAGTGAATTTTCAGTGCCAAGCAAGCCCTTTTTCCAGTATAAAATAGTTGTTTTTTTGTAAAATAGCTTCCATGCACAGCCAACAAAACATCCTATAATAGTAGATATACGTGCTCGCCATAGGGAGGCCCTCATATGGAGAAACAGAAACGGCACTGGCTTATTAAACAAATCATTCTTGAACATCCGGTGGAAACCCAGGAACAATTGGCGGCCTTGCTGAAAAGCCGTGGAGCAGCAGCGTCCCAATCGACCATTTCCCGGGATATTAAAGAGATGTACCTCGTCAAACAGCTAAATGAAAACGGAAAGCTTGTCTATACCACGAACGCATCATTATCCGTCAACCCATCAAAAATTTTGAAGGATAAAATATCGGACGTTGTCCTGCAGGTGAGTCGTGCGGAAAACTTGGTCATCATTAAAACAATGCCTGGAAATGCCCATGCTATCGGCGTTCTTCTTGACAAGCTCGGACGCCCGGAAATGTTGGGCTGTATATGCGGAAATGACACCTGCCTTGTGGTTACCCCATCATCGAAAAACGCGCAATCATTCTGTGAACATTTTTGCTGATTGCCTGTTTGAACAAGCTGATCCCATCATGCGGATCGGCTTTTTATATTTCCCTAAAAAAATTTTAAAAAATGATCCTTGTAAAATATACACATTTTATACGTTCTTCACTTTGCCCTGACAAGAGATGTTTTTCGATATGTCATATTTATTCATTTTTGTTTTTGTGTCATCAAAAAACACGTGAAATAGATCACATTTTTGCTGTTATCGCTTTCACATCGCGTGATCTCCCGCTGTTTTAAGCTTTACATGTAACAAAAAGAGTGTAGGAGGCGGGATGAACATGACAGCACCGATCAACGTTTACTCAGAAATCGGCCATTTACAAACAGTCATGCTGAAGCGGCCCGGGCGGGAACTGGAAAATCTCACCCCCGAGTACCTGGGAAAGCTTCTCTTTGACGACATTCCTTTTTTACCGGCCGTGCAAAACGAACATGACCAATTCGCAGAGACCCTTAGAAATCAAGGCGCAGAGGTTCTTTATTTAGAGAAGCTGACCGCTGAAGCTTTGGAAGACGATTCAGTCCGTGAACGATTTATCAGCGAGCTTTTATCTGAGAGCAAAGCCGATATCAACGGGGCTTATCACAGACTGAAAGAATACTTGCTCTCCTTTGAAGCGGAAGCAATGGTCGAACGTGTGATGAGCGGCGTCCGCAAAAATGAAATCGAACTGGGGCTTCGCTCTCACCTGCACGAGCTGATGGAAGACCACTATCCATTTTATCTTGACCCGATGCCAAACCTTTATTTCACAAGAGATCCGGCGGCAGCGATCGGCAGCGGACTCACCATCAATAAAATGAAGGAACCCGCACGCCGGAGAGAATCCTTGTTTATGCGCTACATTATTCAGCACCATCCGCGGTTTAAAGGACACGACATCCCCGTCTGGCTTGACCGGGATTTCAACTTCAATATCGAAGGCGGCGATGAGCTTGTGTTGAATGAAGAAACGGTTGCGATCGGTGTGTCAGAACGTTCAACCGCACAGGCGATCGAACGGCTTGTTCGCAATTTGTTTAAACAACAGAAACGGATTCGGCGGGTCCTTGCCGTGGAAATACCGAAAAGCAGGGCGTTTATGCACCTGGATACCGTCTTTACGATGGTCGACCGCGACCAATTCACGATTCATCCCGCCATCCAAGGACCTGAAGGACAAATGCGGATCTTCATTCTTGAGCGGGGAGAAACGGAAGACGACATTCATATTACAGAAGAGCACAACTTGCTAGAAGTGCTGAAGAAAACGCTCGGCCTTTCAGACGTCAACTTGATTTTCTGCGGAGGCGGAGATGAAATCGCTTCAGCACGCGAGCAATGGAACGACGGCTCCAATACGCTGGCCATCGCTCCCGGCGTAGTGGTGACTTATGATCGAAACTATATTTCCAACGCCTGCCTGAGAGAGCAGGGTATCAAAGTCATTGAAATCCCAAGCGGAGAGCTTTCCCGAGGCCGCGGAGGCCCGCGCTGCATGAGCATGCCGCTCTACCGTGAGGATGTAAAATAGGCGAATTCAACAGAAAAAGGAGAGAGAGATCATGGCAAAAACAATTGACTTAAAAGGAAGAAGCTACTTGGCTGAAAAGGATTTTTCCGAAGAAGAAATCCTATATTTGCTCGACCTTGCCCAAGATTTAAAAGACAAAAAAGCACAGGGAATCAGACACCGCTATTTGGAAGGCAAAAACATCGCTTTACTGTTTGAAAAACCGTCAACAAGAACGCGCTGTGCTTTCACTACGGCTTGCATCGATCTTGGGGCACATCCGGAATATCTCGGCAAAGACGACATTCAGCTCGGCAAAAAGGAATCGATTGAAGACACGGCAAAAGTCCTCGGCCGCATGTTTGACGGCATCGAGTTCCGCGGCTTTGAACACGAAAAAGTCATGGCGCTTGCCGAGCATTCAGGTGTGCCGGTCTGGAACGGCTTAACAGACTTGTGGCATCCGACACAAATGCTGGCCGACTTTATGACGGTAAAAGAACATATCGGACGCGTGAAGGGGGTCAAGCTCACCTATATCGGCGATGGACGGAACAATGTCGCCAACAGCCTGCTCATCGGCGGAGCCAAAGTCGGAATGGACGTCAGAATCTGCTCACCGGAAGACCTTTTCCCTGATCGGGAAATCGTCGAAATGGCGGAAGCTTTCGCAAAAGAATCAGGAGGAAAAGTGACCGTCACAAGCGATACAGACAAAGGAGTCTCCGGAGCGGACGTGCTGTATACCGATGTTTGGGTGTCCATGGGGGAAGAAGACAAGTTTGCCGAACGGATTCAGCTTTTAAAACCTTATCAAGTGAACATGGAGCTCGTGAGGAAAACCGGAAATGACCATGTCATCTTCCTGCACTGTCTGCCTGCCTTCCACGACCTTCATACAACATATGGACAAAGCGTCTACGAAAAACACGGCATCAAAGAAATGGAAGTGACAGATGAAGTGTTCCGCAGCAAGCACTCTAAAGTATTTGATGAAGCGGAAAACCGGATGCATACGATCAAAGCTGTCATGGCGGCTACATTGGGCGATCTTGACTGATAGGAAAAGGGTGAAAGATCCCCTTTTCCATTCTAAACCGAATGAGGTGACCAACAATGGCGGAAGAAAAAAAACTGGGGCTGTTTGCGCTCATCGCGCTTGTGATCGGTTCAATGATCGGCGGCGGAGCCTTTAATCTGGCCAGCGATATGGCTTCCGGGGCAGGGGCCGGCGCCATCTTAATCGGCTGGGTCATTACCGGTGTCGGTATGATTGCCTTGGCCTTCTCTTTCCAAAATCTGACGACGAAAAGACCTGATTTAGACGGCGGCATTTTTACTTATGCACGGGAGGGATTCGGCCATTTTATGGGCTTTAACAGCGGCTGGGGATACTGGTTCGCGGCCCTTCTCGGCAATGTCGCATATGGAACCCTGCTGTTTAGCGCTGTCGGCTATTTTATCCCCGTATTTGGAGACGGCCAAAACATCGCATCCGTTATCGGTGCAAGCGTGATTTTATGGAGCGTACACTTTTTGATTCTGCGCGGTGTCCAGTCCGCTGCCATGATTAATTTGATTACAACGATTTCAAAACTGGTGCCGATTTTTGCTTTTATCATCGCCGTCATCTTTGTTTTTCATCTTGATTTATTTACTCAGGATTTTTGGGGACAAGGACTGTCGCTTGGATCAATCGGTTCGCAAGTGAAAAGCACGATGCTCGTCACCGTCTGGGTGTTTACCGGAATTGAAGGAGCCGTTCTTTTTTCAAGCCGGGCCAAGAAATCGAGCGATGTCGGCAAGGCGACCGTCATCGGCCTGATCAGCGTGCTGGCGATTTACATCATGATCACCATGCTGTCGTTTGGCGTCATAAACCAGGAAAACCTGGCCGGTCTTCCCAACCCTTCAATGGCAGCCATCATGGAGCATATCGTCGGCAAATGGGGAGCTGTTCTGATCAACTTTGGACTGATTATTTCAGTGTTGGGCGCCTGGTTGGCCTGGACATTGTTCGCCGGAGAGCTGCCGCTGATCGCCGCACGTGAAGGCGTTTTTCCAAAATGGTTCGGAAAAGAAAACAAAAACGGCGCACCCACAAATGCGCTGACATTGACAAACGCTATCATCCAGCTGTTTTTGCTGACATTTATCATTTCGGATACGGCATATCAGTTCGCTTTTTCCTTGGCTTCCTCAGCTATCTTAATCCCGTATTTATTTTCCGGGTTTTATCAGCTCAAATACAGCTGGCTGCACAAGGAACCCGACCGTATCAAGAACATCGCAATCGGGCTGATCGCTAGCATTTACGGCATCTGGCTCATTTATGCGGCAGGCCTTGACTACCTGCTGTTGACGATGATTTTATACGCACCCGGCATTCTCGTATTCCGGGCGGTCCGGAAAAGCAAAAAAGAACCTGTATTCAATAAGGCCGAGCTTGTCGTCGCCGTCATCATTCTAATATTGGCGATTGTAGCCATCGCGGAATTAATGTCGGGCAGCATTTCAATTTAACAAACAGAGGTGTTTCATATGAAAAAAAGAAAAATTGTCGTCGCGCTTGGCGGTAATGCCATTCAAACGGGAGATGACGCCAGCGCAGCAGCACAAAAACGGGCATTGGAAGAAACGGCTGTGTATTTGGCGGATATGCTCGACAATGGAACTGAACTGATCATCACGCACGGAAACGGGCCGCAAGTCGGGAATCTGATGATTCAGCAAAAGCAGGCGGACTCTCCGAAAACACCGGCTATGCCGCTTGAGACGTGTGTATCGATGACACAGGGAATGATCGGCTGCTGGCTGCAAAATGCCATCGACCAAGCGCTGCGTGCAAAAGGTAAAGACGGACATGCGGCAACTGTGATTACCCGTGTTGCCGTCCGCAGTGATGATGAAGCTTTTCGCAACCCTACAAAGCCGATCGGACCGTTTTACAGCGAAGAGGAAGCGAAAAAGCTGATGAACCAAAACGGTGACCTCGTATTTAAAGAAGACGCCGGAAGAGGCTGGCGCCGCGTCGTCCCGTCGCCTGCACCGGTGTCGATCCTTGAGCATGACGTCATCAACGAGTTGGTTGAAAAAGGGCATATCGTCATCGCGGCTGGCGGCGGCGGTGTTCCCGTGCTTGAACAAAGCCAGTCCATCCGCGGAATCGACGCCGTCATTGACAAAGATTTCGCCGCCTGTAAGTTAGCGGAGCTTGTTCATGCGGATGAACTGATCATCTTAACAGGTGTCGACCATGTCGCCGTCAACTACTTAAAACCGACGGAACGGGCGCTCGGGCATGTGACTGCTGAGGAATTAAAAGGGTATATCAAAGAAAAGCAATTTGCAGAGGGCAGCATGCTGCCAAAAGTAAAAGCAGCCATTCAGTTTGCCGAAGCCAAAAAAGGAAACAAGACGGTGATTACCTCCCTGAAACTGGCGAAAGAAGCGCTCAAAGGCCATGCAGGGACCATTGTCGAACAAGCCTAAGCGCGGCAAAGGAAGCGCTCTATAAGGGTTCTTCCTTTTGCCGATCGTCAAAAACAAGTAAAATTTAAGATATATTACCTCAAGTCTTAACAAAATCGAAAAGGGTGATCCGTTCATATGAAGAACAAAGACATTGTACATCAGCTGAAAAAGTTTTCCCTATTCGCCTCCCTGAATAAAAAAGAGCTTGAAAGTATGAAACAGTTTATCTATTGGCGCACTTACCATAAAGGCCAGATTTTATTCATGGAGGAAGACCCCAGGGAACGCATGTATCTTCTTCTCGACGGTTTTATTAAACTCGAAAAATCCAATGAAACGGGATCCATGTTTTATACCGACTACGTACGTCCTCACACACTCTTTCCGTTCGGCGGCCTGTTTCGCGATGAATGTTATCATTATGCCGCTGAAGCCTTAACCGATATTGAACTCTACTATATTCCCATGAACATTTTTGAAGATCTTGTCAGGGAAAACAAAAACCTTCTCTTTGATGTTCTGAATCAATTATCCGATATCCTTGCCCTTCACGAAGAAAGGCTCAAACGAATCACTCTCTCCCATGCGCACGACAGGGTGACACAGGCCATCTATTATTTGACCGAAAGCCTCGGCCAAAAAGAAAGCGATTCAACCGTGATCAACTGTCCGATCACCGCCTCGGAAATCGCGAAAATCTCCGGCACATCGCGCGAAACCGTAAGCGCCGTCCTGAAAAAACTCCGCTGTGAAGGCATTATCAGCCAAATGAACAAACAGATTATGATCAACCGACCCGAATATTTTATGTGATTGTTTTGCTCCTCAAATCATCCCGGTTATAGACGGGATGATTTCGATGTATAACCTGATTCTTCAGCAGCACAGTCGACCCGCTCGATACTCCGTTTCTTTCAAACACTGTATCATGTAAAGTCTACATCATATCCCGCCGTGAAAAATCCCTCACCCCGTGCGCCGTTAATAGGACAAACAAAACGATTAACACACCATAAAACAAGGGATATGAATCAATCGGCGACTCATCGGGAGGGGACATCCCCAGCATCGGAAGCGTCCAGGGATAGATTTGCCCCAATGGAGTATTGGCGGCAAGGATGGAAGGCAATGTAAACCCGATGCTGACAGCCAGCGGTATACCGAATGTCTTATACCTGATGGAGATGATCAGCTGCAACACGATAAGCGGAAGGCAGGCAATGGACCCTTGGACGACATATCCTAAAATTGCGAGAAACGGTAGACCTCCTTTTAAACCATTAAGGAACCCGAATAGAATAAAAAGTATGAATAAGAGGCCCATCGTCGCAGCAACCATCATCACAACCATAACACTTTTCGAAAAGAAAACCCGGGACCTTAAAACCGGCAGAGCCAACAATTGCTTCCACCCTCCGCCCACATGTTCTTCTCTGCACACAAATGCAGCATATATACCTACAAGAATCGGCAGCACAAAGGATCCCATAAAAACGGCCACCTGTGTCCAGGCTTCCATCCACTCGTTATCACCAGGCTGCACAAATAGTTTATAGTTATTGCGAAAGTTAGTGTAAGCCAATAGGACGCTGATAAAAGGGGCCAATACATACAACACCCACATTTTCGAACGTTTTAATTTCAATCTTTCAGCAGCTATTATATTTTTTAACATGATACACCCTCCTACAGCACATCTCGCTTTTTAAAATGAAAGGCCCCAATGAACAAAAGCAGCATTCCGACAAAAACATTAATGATGACAAAAGCCGATAGATCCGGATTGATCCCAAGACCCTCATATTGCAGGATAATGGTTGAAGACTGGCTCGGATAAGCGAGCGGAAACCACCGCGTCGTCATTCCGGCAGCTAAAAAGAGACCGACAATTGAACTTACCGTACCAATGAGAATAGCAAACGCCTGGTTTTTAAATGTGATGGACAACCATAATTGAAAAGACATGATCGGCAAAGCCGTCAGCAGCATGACATAACTGTCCCCAAACAAAAGCCCCCACGGTATCGGCCCTTCAAATCCCAAAGCCTTGCCCAGTACAACCATCCCTATTGCAAATATCGTTGCAGTTAAGAGCAGGCTGTTAAATAGCCAAATATATTTGCTTAAGTAAATTCCTACTCTTGATACCGGCAGAGACAGCGTTTGCTTCCACGAATTTGTCTGATGCTCTATATTTGCAATAATGGAGGCAATAATCGTTACGGCTAAAGGAAAACCCAGCCCAAACAGCATGCTGTTGTCGAAAAGCATATACTGCCACATGGAGGACGCCTTAAACATTTCAGCTTGCTTTTGGGCATACTCTCCACGGTAAGTTAAATTCAACAGCTCATATGCCAGAACAACAAGGGGAACCAAGAAGACGACGATAAACAAAGAGGACCGCTTCAGTTTCAGGAGATCACCCCGCAGCCTCATAAACTTCCCTCCGTACCAGTCAGCTCCAGGAATATATCTTCCAAAGACCGTTTTACTTCTTCCAGTCTGTAAACAGAGACTCCCGACTGTACCAGAATTCCGTTGATTTCGGAAACAAATTCTGGCGATGTTTCGCTGATCCACAAGTTTCCTTCCTGAAGTTTTGCATGCAGCCCCCTGTTTTGTATAATGGATTGGGCTTCATGAATATTATTCGCTCCAATCTTCAGAAGCGGTTTTTGTTTTTTCCGTAATGCTTCGATATCATCTTGGAAAATCAGCTTCCCATTCAAAATAATGCCCACTTGTGTCGCCATCTGATCAATCTCGCTTAATAAATGACTGGATACCAGCACGGTCATGCCGTATCTATCCGGCAACTCCTTTATCAATTCTCTGATTTCGTGAATACCGGCAGGGTCCAGTCCATTCGTCGGTTCATCCAGCACCAGGAGATCAGGCTTGCTCATTAAAGCAGCCGCAATCCCTAATCTTTGCTTCATTCCCAGCGAGTACTCTTTCGTTAATCGATCCGCCACTTTTGTCAGACGAACGATCTCAAGCACTTCCCCAATCCGTCCCTCTGGCAAATCACGAACACTGCGAATCACCTCGAGATTTTCTCTTCCGGTTAAATTTCCGTAATAAGATGGCGATTCAACTAGAGAACCGATTCTCTGCAAGATTTGCAGACGGTTTTGACGGATATCCTGGCCAAATAGCTGAATATTTCCATTTGCAGGCTTAATCAAGCCTAACAGCATCCTGATCGTTGTGGTTTTTCCGGCACCGTTCGGCCCTAAGAACCCGTATATTTGTCCTTTTTCTATTTTCATCTCCAACCCGCTGACCGATGTTTGTTTTCCGAATTTTTTTGTTAAATTTTTTGTTAACACGATATTTTGTTCCACTGTTCCTCACCTCACCTTCATCATAGACTCATTTGTATTAATGCGCCTTAAACTCTTCCTGAACATTGCCTAAACACGGGAAAACAGCTGCTGCATCGCCAAAAAAGGAACCCGACAAATATATGCTATATAAAATAAGAGGCTGTTTTTCTTGTTAAGAAACAGCCTCTTGCAATATGAATGATGATGAAATGAGCAAATGCACTCAGAAATGATTGTCCATACACCGCCTCCGCCAGGCAATGTTAAGGAATATAAAAGTTAGAATTTTAAGAAAATTGAACATCACTTAAATTTCAGCCGCCATAACTTTCTTTGCCTGCTATTTCATGTGAAAATGAAAGCGTATATTAATGGAGGTCATAAAATGGATCATTCTTTCGGACAATGCAAAGTGTTAATCGTTGATGATGACCAGCATATTTTAGATTTATTAAACGTGGTGTTTGAAAACGAAGGGTTCTCTGATGTCTTAAACGCCAAGAACGGAGAGGAAACGCTCCATCTTTTAAAACATCAAGAGCCGGATATCGTCCTGCTTGATGTGATGCTTCCGGATTCAGATGGATTCACTCTTTGCAATCAATTCCGCCAATTTACAAATATCCCCGTTCTTTTTCTTACAGCTAAAACATCTGATTTGGATAAACTGCAAGGCTTTAGTTTTGGGGGAGACGACTACATTACCAAACCTTTTAACCCTCTTGAAATCGTTGCCCGTGTTAAAGCCCAGTTAAAACGATATAAAGATTTCACTCCTTCATCGTCCAAGCCGGTTTATGATTTCGGGGATTTTCAAGTTGATGAGACATCGGGGAAACTGGTTGTTGATGGAACAAGAATCGAGTGTCCGGCTCAAGAGTTTAAGCTTCTACTGTATTTTTGCAACCACCCCAATCAAATATTAAGCAAACAAAAGATTTACAGAGATGTTTGGGGAGAGTTTTATAATGGCGACAGTACGGTCATGGTACATGTTCGCCGGCTTAGAGAAAAAATTGAAAAAGACCCGAGCCGCCCAAAATGGATTAAGACGGCAAGGGGGCTTGGCTATATTTTTGAAGTTCAGCCGACAGGTGGAAAGCAATGAAGCTAAGAGACCGCATTGCATTTCACTTTATATCCCGAATCATTCTCCTGATCGTTATTTGTATCGCTTTATTTGTGATCAGCACACTTTTTTTTACTTTTTTTCTCAATGATCGAGAGACGCATCAATCACCGCTTTCTTTATCAAGCGTAGTTCACCAAACAACCATAAAAGACGGAAAAATATCCGTTGAAGCTGATACGATCAGCCATTTAAAGGAATATCATATGTGGCTTCAGATTCTTGATGAAGAAGGAAACGAACTTTATTCATCCAACAAGCCAAGCCATATTCCCAGCCAATATATTCCCGGCGAACTTGTCTCGGATTATGTTTATCCCGCTAAAAAAGGCTACCATCTTTCAACATGGTATGATACAAAAGACACCCGGACATTGACGTGGATATTGGGTGAACCATTTAAAGCTGACAACCCGTTTCTCTATTGGACAAACCAGCTGTGGATCCTTTCCATGATCGTGATGGGGATTATTGTTGCGCTGTACTTCGGAAAACAGCTTGGCGCACCTTTGCTTTATATCGTTTCATGGATTGAAAATCTCTCCAAGGGAAAATATGCAGAGCCGGCATTTTCTTCGTTCATTCCAAAGAAAAAGAAAAAACCCGGATATAAGCTGTACCAGGAACTAATGAATGCAATGAGCAATCTTACATCGATCCTTCAGAAAAACAAAGCGGAAAGCGAAAAACTGGAAAGAACGCGGGAAGAATGGATGACAGGCGTATCCCACGACTTAAAGACGCCGTTGTCAGTGATTAAAGGATACACAATTCTTTTATCATCTGAAAAACATGAATGGAACCAGGAAAAAGTACGGGATTTTGCAAACATCTTGAACGAGCGGGTAGAGTATATGGAAGAATTGATAGAAGAATTCAACCTCACTTTCCGCTTAAAAAATGATGCCCTTCCGATTCAAAAAGAAGAAAAAGACATTGTAGGCTTGTTAAGGGAAACTTTATCCGCATTACAAAGCTTGCCGGAATCGAAAGATAAACATTTCGAATTTCAGACGGACCGAGACGCAATTGCTTTTTATATGGATGAAAAATACATGCAGCGCGCCTTGGAAAACCTGATCGCCAACAGTATTAAACATAACCCTTCAGGGACTGAGGTAAAGGTCAGTATTCAGCAAGATGAATCTCTTTCTTTAACTATTTTAATAGAAGACAACGGAATCGGCATGGAAAAAGAAACATTGGAGCATTTATTTGATCGCTATTACAGAGGAACGAACGCCTCTTCAAACACTTCAGGGACTGGATTGGGCATGACGATTGCCAGACAGATCATTTATGCACACGAAGGTGATATTGAAATTTACAGCGAACCTGATCACGGTACTCAAATTAAGGTTATTTTTCCAACGAAGAGAGAATAAAGGGTGCACATCATAAGAAGGACAACTTTATATTTAGGTAAGACTAGTAAAACGTTAGATTAAAAAGGATTGTACATTTTAAACATATCAAAAATGCACAATCCTTTTTTTGGAACTTGAACGACTAAGGTAAGATTTTCGTCAAGTTAGAATGATTTGTCAGTGTGAGCTTCAATTTTAGATCGTAGATGATTTAAGAATAGAATTTGCCCTAACGTACATGTACTTATGTACGTTTTTTAATATGCCAATAGTTTAAACTAAATTATAAGACACACTTCTTTGTCGAAAGAAGATACATGACAATATCATATAGCTGAAGATTTAATGCAAGGGACATTTAGTGGCAGTGATCCTAAAGATATTAGTTTGTCATACATCTTCTTTCGTAGCAGCAAATAAAATCAAGGAGGTTAAATATTATGAAAAATAAGGTGCTATAGGTAGTTTTATGTGGTGTATCAATTTTAGCTCTTATTCGCTGGAGAAAAATTAGTGAAAATAAATAAACGTTAAAGGAGCAATGTATACGTGTCATGACCAAATAAGTAAAGTGAATCACAAGATAGAAAGCGATTCAATTCTTTTCATATGGAGGATTTATTTGAAAATTAATGAGATTGTTCAAAAAAGTAAAATTCGGATAAGTTTTATTACGAAGAATGGCTCATTAATAGAGCAAGTGGTTAAAAATCTACAACAGCAAGGTATAAATGCACAATTAATTTAAAAAAAGTTCTTTTAAAGGAATGTTTTAAATAATAGTAAGGAGGCCAATTATGATGAAAATGAAAAAAATAATGGCAACTGGAGTGGCAATGTTGATTTTAGGATCGGCAGTAGGGTGCGATGATCATGTCTCTTCTGATTCGGAGTCTTCCTCGGAGAACACGGGAATTACGGATGAGAAAGCTCCGTCCAAGATCTCCAATTCTTATGAAAATACAAAAGAGCTTATAAGGAAATTTCCAGTGATTAATCCTACTCCCATCGACACAGAACTGGGAAAAGACATTCAAAACCGGCTGCTAAATGGCTTTGAAAATTGGAATAGAGGTTATGATGCTTGGAAGGCGTGGGGAGATATTCTATATACGGAGGATTCCCTTTACAATGTTCACGGTGTGAAACTGACTCTGAAGGAATATCAGGACTCCATGAATGAGACGCTGAAAGCCAGCGATATTCAGATGGGCAACTTTAATAATATGATTGTCAGCGGGGACTGGGCTGCGATCCGTTATGATATCTCAACGATTAACAGGAAAACCAGTGAAGCAGTAGACGGAAGTGTGATGGAGTTCGTCCGCTTTAAGGATTATGGGGACAAACTGGGTACCCGGGTTGTGGAAGGCTGGGCTGGAACAAAGGGAGCCGATTTTGCCGGATTATCTAGCTTCCAAACCGAAGAGGAAAAGGCGGCGCAGCAGGCCGCATTAGAGAAAATCATCAATACGTCGATACCGGATACCTCGAATCTGGAAGAAAAATACCCTGTTGCTTATCCGACCCCCATTGATACCGAGATGGCTAAGAAAATTCAAAGCGCTATCTTGAACGATTTTGATAACTGGAACCAAGGCTATGATGCCTGGACGACATGGGCGGACACCTATTATGATAGCAATATGCAGTACCATACATCTGCGGGGACTATGACATTGGAAAAATACAAGGACGCTGTAAAGGAAGCTGCTGAATCGACGGATGTGAAGCGGATTTACTTTGATAATATGCTGATCAGTGGTGATTGGGCGGCCATTCATTACAGGATCACGAATCAGGACTTAACAACAGGTAAAAAAACCGCTGGTGATGTGATGCAGTTCCTGCACTTTGTAGAAGATGGAAATGGTGTGAAAGTGGTTGAATCCTGGACAAAATAAGCATTTCCTATGTAGACTGTCATGAAAATGCGTATCGAAATATTATAAGGCGCTATATTAGGGTAGGGCAGATATTAAAATACTCCACTTTTGCAGTAGTAGTATTTATAATAATTAAAGTTAGAGATAAGAGGGGGGTGGATGAAGATTCGAAATAATACCAGAATGGGACAACATGGCGAACGACAAAGAGCGAATATCTAACGTTACTTGCGCATTTATACGTTCATATACTTGTGAAAAGAACATCACCGCAAGCTTTTATGATTATCTATATCGCACCGACCTAATTGAATCAGATATTATTGAAAAGCTAATGAAAGTGATGTTTACTGGTGCCAGTGGTAACGTTTGCAGTAAGACATGGTGGTTCAGATGCTAGAGGACAATTACCATTTACACGTGCTCTACAAGTGCCGTATGGATTATCAATTGCATTTAATTTCTCATCTTTCCATAACATATCCATAACATCTACAGCTGCTGCAGCTTTAATTATGATTGCAGTATTTCAGCATTTCAAAAGCTTTGGCATTGCCTGCGACAGCTTTTTTAACTAATCTGATTTGGTTCACTGCTGCGCCTCCTTCAAACATTAGAGAGGGAAATTGATGAGAAAAGTTTCAAAAGGATGGAATTTTTTCTCTGCATTAAAAAAATCCGCTATTTCACTGAAAATAGCGGATTCTATTTATTTCTTTGTCAGCGTCACTTTAGAAGTTCCGGTTGGGCCGTGCGGGGTCTGTTCATGTATAAGCTCTTCCCTCAGGTCATTCATACTTGATCGTTTGATCCGATATACGGCTTCAAGCCGCACCAAATATTCGGCTCTTGTTTTGAAAGCATGAATGATTGAGATGATCCAAACAATGAGTAATGCTTTCATTGCCAAATCGAAGAGAAACGTTCTGGCTGTAAAGGCAGCCAATAAAACTGCCGCTGCGTATCCGATTCCGGCAAATAACCATTTTCCTTGTTTAGTTCGCGCTGCGATATAAATAAATGCAAACCAGCTTAAAAATCCAAAAGGAACCCATGTGAACACAAGCCAGAAAGAATGTGCAAACTCCCATTTTGTTCCTTCATTTGTATAACCTTTAGCCATTGTGATACTCCCTTACAATTGTGATGATCCTTTAGAACTATATTATACTAAATTTTCCTATACAGGAATAAAAGTTTTCGATTCGCCCGCCATGAATGATAAGATAAACATAAAACCAACAATTGGAGATGAAGGAAACATGAAGAACAAACTGATTGAACGTCTCATTTCTTATGCGAAAGTGGATACGCAGTCAAATGAAAACAGTCAGACGACACCTTCCACTCCCGGGCAGCTGACGCTTGCCAATATGCTTGTCGAAGAGCTGAAAGAGATCGGCATGAAGGACGTCACAATCGATGAAAACGGCTATGTGATGGCGACGCTTCCTTCAAATACGGAAAAAGAGGTGCCGACAATCGGTTTCTTGGCTCATGTGGATACAGCAACAGATTTTACCGGAAAGAACGTCAATCCGCAGGTTATCGAACAATACGACGGAAAGGACATTGTGCTGAATGAATCCCTCAATGTCGTCTTATCACCCAAGGAATTTCCAGAGCTTGCAGATTATGCGGGACATACATTGATCACTACCGACGGAACGACTTTGCTCGGCGCTGACAATAAAGCGGGGATCTCTGAAATCATGACGGCAATGGAATATTTAATTGCGCACCCCGAAATCAAACACGGGAAAATCAGAGTCGCTTTTACGCCTGATGAAGAGATTGGCAGAGGGCCGCACAAGTTTGACGTCGAGGCGTTTAACGCCAAATTCGCGTATACGGTTGACGGCGGGCCCCTCGGCGAACTGCAGTACGAAAGCTTCAATGCCGCAGCAGCGAAAATCACTTGTAAAGGAACGAACGTCCACCCGGGCACAGCAAAAGGGAAAATGGTCAATGCCGCCAAAATCGCGATGCAGTTTCACGCCGGACTGCCGGAAAACGAAGCTCCTGAATTTACAGAAGGTTATGAAGGCTTCTATCATCTGCTTTCGATCAATGGCGATGTCTCTGAAACGAATCTCTCCTATATCATCAGGGATTTTGACAGAGACCGATTTAACGAGAGAAAAGAAACCGTCCAAAAAATCGCAAACGACCTTACAGCCAAATACGGCGAAAACAGCGTCACAGTGGACATGAATGATCAATATTACAACATGAGGGAAAAAATCGAACCGGTCAAAGAGATTGTCGACATTGCCTATGAAGCGATGAAAAACCTGGATATCGAGCCGGTTGTGAAACCGATTCGCGGCGGTACAGACGGCTCCCAGCTCTCATACATGGGGCTTCCTTGTCCAAACATTTTTACAGGCGGGGAAAACTTTCACGGAAAATACGAGTATATTTCCGCCGACAATATGGTAAAAGCCGCGAATGTCATCGTGGAAATTGCGAAGCTGTTTGAAGATAGGGCGTAATACGAAAAAAAGCGGAAAGCGGCTGCAAGGCACGACAGCCGCTTTTTTGCCAGATCAATTTTTATCTGTGTTTTGCCGAAATAAGAACATGTTTCGGCATAAAGCCGATTAACGTCTCACCGATGCAAAAAATTCCGCTCATTTCGCTTCATCGCCTTTCCAAATATCTTTCAACGTCCAGTAAGTGAACTCGTCAACTCGTACATTGCCTTTCTCAGAAAACAGCTCAATCCCTGCTCTTTCTTCTTTGGGATATATGCGGCTGGTCATTGTCGCTTCACCATGGTTTGCAAATACTTCAATAGACGATCTGTCAAGAAACAGATGCAAAGTGAGCTTCTCCTCCGCTTCAAGCCGTACGTTTCTCACACCGTCCCGCGCTTTGCCGGACTTTGAACAGTCGAGCGTCAGCTTTTGATCAACCAAGCTGTACTGGATGATTGTCTCTTCCTGTTCAATTCCCCGGATCTTTAAGCCAACCGTTTCGGCACTGCAAATTGTCAAATCAAAAACGACCATCACTTCAAGAAGCTTTTCAGTTGTGTTTATAAAATAGCTGCTAGAAATCGATTGATTGTCACATTCATGATGTTCCGATTCACGAAGTAATTGAGTCTCCTCGACGGGATTCATTAAAATTTTGTGATCATCCTTCAACGTCAATTCCCGCGGCAAAGTTAATGCCCCGCACCATCCGTCTGCTTTCGTCGGCATCTCTGATTCCCACATATCCATCCAGCCAATCGCAATTCTGCGCCCTTTGTCATCCAATAAAGTTTGCACGGCATAAAAGTCATGGCCGTGATCCAACTCTTTAAAGGAGCCATGTACAAACTCATTCGTTTCTTCATCATAGTCTCCAATCAAATAGCCTGTTTGATACAGATTTTGATATGAATCACCATCCGCCTCTATACCCTGAGGGGAAATCAGCAAAATGTGTTTGCCGTCCAGTTCAAAGAAATCCGGACATTCCCACATAAAGCCGAGATTTCCGTCGCTTTGGGCGAGAACGCCTGCGTACTCCCAATCTACAAAGTTAGGCGAGCGGTATAAAATGACCCGCCCGACATTTTCTTTTGAGGCGTTTCCGATCACCATATACCAGTTCTCACCATGCCTCCATACTTTCGGATCGCGAAAGTGGCGGGAGCTGTCTTCCGGCGGCTCTGCAATGACAGGGTTTTCTTTCAGTTTTTCAAAAACGATACCGTCTTTGCTGACTGCTATATTCTGATTTTGGTAGAAATCGTCTTTCTCTTCATCTATCATATTATGCCCTGTATAGATTAAAGCGAGGTCGCCGTTATATTCGACTGCGCTTCCTGAGAAACAGCCGCTCTCATCAAATGCATCGCCAGGCGCTAAAGCGATCGGCAAGTGCTCCCAGTGAATGAGATCCTTGCTCTTCAAATGGCCCCAATGCATCGGCCCCCAATTCTCATCATACGGATGGTGCTGATAAAAGACATGATACTCCCCTTTATATTGAATCAGTCCGTTTGGATCATTTATCCAGTTTGCCCGAGGCATCATGTGATAGCCCATTCGGTATCGGTGATTCACTTTTTTCCCGGCTTTTTTCAATGCTTCTTCTGCCTGCTGAATTCTGTTCATCTGTGACATCCTCTCTATATATGCTTTCTTTGTAGACTTTGAGCAAATTCAACGTCTTTCTTTGAATCTAGCAAGGTAAAAATCGAAATAAGGGTGAAACAAAGGACCATTGCTCCCATGATGAGATAAGTCTGGCGAAATCCGATGCTGTCGTATAAACCTCCCGCAAGCGGCGAAAAAATCGACGTGCCTACCTGGGATGCGAATTGAAAGCCGACAAGATAAAGTACGGATGAAAGACGATTATCAAAGTTAATCGCCAAATATTTAAACACCGCAATCAGCATAATCGGCAATTCTAAAGCATGAATGAGTTTCATCGATGAAATTCCGACCGGTCCGCTGACAAGTCCGGAACCGATAATGCGGAAAGCCATTAATAGCCCCGCTAAAATCAAACTTTTTTTAGGACCGAGCTTATTGACGATGAAAGGCGCAAGAAACATCATGCCCGCTTCAATAAATACTTGGAATGAATTAAGGTATCCAAATATTTGGTTCCCCAAGGCCGGATTCGGAAATAAGGAAGCGTAGTAAAGCGGAAACTGCTGGTCATAGACGCCGTATACGCAAGTTACGCCGATCACGTACAACATCAAAAACCAGAAATCTTTTAAGAGAAAAAGTCCTCCTACGTCTTTTAATCCGACCGAGTCTGCTCTTTCCTTTTCATCATCTGTCATCTCAATTTTTACGGAAACAATAATGGCCACCAATATGACTGCTGAAACGGACGCAACCCAGAAGTTGATATTCGGATCGATATTGAACAGCTGACCTGCAAAAAATGTCGCCGCAGCCCAGCCGAGGGAACCCCACATCCTTGTTCTCCCATATTCAAATTGATATTTACGGCTGACCTTTTCAATAAAAGTTTCAATCGCGCCGATTCCAGCGAGAAAAGCAGTTCCCAAATAAATTCCCCCGACGATAGCCCCAAGAAAGACATTGTATTGCAAAAGCGGTCCGTAAACGAAAATATAAAAGGGACCTGTAAATACGAGAAGCAAACTGATCATAAATAAAATGTTTTTCTTCAGCCCGAGCTTATCAGAGATAAAACCGTACAAAGGCTGCATGCACAAAGTAAAGATCGCATTGACAGAAAAGATAATGCCCGTCGCAGACCCGTTCAAATTGATTTCTTGCCCCAACCAAATCGCAAATAAAGAGTAGCTGGAAGACCACGTAAAAAAGAAAAAGAAAAAATAAGCGCTTAGTTTCCAATACAAACTGTTTGAGCTTTTCATTTTCATTTGCTCCTTTAACCCGATTTGGATGTATCTATTTGATGCCTGTCCCTGAACCGCCAATGCCTTCTAAAATGTAGCGCTGGGCGACAATGTAGATCAGAATCAGCGGAATCGTCGAAATCGTCAAGACAGCCATGACCTGATTCGTATAAACCGGCTCGGTGCTGTTGATGGCTGTAATCGCCACCTGGATCGGAAATTTCGACTTATCCGTCAAAACCATCAGCGGCCAAATATAGTCATTCCAGCTGCCGATAAAGGCCAATGTCCCCACCGTAGCAACGGCCGGCTTGGACATCGGCAGCATCACCCGCCAGAAAATCTGCCATGTATTGGCGCCGTCTAGCTTAGCCGACTCAATCATCTCCCCCGGAATCGCCATGAAAAAGTTCCGGAACAAATAAATATTGAAGGCCCCGGCAAGCGCCGGCAAAATCACGGCAAGGCGCGTATCAACAAGTCCGAGCTTATGAACGATAGTAAACTGAGAGATTAAAATCGTTTCCAGCGGCACGATTAAAAGCGCCAGCAATATGGCAAACAGCACTTTTTTGCCTGTGAATCGCAGCTTGGCGAATGCGAAGCCCGCCATTCCGTTGATGACGACAGCTCCCGCTGCCACACACAAACCGTAAAACAGACTGTTACCGATATACATCAGCAAATCAAACCGTGACAGCACTTCCCTGTAGGATTGAAACCATTCCGACGGATGAAAAGACGGGAGAAACGCTTTAATGCTGCTGATATTGTTGTAAATATCGGCTTCCGGTTTCATCGATGAAGCGACCATCCAAATCAGCGGAAATATAAACAGAACCGCCAGCAAAACAAGGCATATATATTCCAGTATCGTCAAAGGTCCGAATTTCCGTCTCATTCGCCTTCATCCTCCTTCACCAACTTGCGCTGTGCCAGCGTCACCAATCCAATCATCGTGCCAAACAAGAGCGCAATCGAACTTGCATAGCCGACCATCCGATCGGTAAATCCCGTTTGATAAATATAATAGACAACCGTCATCGTTGAATTGACCGGTCCCCCCTGGGTCATCACCATGGGTTGCACAAGGAGCTTAAACGCACTGATCAGCGTCGTAATAAAGATAAAAACCGACGTTGGCTTCAACAATGGCAATGTAATATAAATAAACCGCTGCCATTTATTCATACCATCCAATTGCGCCGCCTCGTAGACATCTCCGGGGATGTTTTGCAGACCCGCTAAAAAAATCAGCATCTGAAATCCGGCTCCCTGCCAGGCGGAAACGACAACAATTGTAAAGATCGCCTGCTTAGGACTTGTCAAAAACGGCTGTGGCGGCAGACCGACATGTGTCAGAACGTTATTGATCATTCCTTCATTCGGATTCAGCAAGTACAGCCACAAAACGGAGATGACAACAAGCGACATGACGACGGGGCTAAAGTATGCGACTTTGAAAAACGTATTGGCCTTACGCTTTTTATTCAACAAAAGGGCCAGCCCGAGAGCGGCCCCGATCTGTAACGGAATCACAAGGACAACAAATTTCAATGTGTTGCTCAAACTTTTCAAGAAAATAGGGTCTTTGAACAATTTAATAAAGTTGTCAAAACCGACAAACTTGCGCAGGTCAGGTGTTAACAAATAATAATCTGTAAATGCGTAGTACACAGCCATAATCGAAGGAATCACGAGAAACACTGACAAAATCAGCAAGGCCGGACCTAAAAATGTATAAGCCAACGCATTCTCCCGCCACCCTATTTTATTGCCCGCGGCTTTTTTCAGCGGAAAGGCCGGCCTTGCTTCTTTCAACGGAATTTTATTCATGGCTCCACCTACTAATTTGCCTTATCGATGGCTGATTGCATTTCTTTTGCACGCGTATCCAGCACTTGTTGAATATCCTGATTCTGATCAAAGAAGCTGATGTCATCGATCGCTTGCTGAAATGCGCGTGTCACCTGTGGATAAGCCGGTGTTACCGGTCGTGCGTGCCCCGTTTCTTTCAGCTGCTGCATGAAGACATTCATTTCATCCGAGAATTCTTTTGTCAGCACTTTCTCTGATGAATAGCGCACAGGCAGCGCGGCGATTGAACGGCTCAATTCCAGGTTGGATTCTTTGTTTGTCATCCAATCGACCAATTTTGCCGCCCACTCCTTGTTTTCAGACGTCTGTGTCATGGCGAACTGCCAGCTTCCTGAAGGGGAGACAAGCTTTTTTGTTTTTGGCGAAACAGGATACGGCATCACACCATAATCGACATTAGGAAAATTTGTTTCCATGTCGGTTACCGTCCAGACACCGCTCATTTTCAGCGGATATTTTTCCGTTTCAAACGCCTGCTTAACCGGAGTCCGGGTCGTATAGCCCTCCTTCAGCATTGTTTGAATAAATGTCATCGCTTCAACGGTCGGTTTATCGTTAAAAACACCCTCCGCTTTCTTGCCGTCTTTTGAAAGGATATCGCCGCCAGCCGACCAAACAAACGGCAAAAGCGCATACGTCAGCATTTCGTCTTTTGACTGTAATTGCATATCGATGGCCGGTTTGTCATATTGATTTTTCAGCTTTTTGCAAAGCTCAAGAAATTCGTCCCATGTCCATGGATTCTCAACCGTTGGCAGCGTTTTCAAATCAACGCCGGCGTCCTTCAGCATTTTTTTGTTATAGTAAATGCCGACCGACGATTCGCTGACGCCGATCGCATACAGTTTTCCCTGGTAAGTTCCCTGCTGCTTAATGCTCGGCAATAAATCATCCTGTCCTTTGATATACTCATCCAATGGCGCAATAACACCCGATTTCGCATAAGCCGCCGTATTCGGTCCGTCCAAAGTGATCACATCCGGCAGCGTGTTCGTCGTCAGCGCCGCGTTCACTTTGTCTTCATATCCGCCGCCGTTTCCGCTTCTGGGGATGAAATCAATTTTAGCCTCGACATTTTCAGAAGCATACTTTTTGTTGAAAGCGTCCACCCGCTTTTGATAGACCTTTCCTTCTTCACTATCATCAGATACGTGCACCCACACCGTAAGCGTTTTCCCATCATGGCTATTTGCATTTTTGCTATTGCTGCAGCCCCACATCGCAAACATCAACAACAACGATAAAACTCCGAAGAGCCACCTTTTCATCTTTGTCACTCCCCCCATTTATCATCAATCAATAAATAAAAGCGCTTTCAAATGAATTTTATGTCAACCGATTTCATATGTCAACCGGTTGACATATATTTTTCAATTTATTCTTCTCGGTACATTTCTCAGAATCATGGTATTTTCTTGCACATATCGGCCCGATTCTCTAAAATAAGTGCGTGACGAGAATTGTAAGCCATTTCAGTAAAAAGCAGGGGGACAAGGGAATGAAGCCTAGCATTCACGACGTTGCAAAAAAAGCGGGAGTTTCATCAACAACCGTTTCGCGGGTATTAAATAACCGCGGCTATATTAGCGAAAAAACAAAAGAAAAAGTCTACAGAGCGATGGAAGAAATCAATTACTTTCCAAACGATTTGGCCCGCTCTTTATTTCGTAAACGAACCAATTTAATAGGGCTCATCATCCCAAACTCCAGCAACCCGTTTTTCGGCGAACTGGCCTTTCATATTGAGAGCATCTGCGCTTCCATGGGCTACAAACTGCTGCTTTGCAACAGCTTAAATCGCAAAGACAAAGAAGAAAAATACTTGGAAATGCTGATGCGAAATCAAGTGGACGGCGTCATCGCCGTGACTTACAACAGGGGCATTTTAAATTATCATCGGCAAAACCTGCCGATTGTCGCCATCGACCATTACTTATCGGAAACGATTCCCGTCATCGGCTCCGACAACTATAACGGAGGAAAAAAAGCGACGGAACTGTTAATTGCAAAAGGCTGCCGGCACATCATCCATATCAACGGACCAATTGAGCTGAAAACACCGGCAAATCTTAGAAGAAAAGCATATGAAGATGTGATGCAACAACACGGGAGACAGCCGATTACATATGAAGTTCCCTTTCATCAAAATTACCGGGAAATCATCTCAAAGCTGTTTGATGAACAGCCTGCAGCTGACGGCATTTTTGCCAGCGATGATCTCATGGCCGCTACAGTCATCACCGAAGCGAAAAAACGCGGAAAAGACATCCCGGGGCAATTAAAGGTGATCGGCTACGACGGAACGGAAGCGGTTCAGTCCATCCTTCCGGAATTGACAACCATCCAGCAGCCGATCGAACTCATTTCCAAGACGGCCATCGAGATTTTGTCCAAAGCCATTGAAGGTGAATTCGATGATTTGCCGCTGGAAACCTATTTGCCCGTACAGCTTTTAGAAGGCGAGACGACTTAAAATCACGGCACAAAAAAGGAGACAATGGATGTCTCCTTTCTTCATGACATATCCTGATCTATCCAATTGTAAAAAAGATAAAATTTACATTACAAACCTAAAATTTAACTTATATTTCTAGACAAACTCACCTCCACATGATAGATTTAAAGACAAGTTTTCAAAAAATTCTAATTTTGTATGGAGGTGCCTTTAGTTGAATGTAAGCCACTTTTTTCCTGAAACTCTTGTTTCTCTTGTAAAAGACATGTTAACCAAAACCGATGGTTCAACAACCAAAGCGATTGAAACGCTGATCGGCGGCAAAGTCGAAATCGAAGTTTTTCAGCAAAATGATATTGATTATGACAAGCTGTCACCTGAAGAAGCGAGACTGTTTCAACGCGATGATGAAATCTTGTTTAGGACCTCCTCTTTGAAAACAGGCAATGATTACTTATCCTATAATTATGTCTATGTCAAAACAAATTTACTGCCGCCCGCCATCAAACAAGATTTGCAGGAAGAAAGGCTTCCCATCGGGAAAATCATTGCAGAACTGGAGTCAAGGCGTGAAATTTTCAGCACGGGCGACTGCCTGGGAAAACATTTCACACACCTTGTACCTGTTTCGGCAGATCGGACATATGCTTTTAAAAAATATCAGATCATCAGCGGCCGGCAGTGCATGTTCTATGTCTGCGAGCTGTTCGATCTAGAAAAAATCTGCGAACTGACGCCGGGCTGATCTTTTGCCCGCCCTTCCCAAGCGCTTTTCCCGCCTTTTTCCAACAAAAAACCCCTGAGGACAGGGGCTTGCAAACTTTTATTGGTAAACCGACTTCGGCACATGTACGACAGGGTTTCCGGCGACATACGGTGCAACGTCATACTGTTGGAATACAATAGTAATGCCGTCTTTTGTAAAATAGAAGGCTGTCTGTTTATCAAGGACGATATCTTTCTTCTTCACGTCCGGGAAGAAAACATCCTGATGTTTACGAATGTAGCTGAGGATATGGTCTTTTGCTTTATCAACCTTTTTTTTCGTATTCAAAATATCTGTCAAATAGACGCGCTTTTTCGCTTTCAGATCATAGTTGAACGAGCGGACAGCTGTATTGCCGTGTGCTCCCCCTGAATATACATAGTTCTCCGTTAAGATGCTCAGCTTTTTGTCGTTCAGATATTTCACGCTGAACGCCGTTTGATAAGCGGTTTGATAACCGTGCTGTTCACCGTCTTGTTTATTTTTCAAATAGTCTTTGTAAGACTGTTCAATATAACGCTTAAAGTCATTGTTGATCTTGTTTTGCAGAGATTTGCTGCTTATATTCTGAACCTGGGGATAGACAAGCTCCTTGACATTTTTATATGTATGGCTTGTCACCGTCGGTTTTTGCCCATTCACAGCATAAGCCGAAGGAATCGCAGACCCGCCGTACACCAGCAATACCAAAAGCCCTGTGAGCAGAATGGCTGCCGCTTTAAAAAATGATTTTTTGTTCATCATTTAGCCTCCTTAAAAGTGTCATTTTTTATATTACCCGTTTTTAAAACAGGTACACATTTTAAGACTGAGGATCACGAAAAAAAGTTTCTATTTTAAGTTAAATATTTTTAAAATATCCCAATTAAAAACCGGCTTCATTTTTTTAATGAAGCCGGTTGACTGCCGTTTCCTTTCTCTTTTTGATATTGCCTGTTGGCGAAAACGGCAAATACCAGGGAAGCCGCGGACATCAACAAGGAAGCCTTGAGCAGGCCGATCATTAAACAGAGCGCGCTGATGAAAATCCATGCTTGAACGGACGCCTTCATGTTATTCCTCCAGATTAAAACTTAATTTCTCATCTCGCATTTTCCTTATATTTAACGCATCAAACACGAGCGCTTTCGCGGCGGCATACGCATTGTATTCAATTCTCTCCAGCATGTCGTACGCCTTGTGCAATGTTCGGTCAAGCACGAGAATCCCGTGTTTGTTCAGCAGCATGGCCTGGGGCAAAGGCTGTTCTTTTTTGCTGTTAACATCGGCTCTGACCGTTTCCGCCAGCTCCTTTGAAGTGGCCGGGGCAAAGGTGAGCGACCTAATGCGGCCAAGCTTTTGCGTAGCCTCAGTGATGTTCGGGAGATCCATGCCCAATGAAGCGAACACCAAAGATTCCTTCGGATGCGCATGGAGAACACAGCCGATGTCTTCCCTTTCTTGATAACAGGCCATGTGCATATTGATTTCCCTTGTGATGTTTCCTTCTCCTTCGATTTTCTGCTCATCCATATCAACGACAAGGATTTCAAATGGTTTGAGATCGCAAAACTTTTGCTGGGACATTAAGGTCGGTGTCATGATGATATGATGCTCGTTCATTCTGACGCTCACATTTCCGCCTGCGGCGTTCGTTTCAAAACGGGTAAACATCAGCTTGACAACTTTGCACAGGTCCTCTCGTTCTTTACGATATAACACGATGATCATCTCCCAATTCTGTAATGATGATTTGCGAAAACAAGCTTTCGGCTTCAGACATATCAAAATCTGTGCAATTTTGCTTTGCCGCTTTGGATGCTGCACAAGCCACAGCATAGCGCAGCATCGTTTGGAAATCGGCTTTTTGCACCAATTGAGCCATGAATGCCCCGACAAACACATCTCCGGCACCTGTATCATTCCGCTCATGAACGGCCGCCGATGTCACGCGGTATATCCGGCCGTTGCGGGAGGCATAGCACCCGTCGCGTCCGAGCGATATGACGACATAATCGATTTTGTCGGCCAGAAGGCGCAGCTTCTCCAATAAAGACAGCCGCTGTCCGCTAAACAATTCCTCAGCCTCATGCTGATTCGGCTTTATAAAATCCACTCCCAGCTCAACAGCCAAACATAGCGCCTCCCCTGAGAGATCACAGGCAATAAAGCAGCCTTTCCTTTTCAATGCAGCGAGAATTTCCTTCAGCTTTGCATTCGTATAGCCGGGAGGCAGAGATCCGGCCATCACAACGGAATCGTTGGGGGTGACATGCCGATCGATAAAACGAATGAGCCTTTGGTGATTCTCCTCTGAAACGGGAAAGCCGTCTCCGGTGATCATCAAACTGCCTTCATCCGTTTCATCAAGCAAAACGATACACTCCCTGGTCGACGCCCCCTCTTCAACAAAAAGATGGTGACTGACCTTTTTGTCGGTCAGAATCGCTTCCATTAATGTGCGGTTTCCTGATCCGATAAAGCCGAGCGCTTGATTGACGACACCGAACTTGGATAAGGCATGTGAAACGTGGAGCCCTTTGCCTCCCAAGTCGTATTCCGTTTCGGCCACCCGGTTCGTTTTTTTCCTAGTCAAACGTCCAGTTGTCTTTATCAGCCGGTCAATGGCAGGATTCAGTGTAATCGTATATATCATAGCGGTTGCCTCCTTATACCGTTTCTTCCTTTTCCAGTTCTTTCGTCCGCTTCTTCATCATCCGGCAATACAAGGCGAAGAAAAGGAGCCATACGGCGGCGAGAATAAGGCCGGCGACATGGCCTTGCAACAATTCACCCGCTTTTGCAAAAATATAGCGAAACACCGGGTATTCCAGCGTACTCCAAGACAGCATCTGGCCTTCACCGATCTTCACCGCGTTTGTATCCTTTGCCAGCTGTGTGATGGATGGTGCAAAACCGGTGGCAATATACAGAAATACAGGTGTCGTAATGATGCCCAAAAGCAGCATGCGCAGGAGGTTGCCTCCGGTAATGATCAGTGCCGGCACGGCTAATGAAATATTAATGATCCCGGCGAACGGCAAAATCGCATTGCCGGGCAAAAGGACGGCATAGATTAACGTAACGGGAACCATCAAGATCATCGCTACCCATGCTTCACTGCTTCCCGCCAAAATCGGCCAATCGAGACCGATGAACAGCTTCCGGTTTTTAAATTTGTTTTTCATAAACTCAGAAATGGCATCCGACAATGGAGAGAGCGCTTGCATGAAGAGCTTGGCAACCATCGGAAACAATGTTAAGGCAGCAGCAGCCTGTACGGCGAGCATCAGCATGTCGGGGACGGAATAGCCGGCTGTCATCCCAAGCAGCAGGCCGATGATGAAGCCCATCACATGATTCTCCGCAAAAACACCCATTTTTTCTTTTAATGTATCGGCGTCAACATGCCGGTCAAACAACGGTATCTTGCTGATGACCCAGTTGAACGGAAGCAAAAACACAGCAAACAGCATCATACTGTGCGAGACGGTGACGCCGGGGATTCCCGTTATCCTTTCAATTTGTTTTTGGTTCACATCGGCCAGGATCAGCTCAATTACCATTTGAACGGCAGCGACCAAAAAGGCGATATAAAGATTCCCGGTGACACCGATCACAAGGACGGCTGTTAAGATCTTCCCCCACACATTCCATAAATCAACGTTTAATGTCTTCGTTTGATTGAAAAAAAGCATGATGGCATTAATCAGCATTTGCAGCGGAAACATCAGAAACGCGAGCGGCCATGCCCAGGCCAGGGTGGCCAGCGATGTCCAGCCCCCATCGATCGTATTGAGCTGTATACCCGTTCTTTTGACGAGAGCTTGAGCAGCGGGTGTCAGTGCATCCAGCATAAATCCGATGACAATGTTCATTCCGACAAAGGCAACGCCGAGTATGACCGCTGCATTGACGGCATCCTTCCATTTCATTCTGGAAGCGATGCCGACAAGAAACATAAGAAGCGGCACAAATACAGCTGCCCCGAGATCCAATACATACTGAATAATGCTTTGCAATAGCTCCATCCGGGCCACCTCCGCTTATGTTAATAATTGAATCAGCCTATCCGTTTCTTCCTGAAGCCCCATCCCCGTTAAAAAAGCGATACCATTTAATGTCGGAATGGCATATTCTTTTTTGGTTTTTGTAATGGCGATATAAACATCGCTTGAGCCGATGTACTGCTCCAATGATTTAATATCGACCGCGTCCACGCTTGCACGGATGCCGTTTTCCTCCAATATCCTTTTTACTTTTGAAGCAACAGTCTGGCTTGTCGCCACTCCCGACCCGCACGCTACGATCACTTTTTTCATTTTCATCACTCCTGCACAGTTTGTTTTAGAAAGGTGAACAATTGTTTTTTCTCATCCATCGTCTTCAAACGTCTGACAAAGCGGCTGTCATTCAACTTTTCGATCAGAAGTTGCAGCACTTTGACCTGTTTGCAGGGATCTTTCACCCCCAGTACAAAAAAACAATCGATATCCACTTCCTGATCTTCTGTCCCCATATGGATGAACGGCAATTTTTGGTCATTTTTCACAACCGCGATAAAGGCCTGCTTCACGTGCCTGGCATCGGTATGGGGAAGACCGATGCTAAATTCCGGAAGCGCCAGCCCTGTCGGATATTGCCGTTCCCTCTCTATGATCGCGCCTGTAAACGACTTTTCGACATATCCCAATTGCTCTAATGCACAACCGATTTCTGTTAGCAGTTCAGACGGCGTTTGTGCATGGATATCGGTAAAAATGAGTTCTTCCTTGAATAAATCAGCTTCATTCACCTTCTCCACCCCCTTCCCTCAGAAGACAGGCAGATACGATCGAGGACATCTCTTTTTGTCTGTGCCTTCCATATCTTCGCTGAGTCATTCAAAAACAAATCGTTCAAATGCAGAAGAGTAGGTACATGATGATGTTCATCTTCGGGAGCCAGCACGACAATCGCTTTTGCAGCATTTCCGTCAGGCATGACCACACGGTGCCTGCATATCAAAATGCTGAAATCCTCATGCACCACCCCATCGTCCGGCTTCGCGTGCGGGAGATAGATGAACGGGCCAATCATCATTCTGCGGCTTTCCTCCGCAAACAGTTCCGTCAGCCGCCGCTTATAATTTTCATTGATGGACCCCCTTAACTTCATGGGCTTAATCGCTTGTTCAAGCGCTTCTTCCCAACTCATGTCCCTTTCAGTAAAACCGATATGGTCTTCTGAAAATGGGAACAGCTTTTCACCTTTAATGCGATCGTCGTTTGCACATGCAGAAGAAGATGATTGATTAAAGAAAGACATGAGTTTCTCTTGCACAGCCGGATAATCCTTTTGATCGATATAATCTTTCAAATGAAATAATAATTCGCGCGCCTTTTTTTCACTATCTTGTTCTATATATTTTTGAATCTCTTTTTTTAATAAGAAGCGATCTTTCTCATTTAAAATCGGATCGACTAAAAACGTTTTTTTCACAGTATTTAAAGGGACGGTTGAAAAAATAAAATCCACCTTTTGTTCGTGTTCTTTAAAATTCCGCTCCGCATATGCGCCAATGAACTGAAAATGGGGAAACATTCCTTTTAATGTTTCAAGGAGAAGCTTTGATACAGAAATTCCGTTCCGGCATACAACCAAAGCTTTAAAGACAAAATCCGCTTCTCCTTCTGTCTGATGAATCCAGGCCTGTACAATCATCGCAAGATAAGCGACCTCTTCCTGCGAGAGCGGCAGCCCGATAACCTTTTCGATCGGAAAAACGGAATTGCTGACGATGGAATAGACGGATGGAAATTCGCCGATAAATTGATCCTTTAATGGATTGTCGATGTTCAGCCCCATCTTTATTCTGTAAACCGCAGGCCGCAAATGGAGAAGCAGCCTATGTTTAAGCTCTTCTTTCTTCATTAAATCTGTCGCCAGCTGTCCTTCAAGCACATCGAGGAATTCATGGACGCAATTCACCAGATCCCCGCCGCTTGAAAGATCAAGTGCAGATTCAAGCTTGTTGGATGACAGCACCTGAAGAGACAAATACAATTTATCGTTTTCACTCAGCTCGGTCATACCCCAAAATATATTTTTAAGACACTGATATTCCTTTGTATGGATGAGGTCCGCCTCTTCAAATTCAAGCGTCCACTCCCGCCTGCATTCCTTGATCCGCCTGATCAGCAAGTAGAGGACGATCGGTAAATCTTCAATTTGTTCGTCAGTCAGCGAAATCTTCAATTCTTTTTCCGCTTTCATTAAGCGTTCTTTTAAAAGGAACAGCTCATTTTGATCGATCAGCCCTTTCCGCTCCAATAAGGCGGCGCCGGCATCGCGAGTCAGCAGTTTTTTCGTCTCAATGACCAGCTTTTTGCGAATGCGATACTCAGAGCCGATCAACTGATAACCGTCTTTTCTCGAATATTGCAAATCCAGCGATTCGTTTCGCAAAGATTCCTTGACGGCCTTCATATCATGGAGCATCGTATTTTTGCTGACCGCTGCAAAGTCAGCCAGCTCTTTTAAAGAATCACGGGCCGGATTTGTGGAGAGTTTAATGACGATCAGGCCCGTTCTCAGTTCCGGCGGAATGTAGTCCAGTTCAACAAATGTTGCCTTTTTCAGCATGATATAAAGGTATTCCCGCGTTTTGTCAGAGATCAAAATGCGGCCGTCTTCTCGGGTAATTTGAATCAAATCCAGCTTCTGCTTGCCAATGTAGTCATTCAGCTGTCTAATATGGCTGCAAATTGCACTTTTATTTTGGCTGATCTCTTTTTCGATCCAATCGACCGTAGAAGAACGATTCATCACTAAATGCTGAACAACGTCTTTTAATTTATTTTTCATCTAATCCCCCCTTCTATCCCGAGACCTTAGTTCTATTATATTTTTAAAGCGACCGGAAATATGGTAGTTGAACACAATTTAGAAAACGCTTTCAAATATCGATTGTGATCATCTTTTTCTGTTTCCGGGATATGATAAATATCTGAAGAAATACCGCCTGAAGGCAGTTTGTCGAAAACCCATTGATCCGGTGTTTTTCCCACAATCTATAAATCAAAGATGTTTAAAATGGACCATTTGATTCATACGTATTTTGCAAACCTGGAATTGAAAGATAACACACTTCAATATGAAGCCTTTGATGCATCACCTTGTTGAACGTTCTCACAACTGCTTTTCAGAAAAAATCACACCTTGAGTCGATTTAATATCATTCAAGGCCATAGACATTTATACGATGCTGTCCAATCCGAAGACATCAAGCAAACCTCGAATGGAACGAATGGCTGCAGAGGAAAATGAAAAATATCAAACGGTATGGAAAAATACCTAAACAGAGAGATTTTTGCCAAATACCATTGACATTTTCATAAAAAGTATTAATATTAAAATTATTATAAAAATCGCATAAAAAAGGTTTTCCTTATCAAGAGTGGTGGAGGGACTGGCCCTGTGAAACCCGGCAACCGCTGTCTATGACAGAATGGTGCTAAATCCTTAAGAGCGTATTCGCGTTCTTGAAGATAAGGAGGAGATTGTCTATCAAGCTCTTCCTTATCAGGAAGAGCTTTTTTATGTTACCAAAACAGAAAGAGGGATCAATCATGACAAATCCAGCAGCTGAACTGTCACAAACGCCAAATCAAAAAAAGGGGCCGTACCGGGCTGATCAAGTGGGCAGCCTTTTGCGGTCAGAACCTGTGAAAAGAGCGCGCCTTCAAAAAGCGTCCGGTGAAATCACCGCTGAACAATTGCGCGAAGTCGAGAACGAAGAGATCAAGCGCATCGTTGAAAAACAAAAAGAGATTGGGCTTCAAGCCGTGACAGACGGCGAATTCCGCCGCTCATGGTGGCACTTCGACTTTCTGGAGGGCCTTGACGGTGTAGAGGGTTATACAGCGGACAAGGGAATTCAATTTCACAATGTAGTAACAAAACCGCGCGGCATAAAAGTGACCGGCAAAGTCGATTTTACGAATCATCCAATGCTTGACGATTATCGTTTTCTTCATCGTATTGCCGGAGACCATACGGCGAAAATGACAATTCCGAGCCCGAATATGCTGTTTTTCAGAGGAAAGCTTGATGAAAGCCCGTACGCGGATCTGGATGAGTTCCATCATGATGTGGCCCAAGCTTACAAAAAAGCGATCGACGCGTTTTATGATGCAGGCTGCCGCTATCTGCAGCTTGACGACACAGCTTGGTCCGTATTTTTCTCTGAAAAGGGACACGAACAAATCAAAGCGTTCGGACGCCAGCCTGATGAACTGCGTGAATCCTTCGCCAAAACGATCAATGAAGCGCTTGACGGACGCCCTGATGATTTGACCGTCACCATGCATATTTGCCGCGGAAACTTCCGTTCGACATATGTGGCCTCAGGCGGCTACGACGCGGCCGCGGAAACGATTTTCGACGGACTGAACCTTGACGGACTCTTCCTGGAATTTGACGATGAACGCTCCGGCGGGTTTGAACCGCTTCGTTACGTCAAACGGAAAGATTTACAGATCGTCCTCGGCTTAATTACTTCTAAGTTTGGAGAGCTTGAAGACCCTGCAGCCGTCAAGCGCCGTATTGAAGAAGCTTCCCGCTATGTTGATCTGAGCCAGCTCTGCCTGAGTCCGCAGTGCGGCTTCGCTTCAACGGAAGAGGGAAACCTTTTAACGGAAGAACAGCAGTGGGAAAAACTGCGCCATGTAATTGACATTGCAGAAGATGTGTGGAAATAAAAACACGCGTTTGAGACATACCGTAATCGGTATGTCTCTTTTTTTTTGCCCGCGTTTTTACAATTTAAAAATCCTTCTTGATTTGTTCATAGTTTGATCATATTTGGCTTCTATAATGCATGTAAGTGAGGTGACCGAATAATGGAAAAGAAAAGGAAAATTGATATCTTTCTTGTATTGATTCTCGCATTATCTGCATGTTTAAACCTTTACGGCATCTGGAATAACGACACAGACAACGCCTACTATACGGCGGCCGTTGAGAGTATGACCCAAAGCTTTCATAATTTCTTTTACGCATCTTTTGACCCGGCAGGCTTTGTAACGGTTGATAAACCGCCTGTCGCATTATGGATTCAAACACTGTTCGCTCTCGTATTCGGCGTGCACGGCTGGAGCGTCGTTCTGCCCGAAGCGATTGCTGAAGTGATCTCTGTATCACTCTTGTACTTTATTGTAAAACCGACCTTCGGAAAAACGGCGGCAAGAATAGCGGCTCTCGTGATGGCATGTACACCGATTGCCGTTGCCGTCAGCCATACAAACAACGTTGACAGCATTCTCGTCCTTTGTTTGATGATCGCAACATGGATGTTGTTTAAAGCCGTCCGCAAAGGAAAAATCGGATGGCTGCTCGGAGCCTTCTGTATGGTCGGCGTCGGCTTTAACGTCAAAATGCTGCAAGCTTATATGGTATTGCCTGCATTCATGCTATTTTACCTGATGGCAGCAAAGACGACGATTCGCAAAAAAATCGTTTCCCTTATCACAGCAGTTATCGTTCTGGCAGGTGTTTCCGTTTCCTGGGCGGTCATCGTCGACAGCCAGCCGGAAAGTTCGCGGCCTTATATCGGAAGCAGCCAAACCAACTCGGTACTGGAGCTCGCTTTTGGCTACAACGGAATCCAGCGTCTTACCGGACAAAACGGTTCAGGCGGAGGAGCTGCTTCTGATCAAGAGCAAAAGAACCAGCAGCAGGAAACACCACAGCAACAAAACGATAGTTCCGATAACAGTTCGGACTCAGAAACTGAACAAATGACTCCGCCAAGCGGAAGCGAGATGCCTTCAGGCGGACCTGGCGGCCAAATGGGCGATGTCCAAAACGGCGGCGGTCCCGGAGGCGGCGGAAACGGTGCAGGTTCTTTCGGCACAGGAACACCCGGGCCACTGAGATTGTTCCAATCTGAGCTTTCCGGACAGGCAAGCTGGCTGATTCCGTTCGTCTTCTTCGGCATCATCGGTTTACTAATTACAGGCCTTCGCGGTCAACGAAAATTCAATGAGACAACGAATGAAACGATTTTCTGGACAATGTGGCTGTTGCCGGTCGCTGGATTCTTCAGTGTCGCCGGATTCTTCCACCACTACTATCTGATCATGCTGGCAGCACCGATTGCCGCCTTGTCAGGTGCGGGATGGACGGCATTAGTCCGCCTCTATCAGGATGAAAACGGCTGGAAAAAATGGCTTCTTCCGAGCGGTGTTCTGCTGACAACCGCGTTTGAATTGTATATCTTCAGCCCTTATCTCAGCGAGATCGGAATCGGCTGGAGCATCGCGATCGGCGCTTTCGGAGTCGTCACAAGCTGTCTGCTCATCTTTGTCAAAAAAGGAAAGTCGTTCAGCTACTACGTTTCAGTTGCAGCGCTTCTCGGCATGCTGATCGGTCCTTTCTACTGGACTGCCGCGACCCTCGCTGACGGGGTGAACGGGATGATCCCGCAAGCCGGACCTACATCCGCACAATCATTTGGCGGCGGGGGAGGCGGCAAGATGAACAACAGCGGCGGACCTCCTGGATTCGGCAGCCAAAATGGCCAAACAGACAATAATGAAAACAACGATAATAACGGGTCAACAGATTCCGACTCCAAGCAAAACAGCCAAAACGCCAATGAAGCTCCAGCAGGCATGAGCCCTGACAGCTCCGGCCAGTTTCAGCAAGGCAGACGGGGCAGCGGCGAATCAGTCGATGAAGAACTGTTGAGCTACCTGGAAAAGAACAACACTGGAGAAAAATATTTATTTGCAGTCTCCAGCGCAACTTCAGCTCAATCTTACATCATCAAAACAGGCAAAGCTGTGATGGCGATGGGCGGATTCTCAGGAAGCGACCCGATTTTGACCGTTGAAAAACTCGAAAAGCTTGTCAAAAACGGTGAAGTCAAATACTTCATGATTGGCGATGGCAGAGGCCGAGATCATTCGGAACTCACCAACTGGATTAAAGAAAACGGCACGAAGGTTTCCAAAAGCGAATACAGCAGCTCTTCTTCAGATAACAGTTCTCAGTCGGGCGGACCTGGTGGAAATCAGACGCTCTATAAAGTGGAGCTGGATTGATGAAAGGAAAGGTGATCAATATGAACGAACCCGTCACATTTTCAATTGTTGTTCCCGTCTTTAACGAGGCGGAAGTCCTCGACAGCACCTATGAAAGACTGAAAAGCGTCATGGATTCAACCGGAGAACCATATGAGCTGATTTTTGTAAATGACGGCTCCAGCGATAACAGCATCCATATGCTGAAGTCGCTGGCTCAGGCCGATCCGGCTGTCAAATGCATCAATTTCTCAAGAAACTTCGGCCACCAGATTGCGATCACCGCCGGCACGGACTATGCTGCCGGCAAGGCGATCGTCGTCATCGACGCCGATCTTCAGGATCCTCCTGAACTGATTTTGGAAATGGCTGAAAAATGGCGCCAAGGCTTTGACGTGGTCTACGCCGTCCGAACGAAGCGCGAGGGAGAGACATTTTTCAAAAAGCAGACGGCCTCCATGTTTTACCGCATGCTAAGACGTCTCACAGATGTCGACATTCCGGTCGATACTGGAGATTTCCGGCTCATGGACCGCAAAGTCGTCAATGAAATGAACAAGCTGAAAGAGAAAAACCCGTTTGTCCGCGGGCTTGTCAGCTGGCTCGGCTTCAAGCAGACGGCCGTCTATTACGAGCGCCACGAACGGCTTGCAGGGGAAACGAAGTATCCGCTCAAAAAAATGCTGAAGCTGTCGCTCGACGGCATCACTTCATTTTCCTTTCAGCCTTTGAAGCTGGCAAGCTACTCAGGAATCGCGCTGTCAGCGATCGGCTTTATATACGCTTTCATCGTCGTCTGCCTGAAGCTGTTTACGACAAGCACCATTACCGGCTGGTCATCGATGATTATTCTGCAATGTCTGTTCAGCGGCTTCATCCTGATCATCCTCGGAGCCATCGGCGAATATATCGGCCGCATTTATGATGAAGTGAAGGACCGGCCGCTCTACATTGTAGATGAAAAATACGGATTTGAAGAACAAAGGCGGGCTGTCGCACCGCAGCGTCATATCATGTAGCCAAAATGAACCAAAAAGGAGAGATTTCGATGAGTATACTCGTTGTCGGGGGAGCCGGTTATATCGGTTCCCATGCCGTTTACACATTAATTGAGAAAAATGAAAAAGCCGTCGTTGTCGACTCCCTGGCAACCGGACATGCTGAAGCCGTTCACCCTGAAGCCGTTTTTTACAAAGGAGACATCCGGGACCGGCATTTTCTCAGGCAGGTATTCGAAAACGAGGACATCGAAACGGTGATGCATTTCGCAGCTTCTCCTATTTCAACCGAGTCAAATCGCGTGTTTTCTTCTTTCAATGAAAACATCTCAGGATTGGAAACACTGCTTGACGTCATGAAAGAATTCGCCGTTAAGCAGATCGTCTTCGCCTCAAGCGCGGCCGTCTACGGCAGCACAAAAGATGTGCCGATTACAGAGGAATCAAAACCGCAGCCTGTCCATCCCCACGGAAAAGTCAAATGGCTGATGGAGAATATGCTGATGGAAGCGGAAAAAGCCTGCGGTCTCAACTATGTGATTCTCCGCTCCTTCAATGTCGGCGGGGCCCACCCATCCGCAGCGATCGGCGAAGACCGTACGGATGATGCGCATCTGATTTCAAATGTTTTGCGTGCTGCTATCGGAACAAAACATGACAGGACCGCATGCACAGCAGGAATTCGCGATTATGTCCACGTACAGGATCTCGCCGAAGCCCACGTTCTCGCCATCAACCATTTACGGCAAGGCAAGGGGAGCCGGACATTCAATCTCGGCTATGGCGAAGGCTATTCAGCCGAACAAGTCATCCAGGCCGCCCAATATGTCACAGGCATCGGCCTCATTCCCGTCACACCTGTTGACAGCACAGACACCCCGGATGCCTTGATCGCTTCCTCTTCCCGCGCCAGAAAGGAATTAGGCTGGATCCCGAAACACAACAGCCTGATCGCCATCATCCGCGACGCCTGGAACTGGCATTCTGCGAATCCGAATGGATATGCATCGGAGAAGGTGGGGCAAGGGTGAAAAATGAACTGCCCCCCTATAGTTAGATAGTGTCTAACGGTGGAGGTGCAGTTTTTTTCTCCGTGATGAATATCTACTGTAAATCTAGTCGACTACCCAATCATCCTAATAATCTATCAAGTAAGCAGTCGGGTGTTTTTTGTCCTGCAAATCAATCAGCATATTAATATATCCCGAGCCATACCAGATGAAATCATATGAAAATTGGATAGCCACAAAATTTTTATTAAAATATTTAATTTCAGCTGAATTGACTTTTTTCACTTTCAAACCTGCTCCGTCAAAAGCCTTTTCAAAATCCAAATTAAATTGCACTTCATCCTTATGATTTCTTTTTAGATAATTTTCCACAGTTTGAATGCGCTGGACACCTTCAGATATGATATCCTTGTCTTCAGCCCCGTTGAGATATACATATTTGCCGTCTTCGCTTAAATAATCATCGTCACTGATTTTTCTGACTAGGTTTGTCTTTTTTTCGAAAATGTATTTGTCAAATAAGTGCAGATAGGATCCATCCTCCGTCACCTTTGGAAAAACAGACAGGTAATCATTTAGTTTTCCTGACTCGATTGTTGCGGGCAATTCATCTTTATTGACAATCTGGTATTTTAAAAGATTTTGTTTTAAAAATATATAATATGTCTTCGTATCTCCATCGCCTGTATAATCCTCTACTCCGATCAGCATGTTTTTTTTATCAATAGCATAAAGATAGAGATAAATATCTTCAGAATCAGCTGTTGCCTTTATGGGCAGTTTTATCTTCTTTTCACCTAATTCCGTTTTCACTTGCAGCATATTTTTATGATCCAACCGCAATTCAGGCAGCTGACGTTCTATTATATAGCTAAGGGGGCCTTTGGCATCCAAAAACTTGCTATTGTTTATGTGGTGAGAGTAAAACATTTGATCAGGTGAAAAAATTGACGCATATGAATCCTGAAGCTCTTTATCTGTATATTGATAATAACGAAGCCCACCCTTATCACCGCGCATAATCGTATACTTATGATTTTCATGCCTTAACGTCGCATCGCCCGCTAATCCACTTTCAATTCGCATATACTCTTTAAATGCCGGACTGTCTTCTTTTGGATATCCTTTTTGATATGTGAATGCATCATCGTCTTTTCCACAGTTGGTGATCGCCAACAAACATATTGTGAAAATTCCTAAGTATATAAACCATCTTTTTTTCATTGAAATATTTCTATCCTTTATGTTCCTATTTATTTAACTTCCAAAAAATTCTATATGATTATCCCAGCTTTGTGACCTGTGTCAAATGAATAAAAACTCTTCAGTCCCTCTATGATTCAATTCCTAAATCAACTAAGTAAGCAGTTGGCTGTTTTTTGTTTTTTTGTAAGTCAATCAGTACATTAACAGAGCCTGCTGTGCCAATTGTCTTCCCATGATAGGAAATATACAAAACTACATAATCTTTATTAAAATAATGAATATTGGCTATCCTTGCATCGCCCGCGTTAAATTCCATCTCTTTTGCAATTTGTTTGAAGTCAATCTTAAATTGAGCTTCATATTTTTCATTTCCTTTTAAATAGTTGTCCACTGTTTGTATCTGTTGAACACCATCGGAAATTACAAAGTTTTCTTCTTCTTTTGCTCCGTTAATATAGACATACTTACCATCTTCGCTTAGAATATCAGTGTCTTTGATTTTTCTGACTTTGTTCGTCTTTTTTTCGAAAATATAGTTGTCGAATAACTTAAGATATGATCCATCCTCTGTTACTTTTTGAAATACTGAAAGGTAATCATTTAACTTTCCAGACTCAAGTGTTGTATGTAATTCTTCTTCTTTCACTAGCTGATGTTTTGAAAGATCTTGTTTTAAAAACAAATAATATGTTTGTCCGTCTCCTTTTTTTCCATTTACCACCACTTTTATCTTCATGTTGTCTTTGCTAACAGCTTCAAGAGCCAGAATTACTTTCTTACCTCTGGCTGATGGTAACTCATACTTTTTTTCTCCGAATTTTGTTTTCACCTTGAGAACATTCTTTTTATCTAAAGTCATTTCCGGCAGATGATGTTCTATTTTATTGCGAATAAGCTTTTCTTTCGTTAGAAAGTTAGTTGTTTGTAAATCATACAGTTTTGCTCCGGGATATTTTTCAGAAAATAAAGGATTGTAAAAGTCCTCAAGCTCTTTACTCGTATATTGATAATAGCGTAGTCCATCTACATCACTGCGCATAATCGTATAAGTATGATTTTGATAATTCAAGGTCGCATCACTCACTAAATCAAGTTCATGTCTCATAAATTCTTTAAATGCAGGGCTGTTTTCTTTTGGTAAGCCTTTTTTATAGACGACTTCTTGATAATCATCTTTTCCGCATCCGGTGATCACAACTAAAAGCACTATTAATACACTTAAACTTAAAAGTCTATATTTCATCATTGAACTGCTCCTATTCCGCTTCTTTTTTGTTAACATCTTGTATCAAATCCACAAAATCAGAATCTTCAACTTCATAAAGATGTTTAAGGCCAGACTCCTCTATTTCAAACTGAGGCTTATTATCAATGAGATCATCCAGTATTTCTCCATTCTGACTCTCTACCGAAACGATATCATCACTATATTTAGTGTAAGGGCCTGCTCCTGCCGCAGCGGTAATATCCATTTTCTGAAGCTTTTCATAGACTTCAGGATTGGCGGATTTTAAATGATTAATGTCTTCAGTCATCGCCTCACTGTCCATATCTGTGTAAGCATTGCTGTAATCTTTTCCATTATCATTGTTTCTGTTCTCTTCATTAAAATCTAAATAGTCACTCGTGTCCGTAGTTTGGATAGTCGACAGCTGCATAATCTCTGATGACATGGTTCGTCTCAGAAAACATTTGCCGTCCAATGACAAGCAGACGTCTTGAATCATTATGTAAGCCGACAACACTGCCGACAGGAAGATAGTTCTTTTTTAACAGCATAATTCATTATCCCTCTTTTTCTCTGAAATTGGACGTATATACAAGTTGTAAAAACATAGGAAAATCATAGCAAAAAAGTTTCATTTCATTCAACAAACTAAAGTACCGTGAAATTATACCCAGAGACTTTTGATTTAATGTTTGCTCTTTGCAAAGGGTTTGTCGGTGTCATTAGTATGTTGTTTGTCACTGGAGAGATTCATCAACCTTACGGGGACAAAAAACCACCATATAGGCTGCTTTGGATTTCGAAAAAGATATAAAGCGCAATCAACTTAAGATTTACCTTTGATCAAGTTGAAGAAGTAATCTCCATTTTCGCCACCTTACAGATTCAACTTCCACTTTTCGTCTTTTGTTCTGGAGCGTCACTTCTATCATTTTTCCCGCTTGAAAGCCGGCTTTCAAAGACTAAGAAACAAGCGCCCTGCCCCTTCCCTAGACATGATTTCATATGAAAAATTATTGTGAAAATATATTTTTAGCTTGAATTTTAAACAATCTCGAGATAAAATACAGTCAAAATAATAGAAGCTCACTTCTTGTATATAATCAGTAATAGGGTCTGATTGTTTCTACCTGGCAACCGTAAATCGCCAGACTACAAGGAAGTTTGAATAGATTTGATCATGTAAAAAGTGTATTGCGCAAACAATATATCTATTTTTCATTTGCTCTTATTTTTCATGCTTTCTTTATCGGAACCCATGAAAAATAAGAGCTTTTTTATTTTCAAAAAACATTCGGGAGTTGAAATCATGTATTTTCTCATTAATATTTTAGGCCTGTTCATTGTCATGGCCGTCGTTTTTCTCTGTTCCCCGCAAAAGAAATCAATCAAATGGCGGCCGATTCTTTCGCTTTTTGTCGTTGAGCTTTTGGTGACATGGTTCATGCTTGGCACGAAAGTAGGCGGATGGGTCATCAACCAGATCGCTGCTTTCTTTTCTTGGCTGATCGCCTGTGCAAGCGATGGAATCGCCTTTGCATTTCCTTCCGTTATGAGCAATGAGACCGTAGACTTTTTCTTCAGCGCTCTATTGCCGATCATCTTTGTCGTCACATTTTTTGACATTCTTGCTTATTTTGGGATTTTAACGTGGTTGATCGATAAGATCGGCTGGGTGATTTCAAAAGTGTCGCGTCTGCCCAAATTAGAAAGCTTCTTCTCCATTCAAATGATGTTTTTGGGCAATACAGAAGCGCTCGCTGTCATTCGCCAGCAGCTGGCCGTTTTAAAGGACAACCGCCTGCTGACATTCGGCATCATGAGCATGAGCAGCATCAGCGGCTCGATCCTCGGCTCCTATTTAACTATGGTTCCCGCAACCTATGTCTTTACAGCGATCCCGTTAAACTGCTTGAACGCGCTCATTTTAGCAAGCATCTTAAATCCGGTGGATGTCAAAAAAGACGAAGACATCATTTATGTACCGCCCAAAGAAGAAAAGAAAGATTTTTTCTCAACGATTTCCAACAGCATGCTGGTCGGAATGAACATGGTGATTGTCATTCTGGCCATGGTGATCGGCTATGTTGCCCTAACGTCATGCTTAAACGGCCTTCTGGGGCTGATCATGGACGGGCTGACCATCCAAAAAATCTTTTCTTACATCTTCAGTCCGTTTGCCTTTCTGCTCGGACTGCCCGCGCATGATACGATGTATGTCGCACAGCTGATGGGTATGAAACTCGCCACAAATGAGTTCGTCGCGATGATGGATTTGAAAACACAGTTAAAAACGATTTCGCCCCACACTGCCGCCGTTGCAACGACGTTTTTAACATCGTTTGCAAACTTCAGCACGATCGGCATGATCTATGGAACGTACAACTCCTTATTCAATGGAGAAAAGTCAGCGATCATCGGCAAAAACGTCTGGAAGCTCCTTGTCAGCGGTATGGCTGTTTCACTGCTGAGCGCGGGGATTGTCGGACTGTTTGTCTGGTAAATCGGCTTGCCATATTAATGGCAAGCTCTTTTTTATTTATTTTGTAAAGTAAGCTTTACGTAAAGCTTACTTTACTTTATAATGGATATGAATAACAGCGAAGGAGATTTGAATCCTTGAAAAACAAATTAGCTGAATTTCGAAAACAGAAGAAGTATTCACAGGATAAATTGGCCGAAATTCTTGGCGTCAGCCGGCAGACAATTATCTCAATCGAAAAAGGGAAGTATAATCCGTCTCTTCCCCTGGCGCTTCAAATTGCCCGTACATTTCATACACAGGTGGAAAACATCTTCTTTTTAGATGATGAATAGATTGGCAAGGAGGAGATTTTATGGCATTGCGAAAAGCATACTATATCATTGGCGGACTGTTTGTCTTTATATTTCTTGTGAAAATGATCTTCGGCATAGCCGGTGATTCTTTATCTTTAATCGAACTTTTCATGTGGGGCGGTCTGGCTTTTTTAAGTTTTGCAGCAGGCTACCTCTATCCGCAATTCAAACAAAAAGATGAAAGGTCACAGCACATCAGACAAAAAGGAATGCAGTATTCCATGATCGCTTTATCCGTTTACTTGCTTGTGCTCATTTTCGGAATGCAGCTCAGCTATATTACATTAGCGGGAGTTGATGTTGTTCGGATTTTGGTTTCTTTACAGGTGATTACAGTATTTTCATCATGGATTGTATTATCAAAGAAATTATAGTGGTCAATTAAATTAGCACCCTTGAGACAGGGTGCTATTTAACGGTCCGATCCCAATGGCGGTCCAGGGCGATTGCTTCAAGCAGCTCTTTCGTGAATGCATCGATTGTTTTGCCGCCGCACGCCGTGATAATGCCCGGCTCTTGAGCGGCATCTGTTCCGGCGGCTGACAATAGCAGATCGACTGCCTCACCTGAAGCTCCGATCGTTTTATAATGTCCGAAGGCTTCACGAATAAAATCCAAAGCGGCTTTTTCCTTTTTCAACCGCTCAACGCTTTCTTGTCCGCTTGGAATATAGACGGCGTCATACAGAACCGAATCAACCGTCCGCAATGAGTGAACCGCTTCTAATTCTCGGCCGCCGGCCCCTTTGACCGCTCCTAAAGCGGTGCTGATGATGTCCGGGATGACACCCGCTTTTCTGAAGGCTTTTACCGCCCGGCTGACTTCGGACTCATCGAAACCGGCTTCGGCTATAATGGCGACCGTTCTTGTCAGCGGTGTTTTCACCGTATTTTCCTGGTTTAAGGCCGGCGACTTGAGCGTGACGTCAGAACCTTCGTCTTTTTCCGGCGGCTCAACACCTACTCCGGCGGCGATTTGCTTGGCCAAATCACCGTCGACACGGTTGAACATTTCAACGACCTGGCGGCGGACGTCTTTGCTTTTCACCTTCCCGACTTCAAAGTGAAACGCGGCAATGATATGTTCTTTTTCGACCGGGGACATGCTGTTCCAAAACAGCTTCGCCTGTGAGTAAAAGTCTTGAAAGCTGTCGCTGCGCTGGCGGATTTTTTTGCCCTCGACTTTTTCCTGATAATGGACATATCCGCCTTCTTCCGCTGACGCGGGAGCCGGATCGTTGTTTTGCAGCGAGTTTTGATGATAGGCGACAGGCCCCTGATTGATCGTCATCCGGTGGTAGCCGTCATACTGGTTGTTATGGAACGGGCAGACCGGCCGGTTGATCGGAATTTCATGAAAGTTCGGACCGCCTAACCGGATCAGCTGTGTATCCGTATATGAAAAGAGACGTCCCTGGAGTAGCGGATCGTTCGTAAAGTCGATTCCCGGAACGACATTGCCCGGATGGAAGGCCGCCTGTTCCGTCTCCGCAAACACGTTGTCCTGGTTTCGATTCAGCGTCATTTTGCCGATAATTTTGACAGGAACCGCCTCTTCCGGCCAGAGCTTTGTCGGGTCGAGGATATCGAAATCAAATTTGAACTCATCTTCTTCCTCAATCATTTGCACGCCGAGCTCATACTCCACTTCATCGCCTCTTTCGATCGCTTCCCAGAGATCGCGGCGGTGATAATCGGGGTCTTTCCCGGCGATTGTCTGCGCTTCGTCCCAGACGAGCGAATGGACACCGAGGACGGGCTTCCAGTGAAATTTAACAAAACGCGCCTTGCCTTCTTCATTAACAAACCTGAACGTATGCACGCCGAAGCCTTCCATCATCCGGTAGCTGCGCGGAATCGCCCTGTCTGACATAATCCACATGATCATGTGGGCTGTTTCTTCGTTATTGGCAACAAAGTCCCAGAACGTATCGTGAGCCGTAGAAGCTTGCGGCATCTCGTGATGAGGCTCAGGTTTAAACGCGTGCACCAAATCGGGGAACTTGATGGCATCCTGAATAAAGAAAACAGGCATGTTGTTCCCGACGAGATCATAGTTCCCTTCCTCTGTGTAAAACTTTGTGGCAAACCCTCTGACATCCCGGACCGTATCACCCGATCCCCTCGAACCGGCTACAGTCGAAAACCTGACAAACACCGGTGTTTTCACCGACGGATCTTGAAGAAACTTCGCTTTCGTATACTCTGTCATCGGTTCGTAAACCTGGAAGTAGCCATGCGCGCCGAATCCCCGGGCATGGACGACGCGTTCCGGTATCCGTTCATGGTCAAAATGGGTCATTTTTTCGCGGAAATGAAAATCCTCCATCAGCGTCGGACCGCGCACGCCTGCTTTTAAGGAGTGTTCGTCTTCAGACACGCGCAATCCTTGGTTCGTCGTCATTTTTTTGCCCCGGTTGTCAGACCGGTACTGTTCAAGTTGTTGATCCTTGCTGTGTTCATTGACTTTACGGCGGCCATCATTGTGATTCACTTGTCATCCCTCCCCATTCTTATTTCCTATGTAGTTGATCTGGATTGCTATTTTATGATTTACCCTGTCTGCCAGCGAGTTAAACGCAACGCTCGTTAAAGGGAATTGTCATTTTAATACATTCAAAGTTTGGACAAGAAGCGATCTGCTGATAACTTCTTGTCCTCTCCTCCCTGTGACACCTACACAAGAAAACGAATTAAACCGATTTTAAAGGTACACATATTTCGCAATACGGGTTGCTCACCATATCACCCATGTATTTTTCCATCATTGGTCTATTGTCCAGTTGAAATTCATTGTTTTGCAGAGATGAAAAAATATCAGAATATGCTTTTTGAATATCCTCTGCTGTATGTTTAACATCGTACATCAGGTATTTTCCGCCAGAAATGTCCCCTTCAAGTACTGAATCATCGACTTGATAATCATGCGGTATCACGATACAAGCATCAAATCTACACTGATCAGGAGGTGTTGTTTCCGGGTTATCCTGTGGAATCGCAAACAGAATGGCAGACTCAAGAAGACCTTTTTTCTTAGCCCATTTTTTTAACGCCTCCATGACATCAATATTGGCAGGACCGTAGGGACCAACTCTTCGCATATAAGCAATGCGATAGTTTGGAAGTGTTTCGATTTTGAATGTCATAGGTTCTTTCTTCCTTTCCTCATTGTTGTTCGTTCCGTTTCGAATGTAACACGGTTTAAAAATATATACATTTATATTTTTAAAATTTTCTGTCATTTATTTAAAAAAGAGGATATTCAGAGATCATCTGAACATCCTCTTTCTTTGTTTAATCTAGTGTTTCGCCGTTTGAAGCAATCAAGTCTTTATACCAGTAAAAGCTTTTTTTGCGAATGCGGCGCAAGTCTTTCAAGTCAAATTCATCGCGATTCACATAAATAAATCCGTAGCGTTTTGAACAGCCTTGGTGGGTCGAAATCAAATCGATCGCTGACCATGGCGAGTAGCCGAACACATCGACGCCATCTGTAATCGCCAGCTGAATTTGCTTGATATGCTGTTTTAAATACTCGATGCGGTAATCATCATTGACGACATCTCCGTCCTCAAGCTCATCAAAGGCCCCGAGGCCGTTTTCCGTAATGATAAGCGGCAGCTGGTAGCGGTCATAAATCTCACGGAGTGTCGAACGGAAGCCGACAGGATCGATTTCCCAGCCGAAATCATTTTTCTGCAAATAAGGATTGCCGCTTCCTCTGTACACGCCTTCCTCCCCTGTTTGTAAATGCTGATCGCCGCCTCGTGCGGATGTATCGCTGCCGTCATCTTTGCTTGCTTCGGCCGTTTGCGACGTATAATAGTTGAATGCGATGAAGTCCGGTTTGGCAGACTTCAAAATGTCCATATCCCCTTCAGCAATGGCAGGTGTGCAGCCTTTTTCTTTCATATACGCCCATGCCGTTGTATTGTACCGTCCGTATACGGCCATATCCAAGTAAAGCCAGTTTCTGATCGCGTTATAGTTAAAGGCCGCTACGACATCCTCGGGTTTGGATGAAGCCGGATAGATGAGCGCGATATTTGGTGCGGGCCCGATTTTTGCTTCCGGCAGCATATCATGGCAAAGGCGAATCGCTTTCGCCTGTGCGACAAGCATGTGATGGTTTTGCTGGTACAACTCTTTTTTCGGGTTTTCCAAATTCGGGTCAAGGGTCCCCAAGGCAGATCCGTGGAGAATCATCATGTTTTGTTCATTGATGGTCAGCCAGTATTTGACCCGGTCTCCGTAGTTTTCAAAAAGGATGTTCGCATACTTTTCAAAGGCGTCGATCGTCGCTCTGTTCGACCAGCCCCCCTTTTCCTGCAAAGCGTTCGGCAGGTCAAAGTGATACATCGTCACAATCGGTTCAATCTGATATTTCAGCAGTTCGTCGATCAAACGGCTGTAAAACTCGATCCCTTTTGGATTGACGCTTCCATCGCCGTCGGGAATGATCCGCGTCCAGGCGATTGAGAAACGGTAAGCTTTAAATCCCATTTCCGCAAACAGTGCGATATCTTCTTGATAGCGGTGATAGTGGTCACTGCCCACTTTAAAATCGGTCGTGCCTTCAGGATAGCTGTCGCGCGTATCAATGACAGAAGGTCCTTTTCCGTCTTCATTCCAAGCGCCTTCCACCTGATAGGCCGATGTTGAAGCTCCCCATAAAAATTGATCTGGAAATTTGGCTAATTTGCTGTATTTCATCTTATGTTCCTCCCCTGATTACCTTAATGTGATGATCCATTTTCCTGTTTCGACCCGGTTTTGGCCGGTTTTCTCAATATCACTGTATTGGTGCGGATTTGTCACCACAACCGGTGTTGTGACATCAAAGCCCTCCTGTTTTAGCGCTTCCAAATCGAATTCCGCGAGAATATCACCCCGTTTCACTTTTTGCCCTTGAACGACTTTTGGATCAAAATGCTTCCCTTCCAGTTTGACAGTATCGATACCGATATGAATGAGGATTTCGGCTTGATGTTCGGTTGTGATGCCGTATGCATGCCCTGACGGAAAAACGGTTGTCACAACCCCGTCCGCCGGGGCAGCAGCGATCCCCTTTGCCGGCAGCACAGCAATGCCTTCCCCGATCGCTCCCGATGAAAAAACGTTGTCGGATACTTCCGCCAGCGGCAGCACATCTCCCTGCAAAGGGCTGAAAATCTGTTCACCGGAATGCCGCTGCTTTTTCTCTTCTGCAGGATCATCAAAGCCGACAATATATGTGAGTGCAATCGATAAAACAAAAGAGACTGATATCCCGGTGATAAAGCCGAGAAACCCCGGTCCGTAAAAAATCGGAATCGTCAGCAACCCCGGCGCACCCGAAGCGATGGCAATGCTGTGGGAATAGCCGATGATCGCTCCGCCGACAGCGGCGCTGATGACACCGCATACAAACGGCTTTTTCAGCCTCAGAGTGACACCGTAGACAGCCGGCTCAGTGATGCCGAACATCCCCGTTATGGCGGTTGATCCTGCCAAAGCCTTCAGCTTCTTGTTTTTCGTCTTGAGCATGACCCCGAATGCCGCCCCTGTTTGGGCAAACACGGCGGCGGCCGTCGCAGGCTTGATATAATCCTTTCCATGGACGGCAATGTTATTGAGAATCACCGGAACGATGCCCCAGTGAATCCCGAAGATGACAAGGATTTGCCACAGCGCCGCAATGATCGCCCCGGCCAGAACCGGACTGACATCAAAAACGGATAAAATCGCAGCTGCGATACCATTTCCCGCATATACGCCAAGCGGTCCGAAAATGATTAAGGTCAGCGGCACCATCACCACCAGACAGATTAAAGGGGTGATAAAATTTTTAACGCTTTCATGAATGACATGCATGCAGTACTTTTCAAGCCAGCTCATCACATAGACGGCAAGAATGATCGGGATCACCGTCGAAGTGTAATTCATCAAAACGACGGGAATTCCGAAAAACACCGGATCTGCCCCGCTGTTTTTCAATTCAAGGATGGATGGATAAATTAAAGCTCCCGCAATCGTCAGCGCCACAAAAATGTTCGCGCCGAATTTTCTGGCTGCCGTGACGGCCAATAGAAGAGGCAGAAAGTAAAATAAACTGTCGGCTGCCGCGTACAGAATCGTGTAAGTCGTCTCCTCGGCCGTCAGCCAGCCGGCGTTTGTGCAAATCAAAAGCAGCCCTTTTAAAATCCCGGCTCCCGCCATGACGCCAAGCAGGGGCGTGAAGATGCTGGATACGATATCTACTAATCTTCCAGCAAGATTCCCTTTTTCACCGGAATCAGCCGCCGGCTCTGCCAAGATATTCGATATCCGGCCGATCTCTTTGTAGACCTCGGGAACATGGTTGCCGATGACGACCTGAAACTGGCCCCCGCTCTCCACCACCGTCACAACTCCGTCGGTCTCTTCAAGCGCTTTTTGATCCGCCCTTGAGCGATCCTTTAATGTAAAACGCAGCCTTGTTGCACAATGAACTAAAGAAGCGACATTTTTTTCTCCCCCTACAAGTCTTAAAATATTCTTGGCTAAAGTTTGCACATCCATCCGTGACCATCCCTCCCGCATCTTTAAAAAATAAAAAACCTAAACAAAGCCCGTCAAAAAAGGCTTTGCTTAGGTTTTGCCTGCCGAACAGTAACAATCCTTATGCTGAAGTATGATAAACATAAAAAAACCTAAATTACTCATGATAAACAGGCGCACACGTCCCGCATCACAGTAATTTAGGTTTTGCCTGCATGACCAGTAACAATCCTAAATAATAGATTGATATTTTTTGATTTAAGTCCAAATTAGCATACCTGCAACAGGTTGTCAACGCTTTCATTTTTCGTATAATCCCTCTATCCTTGATGAACGACTCTCTCGATGTGAATCGTTAAATACAACAGTTCTTCGCTTGTTAGTTCATGACCGTATTCCTTTTGAATGTACTGCCTGATTTTTTCGGTGCATACATAAGCATCACGGTATTTATTTTTCACAGTATCAAACAAAAAGTCGTCTTTGCTTTTCATATAGGTGCCGCTGAACAGCCGCTGCGCAAAAAACTTTAAATGGGTGATGAATCGGTAATAATGGAGCGATTCTTCATCAAAATCGATATGAAAATGATATTTGACGATGCTTAATATTTCCTGCATCACTTTTGTGATGTTGACAATGTTCGGCATTTCTTCATTCAGCTCGGCGTTCACAATATGGAGCGCGATAAAAGCGGCTTCGTCTTCAGGAAGAGCGATCCCCGTCTTATCTTCAATGATCTGCAAGGCCTCTCTGCCAATGGCAAACTCGTCTTTATAAAGCCGCTTTGTCTCCCAGAGCAAGGCGTTTTTAATCTCAAGACCCTTTTGCTGCCTTTCGACCGCAAAATGAATATGGTCTGTCAGCGATACATAGATGCTGTCATTCAGTTTTTTGCCGAGCTTCATTTTCGCATAGCTGATGATCTCTTCCGATATTTCCATAAATTCGATCGGAATTTCGTCCAACAGCGTCTTAAACCGTTCTGATACATCTTTATTGTCAAGCCTGAAAATCTTTTCGATCCTCGTTTCATCGACCGGCTCGCCGGGCTTTTTTTGAAAAGCGATTCCCCTGCCCATGACCACTAATTCCTGACCTTGTTCATTCCAAACGCTGATCACATTATTATTGATCACTTTGGCAATTTTCACATCGCGCCACTCCCATCTCATATAAACTAAGGGGATTTTTTATGTTGCTTTTTTCTTATCTTTACACATTGATTGTACAACCTTTTTAAATTGGGTCAATGATTTTCAGTCAATCGTCCCCTGAAAGTTTCTGATTTCTAATAAAAAAAGAGCCGTTTTCGGCTCTGACATCATGAAAATGTTATTTTATCCCATTATGTTATCCGTAAAATGACCGCCACGGCCAAGAGCAGCCCTGCCAAATAAACAGCATCTTTTGCGTAAAGCCGTGTCGTTTGATAATATGTCCTGTTTTTCGTACCCGTAAAACCGCGCGCTTCCATGGCCACCGCGATTCTTTCAGATTTGCGGATACCTTGCGAGAACAGCGGCAGCGCATAGCGGATAAAAGCTTTCCAGCTGTTTTTTTGCTTATAGCCCCTGATTTTATGGGCTGCTTTCATCTGCGCCAGCTCTGATTGAAACAACGGAATGAACCGGAAACCAGCCAACAGACCGTACGCCCATTTTGGCGGCATTCTGCATTGATGGATCAAGCTCATGATAAACCGCGTTAAATCGGTTGTCGACGTAAACAGCAGGCCGTATGTAACAAACCCGAGCATCCTTAGTGCAATCGTCAGGCCATGGCTGGCGCTTTCCTTGGTCACATGAAACCAGGCCCATTGCCACAGCGTTTCTTCGCCTTTTCCGAAAGCGGCCATCATCCAAAAGACGAGAATGAAAAACATGAGATAAGGCAAAAAACGTTTCAGCAAATAAGCCAATGTCCAGCCGCCGAGAAAGATGCCGATCAATAACGCGAGCAGCCAAATCAAAAATGTTGCTTTCGGATTTGTTACAGCCATTAAGATGCACATCACAAGCAGATTGGAAAAGAGCTTTGCACTGGGGTTCAGTGTTGACAGAAGCGATTGATTGCTTTTCATACCGGCACCTGCTCCTTTCTGGCGTGCAGCAGCTGGTAGTGAAGCGGCGGCAGCAATGAAAATGTCCGCACCAACCGTTGATCGGAGAATAACCGGGACGGGGTTCCTTGAAAAGCGGCTTTTCCTTGATGGAAGACGATGACTTGATCCGAATGCTCATCAACGATATCCATGTCATGAGTTACCATGACGATCGTCGTTCCCCGTTCCTGCCGCTCTTTTAACCGTCTGATCAGTTCCCCCGCCGTTTTTTCGTCCTGGCCGAATGTCGGTTCATCAAGCAGCAGCAGATCCTGATCGAACAAAAGCATCGTCGCCACGCTCAAGCGCCGTTTCTGCCCCAGACTCAGTGTAAAGGGATGGGCCTGCGCATGTGAGACGAGTCCGAATTCCTCCAGCAATTCTGCCGTCTTCCGCTGAACAAGTTCTTCTGACCAACCTCTCTGTCTTGCGCCAAAAGCGATTTCCTCAAATACCGTATCCTGAATAAATTGGAGCTCCGGGTTTTGAAAGACAAAGCCGGTTTTTTCGTACAATAGACGGTCAGGCCATTTTTTCAGCTCGCAATCCTCCAGATAAATCCGGCCTTTCTTGACTGCTTCCAGCCTGATCAAACTTTTTAAAAAGGTGCTTTTTCCGCTGCCGTTTGCACCGATAACCGATACCCATCCTCCTTTTGGAATCCGGAGGTTGATACCGTCGGCCACCGTTTTTTTCAGGTAGCCGATCGCCGCATCTTCGATCCTGATCAAAGCATCGCTCTTCTTCGGGTCGCTTTTTTCAGCAAGCTCCTTCCTTTTCAGCCTGGCGGAAAGCTTGACGGCAAGCGGGTGCTGTTCGTCTTCGACGACTTCATGCCATGCCGCCGGATACAGCTTTGGCTGCCAAATCCCCGCAGCTTTCATTTGCTGTCGATAGCGGACGAGAATGTCTTCCGGCTTCCCGTCGGCTATAATCCGCCCGTTATTGTCCAACAGGACGACGCGGTCCATCCATTCGATGCAGCCATCCAAGACATGTTCGACAAACACCATCGTCTGGCCGTTTTTTGCGGAAAGGTCTTTCAGTAAAGCAAATATTTCCTTCCTGCTCGCCGGATCAAGCTGTGCCGTCGGTTCATCAAAAAACAGCACTTCCGGCTCCAGTGCCAAAAGACACGCTAATGCGAGACGCTGCTTCATTCCGCCTGACAGGGCTTCGATCGGCGTCTTTCTGTCAATATTCAGTCCGACTTGCTCCATGACATTGTCGATGATCTCATTCATCTGCTCCGGGGGAACGGAGCGATTTTCAAGGCTGAACGCGATCTCTTCATCAACACGAAGCATACAAAATTGTGTGTCAGGGTCCTGAAACATAACCCCTGCGCTTCTTCTGCGGTCGATCTCGCCTGTGACTTCGGCTTCAATGTGTTGAGGGATGATGCCGGAAAGAGCGGAAATCAGCGTCGATTTCCCGCTTCCGCTCGGACCGAGGATCAACACCTTCTCACCCCTGTGAATCGATAAGGTCACACGGTCCAAAATCGTGTCAGACCGGTTGTAAAAGCGCACGGAAAGATTATTGCAGCCTAGAAATGAAGTCATTTGATTCATCCTTTTTCCGGTGTTCCTTCATGATGTCATACTGGTCAAGGACGCCGGTTTTTGCGAGGGCGCCGACAACGGCTTTGGCCAGCCAGCCGCCCAGAATCATGCCGCTTATGACTTGAATGACAAAAGTCAGAATCAGGGTTTCTGTCGTATAGTAGGCAAATCCGTTCGCGATCAGGCTGTAGGTCATGCTGCCGACAGCTGCAAGTGCACCGGACAGCATCAGGGTAAACAGGTTGTAGCGCTTATAGCGAAATATCGCAAACGCGATTTCCGCACCGGCCCCTTGAAAAACGCCGATCAGCAATGCGGACAAGCCGAAATGGCTGCCTGTCAGCAGCTCAACCGAGGCCGCTGCCGTTTCGGCAATCAGCGCCGCCCCGGGCTTGCGGATGATATAGGCAACAATCGGGCTAGCAATCACCCAAATGCCGAACATAAAGTTGGCGCCGACAGGCCCGACAATGGCCGAGATCGGCAGCCACAGCGTTGACCAGCCCAAATAAATGACACCGCACGCAACGGACAAAATCACCATCATCACGACTTCTTTTATATTCCAATTCATCGAGTCACCGCCTCCATTTCAACCGGCCAGTCTTCCACTGTATAGGCCATTTCCCAAAAACCGTATTCCAGCTGGCAGCTTTGCAAAAAGAGCTCTTTCATTTTCTTCTTCTCTGCTGCGCCCGCTTCTTTCGCCCATTCATCCAAACGGGCGCAGAACTTCGTGGTGATGGAGTCGGTTCTGCCCCCATAAAAATGGATCCAGTCATAGAACGGATGTGACGAATCAGGCTGTACTTCTTCAAGGAGCTTTTTGCCGATTTCCCAATATGTCCATGGACAAGGCAGCAAGACAGCTAAAATCTCTCCAAGCGTCCCTTCGTGCGCCGCCGTCAGCATGTGGCGGATATAATGATGGGCGGACGGGGCCAATGGATAGCCCTGCAGAGATTCATAGTCTGCGCCCGCAGCCCGGCACAGATTATGATGCGGGTGTACTTCGCTGTTTAAAACAAAGGAAATCTGCTGATGAAACATCTCCATATCTTGGCGGTTATCACACTTGGAAATGGCGATTCCATAGATTTGGATAAAGGAATTCAAATACTCGACATCTTGTTTCACATAATGGATCAGCTGTTCCTTTTCCAGGCGGCCTGCAGCCAGTCCCTGAACAAACGGGTGCTGAAAAATCGCTTCAAAAATGGGGTCTGCCTCTCGGCGAAGTTGTGCTGAAAAACTCATGACAGAAAGCCTCCTTCATCGGTTTTAAAAGGAAGGCACAGGGGGATGTAAGAGCGGCTGTTATGCAAAAAAGCCGCCCCGACATGGAGCGGCTTTGACATAATCACATCAAAAAGAAACCGACTCCACTTCCCTACGCTAGTATGAACTAGATCAGGTTCAAAGGGTCCAAGATCGCTTCTTGTCTCAGCCAGCATGTGGCTCCCCTAGTGGACTTCCTATTAACATTAACTTTTACTCTACACATCAATGGCCTTGATGTCAACCTGCGCCGCGTCAATTGTAAAGATGATGAACACCATTTTAAAACATTTATAGAAAAATATTAATTTTCTGAAACTTTTTCTTGCGGTCATCCGTCTAATATATAGAAGTCAAAACCATTTGGAGGGGATATTGATGATGATGTTGATCTTGATTTTGACGATGACCGGATATTTGTTTTACTCTTTCAGCAGAGACAACCGGCCGGCCAAAAGAAGACAAAAACCTCGGCAGCCTAAACTGACTGTGCTTCGGGAACGTCCTTTGACAGCCCCTTCCAATGATGCCAACTGTTAATTGAACATGAATAATCAAAACAGCCGCCCGCAAGGCGGCTGTTTCGTTGTGTTACGGCTGAAACTGCTCCGCTTCGGTTGACCCTTTCAGCGCTGTTGTAGAGGATGTGCCGCCTGAGACGACCTGTGCCACCTCATCAAAATAGCTTGTTCCGACCTCACGCTGGTGCCGTGTCGCAGTATAGCCGTATTTTTCACTGGCGAACTCAGCCTGCTGCAGCTCGGAATACGCCGCCATTCCGCGGTTCTTATACTGGCGGGCCAGCTCAAACATGCCGTGGTTCAATGCATGGAAACCGGCAAGTGTTACAAATTGGAACTTATACCCCATTTCACCGAGTTCTTTTTGGAAATTCAAGATGCTGGCATCATCCAGTTTGGCCTTCCAGTTGAACGAAGGAGAGCAGTTATATGCGAGAAGTTTCCCCGGGAATTTTTCATGAATCGCCTGCCTAAACCTGCGCGCTTCCTCAATGTTCGGTTCAGATGTCTCACACCAGATCAAGTCGGCGTATGGCGCATAGGCCAGGCCTCTGGCAATCGCCTGGTCAAGGCCCGATTTCGTCTTATAAAACCCTTCTGAGGTGCGTTCACCCGTTAAAAACGGCGCATCATACGGATCAATATCACTTGTGATGAGATCGGCCGCATTGGCGTCCGTCCGTGCGATCAGAATGGTCGGCACGCCCATGACGTCTGCGGCAAAGCGCGCGGCAATCAGATTGCGAACCGCCGTCTGTGTCGGCAGCAAAACTTTGCCCCCCAAATGGCCGCATTTTTTTTCGGAGGAAAGCTGGTCTTCAAAATGAACCCCTGCGGCGCCCGCCTCAATCATGCTTTTCATCAGTTCGAACACATTGAGCTGTCCGCCGAAGCCGGCTTCGGCATCGGCTACGATCGGCGCATACCAATCGATATCTTCTTTCCCTTCCATATAATGAATCTGGTCGGCACGCTGAAGAGCGCGATTGATTCTTTTCACGACATCCGGAACACTGTTGGCCGGGTACAGGCTTTGATCGGGATACATGCTTCCAGAGAGATTGGCATCGGCGGCCACCTGCCAGCCGCTTAAATAAACCGCTTTCAACCCAGCCTTTACTTGCTGCATCGCCTGATTTCCGGTTAGAGCCCCGAGCGCCGGGACGAAGTCTTCTGTATGCAATAGCTTCCACAGCTTTTCCGCGCCCCGCCTTGCGATTGTATATTCCACCTCAAGCGAGCCCCTCAGGCGGATTACGTCTGATGCCTTATACGGCCTATTGATTCCGTCCCAGCGTTTATCCTTCTCCCAGCTTTCCTCCATTTGCCTTGCCTTTTCTGACATCATCTTCATATTCCTCCCCATTTATATTTTTTCATAAGCGGGAATCGTGAGAAATTCCGCAAATTCATCATCCAAAATCAGTTGTTCAAACACCTGTCCGGCCTCTTCGAAGCGGTCGCGCTGATATTGTTCCTTCCCGACTTCACCGATGATTTTCTGCATTTCTTCCTCTTTCATCGCTTTCACCATCTCAGCCGTCACTTTCCTGCCGTCATCAAGAATCCCCTTTGGATGGCGAATCCATTGCCATAGCTGCGCTCTTGAGATTTCCGCTGTTGCCGCATCCTCCATTAAGTGGTCAATCGGTGCAGCGCCTCTTCCCGACAGCCAGGAAGCGATGTAGCGGATGCCGGCGCTGATATTGGTGCGGACACCTTCCTCTGTAATCCGACCCTTCGGCACTTCAAGCAAATCCGTCGCTTTAATCTTGATATCATCCCGTTCTCTATGAATCTGGTTGGCTGTCGGCATATGCTCATTAAATACATCAAGGGCTGTTTGAATCATGCCGGGGTGTGCGATCCATGTACCGTCATGGCCGTCTTTTGCTTCACGCTCCTTGTCTTCGCGGATTTTGGCGAAAGCGGCCTCATTGATTTCCGGCTGGTCTTTCGCGGGAATCTGTGCGGCCATCCCTCCGATGGCGTGGACCCGCCGTTTATGGCACGTTTTGATGGCGAGCAGCGAGTAGGCTCTCATGTTGGGAACGGTCATCGTCACCGCCGAACGATCCGGAAGAATGACCTCATCACGGTTCTTGAATTTCTTAATGAAGCTGAAGATGTAATCCCAGCGGCCGCAGTTGAGACCTGCCGAGTGTTCCTTTAATTCGTACAATATTTCATCCATTTCAAAAGCCGCCAAAATCGTTTCGATTAAGACCGTCGCTTTAATCGTCCCCTGCGGAATGCGCAAGTCGTTTTGCGCATAGACAAACACGTCGTTCCAAAGCCTTGCTTCCAGATGGTTTTCGATTTTCGGGAGGTAGAAATAAGGGCCGCTTCCTTTTTTGATCAAAGCTTTGGCGTTATGAAAGAAATAAAGGCCAAAATCGAACAGGCTCGCTGACACAGGCTTGCCGTCGGCCAACACGTGTTTCTCCTCCAAATGCCACCCCCGCGGCCTGACCATGATCACAGCCGGATTCTCCTTCAGCCGATAGTGTTTTCCGGCATCATTCGTAAACGAAATCGTCCCCCTGACCGCGTCTCTCAAATTGATTTGGCCTTCAATACAATTTTTCCAAGTCGGTGAATTGGCATCTTCAAAATCGGCCATAAACACCTTAGCTCCGGAATTCAAGGCATTGATCACCATTTTTCTATCGACTGGCCCGGTGATTTCAACCCGACGGTCTTCCAAATCCGGCGGCAGCGGTGCGACCGTCCAGTTTTTTTCCCTGATGTATTTCGTCTCTTTTAAAAAATCGGGATTCTTTCCTTGATCAATTTCCGCCTGAACGATTTTCCGCAAATGCAGTAAATCCCGCCTTCTCCCGCCAAAATGGCGTTCAAGCCGCCCGATAAATTGAAGCGCTTCCTTTGTTAACAATTCTTCGTATTGCTGATTCATCGTTCCCGTCACTTTAAGCCCGATCTCTTCGGTTTTCATTTGTTGATCCTACCCCTTTCCCCATTTGTTATAAAACAGCCGCGGTTTATTCGCCCTTTTTGGCAAGACAGCGTTCACATTCCATGAAATAAGATTCAGCCTGCTCCTCTACCTGCTCTCCGCATTCAGGACACGTTTTTTTCGGAAGCGTCCGGAAAAATTCCAGCGGACTTTTCATACTCATTTGCCTCCCTCCTTTTATAAAACAGTTTTATGTTTTTATTTTCTGTTGTAGTACAGTATACAGTGCAAAGATGAAAATGTACACACTTTTTCCAAAATTTTTTTGCCTGAGTTAATTTCATAATCCCGAGCCCTTGGGGCTCAAGGCTTTCAAGACGTAAAAAAATAGGCACCTCCCCAAATCCTGTATAATGTAAGTTACCACACAAACATAACAGACTGGAGAGATGCCCTATGTCCATTATACGTCAACCAAGCCTATTTGACATGCATGAATTATATGAGTTGGAACCTACCCACCACTTTGAGGCTGTTTTTTCGACAATCGATCTGAATCCTTTTTGGAATCTTTTCGATAAACCAAAAAAAGTAGGTGCCCCAAGAGAACTGAATTATGGTGCCATGGTCTATTCACTTATCGCTCGTGTGGTGGAGCGTATCGTGACAATCAAGGACCTAATCAAACGGTTAAAACGTGACCCGGTTTTTCGATATGACTGTGGGTTTCTTCACTCGGACCAAATTCCATCTGAAGCCTCCTATTCAAGGATGATTACTGTCATCAGCGAATCAAATGTGATGACACATATCCATGATGAACTGATTCTACTTGCCATCAACGAGGGGCATATCAGCGATGAAAACATCGCCTTCGATGCCACGCATTTTGAGGCAAGAGATCGTGCGCAAGCCTCCAAAAAGAAAGAAAAGCAGACACCGAAAAAGCGCGGACGCAAGCCGAAGGTGGAACGAGAGCAATGGTTAAAGGAAAAACAGGCTGCCGAAAACGCACGCCCGATTTATGAGAAAGAGATTGTTCACCAGCTATCCGAATCAGTGGAAACGTTGTATAAAGAAGCTCCCATCGAACCAAAATGGGGAATCAAGAAAAACAGTGATGGGAAAAATACCTTCTGGTTTGGTTATAAAGGACATTTAGCCGTCAGCACAAAGAGTCAATACATTCTAACGGGTATAATGACGTCAGGAAATCTCAATGATGGGAAGGCAGCCATCCCATTATTGAAGAAAATTGATCGGGATCTTCCAGCTTTATTTACCGCCGGTCTTTTCGATGCAGGTTATGATTATGAGCCCATATATCAGCAATTAATCAATCAGAATCTACAGGCTGTCATCCCATATAACCAGCGCAATGAAAGGGAAGTAGTTGGATACGATGAACATTTCGCACCTACATGCGTCCGGGAACATTCTTATCGTTACGACAGCTTCGACCAGAAGTACAAGACACTGAAATACACACGTCCAAAAGAATGTACAGTTTGCCCATTGCGACTCGATTCCCTTTGTCAAATGACCTTTAAGATCAGGCAATCGACGGATATCCGCAAGTACACACATCCAGCTAGAGGTTCGAAAAAGTGGAATGAACTTTACAAGGAACGCACAGCTGTTGAACGGGTTAATGCGTACTTAAAGGAATTCTTTGGACTCAATAATGTCCGTCATCGGACCGGTAAGAAAGCCAGGCTTCACTTCCAATTGGTGACGCTTGTTTACAATGCCTCAAAATTAGCCGCAGACCGGATCAGACTAGAAATGGAGCAACATTCGTTAAAAACAGCGTGATTAAATCGCAATACCTTTTTAAAAAAACATTAAAAAACATCGTAGGGTAACTCAACCCATTTTCAAAAACGTCAATTATGAAATCGATTCGCCTAAATAAAAAAAGAATGTTCTCTTTTTATTCATAACTTGTTCATATTTATCTTTTAGAATAGGGATCATAAAGAGGTGACATGATGATGAAAATGAAAAAACCCGATTGGATACTTACAGTCATTTTGCTTGCAGCACTTATTCTGAATACATATAACATTTGGCAGGATGATGCCGCCAATCAGTATTACCTGGCGGCGGTGAAAAGCATGACGCAAAGCTTCCACAATTTCTTCTTTGCTTCATTTGACTCTTCCGGCTTTGTATCAGTTGATAAGCCGCCCGTCGTATTATGGATTCAGACCATCTTTGCAAAAGTTTTCGGTGTGCACACCTGGAGCGTCATCCTTCCTCAGGCACTGGCCGGGGCCGGCTCCGTCTATCTGCTTTACAGGCTCATCAAGCCGAGATTCGGCAAGGGCGCGGCCCGCATCTCAGCTCTTGTGATGGCGCTGACGCCGATCGCCGTGGCGGTCAGCCGGACGAACAACATCGACAGCATGCTTGTATTCACATTGCTTCTCGGCACATGCTGCCTGATGAAGGCGGTCAAACAAGGGAAGCTCATCTGGCTTCTCACCGCATTCGGAATCATCGGTCTCGGATTCAATATGAAAATGCTTCAGGCCTTAATGGTGCTCCCGGCCTTTCTATTGTTTTATCTCATCGCGGCAAAGGCCAAATGGAAGAAAAAAATGGTATCGGCTGTACTGTCGCTCATTGTGCTCACAGGCATTTCGCTTTCATGGGCGCTTGTCGTCGACTACACATCGTCTGACAGCCGTCCGTATGTCGGAAGCAGCCAAACCAATTCCGTTCTTGAACTGGCATTCGGCTACAACGGTACGGAGCGCCTGCTCGGGCAAACGACAGGTAATGCGCGCGGAGACATGAACGGCTTGCAGCAGCCGACACAGAATGGAAATAACTCATCTGACGGCGGGCCAAATGGCGGCATGCAGCCGCCGGGCGGCAAAAGCTTTTCTGACGACAATTCCCAAGCACAGGATGGAAATACGGCAAACGGCAGCTCTAATGGCCAAAACGGCAACATGCCGGGCGGCGGGCAGCAGCCCGACGGCGGAGGACAAGGCGGGCCTGGCGGTGGAAACGGAGGTCCCGGAGGGGGCAATGGCGGAGGACAGAGCATGAACATATTCGGCATCGGATCAGCCGGCCCATTCAGACTGTTCCAGTCGGCGCTATCCGGGCAGATCAGCTGGATGCTTCCATTCGCACTGTTCGGCCTGCTCGGAGCGTTCATCAGCTGGTTCCGCGACCGCCGCGAAAAAGCGGGTGAAATGAAGGAAACCCTTTTCTGGGCAGCATGGCTCTTCCCTGTCGCCGGATTTTTCAGTATCGCAGGATTCTTCCACGATTACTACTTGATCATGCTGGCACCGCCGATCGCCGCACTGTCCGGAATCGGATGGTACGCGATGTACGGGTTGTACAAAAATCAAAAGGACTGGGCAAGCTATCTGCTGCCGGCAGCCGTTCTGACGACGGCCGCATTCCAAGTCTATATTTTAAGCGGCTATACTGAGCAAATCGGCACCCTCTGGATGTATGTCCTGGGGATCTTGGGACTGGGCCTTACCATCGCCCTTCTCATCCTCAAGCGAAGCCATCCATTCGGCAAGCAGCTGACGATCATCAGTTTGCTGATCCTTCTTCTGACACCTGTCTATTGGTCAGCGACACCGCTTCTATACAGCGGCAACAGCGTCCTTCCTGAATCAGGACCGCAGCTGCAAAGCTCAATGGGCGGAAGCGGAATGTTCAGCTCAGAAGTGGATGAAGGGCTGCTCTCATATCTTCGGGAACATAACACGGGCGAAGAGTATTTATTCGCTACCTTGACGACAGTGACCGCAGCGCCGTATATCATCAATGCCGACGAAAACGTGATGGCGCTCGGCGGCTTCAACGGCACAGATCCGATCCTTTCGGTCAGCGAGCTGAAAAAACTCGTCCAAGAAGGAAAAGTGAAATACTTCCTGATCACAAGCGACAACTCAGGAAACAGTGAGCTTGTCTCCTGGATCAAAGAAAACGGCACGAACATTTCATCTGACGAATACAGCAGCACCGCAAACACGGACAGCACCGCACAACAGGGCATGAGGGGCGGCCCGGGCGGCGGACAGCAGCAGACGCTCTATAAGGTGGAGCTGTCGACATAACAAAATGCCCGCCGGATGAATCCGGCGGGCTTTTGTTTTACATCCTACAGCGCCGACTTAATAACCTTTCGATAATAAAGTACCGACAACAGACCGAAAATAGAATACAAAGCGGTATACAACACCATCACGATAATCATCGGCGTCCACAGCTCTGCCCCGAACAAGAACCATCCGGACTTGACGGCAAAGTAGCTGTGAAAAAGACCAATGACCAACGGAATGCCGAAGTTGTAGATTTGCTTGATCTGTATGCCCTTCAGCAAGTCCCCCCTTGTAAAACCGAGTTTTCTCAGTATCGTGTAATTCGGTTTCTCATCTTCGCTTTCATCCATTTGTTTAAAATAAAGGATGCATCCAGATGTGATCAAGAACGTCAGTCCTAAAAAGCCGACGATAAACATGAAAAGGCCGTAAATCGCTTTTTGAGACGTGCGTTCATCGAGGAGCGACAAATGCCGATCGCTTTGATTCACTTTTGCAAACAGCTTATTTGCCTGCTGCAGCTGATCTTCATTTTTCAGATTGATCCCGATAAATAAACTCGGTTCTTGCTGTAAGTTTGGATCTTTATTATCGTTTAGACGTTGAAACAGCGCATCATCGACAACCACAGCAGGCAATCCTCCACTGGTGAACTCATAGGATAAGAGAAATTCCTTCCTTATCCCTACAAAGTTTAACGATGCCGTCTCCTGTCTGCTCTTGACTTGAATGGTGCCGGAATCTTTAAAAACCATCATGGTTTGCAAAAGATCATTATATCCGGATAAAATCACGTCTCCCTTCGGTATATCAATCCCGTTAATCTCTTGATCGCTGACAACAGGAAGGGAGAGGTTACGCGGGTCCCCAGCCATATCTTCAGGATCTCCCTCTAAAACCTGTTCCAGATTGAAGGACGCTTGCAGAACATGGATTTCTTCTTTGCTATAAGAAATGCCATTTTCGTCTAAGAGCCCCGCAAACCGCTTGGCATCCTTCTGACTGGTCATGGCAAAATCAGCCGCCACACTTTGTTCAGCCACTTTCTCTACGGAATAGTACGCAATATAGCATAGGGACAATAAACTGATCGCCAGCGCCGAAACAGCTGTGATAATCGTTAATAACAGCGCGTTTGATTTCATTCGAAACATAATCGACGACAAGGATAACACTTCGTAAACATTTAAGTAGCCTCCCTTGCTTTTGCGAATGATGTTGGAGACAAAGCTGACTGAACCTTTATAAAACAGGTACGTGCCGATCATGACAGACCCGAGAATCAAGCTCATCGCATAGAACAATTCGTTTATGGTCTTGAATTTTCCGCCAAACAGCTCGGTGGAAATGTAATACCCCGACAAAATGAACACGATCCCCATTAAACCGATGATCATTTGGAAAACGGATATTCGTTTGACTTGATCCTCTGTAGATGAAGCTGCCTTAAACAAAGATAAAATGCTTTGCTTTTTGATAAACGCGTAGTTCATCATCATCACCAAAAGGTAGATTCCGCAGAAGACAATGATGGTTTGGATTAATGCTTCCCAGGAAAAATTCAGTTTAGCTTTCGCTTGAACATCGACAATTTTGAACAAAATCATCAGCACGAGTTTTGATATCGAAAACCCGGCAAATACACCGATGACTAAAGAGCCAAAATACAGCATGACATTTTCCGCGCTCAGGATGCGGAAGATTTTTTGCTTCCTCATGCCGATTAATTGAAACAGGCCGATTTCTTGGCTCCGCCTCTTGATAAAAATCGTATTGGCGTAGAGAATAAAAACCGCTACAACGGCCACGAGCAAAATAGAGGCTGTTTTTAATGCAGCCGCGCCTTTGATCGAAGATTTCACTTCATTGATTGAAGGATCATACTGAAGCGTGACAAATGAGAAATAAAGCGCCACGCTGAAGACTAGCGCAAACACATAGAGGTAATAGTTCCTGATGTTTTTTCTTAAGTTTCGAAAGATCAGCTGATGAATGCTCATGCTAAAACCCCGCCTAACACACCCTGCGTCTTCATGATATCCTCGAAGAACATCTGCCTGTCCTGGCCGCCTTTATTGAGCTGCGAATACATTTGGCCGTCCTTTATAAAAACAACCCTGCTGCAGAAGCTGGCGGCGACGGGGTCGTGGGTGACCATAACGATCGTAGCATGACGCTTTTGATTTAATCGGCTCAGCTTGTTTAATAAGTCTGATGCGGATTTTGAATCAAGCGCACCTGTCGGTTCATCTGCGAAAATAATGTCCGGTTCATGAATAAATGCCCTCGCGGCTGAAGTCCGCTGTTTTTGGCCGCCGGAAATTTCATTCGGATATTTATTTTTCAGCTCGTAGATGCCCAGTTCATTCGCCACTTCCTCAAACTTTTGATTGGCTTCTTTTTTAGACATCTTCGTAATCGACAACGGCAGCAGAATATTTTCTTTCACCGTCAGCGTGTCTAATAAGTTGTATTCTTGAAAGATAAATCCGAGATGCTGCTTCCGGAATTCAGCGAGCTGTTTTTCCTTCATACCGGTCATCTCAACCTGGTTGATCGCAATCGTTCCGTCGCTTACCTGATCAATGGAAGACAGCACATTCAGCAATGTTGTTTTACCCGAACCAGAAGGCCCCATAATGCCGACAAATTCACCCTTTTCGATATTGAGGTCGATTCCCTTTAATACTTCTTGTTTATTGAATTTATTTCCGTAGCTTTTTCGAATTTTATTCGCTTCTAATATCATCATGTCGCAAAACTCCTTTTTGTTGGATCATTTTCATTATAAAAAGGCGGACAGCCGTTTTCCTTCGATTTACCTAACAAAAAAGAAAAGCATGTGACATTATTGTCACATGCCTATGACACGCACAAATTCATTTCGTTTCGGAAAAATTAATGTAAAGGTTGCACCCGCTCCTGGTTTTGAGTCGATTTCAATATCGATCAGCAGCGACTTGGCCGCTTTTTTTGCTAAATAAAGCCCCATTCCGGTAGATGCTTGATCATGGTGCTCCATTGTTGATGTAAACCCTTTGTCAAACACGCGCGGTATATCTTTAGGATCAATGCCCCGCCCAAAGTCTTTTACTTCGAGATGCACACGTCCGTCCACTTCATAGCTTTTCACGATAATATCGGACGCTTCACTGTATTTCACTGCGTTGGTCAATAGCTGCCGAATGATAAAAGCCAGCCATTTCGAATCGCTGAGCACTTCCCCCGCCTCAAGCTGTATCTCAAACCCGATCCCTTTTTGAATGCACCAGGATTGTAAATCTTTTATTTCTTTAAATATCAATGATTTCAGTTCAAGGACTTCCGGTGAAAAGTCATTTTCGATAAAGGATATCCTTTTTTGATGAAGCTGCCGGTCGAGAAGCAGGTGAACGCGCAGCCATTCATACGAGAGCCTCGACTTTAGCGGTTCGTCTTCAATTGTCTCAATGATCAAATGCATCGCGGAAAGCGGCGTTTTGACCTCGTGGATCCACGCCATCAGTTCATCCTTTTCATTGTCAAGCGCCAAGCGGTGACGCTTCGCCTCTTGCTTCAATTTCTCCGTCTGTCCGGTAATATTTCTTTCAACAAGCATTTCAAACGGTGTTTCCGCTTCATGAATATTTGTCACATCAAGATTGTTTTCCCATGCATCAAGGCTTTTGTAAAATTTGCTTTCCTTCCGAAAGCGGACAAAGATAAAAATCATCAATATCAAAAGCGATAAATAGACGATGTAAAGGATCGGCGTCAATGGGATGGACGTATCGACAAAAGCGATCAACACAATCAGAAGCTGCTGACATAAAAATATGGCGATCCAGCTTCGCCTTTCAGTTAAAAATGCTTTGAGCATCATCGTGATCCTTCTTCTTTCGCCATATAGCCTTGGCCGACTTTCGTCTCGATAGATTGTCCCAGGTTCAAGGCATCCAGTTTTTTTCTCAGCCGGTTCACATTGACCGTCAGCGTATTATCGCTGACAAAACGCTCATCGTTCCACAAGCTTCTGATCAGCTCTTCCCGGCTGACAATTTTATTTTTTTGGTCTATCAGCTGCTTCAATATAAACATTTCATTCTTCGTCAGTTCTATCGCTCCTTTTTCATTGCTGACGCGATTTTGTTCAACGTCAATGGTCGCTCCACACCACGTTTTCAGGATGTGAGGCTCTGTATTATAGTCATACACGCGACGGAAAATCGCTTGGATTTTGGCGATCAGGACATCAAAATGAAACGGTTTTTGTATAAAATCATCCGCTCCCAGCTTCATGGACATGACCATATCAGCAGGATGGTCGCGCGAGGATAAAAAAAGAATCGGAACATTTGAACGGGAACGGATCAACCGGCACCAATGAAACCCGTCAAATTTAGGGAGCTGAATATCGATGATGACGCAGTCTGGTTTGACCGCCGCAAATTCCTGCGTCACTTCGCTGAAATCGCTGATGCCGTACACATCATAGGACCAGCCGGATAAGCGTTCTTTTATTTCTTGAAACAGCGATTCATCATCTTCAATCAGCAACAGTTTAAACATGGACCTCACCGCGCTTTTCTTTTTTATGTCAAGTGTATAGCAAATTGTTTTCACATGCTACAGAGAAGGGACAGAATCAAAAAAAGCTGCTCCCCCAAAGGGAACAGCTCAATCTTATAAACTCCCGCCATTCGTTTCAATCACATTCTTATACCAGTAAAAGCTCTTCTTCTTCGTTCTCTTCAGCGTCCCTTTTCCTTCATTGTCCCGGTCGACATAAATATAGCCGTAGCGTTTTTTCATTTCCGCAGTGGAGGCGCTGACCAGGTCGATCGGACCCCATGATGTGTAGCCGATGAGGTCGACGCCGTCTGCGATCGCTTCCCTTACTTCTTTTAGATGATCGCGCAAATAATTGATTCTGTAATCATCCTGGATCGAGCCATCCTCTTCGACGACATCGACTGCGCCCAGTCCATTTTCAACAATGAAGAGCGGCTTTTGATAACGGTCATACAGGGTGTTCAAGGTAATCCGCAGCCCTTTGGGGTCAATCTGCCAGCCCCATTCAGATGACTCTAGGTATGGATTTTTGACGCCGCCGAGCAAGTTGCCGTCTGTTTTGGCAAGTTCCTCATCCGTGCTGGCGACCATTGACATGTAATAGCTGAAGCCAATGTAATCGACCGTGTTTTCTTTTAGAATGTCTTCATCACCTTCGGCCATTTCAATCGTAATACCGTTTTCCTTCAAGAAGCGCTTCATATAACCCGGATATGCCCCTCGCGCCTGAACGTCAGAGAAAAACAGCGCTTTTCTCTCATTCTCCATTGCAGCAAGCACATCTTCCGGATTCGGTGTCATCGGATATGTCGTCGTGGCGGCGATCATGCAGCCGATTTTGGCGTCCGGAATCATTTCTCTGCCCGCTTTTACCGCAAGGGCGCTGGCGACAAATAAATGATGCGCCGCTTGGTACATCGCATTTAATTTGTTTTCACCCTCTTCAAACACAAGGCCTCCGCCTGTAAACGGCGCGTGCAGGACCATGTTGATTTCATTGAAGGTCATCCAGTATTTCACTTTGTCTTTGTAGCGGTTGAAGACTGTTCTCGCATAACGCTCATAAAACGCGATGACTTTCCGGTTTTTCCAGCCGCCGTAGTTTTTAATCAGACCGAGCGGCATTTCGTAGTGGGAGATGGTGACGACAGGCTCGATATTGTATTTGAGCAGCTCATCAAACAATTGATCGTAAAATTTGAGACCTTCCTCATTCGGTTCGCTTTCATCACCGTTTGGAAAAATCCGCGTCCAGGCAATCGATGTCCGAAACGCTTTAAAGCCCATTTCGGCGAATAAAGCGATGTCTTCTTTGTAGCGGTGGTAGAAATCAATGCCTTCGTGATACAAGTTCAATGACTCCATTGATTCATCAAAAGGATACATCACCCCGTTCGGCGACACATCAGCCGTAGAAAGCCCCTTCCCGCCGACATTGTAGGCACCTTCCACCTGGTTTGCGGCAACCGCACCGCCCCATAGGAATCCATCAGGAAATCTTTTGGCATTTTCACTCATACGATTTCACCTCAAAATGATTTTTTTGTCCCCCTCCCGATGGGGAGAGGGGTGATCTTTATATTTACGACAGCTCGATAAGCGCTTCCAAAGGATCCACGCTTTCCGCTGTTTTGACCGGCTTGATTGATTGATACCGGTCCGTATTTGTGACAATGACGGGGGTTATCAGCTGGAAGCCCTTTTTCTCGATCGCCTCCATGTCAAATGAGGCAAGCCTGTCGCCCGGTGCGACAACATCTCCGGCATTCACATGTACGGTAAAATGTTCACCGTTCAATTTCACTGTGTCGATCCCGATATGGATAATAATCTCAGCTCCATTGTCACTCGTGATACCGAGCGCATGCTTTGTTTGAAAAACCGTTGTAACCGTGCCGGATACCGGGGATACGACTTCGCCTTCTTCAGGCTCGATGGCTACGCCTTTTCCCATCACTTCTCCGGAAAATGTCGCATCATCTACTTCGCTTAACGCTCTGACTTCTCCTTTCAGCGGGCTTTGAATGATTTCTCCCGCGCCCGCTTCAGATGGAACGGCTTCCGGAGCGTCGGCTTCATCAGACGGAACGTCTTCAAATCCCAATAAGTAAGCGATTGCCGTTGCCGCAAAGAAGGCGATGATGATACCGATCAGCGCCTGTATAAAAGTCGGGCCGATAAACGTCGTAACTCCCGGCAAACCGACGTTTCCGCCAATAATATAGGCGGCTACACCGGTGACGCCGTAGAAAGCACCACCGACAGCGGCGCCAAGAAGCGCGGAAACAAACGGCTTTTTCAGCCTCATATTGACACCGTACATCGCCGGCTCTGTAATTCCCATCAAAGCCGTGATGCTTGTCGTAAGCGACAATGATTTGAATTTCTTATTTCTGGACCGCAGGAAGACGGCAAATGATGCGCCAGCCTGCCCCATATTCGCCAAAAACATCGCAGGTATCAAATAATCGTAGCCGTTTTGCGTAATGTTGTTGAACATAACCGGAATGAAAGCATAGTGCATTCCTGTCATGACGATCAAAGAAAACGTTCCGGCTAAAAGAATCATCGTGATTAAACCGGCATTTTCAAATAAACCGTTCACACCGATTGACAGATAGTTTCCTGCAATCGCACCGAGCGGACCGACCGTAATTAATGTGACAGGCACGACAACCAGCAGCGTCAGCGTCGGTACAAAAATCATCTTCAACGAAGTCGGGGTGACTTTGTCAATCCATTTCTCAACGTAAGATGCAATCCAAATCGCGAGCAGGATCGGAATGACGGTTGACGAATAAGTGGCAGCGGTTACAGGCAATCCGACAAAGGAAATGCTTTTCCCTGAACCGAGAAGCGCTGTCAGATCGGGATGCAGAATCGCCGCCCCGATCGCGGCCGCAACATAAGGGTTGCTGCCGAATTTTCGTGCGGCGCTGACCGCCAGCAAAATCGGCAGGAAGTAAAATGCTCCGTCGCCGATGGCAGATAAAATGGTGTGGACCTGACTATTTTCGCTCATCCAGCCGAACGTGACGGCGATCGCAATGATCCCCTTGATCATACCCGCTCCGGCGATCGCCGGGAGAATCGGCGTAAATACGCCCGAGATCACATCAAAGATGGCGGACAGCACATTTTTCTTTTTGCCGGTTTGCTGCATGCTTGCTTTTTCATCGCTGAGCCCGCTGTTGGCAATGATCGCTTTATACACGTTCGGCACATCATTTCCAATGATGATCTGAAATTGCTCACCGCTGATGTTCGTGCCCATCACGGCAGGCATTTTTTCCAGTTGGGCCCGGTCTGCCTTCGTGTTGTCATAAAGGTTGAAACGCAGTCTTGTCATGCAGTGAATCACGCTCTGGACGTTCTCTTCACCGCCGACGAGTTGTAAAATGTCTTTTGATACTTTATTATAATCCATATGAGTACCTCCTCTTTGGGGGAATCTGCCGGACTGAAGGTGGCCGCCTTCACCCGGCTTTTTTTATTGCATTTCTTTTTTAAGATTTTAATAGCTTCGCCTCACCTCCTTATTTCAGGCACAAAAAAAACCTAAATTACGCCGCCATTTTCGGGACAATATCCCAAAAATGATGCGCAACTTAGGTTTTGCCTGCATAGCAGTAACAATCCTTAGGAACTTGGTGATATTAGTTTGTAACTATACTTTAGCACCTGGGTTTGTTTATGTCAACGCTTTCATTACGTATGATTCATAAAAAGTGTAATTAACTGCTTTGATCTCACTGTGTGGCAGCTCTCCAGTTTATTTCCTGCCGTATATTAGATTCAAGGGTTCCCAAAGTATTGGCATTTCCTTAAAGGTAGATTGAAAGAATCAGGAATAATCGAATCAAAAAGTCCCGGATATTTTGTTAAATAAGGATATTTATTCAAAAAATATTAAATTATCCTTGAAAATGGGTTTCTTCAGTAATACAATGGAAATGTCAGCAAATTCAAATCTTTCCAACTATTATTGTGAAAGGCGGTGATACTATGAATTTTGAAGAATATAAAGTTAGCGCTTCAAATATCCAGCTAAATGGAAAAGTTGTCATTAGTATTTATAAGTAATAGAGAGAATACTTAAAGATTGAAGGAGCTGACACTATATACAAGAGCCATACATTTTGTACGGCTCTTGTAGTCGATCATTTTTATTGAAAAGAAGGAGCCAAATTAATGAAGTACTACTTAAAAAAAGGAATGTTTTGGACTAAAAAAGAGAATGAAATCATCGTTTATTACACAAATTCCAGTTTAAGAAAAGGGATTCGTTCTTCCGATAATGAAAAGCTGTTCCAGCTTCTCACAATATTATCAGAACCAAAAACATACTCTGAATTGGTTGAAGCAGCCCCATTTGAAAAAAAAGAAAATTTAGATGCCACTCTTTCTTATTTATTATCAAAAGGATATATTGCCGTTCAAGAAAGAGACGTTCAGAAAGTTGAAAATCGAGTCCGCAGTTTTGTAGACAGCATCCCAAATGTTTCATATAACGACTACAGCCTTTCCATCGAAAAGACGCATATATGTATCATTGGTACCGGTACCGCGGGAAGTTATATACCCGAATGCTTAATTAAGCTAGGATTAAATAGATTCACTTTGATTGATCCTGATAAAGTAGAGGAAAATAATTTATATGCCCAGAATTTCTCTTTTCGGGATGTCGGAAGATATAAAGTCGAAGTTCTAAAACATAAATACGAAAATGAGTTTAAAACAAGCAACATTACGGCAATTATTCGACAATTGAGCAACTATGAAGATCTTAAGCATGCAGTCGCTCTTGAAGAAATTGATTATCTGGCATTATGCGCAGATAACAACACTTTAATCATAGATGTTTTGGAAAATATATTTTTGGATTTCCCCAACATCAAAATCATTATTAGCGGTTATGCAGTTTTCCAGCAGCATTGTTATTTAATCGATAGAGAAACAAACGCTTCCATTTTAAAAGAGATTAAGCAAAATGTCAGAACGCTAAACGAACTGGATGAAGTCATTGTAGAAAATAGCGGTGTTATATTTGATTCTTTATTTTCAGCCATTTCGATTTCAAAAATCATTTTTGATCATGTATTAAACATAAACTCTCCAAAAATTGCTAAAGCTGACTTTCTCAACAACAGGTACTTTATCGGCAATGAGGACGAATACAAAATCCATGAAGAATATGAACACAGATTCACCGATCAAACTGTTTTGTAATGAACCCTAAAAAATAGGTGGGTATTCGAATGATAAGTGTACTAAAGATAAAAAATTTCTTTCTATTATTCAGTGGCAGATTGTTAACGAATTTGGGGGACAGCATCTATAGCGTCGCGGCTATGTGGCTTGTATTTAAATTAACCGGAAGCTCTTTTTACACCGGTCTCGCGGGAATGCTGATCATGCTTCCGGGAATATTTGAGTTTTTAGTTGGGCCCTTAATTGACAGATGGCGTTTAAAATCAATCTTGATTTATACTCAGTGGATTCAGGCTTTTGTTGTCATGGCCGTTCCCCTCTCATACTTTCTCGGTTTTTTAAATGTATGGCTTGTCATTTTTGTCATGCTTATAGCTACTTCTATTGAACAAATCGTCTATCCGGCACAGCAAGCAGCTTTACCGAAGCTATTGAAAAAAGAGGATCTTGTAGCCGGCAACTCTTTGATGACTTTTGCTTATCAGGGAACAGATATTGTTTTGGTTGGATTATCCGGTATGTTAATTGTATACATAGGTGTCATCAATATATATCTGATTGATGTATTGACATTTGTTTTAGCTGCGCTCATCTTTGGGCTCATGAAATTTCCCCTAACTGACACGAACCCTTCATCATTAGAGAGCAAGAAATCTTACTTCAGTGAATTAAAAGAAGGAAAAGATTTCGTTAAAAACTCAATTATTCTTAAAATGTTGATTCCTTTAACAATTATAAACTTCATTTTTGGTATGATTACAGCAATTATGCCTGAGTTTTCAAGCCATATAGGAGGAGAAGCATTTTACGGCTATTTTCTGTGTACAATGTCTATTTCTTTATTGCTGGGTTCGCTATTATCCCAGATTCTAACTAAATTACCTTTAGGATATACGACCATTTCTTGCTTTTTTCTCTCAGCGTTCTTTTGGTTTTGCTCATACTTATCAAGCCATCCTCTCATGATTTTAATCAATTTCGGACTTGCTTTTATTCCCATTGGAATTCATAACGTTATATTAATTTCTACGATTCAATCATTGGTACCTGAAGAGCTTACAGGAAGGGTATTTGCGTTGGTCGGTTCCCTGTCGGCATTGTTTTTACCGATAGGTTCCCTTTTGGGAGGCTTTTTATCAACTCAAATCGAAGTTAAATTAATATATGGATTGGGGAGTTTTGCAATCTTATTTATTGCAGCGTATTGGCTGCTGACTTCAAAATTACGGGCACTGCCTGCACCAGGCGATGTTTCTGAAGATCATCCTCAATTATCTGCTAACCATGAAAACAGTTTCAACTAAATCTAATAGGGGGCACATGTCCCCCCCTATTCAAAATTATCTATAATGTCTTCTTTTCCATCTTTTCCGAACACCAACCGCTCTTTGAGCATATAATGTTCTCTGGCGTTTTTTATAATGCTGCTCGTTTGTTTCATCCTCTTCCGGCTTCTTCTCCTTTTGAAGAATAAATCCCGCGACTAAAAAAGGGATGCCTGAAAGATTTGTGAAGATATTTTTAATCCCCATGGCTAAAATAAAAGCTCCCCAACCAGAAAATGGGTTGTTTCTGATTTTTATATAGGCCGTGATTTCCAGGGCAATAAAAAGAAGCGACTGCGCTAATATCACAATCAGCATGATCAAAATGAAAAGGAGGACTAAATTAAAGAAAGTGCCCGAGTAAACCATCATTTTCAGCATGTCGACGAAAGTCGCAGCCTGCACATATCCGTCTGTGACATTTGGATTCCAAACAGCATAAGAATCAAACTGATGTTTGATATGAAAAAAAGCGAATAAAATGATAAACCAATAAATGATATGTAAGCTGATGCCTAATAAGGTGAGTCTGTTTGCTGCTTTGTTTTGCATGTCGTTCCTTCTTTCTGTCATGATTGAAGAGAATGTATCGCCTCTTCATGGTTTGCCGGAAACGATTTTAATTCGCGCTGATCCAAGTCTTCGTCTAATAAGCAAACCTTTTGAATCTGCCTGTTTTGGTAGTGGTGATAATAATAGCTGCACGTTTCACTGCACATGACCGCCGTGTATTGGGTATAGTCGTCTTCTCCCTGCTCTGTGATGACAATTCCTTTCGGGATATTCATATTGGAAAGAATATGAAATGCTGCCGATACGCCTTCCGTCTCGCCGGAAACCGGTTTAATATGTTCCTTCAAATACGCGGCCCTTACAAACCGAGATGGCGGTGTGAAGTCTCCCGGCAGACCCGCTAATCCCGAACCTTGGCCAAAAGCCGACAATGTCAGCTTTCCCACTTTTTTTGCGGTAAACTGGCCCGGGCGGAGCCCGATGTAGTTTCGCAAATTGGTCAAATGCCATGGGAATTCCGGGCTGTTCGTCAGCACGCCAACCGGATTGTCATGAATTTGGGTGCCGGCTGCCGTCGGTTCAACAACGATACTGTGGCCGGAGCCGTCGGATAATATCCAGTGAAGCGGAGTGACCGTCTTCAGCAAAGCAACCTCTCTCTCCACGATGGCAAGCGAAGCGGCAGCTTTTTTCACTTCTTCCACATCACGGCACTGTGACAGCACCCATGTCACAAATTCATGCGGCGCGATGTTATGATATTGATCCTGCGCCTCTTTTTCATAGACGGCATAACCCGGGAAATAAAGTGCGGCACAAGCCAAGCCTTTTTCATTCACCCCATCGGCGAATAAAGCATTGTTCAGCTTCCTGCCCATGCCGATAAACGCATAGCCTCCCTCATGCTCCTTGCCGTCCGCTTCGCTTTTCCATTTGTAATGCCGCGGATGCAGCAGCACTTCTCCATCTAGCTGAAAAGCAAAATCCATTGTTCTTGCCAACAAATGCTCCCGACTGGCAGTCGCCAGCGTCATACTTGTACACATTGCGCTCCATCCTTTTTGTTTGATATTACACTTAGTGAACAATTCATGTTCATGTTACCGAATTGGAAAAGATTCGTCAAAATGAAAGGGTAATAGAAAAAAGCCGAGATAAAAACCTCGGCTAGTTAATTAAATATATTCCTCTAGCTGTCAAAAAGAAGTATTATCTTTTTTATATTCTAACTTTCTAATTATGTCATAAGTTTTTTGATTGTTGTAAAATAAAATACGATAAGAGTCCCCTCCATAAAAACAAGATTTTTTAATGTTTAATAAAATGTCATCTTCATATTCAGTTACCATATTATCTTCATATATACAATTTTGAACTTTTAAAAAATACTTCATCGCCTTTTCTTCAACCTTTTTGCTTACATGTTCTAATATTAGTTTTGCTATCAGTATTGTTGATATAATAGGAAAGCTTATAAAAGCAATGTATATAGATACTTGTCCAGAAATAAAATGATTGTGGCTCAGCATACTTACCCCTAAGTTTAAAAAATTAAAGATCACTATAATTGAGCTTGCAATATTAAGATAATTGAGATACTGTTTTAAGTTCAATGTTGATTGGAATATAAGGATATAAATCAATAACAAACAACATGATAGAAAGGTAAATATAAGTAACCCCCATAAATCATGTAGTATGTTCAATAGTTTTTTATCATTTATTCTATATAATCCGGTTGGAAATAACCAATATTTCGCTCTTTCTTGAATGGATAAAATCAAACTTATGCTTTGAGTAATTATAGAAATTTTTAATCCCCACTCCAAAAAATAACCGAAAATGATTTCAAATATATTATGTGTTTTTTTGAGGTGAATGCAAAAGGAACCTAGCAGGTAAATAATTAAAATGAATATAGGAAATTGGGCAATATAATCATTGCTATCAAAAAAAAATAGAATAGGTATACTTATTGTCATTAATATTGCTGAAATAATAGCATTTTGAAACTCTTTTAGTCTGTTATGGTAATCTTTTTTATAATCAATGTAATAATAATCAAAAAGTTTATTACTATTATTGTAACATTTAAATAAATATTGAAATCGAAAATAAAGTACACTCACAAAAAATAAAAAAAATATACTGTAAGAAGATACTCTTATTATTTCTTCAATAAAAGAGTTACCTAATTTTCTATCTAAGTATTGAACACAGAAAAAAGGTGTAAAAACCAGATAAAAAAAACCCAAACTTGAAATTTTGATAATTTTATTTATATTATATTTCAAGAAAGTTATTATTTTCTTCATAGATTCTAAACTCCTCTTGCTTCAGACAATGTCTATATGCATGGCAACAGCATTAGATATGTCGGAAATAAATTGAATTTAATAAGAATAACTATGTATTACGTTTTAAATAATTCCCCTTAATTAACTTATTTTAAAGACTTTATCTTTAATTATCGTATAATTCATTTGGTTTTTCCATATAAAAGCCGATCTAAAAAAGCACATACCTTAAATAGGTATATGCTTTTTTGTTATCCTCACTTTATCTAATCTTAATCCTTATTTCCCCAAACCGCATCCCCTTCACGAGACAACGCGCTAAATGTCATTACTTTCCGCCCGGCGCTCGCATCCCACTGCCGCAGAAACACGCCGTCGTATTGTTTTCCGTCGATCTTGAGTTCAATTCGGTTGTGTCCTGTTTTCTTCCATGTTCCCGTCGCCGCGCCAGACACTTTTCCATTCTGATGTAAATGAATGTCCGTTGATTGTTTGATGTCTGCGGAGATGTCTTTGCCGTGCCGCACCAATTCGTAATCGCCAATCACATCCGCTTTTTTCACCTTCCCGGGCTTTTCTCCCGCATAGCGGTGAGGCGCGACGACAGGCCAGCCCTCTTTGTTCATCAGCATTTGATGGACGCGGACTTCATGCTCCTCGCCTCTTTCCGGGAAACGGGTGTGGAAAATCAAGTAGGATTGGCCGCTTTTTTCATCATAGAAAGCGGAATTATGCCCTGGTGAGACATAGCCGCTTTTATTTTCAAACTGAAAGTTCCCCATGAGCTTGACGCCGTAAGGTTCAATGGAACGGTCATCAAAAAGCGTGCCTTCTTTGCCGCGAACATCGATCATCGCATTGCCTTCTGCATCATAGTATGGGCCGTCCGGCTGTTTGGAGCGGGCGACACGGATGTTGTACCCGCCGTCAGCGGCAAGTCCCCCGAAGGACATGTACAGGTAGTAATACTGTGTTTCAGGATTGTAGAGAATGTATGCACCTTCAATCCGGCTGTGGTTGCCGCCAATCAGCTTTTTCCCGTACCCCTGGCCGGGAAGCGGGAGTCCGGTTTTCCGGTCCATTTCTAAAATGAAAATCCCGCCTGAATAGGAGCCGTACACCATCCACAGTTTTCCGTCCCGGTCAAAAAATGTGTGCGGATCGACGACATTCGGATGCTTTGTCGCGTCATAAAGGGTGCCGTCATTGCTGATTCCGTCCATTCCCGACTTTAAAAATATGCCTTTGTTTTTGTACGGGCCTTCGATGTCGTCGGCGACGGCCAGACCGAGGGCCGATCGCGGCGAATCGCCGCGGCAGGCGTTGTAATACATATAAAATTTGCCGTCCTCAAGCTGTGTGACATCCGGCGCCCACAATGTATCGCTTTCCGCCCATTCAAAGGTTTCTTTTAATTCTTCATATACATTCGGAATCAGGGGATTGTTGTTGTTTACACTGGAAGAAATCTGCGTCCATTGCATAAGGTCGTCTGACTTGGCGGAAGCCAAATGCGAGCCGAATACATAGTACGTATCATCGACCTTGATGACGGATGGATCATGAACGGTCACATCGGAAAAAATCGGTTTTTGAAATGTTGCAAATGCAGTGCCTGGCACTAAACAGGCAGTGATGATGAAAGTCAATGCAAGAATCCGAAAGAAACGCTTACTCATCTTCATTTGTTCTCCTCTCTTTTGAAACGCTTTCATTTTTGACAATCCATCATATGCCGCTTATCCGTTGTTTATTACGAACAAAAAGGCTCTCGACAAAGTCGACAGCCTGAAATTAGCTCTTCCTTGCTTTATGCACTTTCAACAATTTCCCTTTGACGGTTGTTTCTTTCATCGCATTTAACACGAGCGGGCCTTTTCCGTTTAATATCTCAACAAATGAACATTGCTCTTGAATCGTGATAATACCGATATCTTCCGCAGACACACCATCGATTTTAGCAATCGTTCCGACGAAATCAACGGCTCTCAATTTCTTCTTCTTTCCCCCATTAAAATAGAGCTTCATGATTGCTTGATTTAACGATTCACTCTTATCTTTTTTAAGCTCGGGTTTTTTATTGATATTCTGTTGAAACGCCGCTTTTGCTTGCGCCACTTCTTTTTTTGACGGAGCCTCGATGACAGGAATGGCTAAACCGATATAGTCTTCAATTTCCGCCACGATGTTCTTTTCAGACGGTGTGGCAAAGGTGACCGCTTTTCCCCGGCTGCCGGCTCGTCCCGTTCTTCCGGTACGGTGCACATAGCTTTCTTTATCTAATGGAAGGTCATAGTTGATCACATGTGTCATGTTCTCAATGTCGATACCCCTTGCCGCCACATCGGTGGCTATCAAATAGCGGAATGCTCCGCGCCTAAAGCGGTTCATCACGGCAAAACGTTCTTCTTGAGACATTCCGCCATGGATTTTCATGCAGGGATAACCTAAACCGGCCAATCGCCGGTGCAATTCGTTCACATGTTCCTGTGTGCGGCAAAACATGATGCAGCTGTCCGGGTTCTCAGTAATTAAAACATCCCGCAAAAGTGAAAATTTGTCATGTTCGTTTACAATGATCAGTGCATGATCAATGTCCGCGGTTGTCATACCGCTTGCTTTGATCTCGATTTTCAAAGGGTTTTTCATATATTGATCGGCAAGGTGCTCCACATCCTCCGGAAAGGTCGCTGAAAACAGCATGGTCAGCCGTTCATCAGGCAGATGACGGATGATCGCTTCAACCTGGTCGATAAATCCCATATTCAGCATTTCATCAGCTTCATCGATGATCAGGTATTGCAGTTTTTCCAGCGGAAGCGTTCCTTTTTCAATGTGCTCTAATAAACGGCCCGGAGTCCCGACAACCACATGGCATTTTTGTTTCAGCTCCGTTTTTTGCCGCTCAAAGGACGATTTTCCGTAAACAGCTGCTGCTTTTATTCTTTTATAGCGGCCGATGTTGATCAAATCCTCTTTTACCTGAGCGGCCAGCTCGCGCGTCGGTGTCAAAACCAGGGCTTGAGGCTTGTTTTCTCCCCAGTCCGACAACTCGCAAACCGGAATTCCAAACGCAGCCGTCTTCCCGCTCCCCGTCTGTGCTTTCACGATCACATCCCGACTTTTAAGCACCGCGGGGATCACTTCGCTCTGCACCGCGGTCGGATGCTTATACCTTAGATGATCGAGGGCTTTCACGATATCTCCGCTTAACCTAAAGCTTTTAAAACTGGTTTTGCTCATAAATGGACTCCTTTTGGTCATATGTTTTCCAGTGAATGATGGCGTATGTATATGAATGTGATTATACGCTAAGGCTCCTTGATTTTAAAAGGCATTAAAAAAGAGGCTGGATAAAAACAACCCCTAAAAATGCAATAACATAAGCTCTACAACAATGTGGAGTCCAAACTTAAACAAACTACTTCAGATAATTAAACATGAAATAAATTAATCGATAGAGACGACAACTTTAAGTATTTCTATAAAATAATTGTTTAAAAAATAGAGGCTATTGAAGCTATTGAAAAGATTAATACTATGATGAAAATAATTCCCATTAAACGCTGCAAAAGAAAAGGAAGACGGGCTAAAACAACCTGAACTTCGTAATTTATTGTCCAAGCAAAAAATAAGAAATATCGTAAAAAATCGTTTATCCATCCACCCGGTTCTTCATATATATTAAATTCATACTGTTTTATTACCCATGTAGGAAATAGCAATGAAAATATTGCCATGATAAAATTGATAGTCAACGACACATACAATAAAGCGCTTAGATATGGAATATGTTCTCTTAAAACAAAACTTAAAAATAAACTTAAAACAATGAATGTAGTAATGCCTACTATTAGATTTGATTTTTTAAATATATTTGTCCTCGGACTAATATATATTTTTTTTGTTTTAAAACCATAAACAAAAGAAAGTAAAATCAAAAAACATTCTGCAAAAAATATAAATAAAAATAACGAAATACCGCTGTCATCTTGATTCCAATATGGAATATTTATCAGTAAAAGTGCCACTAACAACAGGAGTAAAGCATTGCTTCTCAACAAAAAAATACAGCTTTTTTTCATGGAAAACATAAATCCGTTATCCTTTTCTTTTCCTAAAAAGAGAAGAGATATCGCTTTCTAAAGAGGAGATTTTAGCAGCATGGTTGGACATATCATTCACCCCGGTATGAAGATTTCCTCATGAATTAAACTATTGTTTAAAATCCTGTTTGCAAAAATAAACAACTGCGAAAACAAATCCCGTCATAACGGCTAAAATGAAAGATATCCCCAACAAGCCTAAATAACCAAATCCCAGCCCGGCATCTCTTGCAGGATCACCAGTTGCCAACAACATGAGCAAAAAATAAGAGAGAAGTGCATATAAAAAAAAAGATGTGACACCTGTAAGAATAAATATCATCAAACTTGCAAAAGCCGCCGTTAACATAAAATTGTTCCTCCGCCATAAGTCGTTCATAATTTTTAACATTCAGGTTGAAAGACCACTTTTTCGTGAAATTTCCCCTACATTCCGATCTTGCACAAGCTATAAATCGAGACCTTTTTCATAATACAATATGTACCAAAACAGGTAAATAGGAAATAAGGCTTGTCTTGAATGGTTGATCTTGCATCCATTTTTTAGAGTGGGGGGCTGAATAGATAAAAAAACAGCACATCCCCTTAAGGCCTGTGCTGTCCTCATGTTCTTCTATTCGGTAATCACCGTATGCACCAGCTTCGGCGCTTCGGCTTTTTCCGCGATATTAATGTTTTCGTACACCTTGGCGATGACGTCATCAACATTTTCGCGGTTGGCGTAAAGTGTGACCAAAGGTTCTCCTTTTTCGACCGTGTCACCGACTTTTTTGCGGAGCATGATGCCGACGGCAAGGTCGATTTGGTCTTCTTTTGTAGCGCGTCCCGCTCCTAAGAGCATGGCTGCGACTCCGATTTGGTCGGCGACGATTTCAGAAACGACACCCGCTTCTTTGGCAGGAACGTCGATTTTGTAGGCGGCTTGCGGAAGCTTCGCCGGGTCATCTGCAACCGAGCTGTCACCGCCTTGGTTTTGCAGGAAGCCTTTAAATTTTTGCAGGGCTTTGCCGTTTTTCATCACTTCCAGCAACTGCTCTCTGGCTTCGTCTAGTGTTTCGGCTTTTTTGGCGAGAACGACCATCTGGCTGCCCAACGTTAAGACAAGCTCGGTTAAGTCGTCCGGTCCTTCTCCCTTTAATGTGTCGATCGCTTCTTTTACTTCAAGTGCGTTTCCGATGGCAAATCCAAGCGGCTGAGACATATCGGAGATGACAGCCATCGTTTGGCGGCCGACATTGTTTCCGATGCGGACCATCGCTTTTGCAAGGTTGACGGCGTCTTCGTCCGTCTTCATGAATGCGCCGGCGCCTGTTTTGACGTCAAGGACGATGGCGTCTGCCCCGGCGGCAATTTTCTTGCTCATGATCGAGCTTGCGATCAGCGGAATTGAATTGACCGTCCCTGTCACATCGCGGAGAGCATACAGTTTTTTATCCGCAGGCGTCAAGTTCCCGCTTTGTCCGATGACGGCGACCTTGTCGCGGTTGACAAGATCAATGAACTCGTCTTTTGAAAGTTCCACGTGAAACCCTTCTACCGCTTCCAGCTTGTCAATTGTCCCGCCTGTATGCCCGAGGCCGCGTCCTGACATTTTGGCTACCGGTACGCCGAGAGCGGCGACAAGCGGTGCGAGCACAAGCGTTGTCGTGTCGCCGACGCCTCCTGTTGAGTGCTTATCGACCTTGATGCCTTCAATGGCGGAGAGGTCGATCGTCTCCCCGGAATTGACCATCGCCATCGTTAAATCGGCGCGCTCTCTGTCTGTCATGTCTTGAAAATAAATGGCCATGGCAAGCGCGCTTGCTTGATAGTCAGGAATGCTTCCATCTGTATAGCCTTTGACGAAGAATTGAATTTCTTCTGTCGTCAATTCTTTGCCGTTTTGTTTTTTAGTGATGATATCGACCATTCTCATTGTGATCACCATTCCTTTACGTCAATGTTTAATAGATCAAACCTACAACAGTAGCTGTTAAGAAACTGACGAGTGTGGCCCCGTACAAAAGCTTCAACCCGAAGCGGGCAACGACATTTCCTTGTTTCTCATTCAGCCCTTTCACAGCGCCGGCAATGATGCCGATGGATGAGAAGTTGGCAAAAGAGACGAGGAATACGGAAACAATCGCTTCCGTGCGGCCGCTGAAATGGAGTCCGCCTTGTGCGAGCGTCTGCATGGCGACAAACTCGTTCGATACCATTTTCGTCGCCATGATGCTTCCGGCATTCACGGCTTCATTCCATGGAATACCCATCAAGAAAGCAAACGGCGCAAACACATATCCGAGCAGTTCTTGGAAAGATATCCCCAGTACGGCATTGAAAATACCGTTGATCATTGCGATGATCGCCACAAAGCCGATCAACATGGCCGCCACGACAACCGCAACTTTAAAGCCGTCCATAATATATTCGCCGAGCATCTCGAAAAAGGATTGCTTTTCCTCTTCCTGCACTTCTACCATATCATGTTCTTGATCCACCTCATAAGGATTTATGATCGAGGCGATGATAAACCCGCCGAACAAGTTTAAAACGAGTGCTGTGACGACATACTCCGGTTTCAGCATCGTCATGTAGGAGCCGACGATAGACATCGATACGGTGGACATCGCTGAAGCGCACAGTGTATAAAGTCTGTGCTTAGGCAGCATGCCCAATTGTTTTTTTAATGAGATGAATACTTCTGATTGGCCTAAAATCGCCGATGCCACGGCATTGTAGGATTCAAGTTTTCCCATCCCGTTGACTTTGCTGAGCGCCAGACCAATATATTTTATTATAAACGGAAGGATTCTCCAATATTGCAGAATTCCAATTAAAGCAGAAATAAATACAATAGGCAGCAGCACGCTCATGAAGAATGTGGACTCATTCACATTCACAAGCCCGCCGAACACAAAGTTCACACCTTCAGCTGCGTATTCAAGCAAATAGCTGAACCCTTTCGCAAATCCGCCGACAAGGTAGTTTCCGACGCCTGTGTTCAACAAGATATATCCTAGTACAAATTGCAGTACGATCATGACGATAACCGGACGATACTTGACTCCTTTTTTCCCGTTGCTGAACAGCCATGCCATACCTAAAATAACAATTAATCCTATGATCCCGATGAGATACTTCATATGTTGATCCTCCCGAGGATGAATTCGCTTACAATCTTTGCATCAATATACGGGAAGCTAAAGCTTCCCGCTTATCCCGAACTTAATAGTTGTCTCCGCTTTTTCCTTCCGCTCCGCTGACGATGGAAACTCCTGCGCTCGCCCCGATTCGGCTTGCTCCGGCTGAGATCATGTTTTCTACATCCTCTTTAGTGCGAATACCTCCGGATGCTTTCACCCCAATATCAGGTCCGACGGTTTTCCGCATTAAAGCAATGTCTTCCGCTGTCGCACCGCCTGTGGAGAATCCGGTTGAGGTTTTCACAAAATCGGCTCCGGCCGCGACAGCCAAGCGGCATGCGCGTTCTTTTTCTTCATCTGTGAGCAGACATGTTTCAATAATCACTTTGACAAGCGCTTTTCCTGCGGCCGCTTCCACCACTCCGCGGATGTCAGCTTGTACAAAATCATCGTCACCGTCTTTTAACGCGGCAATGTTGATCACCATGTCAACCTCTGTCGCTCCTTTTGCAATCGCGTCTTTTGTCTCGAACGCTTTTGTTTCCGTCGTATTGGCGCCAAGCGGGAAACCGATGACAGTGCAAACGTCAATTTCCGTTCCCGCAAGCTCTTTCGCGGCGAACTCGACCCATGTTGGATTGACGCAGACGGAAGCGAATTGGTACGTTTTCGCTTCTTCGATCAGCTTTTTGATTTCTTCTTTTCGTGTATGCGGTTTCAATGCTGTATGATCAATGATTTTTGCAATCTCCATATACAAGCACTTCCTTTGTTTTAAGATAGTTTCAGCATAACCGATTTCTGAACAAATGTAAATTATGATGTGAACTTTTGTTCACTAGAAAATAAAGTAAAATCCAGGCTGTTCACCTTGGACAATTCAATCTTTTAACAGTTCTTTTGCCGTATGCTGATCGATAATCAGGACATTGGCATATTTCCCATTGAGCGCGCCGTGGATGGCGGCCGTTTTGCGGATGCCGCCGGCAACAAGAATCGACCGTTCTTTCTGCCTGAGATCAGCAAGTTCGACACCGATTGTCCGGGAATTGATCGCATCGCTGCAGATCTTTCCGTCCGCATCAAAAAAGCGCGAGCAAATATCGCCGACTCCGCATGATTTCAAGAGCTCTTTTTCCTGATCATTAAAGTAGCCGAGCCTGAACAAAAGGGCTTCATCCCGAACCGTCCCGACCGTAAAAATGGCGATGTTCGCCTGCCTGCCCATTTCCATGATCCGTTTGATATGCCTGTCCTGCTCAACCATCTGCTTGACCTCGGCGTTGTCAAACACAACCGGCAGCGGAAGGTATCTCGGCATTGTCTGAAAGGCCTCGGCAAACAGCTGAATCGTTTCAGACGAATAGGTATTGACATTCGAGTGGCTGATACCGCCTTTCAGCTGAACGACTTCGACGCCTTTCACCTGCTTGGCGTGGAGATTTTGCGCGATCTGATACATCGTCGTTCCCCAGCTGACGCCGACGATGTCGCCGTCCTTGACGGCTCCATGCATGTATTCGGCGCCGAAGCGGCTCAGATAATGCGTGATGGTCGTATAGTCGGAGGTCGGCGAAAAGACGACGTGCGCTTCAAGCAGCCCGTATTTTTCTTCAAGCATCGCACCGAGCGCATTCATGTCCTCAAACGGATCCATGACGCGAATCTGGACATACCCCTTTTCCTTTGCATACTGAAGCAGCCTCGATACAGTCGGCCTTGAAATCTCAAGCTGCTCGGCGATTTGCTGCTGGCTATAATCCGACTGATAGTAAAGCCTGGCCGCTTCAATGCTCAATTGCTGTTTTTCCTTGTCCATCACGTGCCTCCCCTTTAGAGAACCGTTTTAATCCATATTATATAGGCTGAGGGCCTTTTTCATCCAGATGAACTTTAAATAAAGCTTCCCCTTTTTCCAAACTGCTGTAGCCTAAAATTCAAAAAACTCGCGAATACTAACAGTTGTTTTTTAGCCATTTGTTAAAATTGAATTTAAAAACTCTTTAATTTTATTATTTTCGTCACTCTCAATTGTTTTTAATCTAAGGAGGGGTATATCTGATTTTCTAAGAACTGAATCCTTCAATGAATCTCGTCTAAGTTGCTCCTTATTCGATCTATTGTGATATGCCGAACCGTCTACTTCAATCACTCCTGCAGGTTCATTCCCCATTTTATAATGAATGAGGAAATCACAGCGTGCCGAAGTTTGTATAAACTTTTGCTCTTCCGAACTTAAATGGGATGTCTTCCTGATCAAATCCTTCAAGCGATACTCTCTTTTAAAACTAAATTTTTTATACTTATCTTCCTCGTCAAATATGTCCCTTAACAGACTGGCAATAATCCGTTCAGATTTAAATTTAGAATCACTGTCCTTTAGCTTTCTTTCCCTATCAAGAAGGACTTCAGAAAACTCTTTGTATAATAAATCAAAAACTGAAATAACTTGACTCTCATGATAAAGACTGAACTCAGTATAATATTCCATATAGCGTATTAACTCAGAAATTTCTTTATTGCTCCTTTTGAAAATATCAACATTAGAAACTAAAACAAATCTCTTTTTTGCTCTAGAAACAGCTACATTGATTAAGGCAGCATCGTCCACAAATTCAATATCTTTTTTACTGGCTTTTTTATCAAGAACAGTTGAAAAGATGATTCCGTCACATTCCCGCCCCTGAAACTTATGTACGGTGTTTTTTATAATTTTTTTCTTCATATATTCATTTGCAGCATTGATTTGCCCATTGTATGGCGCAATAAAACCAATGTCTTGATAATCGTTTGAAAAAGTCAAATCTCTTATTGCCTCTTCTTGTAATGACTCTATTTCACGTACATTATAACGTCCTCCGTTCCCATAAAAACGCATATGATTCCCCTTAGCGGTCTTAATAAGAACAATTGATGGCTCACTTTTATCATCAGTTTTAGTTAATGGTATCAGCTCACCATTATAATACCGCTCGTTACAAAACTTAATAATCATCGGATGACATCGATAATGCTCTTTCAACAAAGTAACAGGAATGTTTTTTTTAAATACTTCTAAAACCGAGTGAAGCATACTATGTTTTGCATAGTCAAAGCAAGGTTCAATTCCCATCGTTCCGGAAGAGATTTTTTGATCTGGAATATGTGGGAGCTGTTTTGTATCTCCGACAATGATCACATTTTTAGCACAGCTTAATGCAAGAATACCTGGAACCAGCTCTAACTGGGATGCTTCGTCAATGATTAAATAATCAAATAAAAAACCTCTTGGAATTGAATCCATTAAAGAAAAAGCAGTACTTAATACAATTGGAAACCTCTTTTTGAAGATATTAAAATTTGATGAACGTTTATAATTTTTTTGATCAAAATGAAGCAAAAAATCTCTTTTTTGAGCTTGGTGGATTTTACCCTTAAAATATAAAACAGAATGATCCTGAATTCGCTTATTGATTTCTTTAAAGTTTTTTGTCCCCAATGTTTTATTCACTTGCTCAAGTTCACTTTCAAGTTCTATTAATTTTTGATTATAGAATTTATACTGTAGTTCTGTGAGTACTTTCTGCTTTTGCAAACTATCTCCCATCAGTTTGAAATCATATAAACCATAATAAAGTAAATATTTCATCTTTTTAAAAAATGTCATTCTCTTCTCACTATTCATCACCTCATCCACCATAAAATTTAAGATCTTTGAATTATCAAAGCTATAGAACGGGAGCAGTTTAGGGTCTAAACGTTCTTGTGTTCTCATGTGTTCTTTGTAGTACACTCTTTCCGTTTTAAGATCTTTTATCTGTTGTTTTAAAATAGCTTGTCGGTTTTGAAGATGAAAAAGATCTTTAATAAGTGCTGTATCTTCAATAATATTATGTAATAGCTCAGCTTCCTTTTCTGGTTCAATTGACCAATCATTAATATCCTCGGGGACTTGAGATAACTGATTGAAGAATTGTTTCTGATTTTCTTTGTTTCCTAAGGAAGCCATAAGAAAACTGAAACCTGCTTTCTCCAACTTTTCCTTCACATTAGAAACAGCTGCATTATTGTTTGAAACAACGGCTGCTGTTTGACCTTTCATCATGATGTTAGCAATAAGGTTTAAGATCGTTTGTGTTTTACCTGTTCCGGGCGGCCCTTCTATGACACTAATCTGCGAAGAAAAAGCAGACTCTATTGCTTGAATTTGACTTAAATTCAGACCGAATGGAAAAATAATGTTATGAGTTTCTCCAAGAACCTTGCTCTTTTTTTCAAAATACGCATAAAGAGCGCTATCTAATCTGATATTTAACGCTTCAAATTGACGTTTTAGAGGAGGAATATCATTTGGCGTTTTATCTTTTTCTTCAGCCACATATCTAAAATAATCTATATAGCTCTTAAATCGTTCATTACCAGTTTTAACCTTTGTAACATCTTTTAAATGATAAATATAAGATCGTTTACTATTTTTAAAAGTCACAATCGCATACTTTTCACCGTAAACTACTATACTTTCAATTCCCTGTTTGATCTCTTGCTTTAAAAAAACCTGTTCGTTTTCTCCGATTGTTATTTTACGGACAGGTTTGATTCTGCACCTTTCTAAACTCCAGTACTGATATCCTCCTGTTTTTAAAGTCACTTTAATGTAGAGTTCATTATTCTCTTGATGTATAACCAATTTCCAATCTGATATTCGATCTGTCCAATCTTGATGGTCTTTAATTATTGTTGTGGATATCTCCATAAAACCCTCCATCTTTCCCTTTCATTGGTATTCTCTATTATATTATAAATTTAAGTTGAATGATCATAATTTCCCATCAAACTTATTTCTGTAACTTGTTGACTACAGTAAACTTGTACTCTTTATAACTATCAACATACCAATATTATGATAAAATGGATATTGTAGGACGGAGATGATATTGGTGAACGGAGGGTATTAGAGTGGCGGCAAAAATTGCATTCGAAGCAGTGGGAAACAGCTTAAATCAATGGTATGGGCTGATCAGGCAGAATCATATTGCCGAAGCGGCCGCGATGAGGGAAGAAATCAAAAGAACGCTGGAAACGATGGAAGAAAATCAGGATGTGCTTTTGTACTTCAATCTCATTGATTCGCGATTTAAGCTGTTGACTGAACGATACGAGGAATCCGGGACGCTTTTGCAAAACATGAGAAAAACACCGGAAGAAATCGGAACGGACAATATGCTCCAATACTATTTCTACTTTTTCGGCGGTATGTACGAGTTTTATCAAAAAAATTTCACCACTGCCATTAACTTTTACAAAATCGCCGAGCAGTCGCTCCACAAAATCCCTGATGAAATCGAAATAGCCGAATTTCACTATCAACTGTCCATTGCTTACTATGAAATCAGACAAAACTTCTTCTCGATCAATCACGCGGAAAAAGCGCTGGAAAGCTTTTTGGCGATTGAACATTACGAGCACAGGGCCGCCTCCACCCAAATGATCATCGCGGCGAACAAGCTGGATCTATTCAAGTATGAATCGGCTGAAGCGCTGTTTCAAAAAGCGATCAACATGGCGGCGGACACCAAGCAGCTGTATGCAGAGGCCCTTGGATATCATAACCTTGGAATCTGCTATGAAAGACAGGAAAAGCTTGATCCGGCCCTAAAAGCGTTCGCATCAGCCTTCGGCATCTTAGAACAGCTTCACTCCAAACTCTCCACACTCAGAACTTCCTACATGTTGGCAAGGGTTTTATTCAAAAAAGGTCTGATCGAAGAAGCAACAGGATGGTACAAAAAAGCGGCCGGCCTTGCAGCAGAGTTGGATGAAAAAACATATAAAGCCAAGCTTCTGGTGATTCATTCCATTTATAAAGAGCAAGACGAAGCACTGCTCGACAAAGGCTTGGATATGCTTAGAAGCAAGAATCTTTGGTCAGACGCGGCAGACCTGGCCATCAATGCGGCCAGATACTTCAAAAGCAAGAATTGTCTTAATCAAGCGGCAAAGTACTTTGACGAAGGCATTATTGCCTTCGACCACATTCAAACAAGAAAGGAGGAACTTGCCCCATGAAGAAATGGCTTTTAGGCCTGGCGATTGCAGGCGTTGTCATCACTGGCGCTCTCCAATTTGCTCCGCATGGCGATGCCGAATTTGCAGCAGGTGAATTCAAAACAACTGAAAACTGCTGGTTCGGTTAATCCACGAATTGCACCAAACTGTTAAAAACCAGAGAAAGTTGGCGGCCACCCAACTTTCTCTGCCACATTTGACTATCTTTTCACAAAACATTTTCCATATTCAACTAAATCACAATCCACATAAAAGTAGTTTTTAGAGTCTCTCCAAATTTGGACTCTTTTGTGTACTGAGTCATAAACATAATCGTACATGTTTGGATATGCATCCCTGACCCACACGTACTCAGCTGCGCTTGCAGGCAGCGCTGAGAAGAGAATTGCCGCTGTAACAGCAACCGTTCCCACTGACTTTTTGAATTTCCCCATACTCAAACACTTCTTTTTTCATTTTTTTCCTATTAAACATCAAGATGATTAATAGGCTGTTATAAAAATTATGATATTTGTAAAAACTTAAATATAATATGCACTCAAGGAAAATAAAGGGCCCCCCCTTCCTTTTGCCTCTCGTGATGATCTCCTTAATTTTTCGAATGTCTTCCAAAGAAGATGCCCTCCTTCCCTCACCCCTGGCGCTCCAATTGGTTATTTTTACATTCCCAAATGAAAGGGAAATGATGAGATGATATCTATAGCTAAAAAAATCGAACGGCAGTCTTTAGCCCCTTATAAAAATAGTTCAAAAAGATTAAAAAACCCCTAGCAATCTCCATTTTTTCATTTATAATTAATGAAATATGTCATGGTTTTTCCCAGCAAGCTGGACATTCAGGTGATGTAAAGGAGGGGGGCGCCCCGTGAGGTATGTATTGATCGGTTTCATCTTATGCGCTTTAACCATTGGTCTTTCCATCGGCTTTATCCAAGCCGGAAACAAGCATAGCGCGGAGCAGGACAATGAATCGCGGCAGCCTGCCGAGCATTTCATTTTTCATCATTTAATAAGTGATGAGGGGCTTATGAAAACAAGTCTCTCGGATCAGCCTGTTTACTTATCCGAATCACTCGGCTTGTGGATGGAATTTTTAGTTGACAAAAAGGACGGAACTCATTTTCAAGAGCAATATCAGCACTTGACCGAATCGTTTCTCATGAACAGCGGCCTGGTGACATGGAAAATTGAAAATGGACAAGCGAGCGGGGCGAACGCCCTGATAGATGATCTCAGAATCATGCTGACCCTGGATCAGGCAGCCGATCTGTGGGGAAACCGGAAGTATAAGAAAACAGCACGACAAATCGGCGCTGCTTTAAAAACATACAACATGAACAACGGGATTTTTACCGATTTCTATGACTCTTCTTCCAAAGCGGCGTCAAAGGATATCACCCTTTCGTATATTATGCCTGATGCGTTAGCCGTATTGAAAAAGAATGGAACCATCGATGAAGAGACCGTAGAGCGGAATGTCAATATTCTTTATACCGCTCCTTTGAAAAACGGTTTTTTGCCGAAATTGTACAACACAGAGACAAAGGAATACAGCTATGACAACGAGATTAACCTCATCGATCAGCTGTATGCGGCATGGCATTTGCAGCAGGGGGATCAAAAAGCCGCTGTTTTGGCGGATTGGATCAAACAGGAGTTTCAAGCGAATGGAAAGCTGTATGGACGGTATTGGGCGGATACGAAAAAACCGGCCGTTCAATACGAGTCGCCATCCGTTTACGCTTTGACCATTTTGTTTTTCATAAATCAAGATGAAGACAAAGCCGTGGTCAAAGCGCTTTATGAAAAGATGATCGAGTTTGAAATTCTTGATTCGTCTGAAACGTATTATGGCGGATATATGAGCGGCGATAATACGCACTCTTTTGACAACCTGCTGCCTTTACTGGCGGAAAGGAAGCTTTTTGATGAAAATATCATTCACTGATTTACAGAAAATGTTTGCCTACATGACTGGGCTTGCAGCGGCTCTTTCTCTGTTTATTTATTATGTCTCAGCCGAGCAGTCCGAAGCCGTTTTGATCATTTGTATTTCATTTGCCGTCATCGGAGCGGGAATATGGCTTGGACCGATTTACGCGCTGGCGGGAACCATCGTCGTTTTATTTGTTCTCGGAACCTTAATGATGGTTTTGCAAGCGAGCCAGGCCGCGGTTTTTCCGCCTGAAGAAGGCATGAAAATGCTCGTCGTCTGGGGAATGGCCCTCTTGCTCTTTTCCTTTTTCTCAGGAAGAATTCACGATATTGCAGTTGAACTTCAGCATTCAGTCAAACGACTTCAGTCTGAAATCAAAAGCTTTGTCGCGATTGACAGAGTGACGGGCTTTGATAATAAAGAGAGAATGAAGCTGGAGCTGTCAGAAGAAATGAAGCGCGCGGAGCGGTACGGTAATTCATTTGTTTTCTTGCTGCTGCAGATGCATTATTTCAAAGAGTTTAAATCCTTGTATGGAGAAAAAGAAACCGATCGGCTCTTTCAATTTGTCAGCAGCCAAATCAGATCCTGTGTACGGGAAACGGACAAAAAATTCCGTCCTTCTGAAGAACGATTCGGGATCGTTCTGACCCACACGCCGGCTGAACATATGCCCGCTGTCCTGGCAAAGCTGAAAAAACAACTGGACACGTACCAGCTGCAAAATGGCAAATATATCACCTTAACCTTTCACGTATGTTACTTAACATATCGCAAAGATTTGCAGACGGCGGATCAATTTTTAGAAGAACTGGAGAATGAGATGATGATGAATGAACTGTAAGCGAAGCTTTCTTCTATACGCAGCTGTACTCATACTCTCAGCCGTTTTTTATCGCCCGGACGCGGCGGCAGCGACGCAGGAGAATGGCGGAATTCTCATCATCTATTCGACCTTGGATGGAAAAGAATCGTCAGAAGTGAAAATGCTCGATCTGATCGCAGGTCATTTCTCGTCCCGTGTCACTGTCAAAAAAGATGCTGATATAAAGCAAACGGATCTCGCAGAGAAAAAGCATATCATCTATTACGGCCAAACCAAAAGAAAGCTGAATAAGCAGCTTGTGTCACAGATCAATGCCTGCGAAACGCCCGTGATTGCGATCGGTTTTAACGCCGGGCAATTCAGCCAATTTTCCGGCCTTTCTTTAACAAACGAAGAAAATGTCTTCCAAGTCCGCAGCACGAGTGAAAACAGTGCGGCCTCATTGAAAAGCGGGCTCAATGTCCTCGGCGTATCAGGTTTGAAGGGGAAAGCATTGTATACATACACATCAGATGATGGGAAGGCACACCCTTTTGTATGGGAAACCGATAAGGCAAATGTGTATATCGGCTTAACCAACCTGTTAAACAACAACCTGCTCTTGGCCAAACAGCTCAGACAAGCATTCGGGATAGCGGGGGGGAACACACTCTTATATTTGCGGCTGGAAGACATCAGCCCGATGTCAGATGAAAAATTGCTGCTGCAGGCGGGTTCTTATCTGCATGAGAGAAACATCCCTTTTATCTTGGCTGTTATTCCGGTTTATTTGAACCCGAAAACAGGCGAAAAGGTCTATCTGTCTGACAAGCCGAAGCTGGTCAAAGCTTTGCGGAAGCTGCAAAGCATGGGAGGCAGTGTGGTTGTTCATGGATATACCCATGCCTACCGCTACGATGAAACCGGGGAAGGCTTCGAATTTTGGGATGCCAAGGCTGATCAGCCGATCACATCGCAAAATGCGGAGGATGACCCGTCCCTCTTAAAAAAAGAAGCGGATTTTCCGAATGAAGCGGCTTATAACCGTTATTTGAAGCCGTTCAGAGAAAATGAAGAGACCTATACGCGACAAAAGCTGACGCACGCTATTGAGGATTTAACCGCGGAAGGACTGTACCCGCTGGCATTTGAAGCGCCGCATTACACGATGTCAGAGCATGGTTACCAGATCACTTCACAGTATTTCTCAAGCATCGTCGGCCAGGTCCAGCTTAGTGATGAAACATGGAAAACCTCCGGTACGGGACCGTTTGTGACGAAGCCAGCCATGCTGCATGGAATGACGCTGTATCCTGAAACTCTGGGCTATGTCGATGCGTCAGATGCGAATCCGCTCGGCAATATCGAAGACCATATCTCGCAAATGATCGATTTTGAAGGCGGAGTAGCCGGAGCATTTTACCACCCCTATCTCGGCATGGAATATTTGCCCGAGCTGGTTGATCAAATGGAACACATTCCGAACAGCGAATGGCTTGATTTAAAGAAAACAAAGCAAACGGTTCAAACAGACAAAGTGACCATTCGCACGAGCGGAGACGGCACCATTCACGTCAATAGCAAGGTGAATGCCATGGAAGAGTTTTTCGACCATCATCAGCAAAGCCCGCTGGAAAAGGCGCTTTGGATTCTCTCAAGCATCGTGCTCTTATTTGTCGTCATGTTTTTCAGCTACACCCTTTACTTGAGAGCCACATTAAAAAAACGCATCTTTAAGGAGAGAAAAAGCCGTGGGTAATGTTCTGTTCTTTATCTCATTAAGCTTAATATGGGTGATGCTGCTGTACCACATGTTTCTGATGCAGGGCGGATTTCGCCACTACATGACCTACGAGCTGAACATCCCGAAGTGGAAAGAGAACTTGAAAGACCTTCCGAAGGTCAGCGTTCTGATTCCAGCCCACAATGAAGAAGTCGTGATTCGGCAGACGCTGAAAGCGATGGTCAACCTCTATTACCCGAAGGACCGGCTGGAGATCATCGTCATCAACGACAATTCGACCGACCGGACGGGTGACATCGTGGGTGAGTTTTCCAGACAATACGATTTCATTAAGATGGTGGTCACCAAACCGCCGCATGCGGGAAAAGGCAAATCCTCCGCGCTCAATTCCGGGTTTGCCGAATCGAACGGGGATGTCATTTGTGTATATGATGCTGACAACACACCGGAGAAAATGGCTGTTTACTACCTTGTTCTCGGTCTGATGAACGACCGGAAAGCGGGTGCCGTGGTGGGAAAATTCCGCGTCATCAATGCGGCGAAAACATTGCTGACAAAGTTTATTAACATTGAGACCATTTGCTTTCAATGGATGGCGCAGGGCGGAAGATGGAAATGGTTCAAAATCGCCACGATCCCCGGCACCAACTTTGCCATCCGCCGGAGCATTATCGAACAGCTCGGCGGATGGGATGATAATGCGCTGGCCGAAGATACCGAGCTGACGATCCGCGTATACAACCTCGGCTACCACATCCGTTTCTTTCCGGCCGCCGTTACATGGGAACAGGAGCCGGAAACGTGGAAGGTGTGGTGGCGCCAGCGGACAAGATGGGCGCGCGGCAATCAATATGTCGTCCTGAAGTTTTTAGCCCAGTTTTTCAAGCTGAAACGGAAGCGGATTATCTTTGACCTGTTTTATTTCTTCTTTACGTATTTTTTGTTTTTCTTCGGCGTGATCATGTCAAATGCGATTTTTGTTATCAATTTATTTTATGATCTGCATCTCTCGGTTGGTTTTTTGTCAATGATCCTGTGGATTTTGGCTTTCTTCCTCTTCATGACAGAAGTCATGATTACACTGAGCATTGAAAAAACAGAAATGAACAAGCAAAACGTTTTCATCGTTTTTCTGATGTACTTTACATACTCGCAGGCGTGGATCGTCCTTGTGATTTATTCTTTATTCGTAGAAATCAAGCACCGTCTGTTCAAGCAAGAAGTGAAATGGTACAAAACAGAGCGATATAATCAAAAGAAAAGCGGGTGACTTTTTTGAAACATGCATTTATATGTCTCTTAAGTTTCATGCTGGCGGCGATGACCGGACAAGCGGCCTTGGCTAAGGACATCGAAGTAGACGGCTCGATTCTGGGGGAAAACAGCGGCAAACAATCCAAAGAGCAAATGCTCACGAACGATCTCATCACAATGTACGGCGCAAAAGACTCATCAGAGCTGACATATCAAATCCCTGCAGGCGCTTCTTCCCTTCAGCAGCTTGTGCTTGAATATGAGGCGTCAGACCTTTTAATTGCCCCCTCCTCTCTGACGGTTGAGATTGATGGTGAACCGGTTAAAACGGTAAAGCTTGAAGGGGATGCCAAACGGAAGAAATTGAAGCTTTCGCTGAACAAAAGCCAGTCATCTCAAGGCTTCCACAGCTTGTCTTTGAAGTTTTACGGCGTGGTGAAAGAAGGCGTCTGCGTCAGACAGGACTCATCCGGCAACTGGATCAAAATTTATCCGGACAGCCGTCTGACATTGGGAAGCAAAAGCTTGGCAAAAGGGGCCGCACTTGAACATTACCCTTATCCTTTCGCACAAGCAGGAAACACCTCGGAAGAAACCGCAATCGTTATTCCGGATAACCCGAGTTCTGCGGAAATCGAAGCAGCGGTCAAAACGGAAAGCTATCTTAAGACGGTTGATAACAGCATAACCGTTTCATACTTGAACGAATCCGACGTAAAGCAGATCGACAAGCCGACGATTTTGATCGGGGTTCAGCACCATTGGAACGGCAAGGTGAAAAAGCTTTTGAAACAGGATAACCTTGAAGCGCAAGAAGATCAGCTATTGCTTGCGGAACGGGTCCTTAAAGCAAAGGACAGAGAGCAGCCTGTACTGTTTGTCACCGCCAAATCGGATGACATCCTGTCAGAGAAAATCAGCGTGATCACCGATAAAACGTACACCGGCCAGCTGAGCGGTGAAACACTGGCCATCGACAAGCTTCAACAGCGGCAAAATCGCGATCGCCATAAGCTGTCACTTGAGGATTTCGGGGCGGGGGATTTGACGATCGGCTCTGATCAAACCTCTTCAGAGCATTATTATTATCCTGCTCCGGCGATTTTGGACAAGACTCAATCTGCAAAGCTGTCGCTTGTATTGAAAAAATCAAAAACGATTGAAAAATCCGCCGATCAAAGCGATATGTCTGCCAAAAAGGCAGAGCTGAAGATCATGATCAATGGACAGCCTCATTCCGTCACGGTTGATGCTTTAGAAAAAGAAGACAAAAACGGCTTTTATCATGTCACACTAAAAGTCGATCCGAAGCTTTTGCAAAAAAACCGCTACATCGATATTCAATTTACCGCATCAGGCTTGAAGGAAAACAATCCATGCTATGCGACGGACGAAGACAAATGGATTTTTATTGATAAAAGCAGCACACTGTCTTATCCTGTCAGAAGCGCGTCAGCCGCTGCCGATTTTCAAGATTGGCCGCTTCCATACGCGGGAAACCAGGACAAAGCAACACTGATCATCCTTCCCGACAGCGCAGATCAGGCGAAGCTTCAAGAACTGTCGCTTGTGACGAATTCCCTCGGCGGTGAAGCAGGTCAGTCATTCACAGTAAGAAAATCATCTGAAGTGAATGCAAAAGACGCAAAAGGCCGGAACATCATTTTTATCGGAGGCATAGGTCAGTTTGCACTTCTGCAGGAGAAAGCATCGGAACTGGAAGTACCGATGACGAAAAGCTCGCTGGATGTATCTTCTTTTCAAATGCTGAATGAAACAAGCAAACGAGTCGCTTTTACCCAGACATCGCTGTGGGATGAAAATTACTCGATGGCGGTTTTCACTCCGCTTCATGGAAAAGGCACTGCAGTCACAAAAGAAATGATCAGCTTTTTGGAGAACAATGACAACACAGCGACCGTGATCAATGAAACGGACAGCCAGCAGCTGTTCACCAATCACCAGCAGCTCGCATCCAAAACGAGCGGAACAGAAACAAGTAAGACGAAGAAAAGCAGCCAGCAGAATACGCTGTATCTCGGAATTCTCGTCTTAATCATCGCAGCAGCTGTCATTCTGATTTTAATAACGGTAAGGCGCAGAAAGAGAAAAACGGACGCCGAAAGAGCTGAAGAATAAGACAGGGGTTATTTAAGCCCCTGTCTTTTTTTAGTCAACTTTCTGCTGACACATTTCTTTCACAACGCTGGCCAAAACAGCGACTCCCCTTGTTAGATCTTCATCCGCTGCCGTAAGGCTGATCCGAATACATTGGTGCGTATGAGGCATATGCCGTATGTCATGGTGAAAGAAGGATGAGCCGGGAACGATGATGACACCGTTCGCTTTCAAATGTTCATACAGCTCTTGATCGGCCGCCGGGAAACCTTCAAGCCAAAGCCACCCAAAAAGCGACCCCTCTCCTTTATGGATATACCACTTGATTCCATCCGCCATATTTTCGTGAAGGAGTCTGTTCAACAGTGAAAATTTTCTCTTATAGTATGGCCTCACACACGTTTCCGATATGGAAACGAGACGCCCGCTATTTAAAACAGATGCCGCCATATACTGCCCCAGCCTTGAAGAATGGATCGCCGCATTTGACTGAAACGCCTCCATTGCCTGTATATAGCGGGACGGGCCGATGGCGATGCCAATTCTTTCACCGGGCAGCCCGGCTTTTGAAAGGCTCATGCAATGGATGATTTGGTCATTGAAAACAGGCTCCATGTCGATGAAGTTGATCGCCGGAAACGGCGGAGCATAGGCGGAATCAATGAGCAGCGGCACATTGGCTTTGCGGCAGGCGTCTGAGATCAATAATACATTCTCGGCAGACAGAATATTTCCGCAAGGGTTGTTTGGGCGCGAGAGGATGACAGCGCCGATGTGCGGATCAGCCTCCATCCTTTGCAAAAATCGCTCCCGGTCAAGTTCGTATCGGAAGGTGTGTTCATCTAATATTGAAACGATCGGAGGAATCCCTTGGACGATGTCTTTCTCAAGCGCGACACCGCTGTATCCCGAATAGTCCGGAAGCATGGGAATCAAGACCTTCTTCTTGGCGGAATCGCTTCCGGTTCCGCAAAACGAATTGACGGCCAGAAAAAATAACTGCTGGCTTCCCGCCGTAATCAGCACATTTTCTTTTTGAATGTCAAAATGATACCTCTCGGAAAAGAAACGGACTACACTTTCAATCAGTTCGTCCGTTCCGTAGCTTGACCCGTATTGGCTGATGATTGAAGGAAAACGCTCGTCCTCTAATAAGCCTGCTAAAGCGGATTTCCACATGGCAGCCGCTTCCGGAAGAATCAAAGGATTGCCCGCGCTTAAATTGATGTATTGCCGCTTTCCCCCGGCCAGCACTTCCTGAATGTCCCCCATCACCGCTCTAACCCCTGTCTTCTCACTCATTTTCTCTCCAATGCTGCTTAGCTTCGGATTCAATGTTTCAGCTCCTCATCGTGTTGAAATCGCAAATAGGATGTTTCAATACCGTTGTTGAGATCATGAATAAAATATTGAACAGGTACGCTGAAGCGCTCACCTTCGCTTCCGGGCGGCAAATACCGCCTCACATAATGCTCAGCCGCTTTTTTATAAGCCAAATCGTCTTCTATCTCTTCCAGTTTTTCGATTTCGGCAACAAGCTTTTTCAAATCTTCCATGCACAATGCAAGATCAAGCGCTACAGGCTTCTCGCTTCCCCTTTGCAGGGAACGGCCGTTTTCAATGATCCAGCTAAACAGGAAAAACCCGGTTCCTGAATCAAAGTTTTGTGTGGCATTGTGCTGGCTCGGATACCGTAAAAGCCGCTCAAACAGCACGAACTCGATAATTTCTTCCCAATAGTCGTACTGTCTTTCCGCAAGAGCCAGGATCGACTGGCAATCGACTTTTACTTCCTCGAGAATGCCCGCAAAAAAATTCATTTTCGCTTGAATGTGCTCATGGAACGGCTTTTTCCCGCAATGGTGGTAATAGTCGTGCAAATAACCCCAAAGGACCCTCGCCTCATATGTCCGATCCGGGTGCAGATGGCGAGACTTAAAAGGAACGTTTTCAAAAATCGCCTGCGCTCTCTTCAGCGTGTCCTCATGATAGATTTGATAAAACTTATTAAAGTAGAAAATCGCAAATGTCTGGGTTGTGACTTTTTCTTTCGTTTTCACATTTTCCGGAAAAAAGACGATGCACTTCTCTTCTGTAAACCCTTTTGTTCCGGCGAGCAGCTTCAGCGATTGGCAGCCGTTTTCCGGGTGCGGCATCTCTGCTTCGATCGGCTTCATCATAGACGGCTCTTCTCGAACAGCTAAAAAGGCTTCAAAAAAACAGCCTTTGGCATGCGGGCCGTTCGGTGTCACGATCGGAGCGGCAAAAAAGGTGACATCCCCGTTTTCCGGCGCACGGTAAGCCGTCAATAACCGGTCAAAATACGGCGTCTCTGCCAATCCGCGGCTGAGCCAGTCCAAAACATCCTGTTCAAAAGCGGCCGCGGCTTCTTGTAAATGAACCGCCTCATATATCACCCTCACATCCTTCATCAAGTGCAAAAGCAGCTCTTCCGCTCTATTTTGCTGTTCCACAACCTGTCCTTTATCATTTTGGTATGTTTGCAATTCATGAATCTGCGGTACGATTTGTTCGTTCACCAGGTTTACAATGTCGCGCGTCAAAGTCAGCATTGGCTTCCTCCTTTAAGTCCGTGTATGGTAAAACACATCGGCACTTCGCCGAAATCTTTCATGACTTGCAAGTTGTGTTCATCAGCTGCTTTTATCGTCGTGATACAGCCGTCAGCCTCATTTGAGGCACAGGCCAGCGCAGCTTTGGCGTTGCTGGTGACCAATTGGACATCGTCGCTGAAGAGCTTTGCAAGATGAGCCGGCGCAGGATGGGAAGCGACTGTTTGAATCTTCGATTTTTCCGCGCCCTGTTTTGCGGCAAAAACCATGTTGTATGTAGGCATGACAAAGCTGTCGATAATTTTTAAATCCACTAGATTCTCGAATACGATGTTATGCAAATACGGATAAACGGCACAGCCCAAAAGGACTGAATTTTCCGTCATTTTCACTTGAAGCAAAGCCTCTTCCAGCGTTTCATACAGTCTGACTTCTCCGCGGAGCCCCTGGTTCTTCAGCCACAGCAGACCGGCTTTTTCGCAATTCGTGCCCTGCGGTCCCAGTGTGTGGACGATCATGACTGCCTGCTCTTCCTGCACTTGATTCGGAATCATCTTAGCCTCCTATTGTACCTGTTGGATTAGGTTGATATATGATGGTCAGTTCATCATCCAGCTCCCGATAAAATGCCTCACAGTCCCCGTAGGTGTCATGGCTTGTTAAAATAAACCCCGGATAACCGGAGAAATGCGGATATGGGAGAACCTCGGCGCCGGATTCGAAAAATTGAAAGACCCGTTTGACTTCCGGTTTTTCTTTCACCTCTTCAAGTCCGTCAATTTTCTCAAAAGCGCCCGATCCTTGAACAGGAATGATGTAATTGCCCGCTGTCCTTTTCGGGTGAATGTCGTTCTTTAATTGTTCTAACGGTTGAAAAGCATTTTGTATGACCAACTGCATAAAGTTGATTCCTGTGCTTTCCTTGACAATAAAATGGGAAACGCCAGAGCCGCCGATTCTTGCGCCCACCTCAATGACATAAGGCTTGCCGTCCTCGTTCAGTCTCAACTCCGTATGGGCCGGACCTTGGTGAATGCCAAGCGCCAATACGGCGCCCGTGACTTCCTTGATAATCGATAGCCGCTGCTCTTCATCCAGTCTGGCCGGGGCGATATAGACGCCTTCTTCAAAAAACGGGCCTTTGCCGTCCCCTTTATAGCCGATCGACAAAACATGCACCTTTCCTTGAATCGACAATGTTTCCACAACGAATTCGGGGCCGTCGATAAATTGCTCCACGACGATGCCGCTGTGTTCCCGAACAAATTTGCTGAGATCCCCCCGGTTAATCGCTTCGACCTTCTGAACAGCTGCATTGAGCTGTTCCCAGTCATCGACCCGGACGACGCCCTGGCTGGAAAAGCCGTTGATCGGTTTGACGACTAAAGGGTATGAGAGCTTTTCACCTTCCAGGTCGTCAAGCTGATCCACTTCATAGAAGAGCGGCGTATTCAGCCCGTTCTCCTTCAGGATGCTGCGCGTTCGGTTTTTGTTGCGGCAGTTTTCAACCGCTTCTAATGGGAGGCCCGGCAGATTCAAGGCCGCCGCGGCTTTCGCCGTGAAAGGCAATGCCGGCTCAAACAATGTCATCACACCGTCAAACGGAGATTCGATATATGTCTGCCGAACGATTCTCATGGCCGCCGGCTCGTCTTCAAACAGCGGAATGGCGATGCAGCGATCAACAGCCGGAAGAGCTCCCGGATGGTCTTCGGCGGCATTGTAAAAAAACGTAATCTTGACACCTAAGCTTTCCGCTTCTTCAAAAATAAAAGGCAAGTGCTTATTTTGACAGATGATGGCCAAGTGTTTGTTTCGTTTCGTCAATTTTCGCGATCCTCTCTTCTTTTTTTAGATTAATGAACATCACGCCGAATATAACAAGCAATGTCCCTAAATAAATATTGGCATTCAATTTTTCATCCAAAAATAAAAATCCGATATAGAGAGCGATGACAGGGGAAATAAACAGGTGGGAAGTCGCTTTTGAAATGTGCCACTTTTTCAGTAAATAAATATTGATCCAAAATCCCAATATCGAACCGACAACCGCCAAATACAACAAGGCAATCAGGCTGACACCGGAAAACGTCCTTGTGCCGCTTTCCAGCACTAAACTGCTAAGGAGTAAAATGACTCCGCCGCTTAACATCGACAGAGAGTTAAAACTCAAAATCGGCAGTGACTGGATTTTCTGCTGCACTTTAATTTGAATAAAAGCCGAGCCGAACATCGCACACAAAATCACGACCATGGCAATGATTTCAATCAAATCGACTTGAATCAACAGCTGATTGCCAAAAACAACCGTGATGCCTAGCAAAGCGAGGCATATCCCCCATTTTTGCAATTTGGTTGCCGGCGTTCCTTTGACTAAACGATTGATGATCAGGGCAAAAACGGAGATGCTGGCTGCCAAGATGGAAACCAAACCGCTTGGCAAATAAAGAGAAGCCCAGTAAACCGAACCAAAAGGGATGGAAAAATACATGATGCCGTTGAAAACCGAGAGCACAAGCAATTCTTTTGAAAACACAAATTGTCGGCGCATGAAAAGAACGATGGCAATGATGACGCTTGCGATCATAAATCTCATGCCTGCGGACCAAAACGGAAGGCTGTCGCTCAGCCCGACCTTTTGAAAAGCCCAGGTCGTTCCGCCGATTAAACATAAAACGCCAAATAAAATGTGAACCCGAAACTTCAAAACGTTTGCTAGCATATTCACTTCACCTTATTTTGTTATCGTCTTGCTGTGCAGATTCGTCAGAAAATATACTCTTTTCTGACCCAAATGGATTATGAAGGAAATTATAACTATTATATCAATTACAGTCAATATAAATTTGGAACTTTTAGTATTCCTTTACAATAAAAAAACACTCACTATCGAAAGTGAGTGCCGGCAGGTTTTTATATCTCAATCAGACTTTGATTTCTTGGGTGTATGCGGCTTTTCCGGAGGACCCAAACTCTCTCATTTTCAGCTTGACCGTTTCCTTGACGGCTTCGATCCCAGGCGTCATATAGGCGTGCGGTTCATACAGATCCGGATTTTCTTTAAACATGCTGCGGGTTTTCTCAGTCCAGGCCACCATGCATTCGGTATTAATGTTGATTTTTGCATGACCGAGCCGGATCGCCCTTTCGATTTGGTCAGTCGGGATTCCCGAAGCCCCATGAAGAACAAGCGGAATATCTGTCACCCGTGAAATTTCTTCCATTTCTTTAAATCCTAAATTAGGCTCACCTTGATATTTACCATGGACAGAGCCGAGAGCTGCAGCCAGCGCATCAATATCGGCTTCTTTGACAAGGCGTTCACATTCCTCGATATCGGCGTATTTCACGCCGCCGACGAGCCCGTCTTCCATACCGCCTACTGTGCCCACCTCTGCTTCAACAGACACATTGTGTGCCCGCGCATAAGCTACGACCTCTTTTGTCATGGCGATATTGTCGTCAATCGGGGAGTGGGAGCCGTCAATCATCACTGAACTAAAGCCTGCGTCAATCGCTTTTTTACAGCGCTCAGGGCTTCTTCCGTGGTCGAGGTGCAAGACAACCGGAACGGTGATTGACATTTCTTTGACCAGTGCATCCACCATGGCGGCAACCGTTTTAAATCCGCCCAAATAATCAATGAGCCGGTCAGAGGCAGCCGCAATGACAGGTGACCGCTCTTCTTCCGCCGCTTGTAAAATCGCCTTTGTCCATTGAAGGCCGTTTATATTAAACTGGCCGATTGCATAATGCTGTTTCTTTGCTTCTCGAAGAAGATTCTTCATGGAAACGAAAGCCACGTTCACCCCTCCTATCTCGTGTTACATCTTGAAGTATTTTGACACAACGTCAACCGTTGTTTCTTTTGCCTTTTTAATCGTTTCTTCCGCACTGAGCTTATAATATTCAGGTCTGAACAATTCAACAGACACAACGTCTGAAAAACCGATTTCCTTTAAAGTGGATAGGTGAGCATCCAAGTCAATCGCTCCCTGTCCCGGCCATACACGGTCTTCATCTCTTAAAATGCCGATCGGGAAATCTTCCGTATCATCAATGTGATAAATAAAAATTTTCTTTCCATCCGCCTGCTTCAAGTCTTCAAGATTTGAGCCCATAGCATGGAAGTGGAAGCTGTCAAACACAAGCCCGACATTATCGCGGTTGACCGTGTTTACGATATCGTAAGCCTGTGAGAACGTATTGACGGTACATTCCGGATGCCCGACAAATTCAACAGCAATCTTCACGCCGTATGGCTCGGCGATATCGGACAGCTCAGTCAAGACGCTGACAGAGCTTTTTTTGATGTCTTCTTTCAATATTTTCTCTTCTGTAACGAGCGGAACGGCGACTACGTATTTCACGCCAAGCGCCTTGCACGTTTCCATCATGCCTTTGAATTCGGTGATGATGCTCTTGTACCCCTCTTCATCACGGTTATTGAAGAAAACTAAGGCATTTAATGCAAGCGGTTTAATATGAAGTGTTTGAAAATACTCGGCCAATTCTGATAGAGAATGGTCTTTTAAATACTCAGGCAGCTTATCCATCGTCCGGATTTCGATATAATCGTATCCATGCTTCTCACAGTATTCGAGATCCTTTGCAAGGTTTGAATTTTCCAACGTCGTTGCTTCATTAAAGCATAGCTTCATATTAGATTCTCCTTATCTGATATTCTTGTGAAGAGAGAGTTCGGCCTGGCGCCGAACTCAGGGGCTTATCCTAATAGTTCCTGTTTCAATTTTTCAAGCATGAATCTGCTTGATTCATCCGCTCTTTCGTCGACCCAAGCAAAAACGGCGTTCGTCGCAATTCCGTCGAACTTCATCTCTCTCAGCTTTCTGAAGATCGTATCAAAATCGACCTCGCCTTGACCAATATCTAAATGCTGGTGAACCGTTACTTTCGCGTCAGGCGGATTGACAATGTAGCGAAGGCCATGAGCCGCTTTATGATTATAGGTATCTGCAAATAAAACATGTGTGAGGCGGTCGCCGGCTTCGTCAAACATTGTCTCGATGTCGCCTTTGCCGTCATCATAGAAGAATGTATGCGCAGTCGAGTAGACAAGATTGATCCAATCCTTGTCAAGCGCGCGGATCATATCCATCGCACCTTTGTGCGTTTCGATAAAATCGTATGGATGGGCTTGAAGATTGAGTTTAATGCCTTCTTTTTCAAAGACTGGCAGAAGCTCATCCATGGATTTGATAAATTTTTCTTCACTTGTTAAAGGATCGTATTTTGAACCGCTGAATTCGCTGTTCATCAAATCGACTTCAAGCTCGACCGCAATTTCGATCGCCCTTTTCCAGTTGCGCACAGCTGCCTGACGGCGATCTTCATCAGGACCTGCCCAGTGGTAAAGCGGAAGGAGCGATGAAAGCTTAACACCGGTATCTCTTAAAAGCCGCTTTAATTGTTTGATTTTTGCTGAATCGACTTTCGGATATTTATAGAATGGACAAAAATCTTCGCGCGGCGATAGTTCGATATATTCGTAGCCAAGCTCCGCCGTTTTATAGACCGTTTCCTCCAAAGTTAAATCATCACGATACATCGATGGATCCAATGCTAATTTCACACTTTTCACTCCTCGGAAAGTTTTTATTTTTTAACAGTTGTGAACGTTTGATAGAATTCCGGTTTCTCCTGAAGCGCCACAGGTTCTTTCTGTCCGGATTCCTGAGCTTTCACACAGGCGTCCGTCGTTACGGCGGCGATATAGCCGTCCCATGCAGTCGGCCCGCTGACCTCGCCTTTCTGTTGGATTGAGTCAATGAAATCTTGGATTTCTACATCGTAGGCGTCCACGAAGCGGCGCTGCCAATCCATCAGGATATCTGTAGAGAATTTTCCGTCTTTTCTCAAAGAAATGCTGGACGGTTCAGGAAGCTTCACGATGCCGTCTTCACCAACGATTTCACACTGAATGTCATATCCGTATTTGCAATTGACATAGATTTCCGCATTGATCACGACTCCGCCTTTCGTTTCGATGATGACGATTTGCGGATCACGCAAATGAGGAAGCGCGTTTTTCGATTTTTTCGGATAAATGACCTGAACAGATTCGTAGTCATCATTGATCAGCCAGTGCAGGGCGTCTATTTCATGGACAAGGGTATCGACAACAGCCATATCTGTTGTGTAGTTGTCGCCGACAGCCGGGTTGCGGTGCGCACAGTGGATCATGAGCGGCTCGCCGATGACGCGGTTGTCGATCGCTTCTTTCAGCTGTACGTAACCGCTGTCATAACGGCGCATAAAGCCGACTTGCACGAGACGTTTGCCCGCTTTGATTTCTTCATTGACGATCCGCATGCATCCTTCCGCAGTCGTCGCCAGAGGCTTTTCACAAAATACGAATTTGTTTGCTTTAATCGCTTTCAAAACACTTGATTCATGAGCCGGTCCCCAGCTTGTGACCAACACCGCGTCGACATTTTCCGCTGCGATCAGGCTGTCGTCGTCCGGATAGACTTTGGCATTCAAGCTGAAGTCCGTTACGACTTGCTGAGCTGCTTCCTGGTTCACATCGGTAACCGCGACAATTTCGCCGCCGGCTAATTTATTTGTGATGCGGTTGATATGTTCTTTTCCGATTGCTCCTGTACCAATAACACCTATGCGTAAATTCATTGATAGCCACTCCTTCAAATGTAGTTACATAATTTTTCTTGTTTGCACTTGCCCCGCTTGAGCCGGAGGAGTTCCATACAACTCTTCCTGAATTTGTTCAAGCGACTTACCGGATGTATTCGGTGCAAAAAAGAGCCCGATCAGCATGCTGGCCGTTACACATCCAAGGAGTATGGCCGCCATGAATGCAATTCCAAAATTCGAGATGATCATTGGAACGAAAAGGCTCCAAGCCCCGATTGAGATACGAACGAGGAAGAACATCAACCCTTGTGCAGATGCACGATATTCCGTCGGGAAAATTTCACTCGCCCATAGTTGATAATTGGCCTGTTGCCCTGCCCCGTTGTTTATGCCGATCATCACGATAAAGAGGATGAGAATCGGCATGCCCTCTGCCGGAAGCAGAAACAATGACCAGCCGATCACCGCCGCAAACGCGGAGATCCCAAACACTGTCTTCCTGTATTTGTCTGCAAACGGCATGAAGATAAAAGCGACGCCAAGCCCGGTGAAAATAAACAGCCCCATCTGCAAAACGTTTGCCATGGTCGCTGATACACCGCCGACCTGCTGATAAATGTAAGGCATAAAAAACCCCATGACACCTGCAGCCAGATTCCAAACCAAGTACACGCCCATTAAGAATAAAATGCTTTTCAAATACTTAGGCTGAAGCAAATCGAGATAAGACGTCTTCGGCTTCCTAACGGCTTGAGCCGTTTCGGATTGATCCTGCCAGGCATCGGATTCCGGCAGCCTTTTCCGCAGAACATAGGTGATCAATGCGATAACGAGCAAATGCCCAAACACGATTTTATTGCCCAATAAGCCTAAATCACCAAGGAGGACCGACAGCAGCAGGACCACAACCGCCCCCGCAGCCCATGCGACCTGTGCAACTCCGCAATGACGCGCCCTGTTTTTCTTAGGTGCGTTCTCTGCGATGATCGTCCAGGAAGCCGTAATATCAGCTCCTACCGATAAACCGATAATAATGTAACCGCTTAACAAAAAGGGAAAGCTGGTGCCGAACAATACTAAACAAATCCCCAGTGCATAAACCAGCATACTGTTCGTATAGACAGCCTTTCGGCCAATTTTGTCGGCCAAAAAGCCTCCGAGCAGCGCGCCGATTGCGGCTGAGATGGCGTTTGCGCTAAAGGCGCCGAGCAGTCCGATCTGTGTATCCGAAAGCTTTAAATAACTGACCCATAAAGATAAACCAGCTGCCCCTGCTACAATGGAACCCGCGTCGATGTAATTTGCCAATGCTGCTGCTATGGTTCGTTTATTGAATGGTGAGACTGCTGCATTTCCATTGTTCAATGTAAACCCCCCTTAATTGGTTGCTGCGGGATTCAACAAGTGACGGTCGATATATGTTCTGGCGATCAGCGCGTATTCTAGAGGGTTTGCCACTTCGGGATCCTGTTCGGCTTCCACAACAATCCAGCCGGAATAGTCATGCTGTAAAAGTGTTTGATACACTTCCGTAAAGTCGATGCAGCCGTCGCCGGGAACCGTGAACATGCCTTGTAAAAACGCCTGCCTGAACGATTTTCCTTCGGCTTTGCACTTTTCCATGATATCAAGACGCGCATCTTTAAAATGAACATGTTTAATTCGGCCGATATGCTTCTTCAGAATGTTCATATAGTTGCCATCAGAGATGTAGGCGTGCCCTGTATCATAAAGGAGATGCACACATGCCGGATCAGTCCCGGCCATAAGCCGGTCGACTTCTTCTTCCGTCTGCACCCCTGTTCCCAGATGGTGATGATAGACCAGCTGCAGATCATACTGGTCTGCGATTTTGCCAAGCTGATTCAATCCTTCGCAAAGCTTTCGCCATTCCTCATCTGTAAAGTGCGGCTTTTCTGTAAATACATTTTTATCAAGGCCCTGCACACTGTACGTTTGTTCAGACACGACCGCAACATCCGCATCGACCTCTTGCAGGTACTGACAGTGAGCCTTGAATTCTTTGGCGGTTTCTTCGATGCCGTCCCGGAGAATAAAGCTGCTGAACCACTTTCCTGCAATCTTTAAGTTTCTTAACTTAAGCTCTTTATTTAAAATCGCCGGTTCCGGGAAAAAACCTCCAACCTCTGTGCCTTGAAAGCCGGCAACAACGATATCGCTCAGCAAATGTTGAAGCGTGTTGCCAGCTCCGATTTCCGGAATGTCGTCATTTCGCCATCCTATGGGGGCGATGCCCCATAGAATTTCCGCCTTGCCCATCCTGGTGCCTCCTTTAATACTGCTTTGCAGATTCCAGCATTTTTTCTTTTGCATCATAAGCTTTTTGAACGCTTTCCTGTTCTGAAACCTCTGCAACACCAACGTGCCACCAGCTGTCATAGCCGTCCGTCATCGTCTTCGGCAGCACTTTCATTTCGATCAATGTTGAAACATCCTGTTTCTTCGCATCTTCAAGCGCGGCTTTCAATTCTTCAATCGTGTTGGCCTTATAAGTTTTGGCTCCGTATCCTTCGGCAACTTTTGCGTAGTCGACGTTGAGGATTTGGTTATCATCCGTTCTGAATTCACAATAGTAGCTGCCGCTTCCATGGTCCATTTGCAGATTGTTGATGCAGCCGAAGCCCGAGTTGTCAAAGAGCAGCACATTGATCTTTTTGTTGTACTGGATAGCTGTAATCAGCTCGGAGTGAAGCATCAGGAAGCTTCCGTCCCCAACCAGTGAATAGACCTCTCTGTCCGGATGAGCCAATTTCAGGCCGAGCGTTCCCGATACTTCATATCCCATGCAGGAATAACCGTATTCCAAGTGGTACGTATTCGGTACGTTGGAATGCCAGAGCCGCTGCAGGTCGCCCGGAAGAGAGCCTGCTGAACAAATGACGACGCTGTCTGGATCAACTGTTTCATTGATGGCCAGCAATGCCGTTGTTTGCGGCAGTTCCGTTTTCAATGCATCCGCATATTCGTTAAGCACTTCCTGAGAAAAATGATCTTTAATTTCAGGCGTGAAGTTTTCGCGCTTAAATGTGACTTTGCTCAAGCGGTCGCGTTCAGCAAGCCATTCGTCTTTCAGCTCCTTGATGGTTGAACCGAACTCACTCTTATAGCCTTCCAATAAGCCGTGCAGCTTGCCGAGCGTCACTTTCGCATCCGCGACAACCTGGAAAGCATCCAGCTTATACGCCTGCATTCTGCTGACATTGATGTTTAAAAACTTTGCGTTGTCAAAGTCAAAAGCCGTTTTGGAGGATGTTGCAAAATCGGTGTATCTCGTGCCGATTCCGATGATCAAATCAGCCTCGCGGGCGGCTTTGTTTGCTGCCAGCGTACCGGTGATGCCCATACCGCCCAAATTGTTGGCAAAATCGGCTTCAACCGTTGATTTCCCGGCCTGGGTTTCCACCAGCGGAATGTTGTAAGCTTCAGACATCGCGATTAATTCGTCGCGCGCACCGGAATACTTCGCACCGCCGCCGACTAAGATGAGCGGTTTTTTGCTTGACTTGATCAGCTTAGCCGCACCTTCAAGTTCACGCTCGCTCGGGTGCTTGCGGTCGATGTAGTGAACGCGCTTCACAAAGAAGCTTTCATCAAAATCAAAGGCTTCACCTTCAACGTCTTGGGAAATGCAAATCGTTGCCGGACCCGCTTTTGCAGGATCTGTCATCACTTCAAAGGCGCGGATCAGACTGCTCATTAACTGTTCAGGACGTGTGATGCGGTCCCAATACCTCGAAACCGGCTTCAATGCATCGTTCGTCGTAATTGCCGCGCTGTATTCTTGCTCCACTTGCTGAAGAACAGGATCAGGCTGTCTTGTCGCAAATGTATCAGCCGGAATCAGGAGGACGGGAATGTTGTTCGCAAGCGCTGTACCTGCAGCGGCCACAAGATTGGCCGCTCCCGGTCCGACCGATGTCGAGACGGCATAGATCTTCCTTCTCAGCATCTGCTTGCTGTAAGCCATTGCTGCATGCGCCATTCCTTGCTCATTCTTGCCTTGAAACACCTTTAAGTGGCCGGCATCCTGTTCAAGCGCCTGGCCGATTCCAACGACGTTTCCGTGCCCGAAAATTGTGAAGATCCCCTCGACAAATGGAGTTTCTTCCCCGTCAACATGGATGTATTGCTGATTTAAGAATTTGATTAACGCTTGTGCTGTTGTTAACCGTATTTTCTTGCCCACAAACGATCCCACCTTTATTCGTTTTCATTCAAGACTGCGCCGCAATCAGTTCTTCAATCTCAGCGACAGTAGGCATGGCTTCAGATGAGCTATGCTTGGAGACAACAATCGATGCTGAAGCGCTTCCATATTTCAACGCCGTTTCAATGTGTTTGCCTGTGACAAGCCCGTATAAAAAGGCCGAAGCGTATGAATCGCCTGCTCCAAATGTTTTCAACACTTTCGTCTTATATGCTTTAGCCCGGAAGACGTCCCCGGATTTGCTGTATGCGTATGAACCTTCGACACCGTGTTTGATAACGACGAGATCTGCGGAATGCGCAAACAAATGCTGAACCGATTCCTTGTTGATACCGCCTGTGCGGTTTTCCATCACATCAAATTCATCACGGGTCCCGATGACAATGTCGGATTGCTCGGCAACGAGACTGTAGTAAACAGCTGTTTCATCTGCAGACGTCCACGTATATGGACGGTAATCGAGTTCAAAGACCACTTTCACCTGATGCTTCTTTGCCAGCTGTACGGCCTTCAACACCGCTTCACGGGACGGGCTTTTAGCCAGCGCCGTACCTGAGACTAAAAGCATTTTGGCTTTGGCAATGTAATTTTCATCGACTTCAGAAGGCTCAAGGTATAGGTCTGCAACATCGTCTCTGTACATTAAAATGCTGCATTCTTCAGGGCTTAAAATTTCCGTAAAGGCAAGCCCTGCTTTATGCCCCTCTTTGTCAACCGCCATTTGCGATGTGTCGACACCCGTATTTCTCATATAGCTTTCTATGAATCTTCCATGCTGGTCATCAGGAATTTTGCCGATGAAACCGGCTTTCAAACCCAATTTTGAACTGCCGATAGCGATATTGGCCGGCGAGCCGCCGACATATTTTGAGAATGTCATTGTCTGCTCCATCGGCCGGTTGTATTCAACCGCGTTCAAATCAATGCATGCGCGGCCGATTGCCACAATGTCAAATTCTTTTTCTTCATTAAATGTATACTTCATCTTAAACAGCCACTCCTCACCTAATTGTTAGCGTTCCAGGATCCACTCATGGTCAGGATCATTATGAAACTTCCACTTCCGCGTCGGACCTGCCATCACATTTAAATAATAGGACGTGTATCCGTCAGGCACGCCTACCGGATGATATCCAGCCGGCACGATCACAACGTTTTCGTTCTCGACGGTCATCGTTTCGTCAATTGAACGGTCGTCTGTGTAGACGCGCTGAAATACAAAGCCTTGGGCAGGGTCAAGTTCATGATAGTACGTTTCTTCTAAAAAGGATTCTTCAGGCAAATTGTCTTGGTCATGTTTATGCGGCGGATAGCTGGACCAGTTTCCGCTTTCTGTATAAACTTCGACGACTAAAAGGCTGTTCGCTGAAGGATCTGAGTCCGGAAGAATGTTATGGACGGTTCGTTTGTTGCTGAATTTCCCGCGATGTTCAACACCGTTGTCTTCCGCTTTGATCAGCTTCGTCGGCAGCTGTTTTTCAGATGGAGAATAGCAAAGGGCAACCCTTGCCTGTGCAGGCGCGGTGATCACAAAAGAACGGTCATTTGACACATAAACACTGTCGGTCGGTTTTTTCTCGAAAACGCTTTCTCGTGTGCCGATATTTTCAAACGTCTGTTCATGATCGGAGACGGTAATCTTCCCGGTCACAGCCACGATGCAGCATTCCTGTTTACTTAAAGCCTCCTCATAACGGGCACCCGGTGCAAGGTCAATGACTTTAAATTCAACATAGTTCAGGTCGGAGTTTGATTTCTTCACTTCATGGACAAGTTTTACGCCTTCTGATAGCTCATTCGCCTGCGGTTTGCGCAACAAATGACTCATTGAAAAGCCTCCTTTTTTCAATCGATCTTTCAAACATAGGCCGAACAGCGTGATGGCCACGCCGTTCGGACGTTTTCACTTTTAGTTAAAGTCAGGCGCCGGATATCTTGCGGTCACGACTTTTTTGCGCGTGTAGAAATCTACGCTGTCTTTTCCGTTGGCATGCAATGTACCGAAGAACGATGACTTCCAGCCTGAGAATGGGAAGAAGGCCATCGGAGCCGGTACACCCAGGTTGATGCCGAGCATGCCCGCATCGATGTTTTCGCGGAAATAGCGAATCGCATTCGAATTAGATGTGAAAAGGCACGCGCCGTTTGCAAATTCGGATTGGTTGGCGATCTCAACAGCTTCTTTTAAGTTTTTCACACGAATCACGGACAGTACCGGAGCAAAGATTTCATCTTTCCAAATCGTCATATCTGTTGTGACATTGTCAAAGATTGTCGGCCCGACGAAATAGCCATCATCCGTAACGTTTTCACGCCCGTCGCAAACAAGTCTCGCACCTTCTTCAATTCCTTTTTGGATGTAGCCGAGCGTGCGTTTTTTGTTGTCTTCGCGGATGACCGGCCCTAAGAAGACGCCGTCATCAAGGCCGTTTCCGATTTTGACCTCGCCCGCTTTTTCAAGCAATTTCTCCATGAATTGATCGGCAATTCCTTCTTCCACGGTGACAACCGCACAGGCCATGCAGCGTTCGCCGGCAGAGCCGAAAGCCGCGCCGATGATATTTGTTACCGTATCTTCAAGATTGGCATCGTTCAGAACGATGGTGTGGTTTTTAGCGCCTGTCAGCGATTGAACGCGTTTCAGATTTTCGCTTCCTTTTTTATAGACATATTCTCCGACCGGTTTGGAGCCGACGAATGAAATCGCTTTAATTTCAGGGTGTTCGAGAATGCCGTTCACCACATCATGCGCGCCGTATACCACATTAAATACGCCTTTTGGAAGCCCGGCTTCTTCAAACAGCTCAACAAGCTTCTCCGTCAAAAGCGGTGTACGCTCGGAAGGTTTCAGTATAAACGTGTTTCCTAAAGCGATGGCCATTGGGAACATCCAGCACGGAACCATCATCGGGAAATTGAAAGGCGCGATTCCGCCGACGACTCCGATCGGGTAGCGGTAGTTCGCAGCTTCGACATCAGTTGCAATCGTCGCGAGTGAATCGCCCATCATCAAAGACGGAGCGCCCGCAGCAAACTCGACGTTTTCGATTCCGCGTCCCACTTCGCCCAGCGCTTCTTTTGTGTTTTTTCCATTTTCAATTGTAATGAGGCGGGCAAGCTCTTCTTTATGCTGAGTCAACAGCTGCTGAAAGTTAAATAAAATTCTCGCTCTCCGCGGCACGGCTACCTTCGACCATGTTTTAAACGCTTCAGCCGCTTTCTCCGCTGCATATTCTATATCCTCGCGCGTCGAGATCGGCACTTGACACAGCACTTCTTTTGTCGCAGGATTGACAACATCTTCATATTTATCGGTTTTGCTTTCAACCCATTCTCCATTGATATAGTTTTTTAACTTTCTGACTTCTGCCATTCTTATAACCTCCTTGAATATTAAACATCCACTGGTACAGATGGGGCAGGATCCAATCATTATGAATGAACTCGGGAATATCCCTTCATTACATAACCGATTTTTTGAAAAAGAGTTAAATTAAACGCTTACAAAAACTTGACCAATACAGCTTCGTCAAAAGAACCGCAACGTCATGACGTTTTATCTGGCCCCAAAAGTTTTGATTAATATTATCACGTTTTGGTCATTTCTTGGTTATATTCTAATCTGATCCTACCCATAAGTCAATCACAAATAAATAAATTTTTTCTTTTATAATATTTGAAGAAAACCTTAAAACTATTTATATAAACATTGTATAATAAAAAAGAATAGGGTAAATCTTGCAAAGTATAACCACCAATGTTATCATTTCTTAAGCAATTATTGGTCAACTTTTGGTTTTTTCATACCTAAATTAAAGTTTCTAGAAGGAGATTTTTGATATGAAATTAATGCGGATAAAGGAGATGGAAGAATACATTTTGACTAATGGCACCGTTTCATTAGATGAACTGTGCCAGGTCTTCAATGTCTCTAAAAACACGGTCAGACGCGATATCAACAAATTGACCGAAAAAGGAGTCATTAAAAAAGTATACGGCGGCGTAACAGCTATTGAAAAAACGGCGTTGGTCCCTTTTGAAAACCGGACGATCCAAAACAAAGATGCGAAAACAAAAATAGCGCACTATGCTTCCCGTTTTATCGAGGACCATGACCTGATTTTCATCGATTCCGGAACAACGACACAATCTATTTTGGAAACTCTTGACCCAAATAAAAATGTAACCGTTTTAACGAACAGTCTGGATATCATCAATGCCGCCGCTGCCATGAAAAACATCAACTTGATCATCATCGGAAACAACTATAAACGGAAAACGCAGTCGTTTGTGGGAATGGATGACCCCAGCACTTTGGATAAATACAATATTAACAAAGCTTTTATGTCAGCCACCGGAGCAACACTTACCCACGGTCTGACAAATTCCGACCTGCTTGAATATGAAATCAAAAAAAAGATTTCCGAAAAAGCAAAAGAAGTGTATTTATTGGCCGATCACACCAAATTCGGCAAATCCACTTTGCTGACATATGCGCATTTCGAAAGGCTGCATTGCATTGTAACATCAAAACCGCTCGATGAAGAATATAACAAATTTTGCAAAGAGCATAAAATTGAAATTCATCTGGCGTAGCATTTATAGTAAAAGTGAGCTGCTTGGCCGGCATGATGAAAACGGCCGGCCAATCATTTATCTTTCAGGAGGGGAAAAAAGTGCAAAAAGTAAGAATTGGCAAGTCAGATCTTCAAGTATTTCCGATTGGTTTAGGCACGAATGCAGTAGGAGGCCACAACCTTTACCCGAATCTCAATGAAGAAACGGGCAAAGAGCTGGTGCGGGAAGCGATCAAGAATGGCGTGAATTTCCTGGACACCGCCTACATATATGGAATCGGCCGCTCTGAAGAGCTCATCGGTGAAGTCCTGCGCGAATTTAACCGCGAAGATGTGGTCATCGCCACAAAGGCCGCTCATAGAAAAGAAGGGGACGACTTTGTCTTTGACAACTCTCCGGCATTTTTGAAGAAATCCGTGGACGAAAGCCTAAAACGTCTGCAAACAGACTACATTGACCTTTTCTATATCCATTTCCCTGATGAAAAAACACCGAAAGACGAAGCCGTCGGAGCCCTTCACGAGCTGAAGCAGGAAGGAAAAATCAGATCGATCGGCGTCTCCAATTTCTCACTCGAACAGCTGAAAGAAGCGAACAAGGACGGACTGGTCGATGTTCTGCAGGGTGAATACAACCTGCTAAACAGGGAAGCTGAAACGACATTCTTCCCGTATACACAGGAGCACAACATTTCGTTCGTTCCGTTCTTCCCGCTCGTATCCGGTTTATTGGCTGGAAAATACACCGAAAATACAACATTCCCTGAAGGCGACCTTCGAAGAGAAATGGAAAATTTCCAAGGTGACCGTTTTAAAGAAAACATCAAAAAAGTGAATCAGCTCGCTCCAATTGCTGAAAAACACAATGTCGGCATCGCTCATGTCGTGCTGGCTTGGTACTTGGCAAGACCGGAAATCGATATTTTAATTCCTGGTGCGAAACGGGCCGATCAGTTGATCAACAACTTAAAAACGGCGAAAATCAACCTTTCCGAAGATGATTTTGCCTTTATCGATCAATTGTTTGCGCGCTAAACCACTGTTAAAAAACCTATCTGCTAAGATAGGTTTTTTTCACGAAAACAATTGACAGCGCTTCCATTTCTGATATGATAGGAAAGAAGTTAATAAGAGTGACGGAGAAAACAGGAGATCCACTACAAGAACCTTAGATTGAGAGGTTTTTTTGTGGATCTTTTTTCTTTGTCCGAAGAGGAGGGAAGTCGGCCATGTAAAAAAGCAAATTCACGTGCAAACAGCAAAACAATCTGAAAGGAGAGATGATATCATGAAACGATTTTTCCGAAATGCTGTCATGACGGCCGCGCTGATTGGAGCGGGTTTCGGCGCCGGGATTCATGCTGAAGCAGCCGCACCGGCCCACAAGCAGCTTAACCCGAATCACATTTTAAATGTCGCCCACCGCGGTGCATCCGGGCACGCGCCTGAACATACCCTCTTGGCTTATGAGCTTGGGCAAAAAATGAAAGGCGATTACATAGAAATCGATCTGCAAATGACAAAAGACGGCGAACTGGTTGCGATGCATGATGAAACATTGGACCGTACCACCAATGGAACCGGGTATGTCAAAGACTATACGCTGGAGGAAATCAAAAAGCTTGATGCCGGCTCCTGGTTTAATGAAAAGTATCCTGAACTGGCCAAGCCGGAATATGCCGGGCTCAAAGTTCCTACTCTCGAGGAAGTGATCCAAAGGTTCGGCAAAAGCGCGCGTTATTATATTGAAACGAAATCGCCCGAAGTCTACGACCACATGGAAGAAAAATTGCTGGATATCCTTGATCAGTACAAATTAACAGGACCTAATCTTCGTTCAAGCAAAGTCATCATACAATCCTTTAGTCCGGAAAGCTTAAAAATCATTCATCAAGCAAACCCCAACATTCCGCTTGTGCAATTGTTGTGGTATGACAAACCCGCTTCCATCACGGATGCTGAACTGGAGGCATATCAATCATACAGCGTCGGCCTCGGCATGAACTATGACCGCATCGATCAAGCGTATGTTCAAAAAGTACGGAGCCACGGGTTGTTGATCCATCCGTATACCGTGAATGAAAAAGAGGACATGAAGAGACTGCTCGATTGGGGCGTGACGGGAATGTTCACCAATTTCCCCGACCGTCTTCAAGAGGTTTTAAATGACAACCAGTAATCGATAAGAAGGAGAAAGACCATGCTTAAACTGTTTAAACCTGCTCCGCCGATTGAAAGATTGCCGGAAGAAAGAATTGATCCTGAATACAAGAAACTCAGACTGCAAGTGTTTCTCGGTATTTTCATTGGCTATGCGGCGTACTATTTGATTCGCAAAAACTTCTCGCTTGCCATGCCTTATTTGATTGAAGAAGGATTTTCAAAATCGGCGCTCGGTTTTGCTTTATCCGCACTTTCGATTTCCTACGGGCTCAGCAAATTTGTGATGGCCACCATATCGGACAGAAGCAATCCGAGAATGTTTCTGCCGGCGGGACTGATTCTTTCCGCCGTTATCAGCCTGCTGATGGGGTTTGTTCCGTTCTTTACCTCATCCATCGCCATTATGTTTATCATGCTGTTTTTAAATGGCTGGTTTCAGGGAATGGGATGGCCGCCATCAGGACGCGTCCTTGTTCACTGGTTTAGTGTCAGTGAAAGGGGAAATAAAACGGCGATCTGGAATGTCGCCCACAATGTCGGCGGAGGGCTGATGGCGCCAATCGCCGTCGCAGGCGTGGCTGCCTTCTCCGGAATCGCGGGGAACTCTGTGACAGGCTATGAAGGGGTCTTTATTCTGCCGGCACTCGTCGCCATTGTCGTTGCCTTGATTAGTTACCTGCTGATTCGCGACACTCCGCAATCGGCCGGGTTGCCGCCGATCGAAGAATATCGCAATGATTATTCAAGCAAAGAGAAAAAAACGTTTGAAACGGAATTATCGACAAAAGACATCCTTTTCAAATATGTGCTCAATAACAAATGGGTATGGGCGATCGCGCTCGCAAACATTTTTGTCTACTTCGTCCGCTACGGCGTCTTAGACTGGGCGCCGACCTATTTAAGCGAAGAAAAAGGATTTGATATGAGCAAATCCAGTGTCGCCTATTTTCTGTATGAGTGGGCAGGCATTCCGGGCACCCTGCTTTGCGGCTGGATTTCGGATAAATGGTTTAAGGGGCGCCGGGGGCCTGCTGGCTTTGTCTTTATGCTCGGGGTATTGATCGCCGTGCTTGTCTACTGGTTCAATCCGGCGGGCAATCCGATGATCGACATGGCTTCATTAATTGCCATCGGCTTCCTCATCTACGGCCCGGTCATGCTGATCGGTCTGCAGGCGCTTGACTTTGTTCCGAAAAAAGCCGCCGGGACTGCGGCAGGATTAACCGGCCTGTTCGGCTACTTGGGCGGAACCCTGACAGCAAACGCCTTAATGGGGGTTATCGTTGATGCATCCGGCTGGGATGCGGGATTCACTCTGCTCACAGCTTCATGCGCCATCGCGGCCATCATCTTCGCCATGACTTGGAATGTAAGGGGTCAAGAAGTCGTCAAACATTAATTTCACAAAAAAAGATCCGTCTCTGAACTCCTGAGACGGATCTTTTTTGTGCTTTCCATGGTTTCTATGGTTTATTCATGCTATTTAAGACAACCAATTTAAGTCAGTTCTTGTTTTGTTCCTTGTGGACTTGCCGTTCTCCCCTTGGACCATATCTTTTTCTTGGAACAGTCATTTTGTCGTAAGGATCAGTCACCGGTGACAGCAGCAGCCCCGGTACACCCAGCCGATAAAAAACGAAAGCAATGACTGCTCATTGTTTCCTTCTGGGATGTTCTGCTGAATACGAGCAAAGTAAAACGAACAATAGATTCAGCTTCGTAAGGGCGGGGGTGAGAGTATGGCAGTTGAAAGCGCAATCCAACTCATGCTTATTTTCGGCATTTTGATTGCGGCGATCATGTCATCAGACAAAAAAAGTAAGACCGTCCTGGCCGCTAAACGAAGACGATCTTACTTTCAGGCTGAAGCTGACTCCTTTACAGGAGCTATTCTATTGTCGATCGGTTAGATGTTCCCGCTACTATAATGCTCAGGAGCATATTCAATATATAAGGTTCAAAAACAAAATTAGGCTGTCGTGAATTTTAGAAAACCGGTCAGCCGTTTTAGGCCATCACTTTGCATATATCATTCGTAAACTCGACAGGGTCGTCGATCGGCAGGCCTTCGATCAGCAGCGCTTGGTTGTAGAGAAGACCGGTGTATAAGCTGAACTTTTCTTTATCGTTTTCAAACGCGGCCTGCAATGTGTCAAATACCTCGTGATTTGTATTGATCTCAAGCACTTTATCCGCTTTGACATGCTGATTATCAGGCATCGCATTTAGAATTTTTTCCATCTCAATGGTGACTTCGCCGTCAGCCGCGAGACATACGGAATGGGTTTTTAATCGTTTTGACGGCCTGACGTTTTTCACCTTGCCTGATAAAATGTTTTTCATTTCCTCAAACAGCTCTTTATATTGGTTCTCATCTGCATCTGATTGGTTTTGATCATCTTCTGATTCAATACCAAGGTCTCCGCTTGATACGGATTTAAATTCTTTTTCTTCGTAATTCGCCAGCATTTTGATGGCAAATTCATCGATATCTTCCGTGAAATATAAAATTTCATAGCCTTTCTCAGACACAAGCTCTGTCTGTGGAAGCTTTTCAATCCGCTCATACGATTCGCCTGACGCATAATAAATATATTTCTGATCCTCAGGCATTCTTGACACATACTCATCAAGCGTCACAAGCTTTTTCTCTTTGGACGAGTAGAACATTAAGAGGTCCTTCAGCACGTCTTTGTTGGCGCCGAAATCATTGTAGATGCCGAACTTAAGCTGTCTGCCGAATGATTGGTAAAAAGCCTCATACTTGTCGCGGTTGTTTTTCAGCAGGCTTTTCAGCTCGTTTTTGATTTTCTTGCTGATGTTTTTGGCGATCAGCTTCAGCTGCCTGTCATGCTGGAGCATCTCTCTTGAGATGTTGAGGGATAAATCCTCTGAATCGACCATACCCTTGACAAAGCTGAAATGATCCGGAAGCAGTTCCGGGCATTTGTTCATGATCAACACGCCGTTTGAGTACAGCTCCAAGCCCTTCTCGAATTCTTTTGAATAGTAGTTAAACGGAATGTTTTCCGGAATAAACAGGATCGCCTGGTATCTCACCGCACCGTCGACGCTCGTATGGATATGGGCGAGAGGCTTGTCAAATCCGTAGTGCTTTTCCGCATAAAACGCTTCATAATCCTCATCTGTCAGCTCGGTTTTATTCTTTCGCCAAATCGGCACCATGCTGTTGACCGTCTGTTCTTCCTGAACTTCTTCAAATTCATTTTCGGCGTCCTCTTTCGGCTTGTTGACGGTGACATCCATCTTGATCGGATAGCGGATGAAATCAGAGTATGTTTTGATGATGTTTTTCAGCCGATGGACTTCCAAGTATTCATCATATTGTTCATCCTCAGTGTTCTCTTTCAGCTTCAAAATGACATCTGTTCCGACCGATTCCTTTGTGCACGGCTCAATCGTGTAGCCGTCCGCCCCGGCGGACTCCCATTTATACGCCTCATCACTGCCGAGCGCCTTTGTGATGACAGTGACAACATCAGCCACCATAAAAGCGGCGTAAAAGCCGACGCCGAACTGGCCGATGATATCGTGCCCGTCTTTCGGTTCATTTTCATGTTTAAACGCAAGGGAGCCGCTTTTGGCGATCGTTCCAAGGTGCTCCTCGAGCTCTTCCTTTGTCATGCCGATCCCGGTGTCCGATACGGTCAGTGTTCTGTTTTGTTTGTCGGCCGAGATTTTAATGTAATAATCATCTTTGTTAAACGTCAAAGCGTCGTCTGTGAGCGCTTTATAGTAAATTTTGTCGATGGCATCGCTCCCATTTGAAACAAGCTCTCTTAAGAAGACCTCCCTTTGGGAATAAATCGAGTTGATCATGATGTCCAGCAATCTTTTAGACTCTGCTTTAAATTCTTTTTTAGCCACCTGTTCTCTCTCCTTTTTAATTGAAGAATATGTAGATCAATGGTTGCTCTTTTGTTCACATCTTAAATATCACACCGCATAGCGGTTGTCAATATATAGGTATGCCGGATTGACATCCCGCCTCCTTCTTCATATAATTTGATGTGAAGGAAATGTTAACTAAAATGAGGTGGAAAGGAATGGAAATCTTATCAACTGTTCTTATTAGAGATTTGGCTTAAGACGGGAGAAGTCTGCCCTTTTTTAGAAAGCCATCTCGTGAACAGTTTGATACGGTTTCAAATCCTTTCTTGCTATATTTGATATGTAGTGGGTAAGGTGTATTCGCCTTACCCGCTTTTTTATACAACAGGATATTGATGGTTCACGCTGTTCTCTTTAGATGGCTTATAAAAGCCAAAAGGAGAGAATCATCATGAGTATTGTTCAAGCTGCGAATCTCACTTATATGCACGGGGATCGCATCATTCTTCAAAACGTCAGATTTCGCCTGCTGAGGGGTGAACACGCCGGACTCGTCGGTCGAAACGGAGCCGGCAAGTCGACCTTTCTCCGCCTCTTGACAGGAAGCCTTTTGCCCGACAAGGGAAACATTGAATGGCTGCCAAGCGTACGGCCCGGCTATCTTGAACAACATGCCGGACTGACGAAGGGCATGACCGTTCTTCAATACTTGGAAAAGGCGTTTCATCACCTATTTGCCATGGAAATAGAAATGAATCTGCTAGCAGAACAAATGGCAGATGCCGCTTGCAACCTGGATGGCCTGCTGAAAAGGTACGGTGATCTCCAGGCTGAATTGGAGAAGTCGGGATTTTACCAAATCGGCGCAAAAATTGAGGACACCGCACAAGGCCTCGGCTTGACTGAGATTGGACTTGACCGGGATGTCTCACATTTAAGCGGCGGCCAGAAAACAAAGCTCCTTCTGGCCAAACTGCTGCTGGAAGAACCAGAAGTTCTTTTATTGGATGAACCGACGAATTACTTGGATCGCGGACATATCGACTGGCTGACCGGCTATTTGAAAAATTACGAGCATGCCTTTGTCGTCGTCTCCCATGACGAACGCTTTTTATACGAGATTACAGATGTTACGTTTCACTTGGAACATCAGACCATTAAGCGGTATTCCGGCGGCTATCGTTTTTTCCTGAAGGAATATGAACAAAACACAGCGCAGATCAAAGCGGCTTATGACAAACAGAGCAGAGAAATCGAGAAGTTGGAGGCCTTCATTGATCGCAACCGGGTGCGGAAAGCAAAACAGGCCAAAAGCCGCGAAAAAGCGTTAAGCAAAATCCAACGCATCGAAAAACCGGAGGACCGTCCGGCCCCCCGCTTTGAATTCCGGACGGAAAACAACCCTTCTATGACCGTTCTTGAGACAAAACAGCTGGAGATTGGCTACGCTGAGCCGTTGCTTATGCCGCTTTCCCTCACCGTGAAGCGGGGCGATAAAATCGCCGTCATCGGTGAAAACGGCGGCGGAAAGTCGACATTGATCAACACGCTGCTCGGCGGCCTCAAGCCTTTAAGCGGCACTGTATCAGCCGGACAGCATATAAGAGCCGCATATTTCAGACAGGAAAGCAGCGGTTCGTCCAACACACCGCTTACAGAAATGCGGACGCGCTTTCCCGATGCGTCGGAAAAAGACATTCGCCACAAGCTTGCGGCAGCCGGCTTGACAAGAGAATATATCGCACAGCCGCTCTCCACTCTGAGCGGAGGCGAACAGGCAAAAGTTCGCCTTGCGGAGCTGATGCTGACCAAAAGCAATCTGCTCGTTCTTGATGAACCGACAAATCACCTTGACGCATTGGCAAAGCATGCGTTAAAGCAAGCGCTCTGCGACTATAAGGGAACGATTTTGCTCGTTTCCCATGAACCGTCTTTTTATGAAGACTGGGTGACTCATATCTGGCAGATTGAAGCATGGTGTCGCAAATAGGTAAAAGCCGGCCTTTCGAAGGGCCGGCTTTTTTATTTGGACAATACAAGCTCATGAATGGCGTGGGCAACGCCGTTTTCATTATTCGTAAGCGTTTCATAATCGGCCGAAGCTTTTACCTCAGGGATCGCATTCCCCATAGCAACTCCGCATCCCGCCCATTCGATCATGGACATGTCATTTCCGTTGTCTCCAATACAAATCACTTCTTCTTGCGCAATGCCTAATATGTTGGCAAGCTGCTGAACGGCGTTTCCTTTACTTGCGGCAGGATGAAGGATTTCATAAAAAAACGGGGAGCTTTTGACCATCGTGTAGCGCTCCTTGACATCAGCCGGAATAGCGGCGATCGTTCTGTCCAGCTTTTCCGGCACATCAATGTACATCGCTTTTGGCGCCATGATGTCTTCCGGTATCTCCTCCATCGTCCGGAAACGGAGCGGGACTTGGGTGACATATGATTCATATACGGTATACGGACTGATATCCCGATTCGGCGTATAGAGATAAGCCGAATCGAAAAAGTGCATCGGCGTATCCAGCTTTTCGCTGAGCTCATATAGAGATGTGAGATCTTCATAGCCAAGCGTCAGCTCTGAGACAACCTCCTGTGTATGCGTATTTTGAACAAATGCACCGTTATAGGCAATGACATAATCGCCGTCTTCATTTAAATTCAGTTCTTCCAGGTAGCGGCTCACTCCGCCGAGAGGACGCCCTGTGCAAAGGACGATCTTCACGCCTTCCGCTTTCGCCTCTTGAAGCGCATTCCGTACTTCATCTGTTACTTCATGAACGTCATTCAATAATGTTCCATCCATATCGATCGCGATTAGTTTGTACATGTTCCACTCTCCCTGGTTAAATTCGTGACTTCGTTCATGTATCTGGGCCATTTCACCCCTATTTTACCACAGCTGGACACTTTCATTTTTCTTCAAGGCTTGCCCATTAAAAAAACAGTCTCTTTTGAGACTGTTTTCACTTAAAATATGTCCTGGAGAATCGGATCTTCATCAAGCAGGCGGAGCGCTTTTTCGCGATATGCCTCTTCATGCAGGTAAGTGAACCGGTTTGGCTTGATCGTGTGGGAAAGACGGATCGCTTCGCGAAACTCTTGTTTATCAAGCTGAAGTGACTTCACATAATGGAAAAAGCCTGTCCTTGTAAACACCTTTTCCATCCTCTCAGCGCGGTGATTCTGGACATGGGCCATGATGTAGGTGGCGACTCCCACTTGAATGCCGTGCATCTGCGGTTTTTTGGAAATTTTGTCGAGCGCATGGGAGATGAGATGCTCAGAACCGCTGATAGGCGCGCTGTTTCCGCTGATTTCCGTCGCGATGCCGCCCATCGTCAATGAACTGACCAATTCTTTTAAAAAGATCGGCTGTTTAATATCCTGCATCGGCGTTCTGACAAAGCTGTTCACCGCCTTCTTGCTGAGCATGGACGCAAAAGCATTGACATCGCCGACACCGTGCCGTTCTTCAAACTCCCAGTCATAAAGGGCAGTAATATTGGACATCAAGTCGCCGATGCCTGCTAAAATAAAGCATTCCGGCGCCTGTTGAATGATTTTTAAATCGGCAATAATTCCATATGGAACCCGCGCCGGAACCGTCGTTTTTTTCCCTTCAACCTGAAGCGAACAATTGCTGCTCGCAAAACCGTCATTGGATGCCGACGTCGGAATGCTGATAAACGGGATACGCTTGGAAAACGCGATGTATTTTCCGCAATCGACGACATATCCCCCGCCCATGGCAATGATGACATCATCATTCCCAATGGAAAATGCCTGCTCTAAGAGCTCCTTGATGTCCAGGTTTGGAGCCAGCAGAACGGCTTCGATTTCGACCTTTTGAAAAGTCGCTTTTAATGAATGCTTATACTGCTGATAGGAAAAATCGTCAAAAAACATGATCGCCTTTTGAAATTGCTGCTTTTCCAGAATCTCATCCAAACGGCCGAGCACACCTTCGCTAATGTCCAATACAGCGGGAATGGCTATACTGGTAACTTGGCGCGGCATCAGACGATGCGCCCCTTTTCTTTCAAATATTGCTCGATATCTGCAAATGTATCAACTGCTACAAACGGCACACCCTGATCCCCCAAAAGATCTTGAAGCGCATCTTTTGCAAACGTCACATTCGCAAACTTCGCCGGATGGGAGTCCGGTTCACTGTCACCCGCAAAATAAATCGTCTCATACTCTTCTTTCAGCTTCCGGATCACCTTTGATTTATCAATGCCGTAGCGTTCAGAGTAGTGCCAATGGTTTTCATCAATGGTCATATGAACATTGTCTTCTTGGAAAAAGCCTTTGTTTGAATACACCTCGACATCTTTAATGCCGTATTTCTGTAAAATATAATGAATATAATAATCGGTGCCGGCGCTCAGGATGAAAAAGTCGCCCCCGTTTTCCTGGACATGCTGAATGAAGTCTGGCACATACTCGTCAATCGGAATGGAGTGGATGTCATGAATGATGGTTTGTTCGTTTTGATTGATTGAAGCAAAAACGGTGCTGAGAAATTCAATATCTTTCAATTCGCCGGATTTCCACTTCTTATACAATTCACGGCCTTCAGGAAAATATTTATCAATCACCATCCAGTAAAAATCCTGTTTGGAAATCGTCCCATCAAAGTCTGATACAAATGCCCATTTCTTCATGCTGCATACCTCTTTTCTATTTAAAAGATTAGATTCATTATACAGAAAGTTTGTGAAGTGTTGAACATAATAATATTTCTTTTTTGTGTACACAAGATGAACATTATTTTAAAAATGCCTTTTCCTTGTTATGATTCTTTCTCTGTGCGCTGTTTACCTTTTTTCGTTACTGCAAAAGTTCGTTTCATTGTCTTGATGTTTTCCGCTTTCCGAAACCTGAGCGCTGACCAATCTTCATCAATGGCGATTTGACGGACGGGCTCATAGCCTTGATCGGCAAGCAGACCGGCTACCGTATCACGGCTGCAGTCTGAATGGTAAGCCTTGGACGATTTTTTCGGATAGCAAAGCCAAAACAAGCCATCCTCCGCCAGATGCTGCTCTGCTTTTATAGCGGAGTCCTGGAGCTTTTCATTTGTCACGCCAAAAACTTGAACAAAGTCATATTTTCCGTCTTCAGCCTGCAGATGGACTTCGCCTTGAAATGCTGCCGTGATGTCACCGTAAGAGTCGGGCGCATTTAAAATGAGCACGGGCTGCCCGAAGTCCTTAAACTGCAATTTTTTGATCACCGGATGTGTTTCTGCCATCTCTTATCAGTCCTTTTTATGTTTATAGTAACAAATTATCCAAAGCAGCCGTAATCATACAAAGCAAAAAAGTGATAGACGAATGAGGGCTTTTTTGCTATATTTGCTTTGATAATGCGAATCATTATCAACTAGATGCTTTACATACACAGGAGGGTCAAGTGAAAAAACGATCATTTATTATAGGTTTTGTTATGATGTTATGTTTATTGGTCAGCGCATGCAGCAGTGCATCGCAATCAAGCGGAAACAGCGGCAATGAAAAAGCGTCCGAAGAAACGACAAGAACGTACAAGTCGACGCGCGGAGACGTGAAGATCCCGACACATCCAAAACGCATCGTGACAGACCATTACGCCGGTGAATTGTTAACTGTCGGAGCAAATGTGGTCGGTTCAGGTTCATGGAGTTTCACCAATCCGTTTTTGCAGGATAAGCTGAAAGATGTCACCGATCTGGGCGATCCGATCAATGTGGAAAAAGTCATGAAGCTCAAGCCTGATTTAATCGTCGTTATGAAAGATGACAATTACGATAAGCTCTCGAAAATTGCGCCAACCGTTGTGATTCCTTATAACACGGGGAAAAATGTGCAGGAAACGGTGAAGATGTTCGGCGATGTGGCAGGCGCCAAAAAAGAAGCCGACCAATTCCTCGCCGACTTTGAAGAGCAAGCAAAAGCCGCAAGGGAAAAAATCGCCAAGGTGATCGACAAAGACGCCACATTCGGCATTTATGAAAACACGGACAAAGGCAAGCTGTGGGTATTCAACGACAACGGCGGCCGCGGCGGTCAAGCCATTTATAACGCACTCGGCTTAAAAGCGCCGGAAAAAATCGAAAAAGACATTATTCAAACAGGAGAAATGAAAGAAATCTCCATGGAAGTCCTGCCTGAGTATGCCGCCGACTACATGTTCGTCACAGATTATAACCCGAACGGCGACAGCAAAACACTCGACAAACTGAAGGAATCTTCCATCTGGAAAAACTTAGACGCCGTCAAAAACAACCGCGTCTTCATCAATGATTTCGACACCTACTATCCATACGATCCGATCTCTGTCAGCAAGCAAGTTGATTTGATCACGGAGATGCTGGTGAAGCGCGCAGAGGAGAATAAGTAAAAAAAGCTGGGAATCCCAGCTTTTTTTATTGTTTTCTGTCCTGGATGTTCGACAACTTAAAAGCAAAATTAAAGATGAAACAGAAAGGAACGAAGAATAGAATAAACATCAATATTTGATTTAATAATCCTTTCAAAGTAAATGGATATGACATGTCACCAAGGAGAAAAGATAACATCATCCACACGATAAAGATAGGAAACACCGCTTTTAAGCCAAGCCCCCTCTTCTTTCTTAACAAACCTTTACTCACGAGTCTAACAGAATAATAGCCGTTGCCAATGAAAAAAAGGATTTCGATATCTCGTATGCAGTCGTGATAAAGATGGAAATAAAGATCAGTGAGAGAAGGAGCACAAACCCTTCCATTCCTATTTTTCGTTCCTGCTCAGCCTTTTGCTGATCTCTCTGACTTCCGCCCACTTTCTACTGTTTTCCATTTACGCCAATAGAAGTCATATTACCAATAAACATCCATGAAAACAATGATTGAACAAGAACACCGCCGCTCCCGTTTCACGTGAAACAAAAACCGAAAAAATCGATATATTGGGATTCATTGTGTAAAATAACAATAATAACAAAAAGGGAGAGATGATGATGGGAATCGAAAAGGTTGGACAAATCGGGGTGCCGGTTCAAGACTTAGAGCGGGCTGCGGCATTTTATCAGGATGTATTGGGCCTGTCCCTTTTATTTCGGACAGATCGCATGGCCTTCTTTGAATGCGGTGGGCTGCGGCTTCTTCTCAGCCTCCCGGAAAAAGACGAATTTGCTCATGAAAGCTCCGTCATTTATTTTCAAGTGGAAGATTTGCCGGCAGTATATGATGAAATCGCAACAAAAGGCGTTTCTTTTCCGATAGAACCGCATATGGTGGCGAAAATGGAGCAAACGGAAACCTGGATGGCTTTCTTTGAAGATACCGAAGGAAATACCCTCGCTTTGATGAGTGAAGTGCAAGTCTAAAAGACAAAAACAGCTGAACACCTCAGCTGTTTTTCACATTCTCACAAGCGGATTGACAAGAACGATTGAGTTCACAGGCGGCGCATTTCCCCTTCCGGCTTCTTTTGACAAGCTTAACAAGCGTCCATGCCGCATAGCCAAAGATGAGCCCCCCGATGATCAGATTAAACAACTCCGCCACATCCTTCCTTATGATAATCCGAGTAATTTCCCGCCCTGATAGATGAGGAACGTGATCGCATAAGCAATCATTAACCCATAAACAATCGACAGGAACATCCATTTTTTCGAGTTCGTTTCTTTTTTAATCACGGCTACCGTTGCCAGGCAAGGAACGTATAGCAGAACGAACGCCATGAATCCGTAGGCGGCCAGCGGTGTAAATTGCTGTGCCATCATGCCTTGCAGCTGGGATTCAGGTACAAAATAAATAATGCTCATGGAAGCGACGACGACTTCTTTTGCTAGAAAGCCTGTTAAGAGCGAGGCGGCGGCCTGCCATGTGCCAAATCCGAGCGGCATCAATAACGGAGCGATCACACCGCCGATCATTGCCAAAAAGCTGTCATCCATGTCAACGCCCGTTCCGCCCGGCCCTGTATAAGATAAAAGCCAAATGAGAACAGATCCGCCAAAAATGTAGGTTCCGGCTTTGCGGACGAATCCTTTTCCTTTTTCCCAAGTCGAGCGCCATAATGTACGGGCTTGAGGCAAACGGTACGGCGGCAGCTCAATCACAAAAAACGATGTTTCTTCTTTCAGCTTCGACGATGACAAAAATTTTGCCAGCACCAATGCCGCAGCGATCCCCAGAACATATAATGACAGCACGACCAGCGCCTGGTGCGCCGCAAAGAAGGCGCCTGCAAACAGCGCATAGACCGGCAGCCTTGCCGAACAAGACATAAAAGGCGTCAGCATGATCGTCAGCAGCCGTTCTTTCGGCTGTTCAACGGTCCGGGCCGCCATAACCCCAGGCACATTGCAGCCAAAGCCGATGATCAGCGGAATAAAGGCTTTGCCGTTTAACCCGATCGCCTCCATCAGCCTGTCCATTACCATCGCCACCCGCGCCATATATCCGGAATCTTCAAGCAGCGAAATAAAGAAGAATAAAATAAAGATTTGCGGTACGAAGACTAAAACACCGCCTACACCGGCAATAATGCCGTCAAGAATCACCGCCTTGATAAACGGACTGGCAGCCATGGCCGTCAACGCTGAAGTCGTCCAATCTGTCACGGGTCCGCCGATCAATCCGTCAAGCGCATCAGACAACGGTACACCGAGCCAGTCAAATGTCAGCATAAACATGAGATACATAAACGCCAAAAAAATCGGAATCCCCAGCACCTTATGTGTCACAATCGCATCCACGCGGTCGGTCAAAGTCTGTTTTTGTCCTGAGCGAAGCTGCACAGAAGATGACAAAGCATGATCGATGTACTGCTCCCTGACATTGTAAATATGCTGATGCAGCGATTTGGCGGCTTCTTCTTGCTGAAGGCGCTCTTCGGCTTCCTTGGAAATGTCTTGTAATCTCGTTCGGTCAGCTGTTGCTTCCAGCTGTTCTTTCATTTTTGAGTTGCCCTCTAAATATTGCAGGGCCATCCAGCGCTTCGGCACGCCGGGGCGGTCCGGAATGACGGCTTCAATCCGGGTGATCGCTTGTTCCAGTGTACCGCCGTAGTTGATCATCAGCGGCTTTGGCGGCTCCCCTTTGCTTGCTGACAGATGGCGGCTCAGCTCATCACACCCTTTGCCGCTACGGGCCACAATTGGAATGACCGAAACGCCAAGCGCTTCCGACAATTTCTCATGGTTGATCAACATGCCGCGCTGTCTGGCTACATCCGTCATGTTTAAACCGATCGTGAGTGGCTGTCCAAATTCAAGCAGCTGAACCGTCAAATGCAAATTGCGCTTCAGCTGTGATGCATCGACAATATTTAATATTTCTGTAAACGATTCCTTCAATAAAAAGTCGGTGACGACCCCTTCATCACGCGATAGAGGGCTTAACGTATAAACTCCCGGGAGGTCGATCATCATTCCTTTTGTATGGCGGAGCATTCCCACTTTTTTCTCTACGGTCACTCCGCTCCAGTTTCCTACGTATTCATAGGAACCTGTTAATGCATTAAACAGCGATGTTTTACCTGTATTCGGATTCCCGAAAAGTGCGATTTCCTGACGGGTCATAGTTTTTCAACCCTTATCTTTTTTGCATCCTGCAGCCGGATGCCGACCGACTGCCCGTCTGTCTCAAACATGAACGGGCCGCCAAACGGCAGCTTCCGCTTGATGCAGATTTCAGCATTTTCTTTCATGCCGAGATGAATAAGCCGGCGCTGAACCAATTCATTGACCTCTGAAAAATCTATCATTCTTGCTCTCTCTTTTTGTTTTAAATCGGCTAAAACCATCATCGATGCCTCCGTCTGAAAATGATAATCGTTATCATACTATGATTATAGGTAATAAGTTTCCTTTTCACCAAACGAACATATGTCAAAATCAGAACAATTTTTCCAATCAAAAAAGCGAAAGATCAGCTCCGGGTATTTTTCCGGCTCTGATCTTTCCCCCCTAGCCTGCATGGTGCTGCACTTTTGGCTCTGTTCTCTGCCGCTTCGGCTGATATATTTTTCCGACAAACATATATCCATATTTCAATTTATTGACAGACCAGGACACGAAAATGGCTGCACCTGTGCCGCCAAAGAAAAGCAGCGCCACAGCCGGCACCGGACTGATGCTGTTGATCCCGCTTAAGACGGCCATTCCGATAATCAGAAAAAAAGCGTGCAGCAAATAAATAGAGAAAGAATAGTTGCTGATGAACATGATTAGTCTCGGCACTGCAGTCAGCTTTGAAAACAGATGGAAGCATAGGAAAATGATGCTTATTGAGTAAAATAAAATATCCGGGCGCTTGGATGTAATCGCGATGTTTTCGCTGAAATAGGATATCGCAACGATTGACACGGCCGTGACAACAGCCGCGGTATATACCGCATACCGGTATTGATCCAATAGGGCCAAAAAGCGCTTGTAGTCTTTCCCGCAATAATAGGCCAAACAAAAATAGAACAGCCACCCGGGAAACGGCACCCATGAAAACGGAAACGAGGCCTGCTCCTGTACGACAGGCGGGTTGATAAACGTAAAATAGCATAAGTAGGCGGTGTTGACCGCAAAAGAAACGGAAAGCACCCATTTCGGTGATGCCTTTTGCAAAAAAGAGTGGAAGCACATATGCAAAAGATAAAATTGAAAGATCACGAGAATAAAATAGCCAATGAAATTCCCGAGAAAAATGTTGGCCAAAAGCTTTTGAACAATCGCTGCTGCATGAAACTGCTCCATCATCAGACCCGCCGTTAAAAACGCATCGAGAACGGCAATAAATAGAAAAGGGATAAAGATCGTTTTAAACCTCTTTTTTAAAAAACCTTCCGGAACACCTTCGGAATAAGCATGGGCCAATAAAAATTCGGAAATGAATATAAACGCCGGCGTGCTGAACATCAGCAGGGTCCGAAAAGACTCAATGACATGAACTGTATCCCCGAGCATTTCTTCCTGGAGAAACATCACCATCGATATCGCATGAAGCAAAACCACGCTTAAACAGGAGATACAACGAAGTACAAAAATTTCTTTCACTTGCACAACTACCACTCCTCTTTCAAATTTGAAATAATATCAAATTAACATAATCATCCAAATAAGGGAAGAGGCGAAGTGCTTAGGCATGTTTATTCACCTTGAGTCAGCCGTTTGCAAGAAAAAAAAGATTAGACAGCTGTCTAATCTTTTGGCTAAATTGCCGCTTTAATCTGCTTCGTATAGTAGAAGCGGACAATGAAAAAGTAGAACACCTGGATCGCAAAAAAGATCCCGAGAACCATTGCCGATTCCTTGAAAAGATTATAACGGAACGCATGTGATAAAGCGGTGAGCGCAACCGCTCCATGGACCAGGGCGACAACGATCGGCGCAAAGAAAAGGATGCCGATTTGTCTGCTCAGTACTTTTTTGAGCTCGCGGTCTGTCAGACCCATCTTCGAAATGGACTTGAACTTCTGTTTATCATCGTCAAGATCTGTATAAAGACGGAAGTAAAGGAAGCTGCCTGCGGAAACGAAAAAGACGATGCCGATAAACAATCCTACGAATAAGATGGGGCCATACCCTCTACTGATATCATATACCTCATAATCGACAGCAACGAACTGAAAAGGATCTAATTTTTTCGCCAGCTTCTCTCCGGCTTCAATCACTTGCCTGTCATTTTTGTCCTGAGCCTGCCATGCATAGAACCATGTTTCCCTTTTTGGTTTTCTCAGCTTCTGATAGTCGCTGTCTGTCACAACGTAATAAGAGCCTGTTTCAGGCAATGCCTTTGATCGAACGACTTGATCAGCGTGAATCTTTCTCTCCGGGGCAAGGGTGATCGGCTGCTTAAGCAAATCACTTCCCCCGCGGTCTTCTCGTTCGTCAAATTCGACTGCCGCGGCTTTTCCTTCTTGAAGCTTGATTTGCTCCGCACCGATAAGGACAGCGAACCGGTTATAATCGGATTGCTTGGCGATCAGCACGCTTTCGCCGTTGATTTCGAAGTACTTTAGTAACGCTTCGGCTTTTTCTGTTTGAATGTTCTTCTCTTTCAATGTTTCATCAATGAACACGACATCTTTTTCAGTGTTTTTGTTATTTTCCCCGGCACTATACGTGAATGTATTGGGGTTCATTTTTTTCATCCCGCCGGTCAAAAGGGTTTGAAAACCGTATAACGTGCCGATGGCGCTGAACGCGACGGTCGATATGATGGCCACCATAAAAAACGTCCGCGCATTGTCTTTCATCCGGAAAGAAAGGTCGGAAAATAAAATCATGTTCGTTTTCCGCCAAAACAAGCTCTCCCGCTTTTTAAGCCGGCGAATGACAAATACGCTCAACTGTGTAAACAGCAAATATGTTCCGAGAATGACGACAATTGTCACCGGAAGCATCGCTATAAAAACGCCGTTTCCCTTTGCAGCCAAAGCGACATAATAGCCTGAAGCCAACAACAAAGCCGCAAGCAGCGTCAGCAGGACGGATGCCTTCGGCTCGCCTTTTGACTTCTGATTTCCTTTCAGCAAATGGATCAGCTTTTCACTGCGCAGCACAAATGATACGAGAAAAGAAATGAATAAAAACAGGGCGGTAAAGGATACAAACGTGACAATGATCGCCAAAAGCGGAAAATAAAAATTGAGCTTGTTTTCAATAATCAGCACATTTTCGGCTGCAAGCAGGATTAATTTTGCAAATACAAGTCCAAGGACAATCCCGCCAATCGTCGCAAAAAAGCCAATCAACATATTTTCCAAAAATACCATCGTGCGGATCTGGCGCATCGACATCCCCTGAATCATTAAAACGCCGAATTCCTTTCTTCTCGATTGCAGGAATGAGCTCATCGAGTACAATACAAAGAAAAAAGAAAAGACAAAGATAATGCCGCGGGCTACAGAGAGACCTCCGGACGCCTTCTGTCCCATGCCGGTGCTGAGGGAATCCCCGCCAAGAGCCGGATGGAATGCAAATATCGCAAATGTAAAAAACACCATCACCGTGAACATGCTGCTGAGAAAATAAGCGGCATAAAGCCTTTTGTTGCGAATGACGTTGTTAAACGCGAACTGACGAAAGGTCATGTGCATCCCCTCCCAGCAAAGAAAGCGTGTCGAGAATCTTTTGGAAAAAGGCCTGACGGTTATCGCCGCGGCTCATTTCCGAATACAGCTTTCCGTCTTTAATAAAGACGACCCGGTTGCAGAAGCTGGCCGCTTGAGGATCGTGCGTGACGAGCAGCATTGTCGTCTTCTCATTCCGGTTGATTGATTCAAGCATTTCCATGACATCTTTTGATGACTTCGAATCAAGATTTCCCGTCGGTTCATCGGCAAGCAGAAGCTTCGGCGAATGAATCATCGCTCTGGCTACGGCAGCCCGCTGCGCCTGTCCTCCTGATATCTCGAATGTGCGCTTTTTCATGATGTGCGTGATGCCGAGTTTTTCGGCTAAAGCGTGCGCTTTCCGCTTCATCTCTTTGACCTTTTCTCCATCCAATGTCAACGGCAGGACGATGTTTTCTTCCACCGTTAATGTAGGCAAAAGGTTAAAGTCCTGAAAAACAAATCCAAGCTCTCTCCTGCGGAACTTGGCCAGCTTTTCTTTTTTAAGCAAATGCGGATTTTTCCCGTTGATCAGGATTTCTCCTGTCGTCGGTTCATCGATGGTCGCAATCATATTTAACAGGGTCGTTTTACCGCTTCCGGAAGGACCCATGATGCCGACAAATTCCCCTTCCTCAATCGTCAGGTTAATATCGGTTAACGCACGGTATGCGATTTTTCCTTCATAAATTTTACTTGCTTGTTTGACATGAAGCATCACAAGATCTCCTTTCACATTTCACTTTCGATCTGTGACCAGTTTATCGAAACGGACGGATAGCTAGCTATCGATTATTCTTTCACTTTCATTACATCGATGTAAGGTTTTGCGTCTGTGTGAAGATCGTGCGAACCGTCGTACCCTTCCCTTCCTCTGACTCGAGTTCAAGCCGATGGCCGAGCTGGTCGGCCGCCGTTTTTGCCAGGTAGAGGCCCATGCCCGTCGATTCTCTGAATTTACGGCCGTTTTCCCCTGTGAAGAACGGATCGAATACGCGGTTTTGATCTATTTTCGGGATGCCGGCACCGAAGTCTGTCACTTCCAATACCGCTTCACCGTCTTTTTCATCAAGCGAAATGATGATGGTATTGTTTTTTCCCGCCGAATATTTCACCGCATTATGAATGAACTGAGTCAGCATGAAAAACAGCCACTTTTCGTCCGTTTCGACAATAATGCCTTGCCTTTGCTCCTGAAACTTAGGATACACCTGATTGCGAATATAAAACCGCTTGTTTTCCTGATTGACCTCATGGACAATATCGGCCAACACAACCGGTTTAACGTGGAAATCCTGTTCGATTGTACGCAGGCGGGCCATATAGAGGATGGTATTCAGCCCGGTTTTGATTCGCTCCGTCTCCTCGCGGATGCTTGATGATTCCGGTTCATCCAAATTTTGCGCCGTCAGCTCAATCACAGACAGCGGCGTTTTCATCTGGTGAACCCATTGATCCATAAAGGTCAGATGTTCTTTCTTTCCGCGCTCCAGTTCCTTCAATTCATGTCGATAATGTCTGTACTGGCTTTTCAGCAGCTGTTCAAGCGCTTCTCCCAGAGGAGACAGGGGCTGACTCGTTTTTTGAAAGGTGTCATCCAGTGACGCGAGGGTGCTGCCAAGGCGCTGATAAAAGGTGCGGCGCGTATAGTAGTGATAGACAAGGTAGCTTCCCAAAAGGAAAAAACCGAGAAAAACGGCATACAAAGCAGGCCTGATGTGTCGGTATCCATCAAGCCAGTAGACGAGCAGCATCACGAAAAACTGGAGCGCCTGTACGGCGATCAATAGATAGTGTTCTTTGAAAAAAAGCTTCATTCCTCTCCCGCCTTTACCCATGATACATTCAGGCGGTAGCCGGCGCCTCTTACGGTTTCCACCGCATCATCAATATCAAGCTCCTGAAATTTTTTGCGGACGCGGGCTATATTGACATTGAGCGTATTTTCATCAACATATGCCTGATCATCCCACAGCTTGGCCAGCAAATCTTCCCGGCCCGAAATCCGCGGGTGCCGCTCCATTAAGCTTTCGATAATATCGGCTTCTTTTTTTGTTAAAGATGCCGTTTTGCCTGCAAAACTCAATTCGAGCCGTTCCGGAAACAGCCGCAGCCCCTCTTTTTCAAGCATCCGCTCCTCGGATTTTGCCGCATATTCCCCGTAAGCGCGGCGAAGCTGGCTGCGGATTTTCGCCATGACAATCTCGGAGTGAAACGGCTTCGTAATAAAGTCATCCCCGCCGTTTTCCAAAGCCATCACCTGATCCATTTCACCCGTACGCGCCGAAATAAACAGCACAGGGCAAATCGATTCCCGGCGTATTTGCCGGCACCAATAATAGCCGTCAAAGCTCGGCAGATTAATATCAAGCAGCACAAGATCAGGCTGTTCGCTTCTGAACTGGTCCATGATATGGTCAAAATCCTCGACGACAGTGACATGATATCCGTATTTAACAATGTGGGTTCTTAATAAATCCGCAATCTTCGGATCATCTTCAACGATCATGATGTTTTGCATTGTCTGTCTCTCCTTTGTTTGGCTATATTATGACATGAAGCTGTCTCTTTCACAAAACCGGCCAACCTTACAATCGTGTAAGGAAACTGTCATATGAATCCATTTCTTCTGCTTTACTTTTTTTATAAAATTGTGCCAGACAACGCTGAAAGAGGAGTAAAGTGCCATGAAAAAACCGAATGCAAAATGGCTGGCTGCGGTTCTCATCGCCGTCGCTGCGGTGTTTGCATTGCAAAAGCTGACGGGCGGTCTTGTCCCGATAGCCGATGAGGTGATCCAAAGCATGCAGCAGCATGAATACTACGCAAAAACGACGGAGAACGCGGTAACATTCAAGAAAGGCAAATATGTCTATCAGCTCACCGGATTTGATGCAGGCGGAAACGGACAGCCATTCAAAACAGAGCTCGACCATAAGCTGCACCCGGGCGCATATTTGAAAATCAAAGCCAGGGGGACAAAGGAAAGCCGCATGTTTGAAATCAAAAAAGAGGCGGTGCCTGAAGGGGCTTTGGCCAAACTGGAATCATGAAAATCCCCACCTTGGGAGATGGGGATTTTGGTTTAATATTTAAAACGATTGATCACCGTTTGCAGCTCTTCAGCCAATTGCGACAATGATTCTGCTGCATATGAGATTTCCTCCATGGAAGCAAGCTGTTCCTGCGTTGAAGCAGCAACGGTGTTTGTGCCGTCTGACGTTTCTTTTGTGCCAGCCGCCAATGTCTGAACCGTATTCTGGATCACTTCGACACCTGATGTCAGCTGTTGCGTGGACGCTGCCACTTCTTGTATTTGCGAAGCAACCTGTTCCACCAGATTGAGAATTTCATTGAAATTCCCGGTTGTTTCCCTTGAAAGAGCAATACCCGAGCTGACGTTCTCTTGTACAACTTTAATATTATTGACCGTTTCCACCGATTCATTTTGGATGGTTGATACCAATGCTTGTATGTGAGTGGCCGATTGATTTGTTTCATCCGCCAATTTTCTTACTTCTTCCGCCACAACGGCAAACCCTTTTCCTTGTTCTCCGGCTCTGGCCGCCTCGATCGCCGCATTCAGCGCCAGCAAGTTCGTCTGCTCGGAAATATCTGTGATCAAAGAAGAAATATCTCTGATCTCGGCAGTGCTTGCCACCAATGCCTTAAGGCCGTTTCCGGCCGAATTGACGGATTTGTCAATGAAATTCATTTGATCCAGCATTTTATGGACGGATTCAGAACCGATTTCTGCTTTGTCTTTCATCGAAGAAGAAAGGTCCGCGATGCTGCCTGTATTTGCAGCGACAGAGGAAAGGCGCTCCAACAATTCATTAATCGATTCCGAGCTTTTTTCGGTCATGGCGCTTTGCTGCGTATTACTGTCGGCGATCGTCTGCATCGCTTCGGAAATATGTTCGGAGGTTGACTTTGATTCTTCCGCGCTCGCAGACAATTCTTCCGATGAGGCTGCGACCTGTTCAGACGAGCTGCTGATCTGCTTGACAATTTGTGTTAATGAGTCGACAAAAGCATTGAACGAATGGGCCAGCTGACCGAATTCATCTTTATTTTTGACAATGACTTTTTTCGTCAAGTCCGCTTCTCCATGCGCAATGTCCTCCAGCTGCTTGTTAAGGCTTCTGAGCGGCACCATAATCGACTTCAAGAGCAATAGGCTCAGGATCACGCCTAAAATGGCTGATACACCTGTAATCGTGATGAAGAACCACTCGCTCATTTTCCCATTATCGCGAATTTCAGCTTTTAAGTCTTTGACATCCTCGTCAAGGCTGTCCACCAGTTTATTGACAGACGGATCCAATACTTCTTTTCGCAGCGATCTTTCTTCACCGAAGTGGATGGATTCTGCTTTCTTCGGACTTGAATCATAAGTTTGCAGTACTTGTTGATTTAAAGCCCAATAATCCGTAAAGTTTTGTTTAATTTCTTCCACATTCGCTTCATATTTTTCATCATGAATCAGGCCTTTGACCCTGTCGAGACTTTTTAAGACATCATCGGCCTTCTCCTTCATTCCATCGCCATATTCCTTATCACCGGTAATGATAAAACCTCTTTCATCATTTGATAATCCAGTCAACCGATATTGGATGTGCTTGACCTCTTTTTGGAACTCCATTTTGTCCTTCAGCACTTCATTCTTGCCGACCGTCGAAGAGATCACCAAAACGGAGGAAACGCCAATTCCAATGATTGAAATGACTAAAATCGAGATGATCCCCAGCAATTTCGTTTTCACTTTCATCGTATTTATCCTTCCTTATCTATGTCATAAAAAAATGTCCTGAAACAAACTTACGTCCCTATTATCGACATTATTCGTCAAATTTTGAGGTCATTTGTGAACAGACTGATCGCGGTTTTTTTAGGACAAAAAAGGTTCTGCCGGGTGAGCAGAACCTTTTGAATCAATGAATTTGTCTTTCTATGGAATGGACATTTTGATAGAAATGATGAAAATAATCATTTGTTTCCGCTACAATCACTTTCCATAATAGAAGAATGGCGATTAAATTCGGAATCATCATCAGCGCGTTGGCCATATCGGCAAATGCCCATACTGTGACAAGGTTGGCGACCGTTCCTATTCCGCAGGCGAGTATATAAACGAGGCGGTATCCTGCGATTCCCTTAGGACCGGCCAGGTACTCGAAACACTTTTCACCATATACATACCAGCCGACAATCGTCGAAAAACCAAAGAAGATAACGGAAAGCGAGACGATATACTCTCCGGCTGCTCCCAGAACAGAGCCGAACGCTGCGCTTGTCAATGCCCCGCCCTCCAGGGTGCCGTCATGGGGAACGCCGGAAATCAATCCGCCGGAAGGGTCCCAGAAACCGGTAATGAGCAGGGTTAAACCGGTCATCGTACACACCACGATCGTGACAATAAACGTACCGGTCATGGCGACAAGCGCTTGTTTCACCGGGTGATCGGCTCTGGCATTGCCTGCGATCAATGCTGCTGTACCAAGACCCGCCTCATTTGAAAAAATACCGCGGGACACACCGTTGCGAATCGCTTCAGATACGGCAATTCCAAGAAAACCGCCGGTCGCCGCTACAGGGTGGAACGCATAATCAAAAATCAGTTCAAAAGCCGGCACGATCCTATCGTAGTTCAAAATCAGGATCAAGATCGCCCCGCCCATATACAAGAATGCCATGATCGGCACAAAGAAGCTGGCAACGGTGCTGATCCGCTGAATGCCGCCGAAAATAATCACGCTGACAAGAATGACTAAAATCAACCCTGTCACCCAGTTGGCCATGCCAAAGCTGTTTTGTGTCACATCGGCGATTGTGTTGGATTGCACACTGTTTCCTATTCCTAAAGCGGCAAAGGCGCCAAACAGGGCAAAAGCGACCGCCAGCCCTTTAAACTTGCGGCCGAGCCCGCGTTCAATATAATACATCGGCCCGCTTGAATATTCGCCCTTATCATTTTTGACGCGGTACTTGACGGCGAGCAACGCTTCCCCATACTTCGTCGCCATCCCTAACAAACCGACAATCCACATCCAAAAGATTGAACCCGGGCCGCCTAGTGTCAAAGCAGTTGCCACACCGGCGATATTGCCGTTTCCAATTGTGGCAGCGAGCGCTATCATAAGCGCTTTAAAATGACTGACATCGCCTTCAGCAGCCGCATCCTTGGCGTCTTCTTTTCCAAACCCTATCTTAAACGCATAGATCAGGCGGCGAAATTGCAGTCCTTTTAAAACAATCGTTAAAAATAAGCCTGTCCCAAATAATAAAATTAAACTGGGCGGCCCCCATAATACATGATTAATCTTTCCTAGTATCTCTAACATATCCAAACGACTCACTCCTGACAAAGATAGCGCTTTCATATCGCATGAGATATTCTATCATAATGAAAAATCGTTATGTTTGTGAAACAACACAAAATGTAAGCGATTACATTTGTTTTTTTAACAAAACGATTTTTTCTAGTAAAATATTTTAAAAAAAAATGGACACAGATCTGTCATTGTTCACGAATTTGTTAAATTTCACAAAAAAGCGCTTTCATTTTTAATTTTCCGCACGATGTTCTTCCCGATGCAGAGAATTATACTAGCGGTAGAATCATATTTTAGGGAGGAAGACATCATGATCATTGGGATTCCAAAGGAAATTAAAAATAATGAAAACCGTGTAGCCATTACCCCTGCCGGCGTTGTCGCCCTGGCCGAAAACGGTCATCAGATCTTAATAGAACAAGGCGCCGGAATTGGGAGCGGATTTGAGGATGCCGACTATTCAGCTGCCGGAGCAGCGATCATCCCCGAAGCCAAAGATGTATGGGCGAAAGCGGAAATGATCATGAAGGTGAAAGAACCGATCAGCTCTGAGTACGGCTACTTCCGCAAAGGATTAATCCTATTCACATACCTTCATCTTGCTGCCGAACCGCAGCTTGCCAAAGCGCTCGTCGAAAGCGGTGTCACGGCCATCGCATATGAAACGGTCCAAGTTAATGGAACGCTTCCGCTCCTGACGCCGATGAGTGAAGTGGCGGGACGGATGGCGTCACAAATCGGAGCCCAATTTCTTGAGAAATCAAAAGGCGGCAAAGGCATTCTCTTATCCGGTGTACCGGGTGTCAAACGCGGCAAAGTCACGATCATCGGCGGCGGTGCGGTGGGAACAAACGCTGCTAAAATCGCCGTCGGCCTCGGCGCTGACGTCACACTGATCGACCTGAGCGCAGAGCGGCTGCGCCAGCTCGACGACATGTTCGGCAAGGACATCCAAACGCTGATGTCCAATCCGCTCAATATCGCAGAAGCGGTCAAAGAGTCAGATCTTGTGATCGGCGCGGTATTAATTCCGGGAGCAAAAGCGCCAAAGCTTGTCACAGAAGAAATGATCAAGTCCATGTCGCCGGGCTCAGTTGTCGTGGATGTTGCAATTGACCAGGGCGGAATCATTGAGACGGTCGACAAAATCACGACACATGACAACCCGACCTATACAAAACACGGTGTCGTCCATTATGCCGTTGCAAATATGCCCGGCGCCGTTCCGCGCACATCAACGATCGGCTTAACAAACGTCACCATTCCTTACGCCATGCAGATCGCCGGCAAAGGTGTTGAAAAAGCGATTGCCGAGAATGAGGCGCTGGCTCGCGGTGTCAACGTGGCGAACGGAAGCATCACATATGAAGCGGTCGCCCGCGATCTTGGATACGAATACACCTCTGTAGAGGATGCGCTTCGGCAAACAGCGGCTGTGTAAACCCATCCCTCCCCATCGATTTGATGGAGAGGGTTTTTTCGGTTTAAGTGACAACATTGTCACCGGGATGTAAGGAAAATCGATAGTACAAAAGCAGCCGTATGGGATAAGGTGGCACTATAAAAATTTCTCCGAGGGAGGATATGACTTTGAGACTGTTTGAAGTGCTGCTGCTTTTGTCGAACACAGGTGTATTGTTGTCCGGTTTTTTTAGAAAGAAACAGCGCAGGATTGCGATTATCATTGGAAGCGGAATTGCCCTGCTTTTCCTGGTCATACACTGGGCGACCGAAGGGTTGCGGGTGCAGCTGCTTTTCCCATATGCCCTGACGGTTCTGTTCTTTGTCGGTTCCATTTATGGATGTTTTAAAAAAAATGCTTTTCGAAATATCCCCCGTCACATTTACGTGCTGTGTACTGTCATGCTTATGCTGACCGCGGGCTTCTTGTATGCTTTTCCCGTTTTTCAACTTCCGAAGCCGACGGGTGAATATCAGGTAGGAACACAGACTTTTCACTTTGTCGATTCTGACAGAGATGAGATTTTTGATGAAGTGAAAGAAGGCAAACGGGAGTTGATGGTACAAGTGTGGTACCCGGCAAAACATGCCGATGGAAGACCCGCTCCGTTTATGGAAGGCTCCGTGCTGAAGGAGGAACCGCTCTCGAAAACGCTCAGCCTTCCATCCATCGTGACCAACTATTTGACATACATTCAGAGCCATTCCTATGAAGGGGCCGAGATTGCCGATAACAGCCGTTCTTATCCGCTCATCATCTTAAACCACGGCTACAAGTCATCGCGGTTTTTTCATACTTCACAAGCTGAAAACCTTGCCAGCCATGGCTATATCGTCGCCTCCATCGACCATACATACAGCGCTTTTGCCACCGCATTTCCCGATGGAAGGATGGCCCCGATGAAAACAGATGAATATTTGATCGCTGAAAAAAACTACCGCGACAAGGTAGGGAAGGTTTGGACAGACGATATCAAATTCGTTCTCGACCAGTTCGAACGAATCAATGCCGGGAACCTTCCCACCCGCTTGAAAGGGAGTGTCGATATGAACCATATCGGCGTCTTTGGCCACTCCTTCGGCGGAGCCGCTTCATACGACGCCTCTTATGACAGCAGAGTCACAGCGGGCATTGACCTTGACGGCGGCCTGTACCGCTACCATAACCGTCCGGGTTCAACCAAACCTTTTCTGTTTATGTTCTCTGAAAGCACATTCGACCGCTTTAATAAAGTCAGACAGAAATACGTCTATACTGATAAAGAATTAAAAACAATGGGGGCAACAAGAGAAGAAATCGCTAAGGAGACAAAAGACGCCGAAGCTGAGATCGCCCATTTTCAAAACGCCGGCAAGTACGGCGGCCACATTCTGTATGTCAAAGGAATGGAACACTACAACTTTGCCGATGTCCAGTTTTTCACCCCCTTTCTCCGACAGACCGGAATGACAGGACAAATCGATCCGCTAAGAGCGGCTTCCATCGTCAACGCCTATACCTTAAGCTTTTTTGACAAACATTTAAAAAACAAAAGCGGTCGGCTGCTTGAAGGGCCGGCTGACGAGTTTCCCGAAGTGAAATTTGCCGATACGCTGTTTGATGGGAGAAAGCAATGAAAAAGAAGCCCAGATTTTGTGTCTGGGCATTACTTTTATTTTTCCCTGTCATCTTGCTTTTTGATACAATACAAAATCGTCAATACTCCCCCACGCGCCCGGCCCCGCTGTCACGCTTACACCAATCGTCACCGCCCCGTCTTTCACAAGGATCTCCGAAATCTCAGGGTTCTTCCAGTTTCCCCAGCCATTCACGGCTGCGGCAGCTCGATATTCTTGGCCGCTTGTTTTCGCAAAAAGATATAGTTCCGCACCTTCAGCGTTCCCGCCTTGCAAAAACGCCGAAAGCTGATATGTCCCCCGCTTCAACCCGGTAATCGTCTGTTCTGCTTTGAAATCGACTCTGTCATCCGAGAAAAAATGAAGTGAAACATTTCCCGACTTGGCGTCTGCGGAATTTTCCAGGTAGTCGGTGTGAGGGGAAGCGCCGTTCCCGTCCACATGCTGCTGTCATGCTCTTCAAAGCCAGGATTCAGCACAAGATTTTCAGGTGAGCCAAAACGGTCTTTCCGCCTTTGACAACACCTTCGATCACATATTCTCCAACACCTTTTTTGATGGCCCGTTTCAACGCTTTTTGATCCCATGTCACAACGGCGCTTCCCTCGTCTCCGTTATTGTAGGTGACCTTTACCGATTCAGGCAGAGAAATGTTCCCGCCTGACACTGCGTTTATCGAAACGTCTTTGATCTCGTCAATTGAAAGGCGCGCCACCGCACCTGTATCGACGTATTGAAAGACGTTGAGAGAGGGCAATGGACGACCGTTGAAATCAAATAATGCCTGATTGTCTACAGCACTTCCGCCAAACCACTTTCCGGCGTCTTCGGGATCATATTCGGCGGCATAGCTTGTGGCCCAGCCCGAGCCATATGTTTCCCACAGCGTTTTATTTTTTTGGAGCTGATGAGCCGGGCCGACAGGAATCCATGCCGGCTCCCAATAAAAAACGCCAATCCCCGCGTCCCCAACATCAGCAACCGCTTGAATCACATCTCTCACCGCATGCGCCTGCCCTTGAACGGTGACCGGGTAATGTAACGTTTGGCCCGAATCTTTTGGTGCCGTGTTTTCATGGCCATCCCCGTCCTCGGCTGTATACGTATAGGAGGTCTCCGCAACCATCACCTTTTTACCGTAATGGTCGGCCACATGTTTCAGCACCGATGTTAAATTGGCTAGTGTCCCATGCCAAAATGGATAATACGAGCTTGAAAAAACGTCATAGTCTACACCGTTGCGGTCAAGGGTTTCAGCGATTGCTTCATACCGCCCCGGCGTTTCGGGATTGGTAAAGTGAAGAGCCACCAAAACATTTGAATCCACGTCTCTGACCGCTCTGCTCCCTTCATTAAACAATTCGCACATCTTTGACCAGTCTTTTTCACCGGCCATCACCCCGTTTGTCTCATCGCCAACCTGGACCATGCCAATATCGATTCCCTCTTTTCGCATCGTCTCCAGGCTTTCTTTTGTATATTGGTAGAGCGCCCGTTTTTTATCTTCAAAGCTTAAGTTCGCCCATGCCTTCGGGGCCTTCTGTTTGGCCGGGTCAGCCCAGAAATCGGAGTAATGGAAATCGACCAGCAGTTTCATGCCGTTGGCCGTCGCCCGTTTTCCGATTTGAACGGCCTTCTCAAGATCGCTGTTGCCCCCTCCATAGCCGTGTCCTTTTCTATCATATGGATCATGCCAGACACGCACCCGCACATAATTGACGCCCGCTTCTTGAAGGGTCTTAAATATGTCCTGTTGTTTACCGGACTCATTGTAAAATTCCACGCCGCTTTGTTCTAAAGCGATCACACTGGAGACATCAACTCCTTTTATAAAATCCTTGTCGATCCCGTCTACTTTTTTTACAAAAATATCAGCTTTTACCGGTGCAGAAGCAGCCCCGGCTTCAGCCGGTCGTTCGCCTAACACGACCATCAGTGCGCAAAAAACAGCCAGCAATGTTGGGTACCTTCCTCTTTTTCTCATACTTTCTCCCACCCCTTTTCAAGAAAGCGTTTTCAATTAATCTTTTAAAAAAGCATCCGCTCATGGCTGTCATAAGAGAACGAGCGGATGACCTTGCTGCTACATATTCTTTCGGTTGACTGCGATTCTCGTTTCATACTTGTCCAATGTCACATCACCTGTGATCAATTCACCGGTCAGCATATCCGTGACACTTGATGAAAATGTAACAGGCTGGCGCTTTTCTGTGAAATTCATGACGAAGATATAATCATGTTCATCATTCTGCCGGACCTGGACAGACACTCCTTTGCCGTGATTGACCGGAAATGCCGGCTTTAAGGACAGCTCTTCCATCAAGGATTGGTAAAAATCGCGGTGAAATTGATCGTTTAACCGCGCTCCGATGTAGTGCGTTTTCCCTTCTTGATAGCGGTGGCTTGTAACAGCCGGCGAATTCGCATAAAAATCATACTGATAGAAGCCTTCAGCGACTGCCGCGTTTATTTTCAGCACGGTTGCATAGTCTCTCAGTTCATACGACTGGTTCCGGTAAGCTACTGCATTTTTGTCGCCTGGATAAAGCGTGTCCGTCTCCATGGGCTCAATGCCAAATATCTCTTTCAGGTCGGGATGCCATCCGCCTAAATAGGTTAAGTCATGTTCATTCACAAGCCCGCTGATGTAAGTCATGACTAATGTACCGCCATTTGCCACAAATGCTTTCAAACGGGCGATCGTTTCTTCGCTTGCTAAATAAAGCATCGGCGCGATTAGAAGTCGGTATGAGGAAAAATCCTGTTCCTTGGTGATGACGTCGACGGGAATATCCCGTTCCCAAAACGGGCGGTAATGCTCATGCAATGTTTGCATATAGCGCTTCGTTTTCAGCCCAAACCCTTGCGCATCAGCAAGCGCCCAATGGTTTTCCCAGTCAAACAGAATCGCTGTGTCCGCCGGACGATTCGTGCCGACGACCTCAGACAGCTGCTCCAGCGTCTGCCCCACCTTCACCACTTCTTGAAAGACGCGGTTCTCTGTACTGTTGTCATGGCCAACAACCGCACCGTGAAATTTTTCCGATGAGCCGCGGGATTTCCGCCATTGAAAATAGAGGATGCTGTCAGATCCGTGGGCGATCATCTGCACAGAAGACAGAAGGTGCATGCCCGGCCGTTTCGCTTTATTAAAATCGTGCCAATTGACAGCGCTTGGCGTCGATTCCATTAAGAGAAACGGCTGCTGTTTCAGGCTGCGGTACAAATCATTGATAAAGCCGACTTTCATGGCCAAATCTGCTGTGCTTTCCCAATCGTTGTGCCAGGCGGGATACGCGTCCCAGCTGATCACGTCCAGGTGCTTGGCAAACTTGCTGTAGTCCAGCCCTTGAAACGGAATGAGATCATGCGTGTCCGCCATAAAGTTGGTCGTAATCGGAATATTCGGCGTGATTTCCTTTAACGGAACGATTTCATTTTGAAAGAAAGAGATCGTCTGGTCAGTGACGAAGCGGCGCCAGTCCAAATTCAAGCCGTGCACCGCATGTTCCCCGATCGGAGACGGCGATTCAATCTGTGACCAATCGTTGAAGGTATGGCTCCAAAAAGGCGTCCACCATGCGTCATTCAAAGATTTAAGATCATGGTTGTACTTCTTTTTCAGCCAGTCTCTGAAGGCGTGCTGACATTGATCACAATGGCATTCTCCTCCGTATTCGTTGGAAACATGCCACATCAAAAGGGCAGGATGGCTGCCGTACCTATCAGCCAGCAAGCGGTTGATCTCTCTCGTTTTTTCACGGTATACGTCTGAAGTGAAGCAATGATTGTGCCTTCCGCCATGCAGCTGTTTGACACGTTCTGCATTCACGCGCAGCACTTCCGGATACTTTTGCGACAGCCAAGCAGGACGGGCGCCGCTCGGTGTCGCTAATATAATCCGGCCGCCGTTCCGGTGAATGCTCTCAAACATATCATCCAGCCATTCAAACGTATAGACGCCTTCCTCCGGCTCAAGAGCGCTCCATGAAAAAATCCCCACTGAAAATGTATTCGTATGGGCAAGCTTCATCAGCCTGATGTCATCCGCAAGAATATCCGGACGGTCAAGCCACTGATCCGGATTGTAGTCTCCCCCGTGAAGCATGTATTTTGCTTGTGTCGTATAAATTTTTGGCATGATACTCTCCTTTTTTAGACCATATTCTGCTGACTATCCTTTTGTTCCGCCTGCCGTCAATCCTGACACAAAGTTCTTTTGCAGCATGATAAAGATGACGGCTACCGGAATGCTGATCAAAATGGCGCCGGCGGCAAACGTCGTATAGCTGGCTCCCATCACTTCATTGACTAAATTGTATAAACCGATCGGCAATGTATACGACTCCGGTGTCCGCAATATCGTCGAAGACAAAACGAAATCCCCGAGCGGCCCGGTGAATCCGTTCATGGCAACGACCGCGATCATCGGTTTGGATAGCGGCATAATAATCTGCAGAAAAATCCTTGTATTGCTTGCGCCGTCAATCTTAGCGCTCTCATCCAAATCGATGGGAATCGAGTCCATATACCCTTTCATCAAATACGTGTTCATCGGTATGAGTCCGCCGATGTACAGCATAATCAGCAGCCAATGGCTGTTCATCATTCCCAGCATCTGCGCTAAAACAAAGAGCGCAACCAAAGCCGAAAATTGAGGAATCATTTGCAGCAGCAAGAACAAAACTAAAGCGTTTTTTCTTCCTTTAAAACGAAATCTTGAAAAAGCATAAGCTGTAAAAGAAACGCTGATGACCGACCCGACCATCGTAAAGATGCTGATTTTCAGCGAGTTTACATACCATTGCCCGTATTGGAGGTTCTCTTTGCCGGCGAATAATTCTCTATAGTGATCCAATGTCGGATTTGCCGGAATAATAGAAGTACTGACCAAACTGTTGCCGGGATTAAAGCTGGCTCCCACAGTCCAAAGCAGAGGGTAGATGATAACGGCTGTCATAAAAACCAACAGAGAGTAGGTCAGAAGGAGCCGAAAGAGTCTTCTTTTCTTCATATGTTAAGCCCCCTCTTTGAAAGAATTTGTCCGTCTGAACTGCCACAGTGCGATCGAGATGACAAAGACCGACAGCAGGATCGTCAATGCGGCAGCTAAAGAGTACTGGCTCGACTGCATCGTTAATTTGTAAATCCAGGACACCAGAATATCGGTTCCTCCCGCTGTTGACCCGGGAACAGCCGGACCGCCTCCATTGAATAGATAAATAATATTGAAGTTATTAAAATTAAAAGTGAATTGTGTAATGATAATCGGCGCCATCGCGATTAAAATCAGCGGCAATGTGATATGCCTGAATTTCGAAAACGCAGACGCGCCGTCAATGGTCGCCGCTTCATAAAGGTCGTCCGGAATCGACTGCAGAACACCGGTTGTTACAATGAACACATAAGGAAATCCGAGCCATCCCTGCATGAGGATCAGCGCCAGCTTCGTCCAATTGGCATTCGTCATCCAAGGAATCGGATCGATGCCGAATGCGGCGAGGATTTGATGATTGAAAGCACCGAAGCTGTCATTAAAAAGGCCGGCAAACACGAGAATGGTAACAAAACCGGGCACGGCCCAAGGCAAGACCAGAATCGTCCGGAAAAACTTTTTGAAGCGGACTTCCTTCTGATTGACGACAACCGCCAACAAAATTCCCAACCCGACTTGGAGCGTGGAAGCGACAAGCGTCCAAACGATGGTCCAAGCTAAAACATCCAAAAAGGTCGACCGCCAAATATCAACGGTGAAAATTTCGGAAAACGTTTTAAGTCCTACCCAATCGACAAGATGGGCTGGCGGAGAATGGTAGAGGTTATAGTTTGTAAAAGCTAATGCAAAGCTGAACAAAATCGGAAACACAACGGCAAAAATCAGGATGAACAGCGATGGCCCGCTGATGAGATACGGATATCCTTGCGCCATTAAGTTTTGATATTGTTCCTTGAGTGAACTGAGCTCCTTTTGTTCATCGCGCCTCTTTCCGTTTTGGTAGGCGTCCCGCAAATTGGCGTAATAGACAGCCAGCCCAAAACAGGTGACAATCACGGCAATGATGCCTTCTGCCAATAGAAAAATCGAGTTGTCGCGCGGCACTTCGGTTCCAAGCGTAAACAGGCCCCACAGCCCCATATTCAGCAAATCGCCAAAAACCGCGAAGAACGAGACGCCTAAAAGAAGGAATAACAGACCCTTTATCCATTGTTTATTGTAGAATTGGCCCAGACCGGGAATCATTGATAATAGTAAAGCTTTTTTGCGATGCTGCACCTTCTCTTTCACCTCTTTATATGGACGTCCTGATCATAAATGGCGCCAAACTTAAGATAAGTTTGACACCACCCGCCCGCGGCTTATTTGCTGCCGCTGTGCTTCGCTTTGATCTGTCCTTGTATCGTTTCCGCGGCTTGATCAAGCGCTTTTTTCGGTTCGGCTTTTCCGGTTGCGATTGTTTGCAGAGCCGCATCCGCCGGCGTCCATACTTCATTCATCTCAGGAATATTCGGTGTCAACTCAGAGTACTGAGATTGCTCGGCAACGGCTTGAGCCGCTTCGCTTTTTGTGACGGCAGGATCATCCGCCAATTCTTTGACAGCGGGAACTTCTTTTGTGATCTCATATCTCTTCTTTGAGTTTTCTTTATTGGCGAGGAAGACGACTAATTCTTCCGCTAGATCGGCATTCTTCGAATAAGCGCTTACATTGTAGCTTTTCACACCGACAAAAGAACTCATATGCTTGCCGTTGGACAGCTTAGGCAGCTTGGCAACCCCGTAGTTGATGCCCGCTTTTTTGAATGGTTCCAGATTCCATGGGCCTGAAATGATCGCTGCTGCTTTTCCTTCCGTAAACAGCGATTCCAGCACATTGATCCCCTGCTCCCCAATAATTCCGGCAGGGAACAGCCCCTCTTGATAAAACTTCTGAATGTACTCGGCGCCTTCGACTGCACCTTTGTTGTTCAAGCCGAGATCGGCCGGATCATAAGTGCCGTCTGCATCGCTCTTAAAAATGTAGCCGCCGTATCCTCCCATGACGCTCTGCGCATAATAAATCTGGTCAAACAGCGCCAGGAAGCCAAATTTTTTGCCGTCAGCCGTTTTTTTGGAATACTCATACCATTCATCCAGCGTTTTCGGCAGTTCTTTTTCAGAAATCAAATCTTTATTATAGTAGAGCATCGTCGTTTCGACCGCTTTCGGCAGGCCGTAGACCTTGCCGTTTGTCACCTGGGATCTCATTGCCGGTTCCGTATAGATCGATTGGATTTCTTTGTCCACCTTTAATTCCTTGATCAAACCTTCCGTTACCGCTGTTCCGATTTGATCTCCAGGCATCGTTAACACATCAGGCCCCGTTCCCGCCGGTCCATCCATCCGCAAGTCCTCGATCTGCTTTGCATAAGGCTTTTCAACGACTTTGACAGATACGCCGTGCTCTTTTTCAAATTGGGCGACGGCATCTTTAATGCCTTCGCTTTTCTCTTTATCTTCCCAGACCACGAGTTCCTTTTGCTTCGAGTCTGATGCTCCATTGCTGCTCTCTTTAGGCCCGCAGGCAGTTAAAGACAAACTGAGAGCGATGACACTGCTGATTCCAACATATTTTTTCATATTCATCATTTGTCTCATTCCTTTTATTGGAGTGAAAGCGCTTTACAAAAACAATATAGCATGTCTTAGGAAAAGTGTAAACAATTATTTTACTTACTATGGTAAAATATTTTACGAAAAAGCGCAGGCTGTTATTCAGCAGCCCGCGCTTTTTTAATTGGTGCTTTTCCTGACCACCAGCTCCGCACCGATATATAGCGTTTTTACAACTTTTCTTTTTTCAAGTATTTGCTCCAGAAGCAATTCAATAGCGTTTTTGCAAAGCTCTTTAATATCGATATGGAATGTCGTCAGCGGGGGAGATACGTATTTCGCCACACTGATGTTGTTGATGCTGATGACGCTCACCCTGCCCGGGATGGCGATCCCTTTTTCATTTAAAGCCTGAAGGCAGCCTACGGCAATCGGGTCCGCCGCTGTAAAAAAGGCCGTCGGCAGCTTTTCACCCAATCTTTCAACCGCTTTATCCATCAGATGGTAGCCGTTTTCCACCGAAAATCCCCTGCGGCAAAAAATAAAGCCTTCCTCCAAGAGCCCTTTTTCCCTCATATCATCGCGAAACGTTCGTTCCCTTACATCCATTTCGTCTTCATCGGTATTGGGATTGTGGTACGTGCCTCCGATAAAGCCGATCTTTTCATGCCCTTTTTCAATAAGAAAGTCCACCGTTTTCCTCGTCATCTGCTTTAAGTCCGGCCTGACTGAATCAAAATGATTCGGATCCGGCGTCGAATCGATAAATACTCCGTGAGGCGTCATCTGCCTTAACCGGGTTAATTCATCATCTGAAAATGATCCGACCGCAATGAATCCTTCAATGTTTTCGGGGATGGCGTCAATACCCCCCGAAATTTTATACGTCGTCAGTTCAACGTTGAATTGCTTTGCGAGCTTCTCGATTTCCAGCCTCATCGTTTTAAAATACACGTCTTCGAGTTCCTCTTTATTCGTCAGCCAGTACAGAAACGCGATGTTTTTTACCAGTGTTCTGATCGTTTTTTTGCGGTAGTTCAGGCTTTCCGCCACTTCAAATATTTTCTCCCGCGTCTCATCGGGTACGGACAGGCTTTCGTCGTTATTTAATACGCGGGAAACCGTCGAGATGGAATACCCCGCCTTTTCTGCAACATCTTTTATCGTCGCCACGATTGCAAAACCTCCATGAACATCTTTCATATTTTTAGTAAAACATTTTACTAATTTAACGTTATTTTTTGTAAAAGTCAAGTGCTAATTGCCCTATCCCTGCCAATAAGGATTTTACATGAAAACGTTTCATTTGAAAAAACACTTTTTATTGCACCAATTAAAAACCCGTAGTAAACTGGGGTTAAACTTAATTAAATTAATTTATTAAGTCTGCACGTCAAACGAATGGGAGGATATATGAATACTGCAGCCGCTTTATCAAACGACTTTCGCTCTATTTTTAAGACAGAACAGACACCGCGAACCTTTTTTGCTCCGGGAAGAATCAACTTAATCGGCGAACACACGGATTATAATGGAGGGCATGTTTTCCCCGCCTCGATTTCATTTGGCACCTATGCCCTTGGCATAAAGCGCGATGATCAAATGATCCGTTTCTATTCAAAGAACTTCCCTGACAAAGGAATCATTGAATGCAGCTTGAGCGATTTAGCCTTTGATCAGTCTGACGGCTGGGCCAACTATCCGAAAGGAATGTTCCTTTTGATGAAAGCGGCAGGCCATCAAATCATTCACGGCGCCGATATTTTGTATTACGGAAATATTCCGCACGGGGCGGGCCTCTCTTCTTCCGCATCGATTGAGCTTGCGACAGGCGTTTTGTTAAAAGGGCTTTATGATTTGCAAACAGACACAATCTCCATGGTGAAGCTCGGACAAAAAGTCGAAGACGAGTACATCGGTGTGGGGAGCGGCATTATGGATCAATTCGCGATCGGCATGGGGAAAAAGGATCACGCAATTTTGTTAGACTGCCATACACTTGATTACACATACGCTCCTTTCGTGTTGAAGGAACACGATGTGATCATCATCAATTCAAACAAACAGCGGACGCTGGCCGGGTCTAAATATAATGAAAGGCGCGCCCAATGCGAAGAGGCGCTCGGCGATCTGCAGCAGGAGTTATCGATCGCAAGCCTGGGCGAATTGACGGCGGAAGCATTTGAAGCTCATCAGCACCTCATCCGCAATGAAACCAATCAAAAACGCGCCAAACATGCTGTGTACGAAAATACCCGGACGCTGAAAGCGCTGGAAAAACTTCGCGAGGGCGACCTTGCCGGATTTGGCAAGCTGATGAATGAATCTCATGTGTCATTAAGGGATGATTATGAAGTGACAGGGCTGGAGCTTGATACCATTGTCCAAGCGGCCTGGGAACAGGACGGCGTCCTGGGTGCCCGCATGACCGGCGCCGGGTTCGGCGGCTGTGCGATTGCGATTGTAGAAAAAGACCGGACAGACAGCTTTAAAGAACGCGTGAATGCCGTCTACCGCGAAACAGTTGGCTATGATGCCGCTTTTTATACTGCTGCGATAGGCGACGGCGCCAAAGAAATATAGAAAGGGGAATTGATATGAGTGTGTTGGTTTTGGGCGGTGCCGGCTATATCGGTTCACACGCCGTGTATCAATTAATAGACAGAGGGGAAAACGTCGTTGTCGTTGACAACCTCGAGACCGGCCAAAGGCAGGCGGTACATCCTGATGCAGCCTTTTATGAAGGGGATGTGCGCGATAACAACTTCCTTCGCACTGTTTTTGAAAAGGAACATATTGAAGAAGTGATCCACTTTGCCGCCAGTTCACTTGTCGGCGAATCGATGATAGATCCGCTCAAATATTACGACAACAATGTATCCGGAACACAGGTTTTACTTCAGACGATGCTCGAGCACGATGTAAAAAAAATCGTATTCTCCTCGACGGCGGCCGTCTATGGAGAGCCTGAATCGGTGCCTATTACAGAAGACATGCCGACAATGCCGACAAGCACCTACGGGGAAACGAAACTGATCATGGAAAAGCTCATGAAGCGGACTGAAGAAGCCCATGGGATCAGCTTTGTGTCTCTCAGGTACTTCAATGTTGCAGGAGCAAGGGAAACGGGAGAGATCGGAGAAGACCACCGTCCGGAAACACACCTTGTCCCCATCATCCTGCAAACCGCTCTCGGACAAAGACCGCATGTTACGATTTTCGGTGATGACTATGATACACCCGACGGCACGTGCATTCGTGACTATGTTCATGTTGAAGACCTGATTGACGCCCATCTGGCGGCATTAAACTATTTAAGAAAAGGCGGCAAAAGCGATATATTCAACCTTGGCAGCAGCGAAGGATTTTCGGTGAAAGAAATGATTGATGCGGCCAGAAAGGTAACCGGGAAAGACATTCCCGCCGAGATCGGCAAGCGCAGATCCGGCGACCCGAGCATCCTGATTGCCGGATCTGACAAGGCAAAGCAGGTTCTGGGCTGGAGGCCTTCGCGCACTTCTGTAGCAAAGATCATTAAAGACGCCTGGAAGTGGCATTCCTCACATCCAAACGGGTACAGGAAGGAAGTGTCAACATGATTGAACAAGACATAGCCGGACTTATTCAAAAAGCGCTTGAAGCAGGGTTAATCGAACCGGCTGACGTGAACTACGCGCGCAACCAAGTGATGAATCTGCTGGGCCTGGAATCGTTTCCTGAAGAAGCCTCTGCGGCTTCCGGCGGCTCCATCCCAGACCTTTTGGAAAAACTCGCCGACTATGCAGTCGAACACGGCGTGATAACCGACGACATAGACGCGAAAGACATGCTGGCGGCAAATGTGATGAACTGCTTTGTTGCAAGACCTTCTGTCATCAATGCCGTGTTTCAGCAAAAATACGAGCAATCGCCATGGGAGGCCACCGAATATTTTTATCAGCTCAGCAAAAACAGCAACTACATCCAGACGAAACGAATTGAAAAAAATGTTTCGTATCAGATGGATACACCTTACGGCACAATGGATATTACGATCAATTTGTCAAAGCCGGAAAAAGACCCTGAGCAAATCAAACGGGAACGCGCCGCTGCAAAACAATCACGCAGCTATCCGACGTGCCTATTGTGCAAAGAAAACGAAGGGTATGCCGGACGAATCGGATATCCTGCCCGGGCGAACCACAGGATTATTAAAGTCCCGCTCGCCGGTGAAAGCTGGTATTTTCAATATTCTCCATATGCTTACTATAACGAGCACAGCATTTTATTTTCTGAGCAGCATCGGCCGATGAAAATTGATAAGCTTGCCTTTCACAGACTGCTTGCTTTTACAGAGCTGTTTCCGCATTATTTTATCGGATCGAATGCCGATTTGCCGATCGTCGGCGGGTCTATTTTAAGCCATGACCATTATCAGGCCGGACGATATGAGTTTGCGATGACGCGCGCAGAAGACGCGTTCTCCTTTCAAATCAAACAGTACCCTGACATCGAAGCGTCCGTTTTAAAATGGCCGATGTCTGTCATCCGCTTGAAAGGAACTGCGATCAACAGCCTTGTTGAAGCGGCGGACGATATTTTTCAGACGTGGAAAAACTACTCGGATCAACAAGCGGATATCACCGCTTTTACAGATGGTACGCCTCATAACACGATTACGCCTATCGCAAGAAACGTGAGCGGCGTTTATGAAATCGACCTTGTGCTCAGAAACAACCGGACATCTGCCGAGCACCCATATGGCATATTCCATCCGCATACTGATGTTCACCATATTAAGAAAGAGAATATCGGCTTAATCGAAGTGATGGGCCTAGCCGTCCTTCCTCCCCGCTTAAAGACCGAATTGGCGGCAGTAAAAGAATTCCTGCTCGGTCAGTCAGATGCCGTTGAAGCGCATCACCGGGAATGGGCCGAACAGCTCAAAGCCGAATACGGAGAGCTGTCCGAGCCGGAGCAGGCTGAATCAATTGTACGAAAAGAACTTAGCAAGAAATTTGTCAAAGCCCTTGAGGACGCCGGAGTTTTTAAAGATCGCGAAGCTTTCATGCGCTTTATCCGCACAGTCAATCATCAGGGGTAAGGCTTCACCGGTGTTAAAATAGGCGAAAAAAATAAGCTTACTTTAACACCGGATCAAACAGCTCCGCCAGCAGCAATGAAACGGCTCCGTAAAGCGTCGCTTCATCGCCGAGCTTCGTTATCGTCACATCCGTCTGCCTCGCTTCGGCTGTTAAAGCTTTCTGCTGTATCGTTTCTCGTATCGCCGGCAATATGAACCTCCCGCCCTTCATCACTCCGCCGCCCAGCACGATTTTGCCCGGATTGACAAGATGAATGAAGTTGGTCAGCCCGATTCCGATGATCACACCAGTTTCCCGAAAAAGTTCGATACACGTTTGGCAGCCGTTCTCGGCCATTTCAAACAAATCTTTAGCTGTCAGGCTGTCCTGCCTTTCCTTCAACCGCTTTTTCCCCCGTTCGGCAATCGCTTTTCCGCTCACAATCGTCTGCAGGCAGCCGCGGTTGCCACACTCGCACTTTTCTCCATTGATATCAATGATCATATGGCCCAGTTCACCCGCGATTCCTTCAACTCCATGGTACAGTTTTCCGTTGATGACGATCCCCGCACCGACGCCGCGGCCAATATTCACGGCAGCCATGCTGCCTGCGTCATCGTGGCCGCCGAACCACGATTCGCCAAGCGCCATCGCCCTGGCATCGTTTTCAACTCTTACGGTTAAGTTGAATTCTTGTTCCAGCACATCTTTAATGGGAATATTGGTTAAGTTTAAAATCGGCGCAATGCGTGACATTCCCGTTTCAGCATCGACGACCCCGTGCATGGCGATGCCGATCCCGATGATCTTTTCTTGATCGACATCGGCCCGCCCCAAAATCGCATAGATATTTTCTTTTAAAACATCCATGAACATCTCGTTTGTCAGCGGTTTTTTCAACAGGCTCGATGTCCGCTGCAGAATCCCTCCGGCTAAATCGGTTAAGACGCACTCCACCGTCTCAGGCCCGGCATCAATGCCTATGACATAAAAGGCACCTGTGTTGATGTGCAGCATTGTCGGCTTTCTTCCGCCGCTCGAATGACCGAGCGTGCTTTCTTTGACGAGTCCTTGTCCGATCAGCTCTTTGACAATGCTTGAGACCGTAGGCGGGGTAATCTTCGTCTCTTTGGCGATCTCGGCTCTCGAAATCGGCTCTGATGTTCTGATTTTATTGAGAATGATCGACTTGTTCACCGATTTCATTAATTGAAATGTTCCTCGCTGCATGGGAATCCTCCATTGAATGATTTGTTTTATTGTAGCACACATAATTAATTTAATTAATTAACGAGATGATAAATTGTAGTTGCTTTTCGCAAAATAGTCAGTTAAACTGACTATATACAATACTGATAATAAAAAGAGGTGATTATACTGGATCTATTAAGCCAGTCTTACGGGTTTTTATTAGGAAAAGTCCTTCAGCAAATGGAAAACAAGGTCGCAGATGCCCTGACGCCATATCACCTTGAAGCCAGACAGCTCGGGGTTCTCTTATTTATTAAGGAACACCCTTACTCTTCCCAAAAGCTGATCTCCGAAAAACTGCAGATCGATCGAACAACAATGGTCAGCCATGTTGACCACTTAGAGACATTGGGCTTTGTTGAGCGGGCTAAAAATCCAAATGACCGCAGAGCATACAGTCTGATCCTCACTGAAAAAGGCAGTGATGTGTTGTCATCATGCAGAGTGCTTTTAGCACAAGCAGAATCTGACGTGTTATCCCCTTTAAATGAACATGAAAAAAAGGTCTTTAAAGATATGCTTTTAAGAGTGTGGAGCCAGTACAAAAAATAGGAGGTTACCTTATGAATGCACTTGATTTTTTCAACGCCCGTTTAGAAGCCACCATAAGTCCGATGGATTATTTAAAGTCAGCAAAAAGAAACCCTGAGACATATTTTTTAATCGATGTCAGAAACGGTCCAAGCGAATTAAGAAATCCTACGATAAAGGGTGCGGTGGTCATACCGGAACAAGAATTGCGGGACCGGTTGAATGACATCCCCAAGGATAAGGAAATAATCGTATACTGCTGGGACGTGTGGTGCAATACTGCCGCTAAAGCAGCAAAATGTCTATTAGAACAAGACTATCAAGTAAAAGAACTGGCCGGGGGCATAGCCGCCTGGCAAAAAATGAACTTCCCTGTCTCAACATCCACTGAAGACAATACTGGGAGCGATACTTGCGGATGTTAAAGCGAAAGTATTGGATCGGTGTGGCTTCCCGGGATCATGTCGCAAAGGCTGTATCCGGGGGCTTTGCCCAGCTTTGTCACGGAAAAGAGGCGCCTTTAAAAAGAATGAATCCCGGGGATTGGATCATTTATTACTCCCCAAAGCTTCATTTAAGAGATCACACACCATATCAAAAATTTACGGCTATCGGGAAGGTCATTGATGATCATGTATTCAAATTTGATATGGGGAATGGATTCATGCCTTTTAGAAGAAATATCGACTTTCAAAAATGTGTGGAAACGTCCATCCATCCACTTATTCCTCACCTCTCTTTTATCGAAAATCAAAAACACTGGGGATATCCCTTCAGATTTGGACATGTAGAAATCGGTCAACAGGACTTCAATCTCATCTCTCAACATATGAGGGCGATACAATAATCGCCCTTTCTTTTTTTCTCTCATCACTTCCTTTCTCAAAAGTAAACATAACCGCTCTGGCCTTGATCATTTGCAATCATGGGAAAATTTCTCATAAAAATTAGAAATGAAAGTGTTTGCATAATCAAAAAATTCGCGTTATCATACTTGTATACAAGTATACTCGTATAACTGGAAGGTGACGTTATGAGTGAATCTAACAGTTTTTTATATCCCGAGAAGTGGCTTTCACGAGCTTCAACCGGTGTCCGCGTGGCATCAGAACTGAGGATGCGGATTATTTCCGGAATGATTGAAAGCGGTACCATCATTTCGGAAAATAAATTGGCTGCGGAATTTTCGGTGAGCCGGTCGCCCGTTCGCGAAGCCTTAAAAATCCTTGCTTCTGAACGAATCATTCGCCTGGAAAGAATGGGCGCCGTTGTCATTGGTTTAACAGAGAAAAAGATTAGGGAGATTTACGATGTCCGTCTGCTCATGGAAACGTTTGTCTTTGAGCGGCTGGGAAGAGCCGATGTCGATCAATTAGTGACCGACCTCAGCAAAATACTAGAAATGATGAAAATCTCCATCAAATACAAAGATGCGGATGAATTCTCTTATCAAGATGTGTTATTTCATGAAACGATTGTACGGTCTATCAACCACTCCTATATTCTGATGATCTGGAATAATTTAAAGCCTGTAATGGAAAGCTTCATCCTTTTATCGATGCGTGCGCGCTTAAAGGAAAAGTATGAAGACTTTGCAAGGGTATTGAACAATCATGAGCTTTATATTGAAGCGATCAAAACAAAAGATAGAGCCCTGATGCTCAAGTCCTTACATCAAAATTTCGATGACGTACAAGATAAGGTTGAAGACCTTTGGTTATCGCAACAAATGCTGTCTAAAGGGGCTGAACAAGAAAATGACTAGTTATATGTTAGGGATTGATATCGGGACGACAAGCACGAAGGCTGTCTTATTCAGTGAGAAAGGGGATGTGATCCAAAAGGAAAGCATCGGATACCCGCTTTACACACCGGATATCTCGACAGCCGAACAAGACCCTGATGAAATTTTTCAGGCCGTGATTCTTGCTGCTGGCAACATCACGAAACAACATCCGCACAAAAAGATCTCATTTGTTTCATTCAGCAGCGCCATGCACAGTGTCATCGCCATGGATGAAAAAGACCAGCCGCTGACACCGTGCATCACCTGGGCTGATAATCGAAGCGAAGGCTGGGCCCATAAGATCAAGGATGAACTGAATGGACATGAAGTCTATAAGCGAACAGGTACACCGATCCATCCGATGTCACCGTTAAGCAAAATCGCCTGGATTGTGAATGAACGTCATGAAATCGCTTCCAAAACCAAAAAATATATCGGAATCAAAGAGTACATTTTCAAAAAGCTTTTCGATCAATATGTCGTCGATTACTCTCTGGCTTCAGCCATGGGAATGATGAACCTGAAAACCTTGGATTGGGACGAAGAAGCGTTATCCATCGCAGGCGTTACACGAGATCATTTGTCAAAGCTGGTTCCGACAACAGCGATATTTGAAAACTGCCAGCCGGCCTTTGCCGAGCAAATGGGAATCGATCCGGCGACACCTTTTGTCATCGGAGCAAGCGACGGCGTGCTGTCCAACCTCGGCGTCAACGCTATTAAAAAAGGCGAAATTGCCGTCACAATCGGGACAAGCGGCGCGATCCGCACAATCATCGATGAACCTCAAACCGATGAAAAGGGGCGCATTTTTTGCTACGCGCTTACAGAGAACCATTGGGTCATCGGCGGACCTGTCAACAACGGCGGCATCGTTCTTCGCTGGATCAGGGACGAATTTGCCTCTGCAGAAATCGAAACGGCAAAAAGGCTCGGCATTGATCCGTACGATGTGCTAACCAAAATCGCCGAACGGGTAAGACCCGGCGCTGATGGCTTGCTCTTTCACCCGTATCTCGCGGGCGAACGCGCTCCGCTGTGGAATCCGGATGTGCGCGGTTCATTCTTCGGCCTCACCATGTCCCATAAGAAGGAACATATGATTCGCGCGGCATTGGAAGGGGTCATTTACAACTTATACACCGTCTTTTTGGCATTAACGGAATGCATGGACGGACCTGTCACCCGCATTCAAGCGACAGGAGGCTTTGCAAGATCTGACGTGTGGCGGCAAATGATGGCCGATATCTTCGAATCGGAAGTCGTCGTCCCTGAAAGCTTCGAAAGTTCGTGTCTGGGAGCCTGCATTTTAGGCCTTTATGCCACAGGAAAAATCGATTCCTTCGACATCGTCTCAGACATGATCGGCAGCACCCACCGGCATTCGCCGAAAGAAGAAGCTGCCCGGGAGTACAGAAAATTAATGCCGATCTTTATCAACTTGTCGCGGTCTTTGGAACACGAATATACACAAATTTCCAATTACCAAAGAAGCCTTAACTAACAAAAAAAACAACAAGAATTGGAGGCGTTATCATGCCATTACTCATTGTAGCAATCGGGATTGTCGCATTACTGCTGTTAATTATGGGATTGAAACTGAACACGTTTGTTTCCTTGATTATTGTATCGTTCGGCGTCGCGTTGGCGCTCGGCATGCCGCTTGATGAAATCGTCAAAACGATTGAAGAAGGACTCGGCGGCACGCTTGGCCACATCGCCTTGATCTTCGGGCTCGGCGCCATGCTCGGCAGACTGATCGCGGATTCAGGGGGCGCGCAGCGGATTGCGATGACCCTCGTCAACAAATTTGGCGAAAAAAATATTCAATGGGCCGTTGTCATCGCTTCATTTATCATCGGGGTTGCTTTATTCTTTGAAGTCGGACTTGTTTTGCTTATTCCAATTGTATTTGCCATTTCAAGAGAATTAAAGATTTCTATTTTATATTTGGGGATTCCGATGGCGGCGGCTTTATCCGTCACACACGGCTTCCTGCCTCCGCATCCGGGGCCGACGGCAATCGCCGGAGAACTCGGAGCCAACATCGGGGAAGTTCTGCTTTACGGTTTCATCGTTGCCGTTCCAACAGTGCTTTTAGCCGGACCCATATTTACGAAAATAGCAAAAAAAATCGTCCCGCAATCATTTGAAAAAATGGGCAGCATCGCGTCATTAGGTGAACAAAAAACATTCAAGCTCGAGGAAACACCAAAATTCGGCATCAGCGTATTTACAGCGATGCTTCCGGTTATTATCATGTCCATCTCTACGATTATCACATTGCTTCATGAGACGATGGGATTTGCCGATAATGGTGCGCTTGCATTTATCCAATTCATCGGAAATGCATCGACTTCGATGGTGATCTCTTTATTAGTCGCCATCTATACGATGGGAATCGCGAGAAACATTCCGATCAAACAGGTGATGGATTCCTGCTCAACAGCCATTACGCAAATCGGCATGATGCTTTTGATCATCGGAGGCGGCGGCGCCTTCAAACAAGTCCTTATTAACGGCGGGGTAGGCGACTATGTGGCCGAATTATTCAAAGGAACGTCAATGTCTCCGATTTTGCTTGCCTGGTTGATCGCGGCCATCTTGCGTATTTCTTTAGGATCTGCCACAGTTGCTGCCTTAAGCACAACCGGGCTTGTCATTCCAATGCTTGGACAAACCGATGTCAACCTTGCATTGGTGGTGCTGGCCACAGGGGCCGGAAGTGTAATCGCTTCCCACGTCAATGATGCAGGCTTCTGGATGTTCAAAGAGTACTTCGGCTTAAGCATGAAAGAAACATTCGCGACATGGACGGTGCTGGAAACAATTATCGCAGTAGCCGGATTAGGATTTACATTATTGTTAAGCCTAATTGTATAAAGAGTTTCAAGAAGAAGGAGCAGGTAACAAATGTTCAATACAATAGGAGTCATAGGTTTAGGCGTCATGGGCAGCAATATCGCTCTGAACATGGCCAGCAAAGGGGAACAGGTCGCAGTCTATAATTACACAAGGGATTTAACCGACCAGCTTGTCCAAAAGACTGATGGAAAGGTACTCAATCCGTACTACGAGCTTCAGGATTTCGTTCAGTCATTAGAAACACCGCGCAAAATCTTTTTAATGGTCACAGCGGGAAAACCGGTCGATTCAGTGATTGACTCACTCATTCCTTTGCTTGAAGAAGGGGATGTCATCATGGACGGCGGCAACTCCCACTACCAAGACACAGAACGAAGATATGAAAAACTGAAAGCGAAGGGAATCGGCTACCTGGGCATCGGCATTTCCGGCGGTGAAGTCGGCGCTCGAAAAGGACCTTCCATCATGCCTGGCGGAGACCGGGATGTCTATGAAAAAGCGGCTCCGATTTTGACGAAAATCGCTGCGCAAGTGGGAGATGACCCATGCTGTGTATATATCGGACCAAAAGGTGCGGGGCATTTTGTGAAAATGGTCCACAACGGGATCGAATACGCCGATATGCAGCTGATCTCGGAAGCGTATACATTTTTAAGAGACCAATTACATGTATCCGTTAATGAAATCGCTGACATTTTTGAAACGTGGAACGAAGGCGAGCTGAAAAGCTATCTCATCGAGATCACCGCGGACATTCTAAGGAAAACAGATGAAAAGACGGGTGAACCGCTGATTGATGTCATCCTTGATAAAACAGGCCAAAAAGGCACAGGCAAATGGACAAGCCTGCAAGCCGTCGACAATGGCATCCCATCATCGATTATCACGGAATCGTTATTCGCCCGCTACCTGTCGTCTTTAAAAGACGAGCGGGTCGCCGCGGAGAAGATCCTTGCCGGGCCGGAAAAAAAAGCTCAACACCTGGATCAGGATTTGTGGATCGATTACGTCAGACAAGCCTTATATATGGGGAAAGTCTGCGCCTATGCACAAGGCTTCGCCCAATATAAAATGTCGTCCGACCTGTACGGATGGGATCTACCGTTAAATGATATCGCCCTGATTTTCCGGGGCGGCTGCATCATTCGCGCCGATTTCTTAAATCTGATCAGCGATGCATTCCGCAAACAGCCGGACCTGTCCAATTTGCTGACGGCGCCGTACTTTGCGGAAAAGCTCAAGGCATACCAAACAGGACTCAGAAAAGTCGTCTGTGAAGGGATCAGCTCAGGCATCTCATTCCCGTGCCTGAGCACCGCCCTCTCTTATTATGACGGCTACCGCACAGGCCGCTCCAACGCAAACCTTTTGCAGGCGCAGCGCGATTATTTCGGCGCCCATACGTATGAGCGCACGGATATGGAAGGCGTGTTTCATACGGATTGGTATGAATGACAGATGAACTGCACATCTTCTTGGATGTGCAGTTTTATTTCTGAGAAATCCAGATATATGTCCTAAGTCCTATTTTTAATAGGATTCATACTTTGTTCAACATTTCACAAACTTCTATTTCAAATCCGTGTTATGATAAATTCATTCAAAAATACAAGGAGATGAGACCACAAAAAAACGGCCTGAATCAACGGGAAAAATTTTTTTAACACAACTTGTGAAATGTTTCACAAACATTCTCTGGCAATTCTATTGTAATCAGATTCCTATCAAGTTATTGGAGGGTTTGCAATGGCAGTTGAAGAAAAGGAACTCAAACAAAAGCAAAATGTCTCAGACATGATTGACCGTTTAGTCGAAAAAGGGCTGAAGGCGTTGGAAGAATTCCGCCGCTTGGACCAGGAGAAAATCGACGCCATCGTCAAGCAGATGGCGCTTGCCGGGCTTGATCAGCATATGCCCCTCGCAAAGCTCGCTGTAGAGGAAACAAAACGCGGGGTATACGAAGATAAAATCATCAAAAACATGTTTGCCACAGAATATGTCTATCACAATATCAAATCCAATCAAACGGTCGGCATCATCAACGAGGATGAACATGAGGGCGTCATCGAAATCGCCGAGCCTGTCGGTATCGTTGCAGGGGTGACACCTGTGACAAACCCTACATCGACCACGATGTTCAAATCCCTGATATCAATGAAAACAAGAAACCCAATTATATTCGCCTTCCATCCATCCGCACAAACGTGCAGCAGTGAAGCGGCAAAAATCCTCAGAGATGCGGCGGTCAAAGCGGGGGCTCCCGAACACTGCATTCAGTGGATTGAAACCCCTTCACTTGAAGCAACCCGGGCTTTAATGACCCATCCGAAAGTATCTTTGATCCTTGCCACAGGCGGCGCCGGCATGGTGAAGGCCGCTTACAGCTCAGGAAAACCCGCCCTTGGCGTCGGACCGGGAAATGTACCGTGCTATATCGAGAAATCTGCAAACATCAAGCAAGCCGTCAATGATCTGATTTTATCGAAAACCTTCGACAACGGCATGATTTGCGCATCAGAACAGGCCGTCATCATCGATAAAAACATTTATTCAGACGTCAAAGCCGAAATGACGATAAACAACTGCTATTTCTTAAATGAAAACGAAAAAACAAAGGTAGAAAAATTGGTGATCAATGAAAATACGTGTGCCGTCAATGCTGATATCGTCGGTATGCCCGCATGCAAAATTGCCGAAATGGCAGGCATCAAGGTTCCTGAAGGCACGAAAATCCTCATTGCCGAGCTGAAAGGTGTCGGACCGCAATACCCGCTTTCAAGAGAAAAATTAAGTCCGGTTTTGGCCTGCTACAAAGTGAACGGACTCCAGGAAGGCTTAAAACGGGCTGAAGAAATGCTGGAGTTCGGCGGTATCGGCCACTCTGCGGTGATTCACACAACAGATCAAGACGCGATCGAGCAATTCGGCCTGAGGATGAAAGCGGGACGGATCATCGTCAATGCCCCGTCTTCCCAGGGAGCGATCGGCGATATTTACAACGCTTATATGCCTTCCTTGACACTCGGCTGCGGGACGTACGGAGGGAACGCTGTATCGACAAACGTTGGCGCCGTTCACTTGATCAATACGAAAAAAGTGGCAAAAAGGAATGTTAACATGCAATGGTTTAAAGTGCCGCCGAAAATTTACTTTGAAAAAAACGCAACACAATATTTAGCGAAAATGCCGAACATCTCAAAAGCGTTCATTGTGACAGACCCGGGAATGGTGAAGCTGGGCTATGTCGACCGCGTCCTTCACTACTTAAGGAAACGCCCGGACTACGTTCATTGCGAAATTTTCTCCGATGTAGAACCTGATCCATCTATTGAAACGGTCATGAACGGCGTCGACATGATGGCTAAATTCGAGCCTGATGTCATTATCGCTCTTGGCGGAGGTTCTGCGATGGATGCCGCAAAAGGAATGTGGATGTTCTATGAGCACCCTGACGCGAAATTCTTTGAATTAAAACAAAAATTCCTGGACATCCGCAAGCGCATCGCCAAATATCCGAAATTGGGCGATAAAGCACAGTTCGTGGCGATCCCGACAACATCAGGAACCGGCTCTGAAGTCACCTCATTCTCCGTTATTACAGATAAGGAGGCCAATACGAAATATCCGCTCGCTGATTATGAATTGACGCCTGACGTAGCGATCATCGATCCGCAGTTTGTCATGACGGTGCCGAAGCACATTACAGCGGACACAGGGATGGACGTCCTGACACACGCGATTGAATCGTATGTATCCTGCATGGCCAACGACTATACCGACGGCTTGGCGATGAAAGCCATCGAGCTGATATTCGAATACCTGCCGAAGGCGTACAAAAACGGCAGTGACGAACTGGCGCGCGAAAAAGTGCATAATGCATCAACCATTGCCGGAATGGCTTTCTCCAACGCCTTCTTAGGCATCAACCACAGCCTGGCCCATAAGCTTGGAGCTGAATTCCATATTGCCCATGGACGCGCCAACGCCGTGCTTCTGCCGCATGTCATCCGCTACAATGCGACAAAACCGAAGAAATTCACGGCATTTCCGAAATACAGCCATTTTGTAGCCGATAAGCGCTATGCGGAAATTGCCAGAATGCTGGGCTTGCCGGCCAAAACGACTGAAGAAGGCGTCGAAAGCCTTGTTCAAGCGATCATCGCTCTTGCCAAAGAGCTCGATATCCCAATGAGCCTGAAATATAACGGCATAGACGCAGTAGAATTTGAAAGCAAAGTCGACACCTTGGCAGATCGCGCCTTTGAAGACCAATGCACAACAGCCAATCCGAAGCTTCCATTGGTGTCTGAGCTGGCTGAGATTTACCGTTCTGCTTATCAAGGAATTTAATTATCAATTCGAAGCCATTCTTTTAGGGGATGGCTTTTGTTTTTTTAGCCATGAATAATTTTGTATTTCTTTTACAACATATAATTATTCTTTGTTTTTTGGGAGGAATATTCTTGGATTTACATTTCATCTGGAAAGCTGTTGTCATTGTTATAGGAGGAGTACTCATTTTACGGTTACCTGGCAGAAAATCTATTTCACAGCTTACTGTTGCACATACTGTCATCATGATAGCTGTCGGTTCATTAATTATGCAACCAGTTAATGATGGAAATATTCGGATTACCTTGATTGTTACATTCTTAATGATTCTCACTCTTCTTTTGATTGAGTATCTTACTTTGAAATTTGATGCTTTAGAGAGCTTTATTTATGGAAAATCAGTTCCAATCGTCGAGGGTGGTCAAATTCAAATCAATCATATAAAAAAATGCGCTTAACTGTAGATATGCTTGAAGTAAGATTGAGACAACAAAATATTCAATCATTCAAGGATTTACAATGAGCGACACTCGAATCCAACGGTCAGTTAGGATACATGTTAAAGCCGAATAAGCAATATGCGACTAAAGAAGATATTCAACAGTTGAAATCACTGCTTGAAATGAATCTCAAGCAAACTCGTATGGACACCCCGGCACCGCAAGCAAACTCCTCAGACAACATTTTTACGAAAATTAATGACCCTACACATTCCAAAAAGCATCCAAAAGGATTGAAATGAGGCTGTCTATGAAGTATAGCATTTTTTTTAATATTCTTGGCAAATGGATATTATGTGGAGGCATCATTGGCGGTATTGTCGGATCAGTGACAGCCTTCCTGCTTGAAGCAAACGACTACCTGGGTGAAGTCAGAGAGCAAAATGACTGGCTCATCTACCTTCTGCCGCTTGGAGGACTTGTCATTGGCTACATATACATGAAATATGGAAAAGTAGTCTTAAATAACACCTTACATGACACGGCCCAATTAAATAATCTTGTCATTGATGCTGTTAATAGAAACAAAAAAGTTCCGAAGAGAATGGGGCCTATTGTCTATTTCGGAACTTTTATCACGGTTTTTTTCGGCGGATCGACCGGAAGAGAAGGGGCGGCTGTCCAAATGGGAGGCAGCGTCGCGGAAATGATCAACAAGTTGTTTAAGGTCCGTTTGGCAGAAACTAAAATTTTCATTATGAGCGGTATTAGCGCCGGATTTGGTGCTGCATTTGGCGCACCCATGACCGGGGCTGTATTTGGAATGGAGATGACCGCTTTAGGAAAGCTGAAATTTGAAGCGCTTGTCCCTTGTGTTGTAGCTAGCTTCACCGGTCACTATATCACGACTGCAGCTTGGGGAGTGAAACATGAAGAATTTATGATCCATGCTCTGCCTGAGTTATCTTTCATTACGTTTGTAAAAATTCTTCTTGTTTCTGTTATATTCAGTCTATTAAGCGTCTCATATTGCCAATTGAGACACGGCATACAAATATACAGCGAGAGAGTGTTTAAGAAAAACCATATGATAAGAGCCTTTGTTGGCGGTATTATCATCGTATGTTTATTTTTATTGGCTGGTTCACAAGATTACAATGGACGGGGTTTGAACATGTTGGAGCAGGCTTTTCAAGAAGATGTACCTCCTTTTGCCTTCCTGGCCAAGCTCATTTTTACAGCCATTACTTTGGGGACAGGCTTTGTAGGCGGTGAGGCGATACCATTATTTTTCATGGGAGCAACACTAGGGAACACCCTGCACTCCTTTTTCCATTTACCTCTCTCATTTTTAGCAGCGTTGGGACTGATTGCAGCGTTTTCCGGCGGTGCGAATACCCCTATCGCCGCATTCTTGCTGGCATTGGAAATGTTTGATGGAAAAGGAGCAGAGTACTTTTTTATCGCTTGTCTGCTCAGCTATATATTTTCCGGTCATCACGGACTATGGCCGTCTCAAAAAATATATGAACCAAAGAGCCGGTTATACAGCGTAATGAACGGAGAAACGATCGAACATGTTGAGAAAAAGAAAAAGTCTTAGAAGCTGTCCATTCTTTTAGTGGGTGGCTTTTTCTTGCTATGAGAAGACGGGTGCATTTTCAAGTAGCAGTCTTCATTCTCATCTCCACCCGCTGATACCCTGGCTATAAAGGAGGCTCAACATTCTAAACCATCCATAAAAAAGCCAAAAGAATAAAGTGCTTCTTTTCCCTTGACAAAAAATATATATTATTTAATAATCTATATATAATTAGAATTATTACAGAAAAATAAATTCTATTATTTTATTTTTCTATAACACATTTAGGAGGAATTTACGCATGTCTTTAATCGGAAAAGAAGTAAAACCATTCGCAGCAAAAGCTTACAAAAACGGTGAGTTCATCGATGTAACAAATGAGGACCTGAAAGGCCAATGGAGCATTTTCTGCTTCTATCCAGCTGATTTCTCTTTCGTCTGCCCGACTGAGCTTGAAGATCTGCAAAACGAATACGCTGCTCTAAAAGAGCTTGGTGTTGAAGTATACTCTGTTTCTACAGATACGCACTTCGTACACAAAGGCTGGCACGACAGCTCAGAAAAAATCGGCAAAATTACTTATGCGATGATCGGCGACCCGTCTCAAACGATCTCCCGCAACTTTGAAGTACTTAACGAAGAAGAAGGTCTTGCTGACCGCGGAACATTCATCATCGATCCGGACGGCGTCATCCAAGCCGTTGAAATCAACGCCGGCGGTATCGGCCGTGATGCAAGCATCCTGATCAACAAAGTAAAAGCGGCTCAATACGTCCGCCAAAACCCAGGCGAAGTTTGCCCGGCTAAATGGGAAGAAGGTTCTGAAACCCTGACACCAAGCCTTGACCTCGTAGGCAAAATCTAAGGAGTGCATACAATTGGTACTTGAAGCAAATATCAAAGCACAACTAAACCAATACATGCAGATGATTGAAAATGACATCGTCCTTAAAGTCAGTGCAGGCGATGACAGTGTCTCTAAGGATATGCTGGCTCTTGTAGAAGAGCTGGCTTCCATGTCATCCAAAATCACTGTTGAAAAGGCGCAGCTCGACAGAACGCCAAGCTTCAGCGTCAATCGCGCCGGAGAGGAAACAGGCGTGACATTCGCCGGCGTTCCGCTCGGACACGAATTCACATCTTTGGTGCTGGCACTCTTGCAAGTGAGCGGCAGACCGCCAAAAGTCGATCAAAAAATCATCGATCAAATCAAGAACATCAGCGGCGAATTCCGCTTCGAATCTTATATCAGCCTCACATGCCACAACTGCCCTGATGTTGTACAAGCATTGAACATGATGAGTGTGCTCAACCCGAACATCACACACACGATGATTGACGGTGCGGCATACAAATCAGAAGTTGAGAGCAAAAACATCATGGCGGTGCCGACCGTATACTTGAACGGCGAATCCTTTGGCAGCGGCCGAATGACGCTTGAAGAAATTCTTGCGAAGATGGGCAGCGGCACAGAAGCGTCTGAGCTTTCTGATAAAGATCCGTTCGATGTCCTCGTTGTCGGCGGCGGACCTGCCGGTGCAAGCGCAGCGATCTATGCAGCGCGCAAAGGCATCCGCACGGGAATCGTTGCCGAACGCTTCGGCGGCCAAGTCCTTGACACGATGAGCATCGAAAACTTTATCAGCGTGAAGCGCACCGAAGGCCCTAAGCTTGCGGCAAGCCTTGAAGAACATGTGAAGGATTATGATATCGACGTCATGAACCTGCAACGCGCAAAAGGTCTCGAGAAAAAAGATCTGTTTGAACTTGAACTGGAAAACGGCGCTGTTCTGAAAAGCAAAACCGTCATCCTTTCAACAGGGGCCCGCTGGCGCAATATCGGCGTACCTGGTGAACAAGAGTTCAAAAACAAAGGTGTCGCATATTGCCCGCACTGTGACGGTCCACTGTTTGAAGGCAAAGACGTAGCCGTTATTGGCGGCGGCAACTCCGGAATCGAAGCAGCGATTGACCTTGCAGGCATCGTCAACCATGTGACTGTTCTTGAATTCGCGCCGGAGCTGAAAGCGGACGAAGTTCTGCAAAAACGTCTCTACAGCCTCCCTAATGTAACTGTTGTGAAAAACGCGCAAACAAAAGAAATCACAGGCGACGAAAACGTTAACGGCATCACTTACGTTGACCGTGAAACAGGAGCAGAAAAACACGTCGAACTCCAAGGCGTCTTCGTCCAAATCGGCCTTGTGCCAAACACAGAATGGCTGCCGGAAACCGTCGAACGCAACCGCATCGGCGAAATCGCAGTCGATAAACGCGGCGAAACAACCATTCCTGGATTGTTCGCTGCAGGCGACTGCACAGACAGCCCGTATAACCAAATCATCATTTCGATGGGATCTGGTGCAAATGCCGCTTTAGGCGCGTTTGATTACCTGATTCGCAACTAACTAGTATACAAAGCCGCTGTACTGCTTAAATAGCAGTGTGGCGGCTTTTTTCTTTCTATTAAAAAGTAATTAACATACACAATATGCGCACCTGGCATGGTTCACCACACCAAATTCTAAACCCTCCCTCCAGCAACACTTCTTATATCTCTTCCCACTTCCGCATGATCAAAGATCGTGAAGTCGATCACATTGGATAATGGTAGCGGATGAACTGAAGATGAGCCAATCATTGATTTTTTTCTTTGGAAAATTTCCTTTGGTGTGTGACCTTTCAACATCCACAAAGTGATTCAATAATTCACCTAAAGCCTGCTGCCAAGTTTCATTTAGGAGGGTTCTCAGGCGAGACGGAATGTTTAATTAACAGCAGTATTTCCACCTCCTGATTACGGTTTTATCTTTTCATAATGAAAATTAGCGACTTTAACCGCTCTGCTCCTTCAATTTCAAGCTTTTTAAAATGCAAAATTCCACTCCCAACAGCAATAATCACTGTCTTTGTATAATGATTTTGACCTGACGCCGCGCAAGCAAAAATGGGTATCAATTCTATTTTTTCATTCAACACAGCTGTTGGATCAAAGGTCAATCAACTAACATCCCAAATTTTTCTCCGGGTAAACAAGGATTTCCCCGCCAAGTTTCGGCCAATATTCAATTAGCTTCCTCTCTCCTAACCCGCTATCAAAGGTTGAATATCATCCTGTTGACTCCCAAACATCATTCGCAATTGCTTATCAATGATAAGTTATTAAACCCATTTTCATCATAATTCATTTTATCTTTCTAAAAGTTTTCATTTTCATGAGGGTACTAGGATAAGGACACAATTTCTGTATTGACATATTGAAAAATGAAATATATATTTATTGATATTGATAATCATTATCGATTATTTATTCATTTCTCATTCTGCGGGCCATAAAGATGATTCAGTATTTACTAGAGAATTAAAGTACTGGCTCTGGGGGACGTTTAATTGTAAAAAATCTCAGTGTAACAATTTCCAGATAAAAGGTGACAACCATCTCGAATCCAATGGTTGTGGAAAATCTACATCTACTGAAGGCCATTACGCATATTATTCCACATCAATCAGACTCAGTCCTTTTAGCTCGTTTTGCGGATTATATCATTGCATTAAAGACGGCGAAGTCGTGAAGGCTGGGCTTGTGAAGAGGTGAGGACTGCGGGAAGTCTTTCAAATTGATGCCGTTATTGGCCGTGACTCGAGAACAAATAAGTGTTACTTACAATTTATAAAGAGGTGAAAATGAGCATGAAGAAACTATTAATCCCGTTTTTGCTACTGTTAACTCTTATTATTAGTGCATGTGGCAATGAAGAGTCAACAACAAAGGACAGCGGCTCAACAAAAAAAGAATCCGAAACGATTACATACCAAGCGGAAACAGGACCAATTGAAGTTCCAGCTAACCCACAAAGAGTTGTTATGCTTTCAGGCTACACTGGCAATGTTTTAGATTTAGGAGTCAATGTTGTCGGTGTAGACACTTGGTCTAAAAACAATCCAACCTTTAAAGAAAAGTTAAAAGATGTTCAAGAAGTTTCAGAGGATGACCTAGAAAAAATTATTGAATTAGAGCCAGATTTAATCATCGCGTTATCAACGGTAAAAAACTTAGACAAATTAAATGAAATCGCACCTACTGTTACTTATACATGGGGTAAAGTAGATTATTTAACTCAACACGTGGAAATTGGCAAGCTACTAAACAAAGAAAAAGAAGCCCAAGCATGGGTTGATGACTTTAAGCAACGTGCAGAAGAAATTGGAGAAGATATTCGTACAAAAATTGGCGAGAATTCAACAGTATCTGTTATTGAAGCATCTGGGAAAGACCTTTATGTTTTCGGTAATAACTGGGCGCGCGGTACAGAAATCTTATATCAAACGATGAAACTAAAAATGCCTGAAAAAGTAAAGGAAGACGCATTAAAAGCAGGGTATTATACGTTATCAGCTGAAGTGCTTCCAGAATATGCGGGAGATTATGTCATTTTAAGTAAGTACTCTGATGCAAATACCTCTTTCCAAGAAACAGACACATACAAGAACATTCCTGCTGTCCAAAAGGGACATGTCATTGAAATGCAAGGTGAAGGCGCATCATTCACTGACCCAATCACACTTGAAAAGCAACTGGCATTCTTTAAAGAAGCATTTCTAGGAAACTAAAACTGGAAAAAGTAGAGGTCTATTTGAAAAGGGTTGGCCGGAAAGGGACGTTATTTCCCTGTCTGTCAGCCCCTTTCCCATTCTAAGAAAGGAAAATGACGAGCCTTATGGTAAGAAAAACTCTATCTTTTACCTCATTTGCATTCAAACTGATCTTAGGAATTCTAGTTCTGATTGGTATGTTTTTTATAGCGATGATATTTGGAGCTGCAGACGCCTCAGTTGAAGATGTATGGTTGGCTCTTTCGTCTTCTGCAACCGGTGATCATATTTCGATTATCCGTGATATTCGGTTACCTCGCGAAATAGCCGCCATTGTTGTGGGCGCAGCTCTTGCTGTCTCTGGTGCAATCATGCAAGGTATAACAAGAAACCCACTTGCTGATCCAGGTTTACTAGGATTATCTGCTGGGGCTTATGCAGCATTGGCTGTTACGATCGCCTTCGTTCCTTCAGCTAACTACTTTTTGACGATGGTTGCCTGTTTTATTGGAGCCGCAATCGGCGCCTTGTTGGTTTTTGGAATTGGTGCGATGAAAAAAGGCGGATTTTCTCCTCTCCGTATTGTATTAGCGGGTTCTGCTGTTTCCGCCTTTTTATACGCCATTGCCGAAGGGCTTGGCCTTTATTTTAAAATTTCTAAAGATATCTCAATGTGGACAGCAGGAGGGGTTTCCGGAACGAATTGGAACCAACTGCAAACGATTGTACCTTTCATTGTAATTGGAGTTGTTGTTTCCTTTTTCCTTTCGAGACAACTTACCATTCTCAGCTTAAATGAAGAAGTTGCAGTTGGCTTAGGCCAAAATATCATCAGAATTAAAATCCTTCTATTTATTGTCATTATCATTCTCGCCGGGGCATCTGTTGCTCTTGTTGGGAATATGACCTTTATCGGTCTTATAATTCCTCATATTGTTCGAGCAATGGTTGGAACCGATTATCGTTATATTTTACCAATGTCTGCAACTTGTGGTGCTGCTTTTATGCTATTTGCTGATACACTTGGCCGTACCTTAAATGCACCATATGAAACACCTGTTATAGCCATTGTGGCTATGCTAGGTTTACCGTTCTTCCTGATCATTGTCCGAAAGGGAGGAAAAGCACTCTCATGACACATTCAGCACTAATCAAAAAACAGCGAATGATTTTATCGATTTCTCTCATACTCATCCTAGCTACAGCTGTTATTGGGATGGGAATAGGGTCTGCTAGTTTATCTTTTGACAGACTCATCCGGACTCTATTAGGTCAAGGAACCTTTAAAGAGGAATTTATATTATATTCTATTCGCTTGCCTCGAATATTGATTACTTTATTAGCTGGGATGGCACTTGCTTTATCAGGTTCTATTTTGCAAGGAATCACAAAAAATGATTTAGCTGATCCAGGCATTATTGGGATTAATTCCGGTGCTGGGGTTGCCATTGCCATTTTCTTTTTATTTTTCCCAACCGAAGCTGGATCATTTGTTTATATGATTCCAATTGTTGGCTTTATCGGTGCAATTATAACAGGCTTCTTCATTTATCTGTTAGCCTATAACAAAAATAATGGCATGCAGCCTGTAAGCTTAGTCCTCATCGGAGTCGGGTTCTCAACCGCACTTTCCGGAGCTATGATTGTCATTATTTCTTCTGCTGAACGGACAAAAGTCGATTTCATCGCCAAATGGCTGGCAGGAAATATTTGGGGAACAGATTGGCCATTTATTTGGGCTCTCCTGCCTTGGTTAGTCATCTTGATTCCGTTTACTTTGTACAAAGCAAATCGACTAAATCTATTAGGATTAAGCGAGCCTGTAACCATTGGAGTGGGGGTTTCCATTGAAAGGGAGCGGATCATTTTACTTTTAACAGCTGTCGCATTAGCTGCTGCTGCTGTTTCTGTCACTGGAGGTATTACCTTTATCGGATTAATGGCCCCACATATCGCAAAAACTTTGGTAGGACCTAGAAATCAGCTATTTATCCCTGTTGCTATTCTACTTGGCGGTTGGTTATTATTATTCGCCGACACAATCGGACGTAATATCATTGAAACCACTATACCAGCTGGAATCATGGTCTCATTAATCGGGGCACCTTACTTTATTTATTTGTTATTGAAAAAGTAAAAATCCATAAAACGAGGCTGTCCCAATAAGTCTTCAAAAATTCATTTCAAAATGGACCCATTAAATCAAACCCTTTGGTAGCCCATTTTGCAGAGGTGGTATGAAAGGGAGGAATTTTCTCTTTTCAGACGACCTCTTTTATCTATTAGAGTGGAATCTATAAAAACCTCATTTACTTATGATAGGCTCCTCCCGCCTAATTCTCGATATCATGATAAATTGTTCAAGCAACACTTCTTATATTTTTTTCCGCAGCTCGCTGTCATGTTTAATCCTTTGATCCAATGCCGTTCTGATCGTATTAACAGCCAGCTCCTATCTAGGCTTGTTACTAAGCTTTATTTCAACAAAAAACGCTTTGTTATAGCTGCTTCCTTGTCATCGTAGAGTCCATGACAACCGCACGCCGCTTTTTTTGACTCTTTCTCCGGAAAATATTTGCATACTTATATCAATAGGCTGCCATAAATATGGTACTATTATTTTAAAAAAGAGATTCAGAGGCTGAAGCAATGAATGAACTTGTGTTTGAAAAGAGAGAATTTACTCCAGACCATGTGAATGTTGTAAAAACAATGCATTTAAATAACTATCCGATTGTGTATATCCTTTATAATGAGAAAAAGAAACCGACTGCATATATTGGGCAAACGGTTCAAGCTGCACGGCGTTTGAAGAATCATATAGATGATAAAAAGCGGAAAAGTTTAAATCGCTTTATTTTAATCGGCCATGAGAAATTTCATCAGTCTGCGACGTACAATATCGAATCAAATCTAATTAACTATTTTATCGCCGATAACCGCTATCAGCTGCAAAACGTGAGCCAGACCAGGTCTAGAGAAATGCACAATTACTATCAGAAACCCTTTTATAATGAAAATATCTTTCAAGTCATTTGGGAGAAGCTGAGAAAAGAGAAAATTGTGAGCGATTCTCTTGAAAACCTTAGGAATAAAGACATTTATAAGTTATCTCCTTATAAGGAACTCTCACCCCAGCAGCTCGATATTAAAAATAAGATCCTTGATTTCTGTAAAGAACATATACAAAAAGAAGGAAATCATGTCATTGTCATTGAAGGAGATGCCGGCACAGGTAAAAGTGTCTTATTAACCTCTCTGTTTAATACGATTCAAGACTTGGCTAACAGCGGGGACCCTTTTTTAGGTAAAAAAGATAATTACTTGCTGGTGAATCACAGTGAAATGCTGAAGACTTATAAAAGTATCGCCAACAGCTTACCGAATTTGAAGAAAAAGAGTCTTATGAAGCCAACACCATTTATTAATGAGAAAACAAAGACGGGAGCAACAGCGGATATCGTATTAGTAGACGAAGCTCATCTGCTTTTGACAAAGGAAGATTCCTATAACAATTTTCGCTACCAAAACCAGCTGGATGAGATCATTAGGCGAAGTAAAATCACTGTTGTGATCTTTGATCCAAAACAAGTCCTAAAGATTAAAAGTTATTGGAACGATAGGCTGCTCGAAGAAATCATCAATCAGTATGATGCGAAAACCGTAAAACTTACAGACCAAATGAGAATGAACGCCAATCCAGAAACGATGAAGTGGATTGACAGCTTTGTTGAAAAGAAAGTTCTTCCCTTGCCGACTGAAGACTCCTCCTTCGAGCTAAAAATATTCGAAGATGCTGCTGCGTTTAAAACAGCTATTGAACATAAAAACAGTGAAGACGGGCTCTCCCGGATTGTCTCGACCTTTGATTATTTACATAAAAAAGATAAAAAGACTTACATCGTTGATGAAGAAGGGATTAACATGCCCTGGAACAGCACCCAGGATAAAGTGACATGGGCCGAAAATCCAAATTCTATTAAAGAAGTCGGCTCCATTTATACTGTTCAAGGGTTTGATCTAAATTACGTCGGCGTCGTTCTCGGCCCTTCTGTAAGCTATGATGAAGACAACGACGAACTGGTAATTGATACTTCTAAATACAAAGATAAAGGGGCATTCGTGTCACGTACAGATTTGTCTCCAGAACAGAATGAACAAATTAAAGAACAAATCATATTAAATTCAATAAATGTCCTGATGAAGCGGGGCATACACGGCCTCTATATTTATGCGACAGACCCTAAATTAAGAAAGAGACTACTCGAGTTAGAAAGGGGAAAATGATCATGAGTGATATCCAAAACCTAATCAACGCAATCAACGAATTCAGAGATGAACGAAACTGGAGACAATACCATAACCCAAAAGACCTCGCCATCTCAATCTCCATCGAAGCAGCAGAGCTGCTCGAAGACTTCCAATGGATCAGCAGTGAAGAAGCACTCAAAGCAAATAAAGAAAACATCCGTGAAGAAATCGCGGATGTTTTGATCTACTCACTCATGCTGTGCAACGATCTTGGACTGGATGTGAAAGAGATTGTGGAAGAGAAAATTGTGAAGAACGGGAGGAAGTATCCGGTTAAAAATAATGGTTAAGACTCTCCTTTGACACTTTTAAGTAGAGAGAGCTTCTTTCACAATTGAAGACCGCTCTCTCTATCTCCATGATGCGTCGATTTTTATGGCGCTCTGCTCATCTCCCTACTTCATTTGCTTTACACCGTTAGCTTGCTCCATGTTATTTTTTCATTGTTTCAAAAAATGACATTTGTCATCCGATTTTCATGACATCACTTACTAAAATCCGCCTTCCTCAGCTTATACAATAAAATGAGTAAATCAGGAGGTGGTTTATAAGTCATGTGCAATGTTGTGAGCTTGACGAATGTAACAAAGACTTTCCGCCAAAAAACGGCGGTTGATCAGATAGATTTTTCAATTGAAAAAGGAGAAATTGTCGCGATTCTCGGGCCGAACGGAGCCGGGAAAACGACGACGATTTCAATGATGCTGGGGCTGTTAAAGCCGACGGACGGTGACGTTAGATTATTTCATGCCTCACCCCAAGAAAGGCGCGTGCGCGAGAAAATCGGCACGATGCTGCAGGAAGTCAGTGTGATGCCGGGGTTAAATGCAGGGGAAATCATCGAACTCGTTCGAAGCTACTATCCAAAGCCCTTGCCCCTTCAAACGCTTTTGCGTTTAACAGGCCTGACAGATCGCGATTTAAAAACGCGGGCAGAAAAGTTGTCCGGCGGACAAAAACGCCGGCTGAGCTTTGCCTTGGCGCTTGCCGGCGATCCTGAGCTGATGATCTTTGACGAACCTACAGTCGGAATGGATATCACATCAAGAAACCGCTTTTGGCAAACGATCCATAACCTTGCTGATCAAGGAAAAACGATTATTTTTTCAACTCACTATTTACAAGAAGCAGATGATGCCGCACAGCGAATCCTGCTCTTTAAAGACGGCAGCATTGTCGCAGACGGAACACCGCAGGAAATCAAAGCAAACATTGTGAGGCAGTCCGTTTCATTTATGGCGGACCCGGAACAACCGCTGGAAAAGCTGTATCAGCACCCTGAAATCGAGCGGATTTACAGAAAAAACAAGCGCATCTTCATCGAAACAGCCAATACGGACAACATCCTGGCGCTCATTTTCGAGGAGAAGATCGGCGCTTATGATATTCAAATCGAACGCGGCAATCTGGAGAAGGCGTTCAGTCAGCTGACAGACAAAGGAGACGAGGAAAAATGAGCGTATTTCAGATGCAGTGCAAAACAGAGATCAAAAGAATGCTCAGAAATCGATATTATGTTTTTTGGTCGCTGGCGATGCCGATTGCTTTCTACTATATTTTCACCAATATCGTCAACACGAACGCTTCCGACCCTGAGGCCTGGAAAGCGCATTATTTAATGTCGATGACATCATTCAGTGTGATGGGCTCCTCGATCATGACGCTCGGAATCCGCATGGTACAAGAGCGCGCTCAAGGCTGGTCGACGTTTATTCGCGTGACTCCCCTCCCGGATCATGTATATTTTGCCGCGCAAATGGCCGGGCAAAGTGTCATTCATCTCCTGTCGATTACGGTAATCTTCTTATCCGGCGCTTTGATCAACGGCGTTTCTTTAACCCCGTTGGAATGGATTTTGAGCGGCTTGTGGATCTTGCTTGGCTCGCTCCCGTTTCTGGCGATCGGAACATTGATTGGGATGATGAAAAAAGTCGACACAGCGGCCGGAGTCAGCAATGTGCTCTATATGGCGCTCGCTGTTGCCGGCGGGATGTGGATGCCGCTTGAGGTGATGCCGAAAATGATGCAGAATATCGGCTATTGGCTGCCTTCCTATCATTTTGGCAGCGGAGCGTGGGAGATTGTGAAAGGCGAAATGCCCGGCTGGCAAAACATTCTCATCCTGTTGACCTATTCAGCAGCACTTATGCTACTATCTAAATATCTGAGAAAAAAACAAGAAGCGGTGTGAGCCAGAATGAAAAAATCGTTCAGCATGTTTCCGAGCCGATACGGCTTTTTTCCTTATATCTTTTTAATCTATTTGCTGCTGCCGATCAGCTATTTGACATATCAGACGGCGGGCCTGAAACAGCTGATCGGCTTCGGACTGGTGCTGCTTTTCCTTGTGACGTACCGCCAGCTTTATTTTATTTCGCCGCAAAAAAAATTGTTTTCTTATTGGCTGGCCATCCAGCTTTCGATCATTTTAATCTACACTGTATTCTATGATATCAACTTAGTCTTTTTAGGCTTTTTTCCAGCAAACTTTATCGGTTATTACCGGGAAAAAAAGAAGTTCCGGCGCGGGCTTGCCAGCCTGGTTGTTGTATTGGTCGCCCCTTTCACCTATCATCTGCTCAATGATCAGTCGCTGCACAACCAGCTCTCTTATTTTCTGCCCTTTCTCGTGATTATGCTCATTTCACCATTTGGCATCCGTTCGATGAACCGCCGCATGGAGCTGGAACAAGAGCTTGATGAAGCCAATCAGCATATTCAGGAACTGGTCAAGCGCGAGGAGCGTGTCCGGATTGCCCGCGATCTCCATGATACACTTGGCCATACCCTGTCACTGCTCACATTAAAAAGCCAGCTTGTCCAGCGCACCGTCGCAAGCGATCCCGAACGGGCGCGAAAAGAAGCAAGAGAAATGGAAACCACATCAAGAGCGGCTTTAAAACAAGTCCGAGAACTCGTGTCTGATATGAAAACGGCAACGATCGCCGAAGAGCTCATTCACATCCAGCAAATCCTGCGGGCTGCCGACATCACATTCGAATACATGGGAGATTCCGATTTTTCAAGCATCCCTCCCGTCACACAAAACATTGTCAGCATGTGTATTCGCGAAGCCGCCACAAATATCGTCAAACACAGCCGCGCCACCCACTGCATCATTTCCATTTCGCAAACAGACGAAAACATGAGCATCACCGTCAAGGACGACGGAATGGGAATCGATCAGCAAAAACCGTTTGGAAACGGCCTGCGCGGGATGAAAGAAAGGCTCTCATTAATCGACGGAGACATCGATGTTTCAACCCATAACGGCGCTGTATTAAAGATAACCGTTCCCATGATAAAGAAAGAACGAAAAGAGGAAATGCTATGATTCGTATATTCATTGCCGAGGATCAAAAGATGCTGTTAAGCGCGCTCGGCTCCTTGCTTGATCTGGAAGAAGACATGGAAGTGATCGGCCAAGCGATAAACGGTGAAGAAGCACTCGCCGCCATTCTCAAACTGGAACCGGATGTCTGCCTCATGGATATCGAAATGCCGGTCAAAAGCGGCCTGGAAGTGGCCGAAGAGCTCGCAAAGCAAGGCGCAAAAACGAAAATCATCATCCTAACGACGTTTGCGCGTCCCGGCTACTTCGAACGCGCCGTCAAAAGCAATGTCCACGGCTACCTGCTCAAGGATGGAGAAATCGACGACCTCGCCGCTGCCATCCGCAAATGCACAGAAGGCAAACGAACCTTCAGCCCGGAACTCAGCTTCGCCGCCATCCGCGAAACAAACCCGCTCACCGAACGCGAACAGGCCATCCTCCGCCTCGCCGCTCTCGGTAAGACGACGAAAGAAATCTCCGCGGAACTTTTCTTGTCGTCAGGAACCGTCCGGAATTATATTTCTGAAATGATGCAGAAGCTGGATGCGAAAAACCGGATGGAAGCGGCGAGGATTGCAGAGGGGAAGGGGTGGGTTTGAGTGTGGTCTGGGTGATCAGCAGTTTATTGCTCGATGGGCATTTCAGATGCTTTAGCTGGCCTTTCAGCTCAATTTCATGACCTTTTAGGACAGCTCCTTTATTGAACAATGATCATTCCTAACCATCGACACTCTCGTTTTGAGATGTTTTTAGAACAACTCCTCCTTAATCGATAAGTTCACCTGAACATTCTTTTAGTTGTTCAATACCAATTTCTATCGCTCTTTTCTCTGTATCAATCAGTGATAAACCTTGTTTAATTGGACTCCAATACTCATGTTCATACTCGTCATCCCATTCAAACCATGCAAAGACTTCTGTTGTGTATAGACCATCATGTCTTTTCATAATTTCAACTTTGTATTTTTTACTTGGTGATAAAAATTTTTTTACAATTTTCTTCATAGATACCGAAGGTCCTTGTCTAATTTGATTTTTAAAAAGTTGGTAACTCGGGATAAAAACACAATTACTTTTATATATATGGTAAATGTCATATTTATCTCCTTTCAACGTTTAAAAAGTACACAGAGAGTCTTCTAATTCTTACTGCGTAAAAAAGAACACTTACACATTTTGCGAAGTGTTCCTATTCCCATTTTCCTTTGAAGCTCCTTGCTTGACCATTTGATCAAAAGTGCTTCTGTAGCTTTGATTTTGAAAACCAATACATTGTCATACCAAAGAATATTCCACCTATAACCCAAACAAATATATTCCACAAACTTACATTTATTTCACCAGTCGATAAATAAGGAGATACATATTCCATAAAAATTAACATGGATAACCCCCATTGAAAACCAGCTAAAAATGACGTTTTTTTCAAGCGTTTTTTCTTTTCCTCATATTCTTCTATCGAAGCACAATCTGTTTCATCAAGATGTTTTTTCCTCATTTTTATAATAATCATAGCCCCGTAAATCATATTAATCATGAAAAGTGAAGGTGTCGCAAACGATAGGGTGTTTTGTATTGTATCAATGATGAGACTAATGAACATTAATAACATGGATAAATACCATAACAAAACCCCAGAAAAGGCTAATTCCTTATAAATTTCATAACGCTGATATTCATCACGATCGTCAACTGCGCCAATAAAGCGATTAAGTATTTGATTCTTCATTCATTTTCTCCTCCCAAAATAGAGTGTTAAGGTCTGTTTTGAGCTCCTTAGCTAAGGAAATACACAAAGACAAAGAGGGGTTATACTTATCATTTTCAATTAGATTAATGGTTTGTCTTGCAACACCAACTCTTTTGGCAAGTTCAATCTGAGTAAGGTTGCATCGTTTTCTATACTCTTTGACCCTGTTCAAGCCAAACACCCTTTCATCACCATCGATATGTACAATATATATGACATTTATTCAGATGTCAATTATATGTTACACTGAGATAAGCCTATAAATTATAATTTCAAAGTTCCTTTTCAAAATTCAAAATAAAAAAGACCGTCTTATTGACGATCTATTGTTAAAGATAGGATCCCAAATCCACGTAACGCTTAAAAAACGTCAGGGCCATATCCAGGTTTCGGTGACCAATACTGGTCCGGGCATCCCCGCCGAACATGCGGGCAAGATCTATGCGAAGAGTGTGCCGAACGAGAAGACGACGTTTTATGTTCAGCTGGACTGACTAAAAAGCATATGGCGCCGGAACGTGTAACAAACAACCATGTTGAAACAGCTGTGTCATCATTGGAAAAGCTCGGCATACAGCCGAGCTTTTATCTTACAGTCCAGTATACTAAATTTTCTGCGTGTCTTTCCTTTCTTGAAGTTCGTACATCGCAACCTTATAACTTATTACTTCTAAATGTTTTAGGTTTTCATTGATTTTATTCTGTACTTCTAATTTATGCTGCATCATCATTTCTTTTCTTTGCAGGAATGTTTCATCGCCTAATTCATAAAGATCGATATATTCTTTTATTTTAGAAATAGGCATTCCTGTCAACCGCAGAGATCGGATAAAGTTGATCCATCTCAAATCGTCATCATTATATATTCTACGACCATTTGAATCTCGAGAAATTTTTCTTAACAACCCTTCCGTTTCATAAAATCTGAGTGTATTTGCAGTCACATGTAAGTTATCAACTACATATTTCATCGAAAATGACATCCGATCCGTCCCCTTTCGTTATAGTTACTATAACGAAATGCAGATCAAAAAGATAGAAAAATGCTTTAGTAACCTCTACCTAATAGCAAATTCTATTGTAAAAACATATATTTGACTTCGAGCAGCAATAATAAACTACATTAGAAGTACCGGGAAATAGAAAACATCAAAACTGGAGGCAATTAAGCGATGAACTCAAACTATGAAAATGGAAAAAAACTTTTTCAAGAAACTGATGAAGCAGGAATCCAAGCGGTTATTCATACTTTAAACGATGTATCTCCCCACATAAGTCGGTACATTATTGAATTTTTTGGGCAAGTTTTCAATAATCCCGTACTCACCTATCAACAAAGAGAAATGATCGTGATCTCTGCGTTAACATCGTTAGGTGATACTCCAAATCAACTCAAGTGGCACATGAATTTCGGTTTGAAAGTTGGAATTACGCCAAACGAAATTATTGAAATTGCTACCCATTGTATTCCGTTTTGCGGGGCTCCTCGTGCTTTAAATGCCATTACCGTTGCGAAACAACTTTTTGCAGAACAAAATATCGAAGTAAACATCGAGGACGAACTACTACATTCTATAGGGGAACGACGGGAAAGAGGCGTAGCAAAACTTCAAGAAATCGACGGCAAACATGGTGAGGCGGTTGCCGATTCACTTGCCGAGATTGCCCCTGTATTAGCTGAACAAATCATTGAATTTGCGTTTGGTGAAATCTACAGCCGCTCAGGACTAAACCCTAAACAGCGCCAACTCGTCACATTAGGAGCCTTAACTGCTCAAGGTGGATGCGAGACACAGTTGCACGTTCATCTCAATGCCTCCATTCGTGTAGGTCTAACGAGACAAGAAGTGATTGAGGCATTACTGCAATGCTACCCATACACGGGGTTTCCTAAAGTCTTGAATGCTGTAAATGTTGCCAAAAAGATATTTTTAACATAGTCATTCACCGGTAGGGCAAGTTGATAAAAAGACCGGACTTCACTCACAGAGTTTTTCCGGTCTTTTTACATCCTAACTTGATCAATTCATTTTGAGCACTTCCGACTCATAGGACTTAAAAGCATTTTCCATGCCCATAATGACATCTTTAATTTTCATGTATCCCTGGGTATAAATCTTTAATTTCTTTCTCACATATGGCTTTTATTCATTAATTCTTCCAGTACGTCCTTCCGAATTTCTATAACGGCCGAATCCTCCATCGCTTTGATCGTAAAGTTGGTGGGCTGGCCTGTTACCATAGGATGTAACAAAATCATTCTCCAAAGCGACATTATATTCCCTGCCGTTGGCCAGCGTGTAAAATAACCGGAATAAACCTTCTGAGCAAAAATAATTGCAGCTTACGTGATCACCAGACTCAATCAGGCGCGTTCCTTTATTTACTAGCCTTGCACAAGTTAACTTGACAAACAAAGTCCATTCTTCCTCCGAAATCGAAGCTTGCTTCACTCTATTTTCTAATGAGCGATAATAACGGTATATATGCTCTCCTTTAAAAATTGCCGTTATTTGTGATAAGGCTCCCCCCGATTAATCCGAAACGCCCGATAAACCTGCTCGAGTAAAATCAGCCTCATCAGCTGATGTGGAAACGTCATCCTTGAAAACGACAGCTCTTCATCTGCGCGCTTCAGGACGGCGTCGCTCAAGCCGAGCGAGCCGCCGATGACGAAGGTTACCTTGCTCTTTCCATATGTGGCGAGTCTATCCATATTATCGGCTAGTTCTTCTGAGCTTTTCATTTTTCCTTCGATCGCGAGGGCGATGACGTGGGCGTCGGGGCTGATTTTGGAGAGGAGCCGTTCGCCTTCTTTTTCTTTGATGATTTTCATGTCCTGGTCGCTTAAGTTTTCCGGCGCTTTTTCGTCCGGGAGTTCGATGATGTCGATTTTGGCGTAGGCTGAAAGCCGTTTGTTGTATTCGTCGATTCCTTGTTTTAAATATTTTTCTTTCAGTTTTCCGATTGCTACGATTGATATATTCACAGGTCATCCCCACTTTAAGAACAAGTTATTCAGATAGCTTATCCACAATTGTGGATAAGGGTTGTGTATTTAGTGCCCGATCATTCGTTCCCCACTATATATATTGCGGGCTTATCGCACAATTCACAGGTTGTGGATAAGCTGTGTGTATGTTCGATTTTTCTGATTTCCGGGGCTAATTCTTCCTCATCCACATACATGTCAATGACGGTCTCAATATGTTCTTCGCAAGACTTCATGAAAGTCCCTCCAATATCTGTATCATTGGGCTCTTTTATGAAAAAGCTCCCTATTCAATATACCCTATTTATTCACATGTTAATAGGTTTTACCCTTCTTTAGATCATTTATCCACAAGCCCTTTGGATAACTTTCCACACAAAAAGCACTGGCCTCCTGGCCAATGCTGAATGTCTCCGCTGTCTGCTTTTCATTTATACCGCTTCGCTTTTCACACCTTGATGATCTTCTGATATCTGTTTGTTGATGAGATGCTGCAAATAAGTGACGTTGAACAAGAAGGTCATCACCCCATTTGTCTTCAATTGCCGCTTTAGAAGAGCCTTCCGAATCCTGAAACAGCTTCTGATGTTTACAAAGCAGAATAAAAGGAATGAAACTTGAGGCAAAAAGCTGTGCGCTGGGTACAGAGCGCGCAGCAGGATGTTGTCGCCATAAGGGAGAACATCTTCTAAGACATAATGTAGGCTTGCCCAAAACGATTCCAGCATTGAAAAAGCAAATAAGAGCACCGTCACTTTTATCGCAATGTACGGGAGCTTGATCTGATACCTCTCGAACAGCTGTCTTCTCGACAGAAACCAAAATGGAATATACATCCCGAAGGTTACGAGCGTTAACAAAAGCGCGTGATCGGCTCGAATCTTCGGAAATTCCGCAAATTCTTTCATTGTTAAACCAACTTCTTTCCTTGCCATCTATACTTTTCCACTTTCCATATAAAAAGGTACTATAACGCAATTGATAAATCAAAACCAAATCTAGCTATTTAATGGAATTTTTTTAGGTATATCAGTTCCTTTTTTTGATGACGATAAATAAATCGGGTCTTTTGGATCGAGGCAAATTTCGTGCTTTTTCTTTGGGAATCGACAATCAATAGGGCTAAAATCGTCATTTTTTTCATCCTGTAATATTAAATCTCACTTTCTGTAACATAAAGAGGTTCGATATGATCATTTTGACTTTTTTTCGACACGTTTCTTTCAACATGAATAGGAACAAAGAACTGCTCCAAAAAAGGATCAAAGCTTAAAGCTTTGATCCTCGTGTTTACAGCCGCTTGCTCATATGCAAATCAGTTGTTTCAAAATTCATTTTCTCATACAGCCGTTTCGCCGTCTTATTATGGGCGAATACATGAAGGGAAAGCTTTTTGATACCCAATTGCTTTGCTTCCTCTTCCAATGCCTTTAAAGCCTGCTGGCCGTTTCCTTGTCCGCGATAGGCCTCGTAAAGGCCGAAATCATAAATGAACGCTTCCTTTTGCGGGTGGTAGGGATCTGCGTAAAGCCAAAGCCAGCCGATGACATCCTTGTTTTCATTCACAATCGACCAGAGATAATGATTGATGGTTGCCGTTCCATCGGGCAAAAGCGTTTTCAGTTGTTCTTCCGATTTCTCCATTGCTTCCGCTATCGTCCATGTGCCGGCTTTCACTTTTGCCATGGCGTAATGTTGGATTGAGTATGTTTGATAGGTTCTAAAATCGTCTTCCGACATCGGTGTCAGAAAGACCGGATTTCTTTTCTGCTTGCTTAAGTCTATTTTCAATTTCGTCTTTAACATCGATTATTTTTTCACTTCCTTTTTCGTTCTTATGATGCCCTGGTCAAATAAGGCCGCTTGGGCTCTGCCAGTTTATTGATTCTGTGCTGTATGTATATCACATTTAAAAGGAATGCGAAAACAGAGCCTTTGGCAGGTTCTTTTCCCGACAGTTTATTCAATGAAGCCGTCACAACGAGCGCACAGTAAATCAGAACACCAGCAGACAAAATCAAAATAATTCTATCCAGCAATAGATAAAGGCTGTAGTGCATCTCTGGAAATACGATTGCGGCTGATATTCTCATCGGAATAGAAAATAAATGATAAAATATAATGGCTTTTAACGTGGTGTAGGGAATATCATGATATGGCAGCAAATCGAAGCTTTTTCTTCTGGATAAAAACCAATATGGAATGTAAATCCCCAGGGTAACAAGACACAAAACAACAACGGACACCGTACTTTTGTTCTTTTCATTAGACAGCGTTTTCATCGCCATCTGCAAATTGTCGTTCATATCATTCCTCCGGATCTTCTTTTTCCAAACAAATGAATTGAATGAATATTTTCATTTTAGCGGCACACCCATCAATATATTCTTTTCCCAGTTGTTAGACAATAAGACTTAGGAACTAAGGTGACCTTAGGCTCATTTTTTGAACATTTATCCCTTCCTTTCTCATCAACTTCATCATTGATTTTTTCATTTTTATGTATTTTGAACGAACAAAAAACAACCTGGATTTTCCGCCAGGTTGTTTTATTATGGTTTTTTTATGCCGGTTTCTTGATTTTGTGAAGTGAGATTCGCCAATCGTTTCCAGTTCCAATATCGTGCGACTTAGCAAAAAATCCCTGGTTGACGGCAACTCCCAAATTGTTCAGTGAATTCACGTAAACAAGCGGCTGGCCCACCGGGATTTGCGGCAAATGAACGCGCAAATGGCATGACCTGGTGATAGACTTTGTGTCCGTTATTCATCACCATGACTTCCAATACATCTCCGTAGTGAATGTCTAACGTGCTAAACAGCGTCCTGCTGATATTCGTCCACAGATTGCCGAAGCGAATATCCAAAATATCGATTGTGCCTGTTATCCATTCATCTTCTATATAGGCTTCCATGACAGGGAGCTTGATCACTGAATTCGCGGAGAGCTCGGGGCCGATCTGCTCGAAGCCGATGATGCCTGCAGCAAGTCTGGCTCCTGTGTATGCATAAATATCACGATCGTAAACGAATGCGACTCGCCGGACTTTGGAAGTCTGTTTTGCCATTCATCGAGCTGACGGGCTTCGGCGATTCCAATTTTCCTGCTGATATGGGTGAGCGTCCCGTTATCCGGTGTGATGATATATTGATTTGTGGCGATCTTTACGGCAATGCTTCGCCGTTTTGAGCCGACACCGGGATCGACGACGGTCACAAATACCGTTCCTTCAGGCCAATAAGAAACGGTTTGCAGCAGGCGGTATGAGGCCTCCCAAATGTGAAACACGAGAATGTTGTGTGTTAAATCGAAAATCCGGATTGAACTGTCAACCGAATTTGACCGCCCCGTCGTCAATGCCAAAATCCGATTGCAATACAAGCGCATGCTGACTCATCCCATCTCCGTTTCCTTGTCAAAATCATACAGCACGGCGAAATGAAACGCAATACGAGCCCTTGTCCGTTTTTTCCGTAGAATCGGTTTTTATCAATCAATATAAGAAAATTGCTTAGGTCAAAAATGTTCTTTTCGGTTCTTCTACCGTTGATTTTATTGCTAAAATTAAAAATTAACGCTTTGACGAAAATTTTTATCTCCTTCATCATAAAGGCATGCAAAAACAGCCTGGCTCGATTCGCCAGACTGTTCCTGATTAATTGCCCAATTTGGACCGCGACAGTTTCACTTCTGTTGTTTTTTCTTTTCCGCCGCGCATATATTTCAATTTCACTGTGTCGCCAACATGTTTCGTATAAAGCTCTTTGCGCAGGTCGACGATGTCGTATACCCGCTCGCCGTTGAACTCAATGATGACATCAAGTTCATTCAGATCCGCTCTTCCTGCAGGCGACATTGGGGCAACGCCCATGACAACAACGCCTGAAGTGACATTGTCCGGCAGTTTAAGCGTTTCCTGCCAATGGTAGCTGGCGATATCGCCAAGGGACTTCATCTCGATTCCGAGATACGGGCGTCTCACTTCACCGTATTTCTCCAAATCATTAATAACAGGGATCGCGAGGTTTGCCGGAATGCTCAGTCCAATCCCTTCTACGGCTGATTCTGCGATCTTCATCGAATTGATGCCGATCACTTTGCCGTCGATATTAAACAGTCCGCCGCCGCTGTTTCCCGGGTTAATGGCGGCATCTGTCTGCAATACCTCGGCATTCCAGTCCGGCTGTCCATCTCCATTCGAATCAACTGGAACAGCCCGCTCTGTTCCAGAAATGATGCCCTGTGTGACAGAACCTGAGAACTGCAGGCCGAGAGGGTTTCCGATTGCAATCACAGGCTCGCCTGTCTTGACCTTATCGGAATTTCCAAACTCGGCAGCCGCTTTTATTTTATTGCTGTTGACTTGAAGAACGGCAAGATCCATCAGCCTGTCGCTGCCGATCAGTTTTGCCGGAAGTCTTGTCCCGTTATTCAAGCTGACTTCAATTTGCGTCGCTCCTTCAATCACATGATGGTTTGTCACAATGTGTGATGTGTTGCCGTTCTTTTTATAAATAACACCTGATCCGGTTCCCGCTTCACCGTCTTCATCCCATACCCCTGTTTTTTGGATATTGATGACGCCGACCACGGCATCGGATACTTTAGAAACGACTTGTGTAACCTCATTATTGACATTGACTGAGACATTGCGCACCGTTCCGGTTTGTCCGGTTGCCGTCCGTCCCCCGTTCGATTCAGTGACCTGGAGGTTGTACGGCAAGAGCCCCTGTTCGGAAAGATACGGCAGCGCAAAGACTGTCAGCAAAGCGCCGATCACGGCACCGATCAAGCTGGAAAACAAAAAGCTTCTCCAATTTCTTTCCGGCTTTTGACGAACGTACTTTTCCTCATCATGATTAAAATCCACTATATTCAAATCCTTTCAAGGAACGATATATGTATATAGTGTGGATCATATCCTTTAAGATTAATCATTGAACAAGAAAAATTTATACGGCTGCAAGAGGTGTTGGCTTTTTGGGATCCGTATCGAATAAATCAAAGGCTTCTCCGGCCAGCAATCCCTTGGCGGCAAGGGTTTGCTGAACCGACATTCTCGCCAGCTCCTTCATATTGTTGTCCTGGCTTAAATGAGCCAAGTAAATTCTTGATGTCTCGTCTCCGATGACATCTTTCATCGCCAATGCGGCATCTTCATTTGAAACGTGGCCGATGTCGCTCAAAATCCGCCTCTTAATATTCCATGGATAGCGGCCCATCTGCAGCATCCCGACGTCGTGGTTGCTTTCAAAAATAAAGACGTTGGCCGAGCGGATAATGCCTTTCATTCTGTCGCTGACATAGCCGGTATCCGTAATCAGCGCAAGCTTTCGTCCATTATAGTGAAAAACGTAAAACATCGGTTCTGCAGCATCATGAGAGACGCCAAAAGATTCAACATCAAGAGAACCGAACGACTTTACCGATTCCATCGGAAACACGAACTTCTGACCGTTGTCTATTTTGCCGATATGGCCTTCCATCGCCTTCCACGTTTTTTCATTGGCATAAACGGGAAGCTCATATTTTCTTGCCAGAACACCGAGACCTTTAATATGATCACTGTGTTCATGAGTGACAAAAATTCCGTCCAGCTGGTCCAAACTCCGGTCAATTTGCGACATCAGACCTTCGATTGCCTTCCCGCTAAGCCCTGCGTCAACAAGAAAAGCGCGGTCATCCGTTTCCAAATAAAATGCATTTCCGGTACTCCCGCTCGCAAGTACGCTAAATTGCAGGCTCATGGTTTCTCACTCCATTACGATTTTTCCTTTTTCTCCTGTGATTGAAGAACAGCGCCGTCCCGTGCATCCACGATAAATTCTTCTTTTATCGTTTTGTCGTCCGTTTTGCGTTCTACTTCGATTCTCCAGACCGGTACGAAAATCTGGGCGCTTGCCAAAGGATACTGTGTGAAATATCCAAGTTCAGCCGATTTGACTTTGCTGTATTTCTTCAGAAAATCCGGATAGTATAACGCTTCAACCGCACCAACCGCCGAAATCAGATTTTCCGTTTTGACCTCTTTTATGTCCTGCAGCATCGACTGTTTATAAGAAACGACTTCGTTTTTATCATTGAAATAAAGAACGACTTCTCCCATTTCATTGTTGGTATTATCCTGTCGATCCTGAAAAATGTAGCTTCCTTTGTACGTTTGGAAGAAGATGATCTGCTTTTGAGACTTGTCGATCTTCCAGAACTTATACTTGCTGCCGTCAATGATTTCCTCATCGACGATTTCCCTTGCTTTTGTTTTCATATCCGTTTTCGGCAGCACAATGGGATCATCAAATACCATTTTGATTTCTGTTAAGGGGTCTGTTTTCGACAGATCTGTTTTCGGCTTTTGCCCTTTTAACGATTTAATTTCGCTCGGTTTAAAGATCCTTTTTTGCGCGGAGATTGAAGAGCCTTTTGATGTCTCCTTCGACAAGTTGCCGTAGGAAATATGGTCTGCTTTCATATCTTCCTGCAGTGTCGACTTTTCTAAAATCGGGAACTGGTTGATTTTCCGTTTATCAAAGTATTGATACGCCAAGAAGATATCAAGGATCAGGAAGACGATGATGAAGATTGTTTTTGTTCTATTCCACTCCACTTTCAACGCCCTCCTTGACCACTGCATCCTTTTCGGAAACCGGCTGCACCTTCCCGTTTATTTTAATGCACCATGTCGGCACAAGTTTAACAAGCGGGTCTTGTTCCGCTGATACTGAAACCATTTCATAAGCGGGGAAAATTTGTTCAATCTTGTCAAAGTTGTATTCTTCATTGTCCTTCAAATATTGAATCAGCTCTTGTCCGCTCATGATTTCTTTCTCTTTTTTGCTGACCGGATTTGCATTCGCTCCTAAGACATATGTCGGGTGTTTATAATCCAAAATGTCATTGTTCGCCCAGCGAAGCTCAATGGATGTCGTTCCAAAAGGCTGGCTCTGGCTGTTGACGACCGGCATCTGATCCATGAATAAATTAAAAGTGACCTGCTGGTTTTCATTCAAGCCGAAAAACTGATAATCGTCCGTCCAGCTTCCCGTATCATTTAAATATTTAAAGCTTTTATTGATCAGTTCTCCATTTTGGTAGGAAGAACTCGGCTCTAAATTTCGATGCTGGAACTTCACTTCTCTATTGTTTGAGTAAACCTCTAAAAGGCTTGTTCCATCCGAATATACCGGCCTGTTTAAGTTCGTTTCCTGCCGCACGGTTTGAGGGTCATCAAACAGGGCATTTTTAAAACGCGTCGGGCTGATTGTTTCGGTGAAATACTCTTTTTCAAACATCTTCAGCTTATTAACCGGCAGCAGCACATCTCTTCTTGCATTAATTTCATAATCCTTATAAAGCGGCATCTGCGATTTTTCTTTCTCAATATCTGAGAGGATGTTCCGGTAATTAGCCGATTCGATTTCCGCTTCAACAACCGTCTCTTTGCTGAAGGAGACAAAATAAATTTTTTTCGTGCCGCTTCCTCCATTGAAAGGAAGAATGACCCGGTCAAATGAGTTATACTCATACGAATTGGCTGACCATTTAAACAGCGGCTGCAGCACATCGATTGGAATATTGTCGCTAAAAACGAGATCCAATTTGGAGGCGAATTTGTTTTTCGCGTACAGCCAGTTTTTGAACTTCTGCTTATCAAATTCGTCTGAGATGTCTCTCAACGACTTGACTTCCCAGTGGCTCATATCATCCCAGAGCTGTGAATAGAGCGTCATATCATTCAGCAAATAATGTTTCCCATTGTCATGAATAAACATCTGCTGCGGCTTTACGGCTTCATTTAACAGCTTTGTCTGGTTTGTAATCGGCTGCTTGTCGCTGACCTGCGCCTGAGAATCTTCAACTCTTTCGTAATTCCCCTGAAATCCCCAAATATTGAAGGTGAAAAGGAGACTGATCACAATCAGTAAGGACAGTATTATCGTTTTCATTGTCTCACGCTTCATCCCAATCATCCTCTTGCTCCTCTTTATATGGCAGGGTAAATGTGATCGTCGTTCCTTTGCCTTCGATACTGTCGGCCCAGATATCTCCGCCGTGGGCCTGTACCATTTCTTTTGCAATCGCAAGACCCAGGCCGGTTCCGCCTAGCTTTCTTGTTCTCGCTTTGTCCACCCGGTAAAAACGCTCGAAAATCTTTTCCACATCTTTTCTCGGAATGCCGACACCCTCATCTTTTACGCTGATATAAAGGAGTTCTTCCTCCTCATTGACATCAACGGAGAAGGTGATGTGGCCGCCTTCAGGCGAATATTTCAGCGCGTTTGAAATAATATTGTCCAGCACTTGTGTAATTTTGTCCGGATCTATTTCAACATATAAATTTCTGTCAGGCAGATGGGTGATAAAATCAACGTGCTGCTCCTTTGTCATTTCAAAGCGCTCAATGATAAGTGAAAAGAAGCGGATGAAATGAACCCATTCCTTGTTGAATTGATAGTCCTTGCTGTCAAACTTTGAAAGCTGCAGCAAGTCGTTGACAAGCCTGATCATGCGCTCTGTTTCATTCTGCGTCACATTCAAGAACCGCGGCGCAATATTTGGATCTTCCCAGGCGCCTTCCGCAAGCGCTTCTAAATAGCTTCGCATCGTCGTCAGCGGCGTTCTGAGCTCGTGTGAAACATTTGCGACAAACTCTCTGCGCTCTTGATCAATCTGCTCCTGTTCTGTGACATCGTAAATAACCGCGATTAACCCGTCAATTTTCCCGTGCTCTTTTTGAATCACCGAGAAATTGACGCGAAGCACAGATGTCCGTTCTTCCTGGTCAATCTCCAGAAGGAGAGAGTCCTGCTGCTCGACCAAGTCTTCAAACGAGTATTCATCTTCAATACCGAGCAATTTGGTAATCGGCATTTCCAAAGCCGTTTCACGTGAAACATTTAAAAGCTCTAAAGCCGGTGAATTTAATAATATAATGGCGCCGTTGCGGTTTGTCGCGATTACTCCGTCCGTCATATAGGCGATAACAGAAGATAACTTTTTCCGTTCTCCTTCTGTCATCGATTGAGCTTCTTTCAGCTCTCTTGTTAAATAATTAAAAGTCGTGGCCAATTGACCGATCTCGTCGTTTCCATACTTCCTGACTTTTCTCGAGAAATTCCCTTTTGCCAGCTCAATGGCCTGCTTTCGCATATCTGAAAGCGGATGTGTGATCGTCCGCGCGACAAAAATGCCGAGGAAAGCCGTGATCCCGAGAGCGATAAGTGTTCCGGACGCTAAAATCGTATTGATCGTCCGGATTTGCGTATAGACATCATCCATCGAGGCGACGACATAGATGGCCCCGATCGTCTCTTGATTGGATTTTTTAATCGGTGTGACGGAAATCCGCACCCTGCTGTCCCGTTCCGGATCAAAAAAATTGTTTCCGTACGGGATACCGACTAGCAATGTTCGTTTGATGATGCCCTCTGTTGTCTTTTTACCGGCTACTTCCCGATTGTACGGGTTGGAAGTTGCGATGACTTCATAGCTTTTATCAATCAAGCTGACTTCAAGGATTTCGCCTTCCTTGCTAAAATCATTCAAAATCCGCTCTGCATCGTCTTTCAAAGTAGTTGAAGAATCGGTGCTTCTGTCTTTCGTCATCTCCTGCTCAAGATAGTAGGAGAGGTTGTTCACCCGCTGGTCAAGTGAATCTTTGTAAGAGTTCAGAAGGGACTCCTCCATCTCCCTGACAAAGTAGACACCGATGATCTGCATGGCGACGATGATCAGCAGGATGTATATTAAAGTAAACTTAAAATGTATGGAGCGAAAAAAACCGACTTTATTCATTTGGGCATTATTCCTGTTCTGGGTTTCTCAAGTAATAGCCGACGCCTCGTCTTGTGACGATCCAGCTTGGATGGCTCGGATTATCCTCAATCTTTTCGCGAAGGCGCCTTACGGTTACGTCAACTGTGCGGACGTCTCCAAAGTAGTCATATCCCCACACGGTCTGCAGCAAATGCTCGCGGGTCATGACTTGTCCGATGTGTTTTGCAAGGTAGTGCAGAAGCTCAAACTCCCGGTGTGTCAGTTCGATTGTTTCATCGCGTTTGGAAACGACATAGGCATCCGGAAAAATAACGAGCGACCCGATTTGTATTTCGTTTGAAGATGTTTCTTCTTCGGCCGGCACCGCTGTGTTCTGTCTTCTCAGGTTGGCTTTCACCCTGGCCAGCAGTTCGCGCGTGCTGAACGGCTTTGTCACATAGTCGTCGGCACCGAGTTCCAGACCGATGACTTTATCGATTTCTGAATCCTTTGCGGTCAGCATAATGATCGGCATGTCGTATTTTTTACGGACTTCGCGGCACACCTCGACACCGTCTTTATTTGGAAGCATGATGTCGAGCAGGACTAAATCGGGATTCAGCTCCTCGACCATTTGCAGCGCTTCAATGCCGTCATATGCGCAATGGACTTCATAGCCCTCTTTTTTCAGATTGAATTCTAAAATATCAGCGATCGGCTGTTCATCATCTACAACAAGTATCTTTTTTTCCATTATCCATTCCTCCTGGTTCAGAGTTATCGTACAGCGCTCAGGGAGAGAGCTGTTTGCGTTTTATATCAAGTCGTCATAAAAAGCTCATTCATGAAAATAGATTTCTTATACATTATAACGTTAATGAGACAAAAATTAAAAAAATAGTTCAAGGGAAAAGTTTTGGAAATGTCATCCGAATAGAATGGCGCTGACTCGGACCCCTTCATTAAATTTTCATTACTTTTTTTACTGAAAAATGAAACATCTTTCATGATGAACACGTCTATATAGTAACGTCTTCTTCTTCGGCCGGGTCCTCCGGCCTCCCTTTTTTTCCTTTCTTGTTCCCTTTCTCGTTTATTCTATATTTCAACCTATAAATAAAACGCATCTGTTCCATTAACAGACGCGCTTTATTAAAGTGGCTCGGGACGGAATCGAACCGCCGACACACGGATTTTCAGTCCGTTGCTCTACCAACTGAGCTACCGAGCCAAATATTCATATTTTAAAATGGCGGTCCGGACGGGACTCGAACCCGCGACCTCCTGCGTGACAGGCAGGCATTCTAACCAACTGAACTACCGGACCTCTATTTTACAGTACCTGCTTCGGGAAGGAATCGTGGTCCTTCCGAAGCAAGCGGGGATTTAGCAATAACGCTAAAGTAAATCAATGACCCGTACGGGATTCGAACCCGTGTTACCGCCGTGAAAGGGCGGTGTCTTAACCGCTTGACCAACGGGCCATAGAGAAAATGGTGAGCCATGAAGGACTCGAACCTTCGACCCTCTGATTAAAAGTCAGATGCTCTACCAACTGAGCTAATGGCTCAAAATTAAATGACACCCTTAGATTTAATCTAGCATAACGACGTCCACATCTCAGAAAGCTTTTTCAAGATGCCTCTCGATGTGTACGCTGAAGCGAATTCTCCGAAGCGTATTCGGGCGTGCTCTGTCAACTGAGCTAATGGCTCTAGCGATGCAAATTCTTTTTCGCAACAACGAGATTTATATTATCATAGAACGAACAGAGGTGGCAATATATTTTTTATATTCTTTCTATTTATTTTTCCCCTTCATGAAAATACTCCGCTCCTTCGGTGTTTACCCAGTGCATGATTCCGTGCGGGTGAAATACCGACAACAGCCGATTCGCCTCATCTATGGGCATCCACTTCGCTTCAAGAATGTTCTCATCGAATGTGAGAGTGTCAGGACGGTCTGTCACCGTTGCTTTGAACACGATAAAATAGACGTGCTCGTCACCGATCACCGCTTCATTTAATGCTAAAATCCCGAGGGGTTCAATGCCGCAGCCCGTTTCTTCCTTCATTTCCCTTGAGGCCGCTTCCGGCAGGGACTCTCCCGCTTCAACCTTGCCGCCCGGCAGCGTCCATGATTGATTTTTTCTGTTTTTCACCATCAGGACTTGCCCGTTTTCTTCTGCGAATGAATAGACGACATCAACTCGTTTCATTTGTTTGCCTCCTTTTGATAAAGAAAGCCTCTGCAACAACGGCAGAGGCTTGGATCAGTTAGTTCGGACGGTACACGCTTCTGATCACATTTGTCTGAGATCTGTCAGGGCCGACGGAGAAAATGGACAGCGGAATGCCTGTCAGCTGGGAAACCCGCTCAAGGTAATGGCGCGCATTTTCAGGCAGATCGCTCAAGTTTTTCGCTCCTGTGATGTCTTCAGTCCAGCCCGGCATTTCTTCATAGACCGGCTCACATTCGGACAACGCTTTTAAGCTTGCCGGAAACTCCTCAAGAATTTCTCCGCGGTATTTGTATGCGACACAGATTTTCAGCGTTTCAATTCCGGTCAATACATCGATTGAATTGAGAGAAAGATCCGTAATTCCGCTGACGCGGCGGGCATGGCGGACAACGACGCTGTCAAACCAGCCGACGCGGCGCGGGCGGCCGGTCGTTGTGCCGTATTCGCGGCCGACCTCGCGGATTTGATCTCCGATCTCATTTTCAAGTTCCGTCGGGAAAGGGCCGTCTCCGACACGTGTCGTATACGCTTTTGAGACGCCGACGACATGCTGGATTTTTGTAGGGCCGACACCAGATCCAATCGTAACGCCCCCCGCGACAGGGTTTGAAGACGTGACAAACGGATATGTCCCCTGATCGATGTCAAGCATGACCCCTTGCGCCCCTTCGAACAGGACGCGGCGTCCGTCGTCAAGCGCGTCGTTTAAGACGACCGACGTGTCGCAGACGTATTGTTTAATTTGTTGACCGTACTCATAATATTCATCCAAAATATCTTCTATTTTAAATCCTTCCGCTTCATACATTTTTTCAAGCAGACGGTTTTTTTCTTCCAGATTGCGGGCGAGTTTTTCTTCAAAAACGTCACGGTCCAAAAGATCGGCGATGCGGATGCCGACGCGTGCCGCTTTATCCATGTAGGCCGGGCCGATTCCTTTTTTCGTCGTGCCGATTTTGTTTGCCCCTTTCCGTTCTTCTTCCACCGCGTCAAGCTTTAAATGATACGGAAGAATGACATGGGCTCTGTTGGAAATTCTCAAGTTTTCAGTTGTGACATTGCGTTCATGTAGATAGGCAAGCTCTGTCACCAATGCCTTCGGATCAACGACCATTCCGTTGCCGATCACACATATTTTATCCTTATAAAAAATACCGGATGGAATCAAGTGCAGCTTGTACGTAACCCCGTTAAATTTAATCGTATGTCCTGCGTTATTTCCGCCTTGGTACCGTGCGATCACTTCCGCGTTTTCTGAAAGGAAATCGGTAATTTTTCCTTTTCCTTCGTCACCCCACTGGGTACCGACAACAACTACTGAAGACATATCCGTCCACCTCCGTTAACCTTTTCAAACGATATCAATATCAAACATAATCAGTTTATCAGTGTCACGCTTTAAAGTCAATTGTAAATCCGAACATTAATTTTACAACGTAACATTTTCGTTCGTTATTATAAAATTAATTTTACAATTTTCCTTTTTGAGAAACGGTTTTTCACTTAAAAACTCAAAAACTAGCGAACATGCAAATTTTTGGACAACGGCACATATGTGGACAATCAAGGCGCCTATTCCGCCCCATAGCTTCGCAGACAGGTAAGAACGCAAAAAATCCCTAAGAACATGTCTTAGGGATTTATGCACCAGGCGGAACACCCGCGTCATCAAAGCGGCGCTCCAGGTTCACGAATTTATTGTATTCCTTGACAAATGCGAGTGAAACGGTGCCGACCGGGCCGTTCCGCTGTTTTGCGATAATAATTTCGATAATGTTTTTATTCTCCGATTCTTTGTCATAGTAATCATCGCGATATAAGAAAGCGACAATATCGGCATCCTGCTCGATACTTCCCGATTCCCGGATGTCTGACATCATCGGGCGCTTATCCTGGCGCTGCTCGACGCCGCGGGAAAGCTGGGAAAGGGCGATGACCGGAACTTCAAGCTCCCTCGCCAGCGCTTTCAGCGCACGGGAAATTTCCGATACTTCCTGCTGGCGGTTGTCCGATGAACGGCCGCTTCCCTGGATGAGCTGCAAATAGTCGATTAAAATCATGCCGAGTCCGTTTTCCTGCTTCAAACGTCTGCATTTTGAACGGATTTCGCTGACGCGGATGCCGGGTGTATCATCAATGAAAATGCCGCTGTTTGACAGGCTTCCCATCGCCATCGTCAGCTTGCCCCAGTCTTCTTCCGTCAAATTTCCGGTACGGAGATTTTGTGCGTTGATGTTGCCTTCTGCACAAAGCATCCGCATGACAAGCTGTTCGGCTCCCATCTCAAGACTGAAGATCGCGACGCTTTCGTCCGTTTTCGTCGCCACATTTTGAGCGATGTTCAGAGCAAAAGCGGTTTTCCCCACAGATGGACGCGCGGCAACGATGATCAAATCATTTCTCTGAAAGCCGGCTGTCATTCTGTCAAGCTCCGTAAAACCGGTCGGAATTCCGGTAATATCCCCTTTGCGGTTGTGAAGCTGTTCGATATTGTCATAGGTTTGCACAAGAACATCTTTAATATTTTGGAAGGCCCCTGTATTTTTGCGCTGGGCGACTTCCATAATCGTTTTTTCCGCTTCGCTTAAAAGATCCTCGACCTCATCTTCCCGCGTATATCCGTCTTGGGCAATCGTCGTTGCCGTACGGATCAAGCGGCGCAGAATCGATTTTTCTTCTACAATCTTTGCGTAATATTCTATATTAGCCGCAGTCGGCACAGAATTTGCAATATCCGTCAAATAAGAAATTCCGCCGACCTCTTCCAGAAGATCCGTATTCGCAAGCTCTGATGTGACTGTCACCAAATCTACAGGCTCGCCGCGGTCCCCGAGAACAAGCATGGCGTTAAATATTTTTTGGTGCGACATTCTGTAAAAATCATCTGGAATCAAGACTTCTGACGCCAAAGTTAATGCCGATGGTTCTAAAAAAACAGCACCTAACACGGCCTGCTCAGCTTCAATATTTTGCGGCGGCAGCCTGTCATTCAGAAGATCTGTCATGTTAAGCACCGTCCTCCCATAAAAAATAACCCAACGTCTATTTTACCATTTTCACAGAAAAAAAATAGACTCTGGAAGAAACCCTTTATTCGGAAATATTTTCATAGAAAGCTTCGCGGAAAGGAAGTGTTGACCTGTACAGGAGAAAAAGGAGTGACGGGTATAACGGGGGCGGCCGCACAGCCGCAGGTGGTAAAAACGACAAGCTTAAAGGTGTTTGACCTTCAGTCCAGCCTGCCGTTCCAATTGTTTTTAAACAGCATGCTGACCATCAGATCGGTCGCATGTTGATATAAATCCCATTCCTCATAAGCTGCAAACCTCATCCTCAGCGTTTGCAGCACATTGCGCATATCTTTGTATTCTTCAAATGTGTAAAGGCCTTTTGATCTGACCTGAAGGTCATACAATTTCTTTTTCAATGCCGATAATGTCGTATTCATGCGCAGCACCTCCTATTTCATTTATAGTCTCTTTCTCTTTTTCTTCCAACTCATTTGTTATATGATGTTACAATAAATGTTGTCACTCATATTTACTGTTGCGTCCCTAGGACGCTCGGGTACAATAGAAAATGGAGGAAAAGAAGAAGTCTTTATAATATGAGCCGAAGCGGCGCAAAACCTTTCGGAATCCTTAAATCTTCCTGTCCGAACAAACCATGCCATATGCCGCAGCATATTCCGCTTGAAAACTTGCCGTCATACAGAAGCAGGATCGCCAAAAGTAACCTTGGACCGCGTTCCGGGTTTCTTTTTCATGTCACTTTTTCACCTGAAAGCAAAGGAGAATACAGCATGCAATACAATGACGCTCGACGCACCCGTATACACAATATCTTATTGATTGCCGGAATTATTTTTATCGCTTTTAATTTAAGACCCGCCATTACATCAGTCGGACCATTGATCAGTTCGATCCGCTCCGACTTGGTCATGACAAACGGGATGGCAGGTTTTTTGACGACTTTGCCGCTATTGTCTTTCGCGTTTCTTTCTCCAATCGCTCCAAAGCTCGGACAGAAACTGGGCAATGAAAGAACCCTTTGGGTGGGATTGGTCGTTCTGTTGATCGGCATTTTGCTGCGTTCCTATGGGGATCGTTTTACATTGCTTACAGGAACCGCTCTGATCGGAGTCGGGATCGCCATCTGCAATGTGCTGCTGCCAAGCCTCATCAAACACAAATATCCCGATAAAGCGGGCATCATGACAAGTTTGTATACAACGTCCATGTCGATATTTGCGGCGCTCGCTTCCGGAATCAGCATTCCGCTTGCTCACGGCTTGCAGTGGGGATGGAGCGCTTCACTGATGGTATGGGCGGGATTGGCGTTTATCGCCATTTTGCTCTGGGTTCCGCAGCTGCGCTATCATGACACGGCCAACAGCACCGTCCGCGTCAAAACGGAGGGACAAACCGTCTGGCGTTCCAAAATCGCCTGGCAGGTCACCTTCTTTATGGGCATTCAGTCTTTCTTGTTTTATTGTACGATCGCCTGGCTGCCTGAAATCCTCCGCTCCCACGGGATGAGCATGTCGCTTGCCGGCTGGATGCTGTCGCTGATGCAATTTGCCAGCCTTCCGTCGACATTTTTAACACCGGTGCTCGCCGGTCGTTTCCGAAATCAGAGAAGCATCGTCCTTGCTCTCGGCATTCTTTACTTAGCCGGGATGTCAGGCCTTTTATACGGAGGCAGTACGGCCATGCTGACTTTCTGGGTGATTCTGATCGGAATTGGACAAGGTTCAAGCATCAGCTTGGCGCTGGCTCTCATCGGACTGAGAAGCGAGAACGCCGATCAGGCGGCAGCTTTATCAGGAATGTCGCAATCCGCGGGTTATTTGCTGGCGGCGATCGGCCCTAGTTTTGTCGGATTTTTATATGATCATATGCATTCATGGAACGGACCGATCCTGCTTTTCGTCGCCGCGCTTGTCGCTCTCATTGGTGCAGGGCTTGGCGCGGGCAGAAATCAGTATATCTACGCCAAACCAGCATAAAAAAAGCTGCCGGGATTTCCCGGCAGCTTTTTTCCCTTTATAACTCTTCCTCAAATGATAAATTAACCGGTTCTTCTAAGAGTTCACCGTGTATTTCCATATTCGTTGACGGAACACTTTCGTCAACCTCTTCAAATGTGACATGATCGATCCACACATGACCGGGGCCGGATAGCTGAATCCCAAATGAAATGACCGCGCTGTTTTCAGGCACATCTAATACTACGGCGTAACGATTCCAATTCGTCGTTCCCGTAATCGGCCTATTGCTCATATTATCAAATTGAAGCACATCCTCCGCCGCACTGTCGACCCGCATCCAAAGAGAAGAAAAATGCTGCACTCCTTTCGTTTTGATAAAGCAGGACAGACGCAGCCTTTTCCCGCGGTAGCGGTCAGCCTTAAACTGCTGCATCATCGTGGCAAACTCACCGATATCCTGAACCATGATTGATTTTAAATAGCCTGAAGCTTTGCCGTGAAGTACATGTTCCCGATCTATCCCCATTTCGAATTGAAACGGGTGGCTTCCGCTTAGTACCCAGCCTTTCATGTTTTTCTCCATCCAAGATTCCTCCTTTTTTGAAGCGATCGGCCTCATCAATGTCCGGTATGCGCCCGGCGGCATGTGATACAGCTTTTTAAACGCCCTTGTAAACGCTTCTTGTGACTCGAACTGATAGTGCAGCGCAATATCGATGATACGGTGATCTGTATAAAGCAGGTCTGTAGCAGCATGGGCAAGACGCCTCATACGAATATAGGAAGCGGCTGACATCCCGACTTCCGCTTGAAAAATACGATGAAAATGAAATTTGGAAAATCCCGACACACCGGCAATATCCTCGATTGAAATCTGCTCGTGCAAATGTGATTCAAGCCAATCGATCGTTTTTTGAACCGCCCTTTCATAATGCATGTTGGCCGCAGTCTCCTTTCACCTCTAGAATACTGGATTCCGCATCGCCTTTTTTGATTTTTTTTGCGATGTGGATATAACCTGACAAAAAAGCCGGCAAACGGTGTGTCATGATGTATGATTGGATAGAAGAAAAATATTTTTGTTAATGGTCTAGACAACTAGAACTATAATGTTCTATACTGATGATAACGTTTTCAAGAAAGGACTTTTGGCTGTGAAAACTAACCAAACTAAACGCTATATTTTAAAACATCTTCGTATTTACAGTGAAAATGGAATGATAGAAAATGGATTTGTCCTGACAAATGGAGAAACAATTGAGGCTTGCGGATCAATGTCAGAGCTTCCCGAAGCTGCACAGACCGCTGAGCCGCTGACATTTCCGGAAAACTTTAAAGTGCTCCCCGGGATGATTGACGTTCATATTCACGGTGCAAACGGCGCGGATGTCATGGATGGAACGCCCGAAGCTTTAAACACGATGGCTGAAGCCCTTCCGAAAGAAGGGACGACAAGCTTTCTCGCAACAACGATGACCCAGGATGCAGCCAGCATCGAACAAGCCTTGGCAAATGTCAAACGCTATATGGAGTCAGACATTCGTCCGGGCACTGCCGAAGTTTTAGGGATTCATTTGGAAGGCCCTTTTATTTCAGAAAAGCGGTGCGGGGCCCAGCCGCCCGATGCCATCATTCCGCCTGACTTATCTTTATTCAAAGCATGGCAGGAGCTTTCAGGGAACCATATTAAACAGGTGACGATCGCGCCTGAGCTGGAAGGCTCTTTAGAGCTCATCTCTTATTTGAATAAAACCGGTGTTGTCGCTTCAGCCGGCCATTCTGATGCAGGGTTAAAGGAAATGGAGGCAGGGATCGAAGCGGGCTTATCACATGTCACCCATTTGTTCAACGGCATGCGGGGTCTGCACCACCGGGAGCCCGGGGTAGCGGGCAGCGCCCTTTTACATCGTGAATTGATCGCTGAGCTGATAGCAGACGGGATTCACGTCCACCCAGCCGTCATGAAACTGGCCTTCCGGCAAAAACAGAAAGAGGGCATCATTTTAATCACCGATGCGATGCGCGCAAAGTGTCTTAAGAATGGAACTTATACATTAGGCGGCCAGGAGGTGTTTGTAAAGGATGAGAAAGCCGTGCTTCAGAACGGCACATTGGCCGGCAGTATTTTGAAGATGGATCAGGCTGCCCGGAACATGATGGAATTCTCTGAATGTACACTGGAAGACATCGTCCATATGACAGCGGTGAACCCTGCCAAACAGCTTCAGATCTTCGACCGCAAAGGCAGCATCAAAAATGGAAAGGATGCCGATTTGATCGTTTTGAACGAAAAAAGCGAAGTTGTGATGACGCTGTGCAAAGGGGTTATCGCGTTCAACAAAAGGGAGGTTTAACCATGAATATCATTGAAGCTAAAGATTATCAGGATATGAGTCAAAAAGCCGCCCGATTCATCATCGACAAAGTGAATCGCTTCTCTGCACCCGTGCTTGGCCTTGCGACAGGAGGAACGCCTCTTGGGACGTATCAAACCTTGAGGGAAAATTTCGTGCGAAATGGAACGTCCTATAAGCATGTATACACTGTGAACCTGGATGAGTATGTCGGGATTTCACCTGATGATGAGAACAGCTATACGCGCTATATGAAAAACCAGCTGTTCGACCATATCGACGTTCCCCTAAGCCATACCTATTTGCCTGATGGCATGGCGGAAGATTTGGCCGTCGAATGCAGACGCTATGAGCAGTTGATCGAGCGGCTGGGAGGTGTTGACCTGCAATTGCTCGGCCTCGGCTTAAACGGTCACATCGGCTTTAATGAACCGGGGACACCGTTTTCGTCTCAAACACATGTCGTCACACTGACAGAATCAACGCGAAAAGCCAATGCCCGCTATTTCGATGATCTTTCGTCCGTCCCGTCCCAGGCTGTGACTATGGGTATTTCGACAATCATGAAAAGCAAACAGATTCTGCTGCTCGTTTCAGGGGCGAAAAAAGCCGGCATTCTGGCCAAACTGCTCAGTGAAGAACCGAGTGAAGACATCCCCGCTTCCATATTAAAAAAACACCAGGATGTCGTCATCATCGCTGACAGTGATGCGCTATCGATTGTGAAAGAAAGGGGTATGATCGATTGATAAAAAAAGATTCCCACATCCCCATCTACTACCAGATTGAAACTGAAATCAAAAAGATGGTCGAAACAAAAGACTTAAAGCTCGGGGACTTGATTCCTTCGGAAAGGGAGTTTGCCGAGAAATATGAAGTAAGCAGAATGACCGTCCGGCAAGCGGTCAACAACCTTGTCAACGAAGGCATCCTCGTACGGAAGCGGGGGAAAGGAACATTCATTGCCAAGCCGAAGATTGAGCAGCCTCTCAAAGGGTTGACAAGTTTTTCTGAAGACATGAAATCAAGAGGCATGACACCCGGCACGAACATGCTCGGATTCGGCATTATCGCTTGTGATCAGCGAACGGCGCACAAATTGGAGATCGCGGAAGGCTCACCCGTCTACGAAGTGAAACGGATCCGCCTTGCCGACGAAATTCCCATGGCATACGAAATCTCATATTTGCCGGCCGATTTGATAAAAGGTCTGACAGAGGATATTATGAGCGCCTCACTGTACGACTATGTTGAAAACACGCTGTCTCTCACCATCGACCGCGCGGCACAGACATTGGAGCCGTCTATCGCGACCCAGGCAGAAAGCGAACCGCTCGACATTGATGTGGGCGCGCCCGTTCTTTTGATTGAGCGATGCAGCTATTTGGAAGACGGCAGACCGTTTGAAATGGTGAAATCCGTCTACAGAGGCGACCGCTACAAATTCGTCATCGATATGAAGAGGAAAGAAACATGAAGAAGACAGAGGAAACCAATGAAAAAAGCAGAGCGCTCGATGAGATGAGCGCGTTGGAAATCGTCACTTTGATGAATGAAGAAGACCGTTCGCTTCCGGGCGCCATCAAGCCTCACCTCCCCCAAATTGCCGATGCCGCCGACGAAATTGTCAGCTGCCTGCAGAACGGCGGAAGGGTGTTTACAGCCGGAGCCGGTACAAGCGGCAGAATAGCTGTCCTTGACGCCGCGGAATTGCCGCCGACATTCTCCATCGATGAAAATCAGTGGGTCGGCCTTATCGCGGGGGGACATGAAGCAATGTGGAAGCCGCTTGAAGAAAATGAAGATGACCCGGAAAAGGTCGTCGCCGAATTGCAGGCGCATTCGTTTTCAAAAGACGATCTGTTCATCGGCGTGACGGCCAGCGGTTCAACTCCCTATGTCCTTGGCGCCTTATCCTATGCCAAAGAGATGGGGGCCGTCTCGGTATCGATCAGCTGCAATACAGGGACAGAAGCAGGCAAAAACAGCGCAATCGCGATTGAGGTGCAAACGGGACCTGAAATCATCCGCGGCTCAACCCGCCTCAAAGCCGGAACCGCGCAAAAAATGATTCTGAATATGCTGTCAACCGCTGCAATGGTGCGGCTCGGGCACGTTTATCAAAACGAGATGGTCAATATGAAATTGCTCAATCAAAAGCTGTCCAACCGGGCCATCAGCATATTAATGAATACAACCGGCGTCTCGCGGGAGGAAGCTTTGCAGGCTTTAAAAGAAAGCAGCTTCGACATTAAGGCTGCGATCTTTATCGTGCTGACAAACGGATCTTCGGAAGATGCCGGACGCTGTTTAGCCCATGTAAACGGCCATTTAAAAAAAGCAATTCACTATTATCGAAAGGGGTTTTAACAATGTTGGGATTTCTTCAAAACATCGGCCGCGCCCTGATGCTGCCGATCGCCGTTCTTCCTGCCGCGGGACTGCTCCTTGCCTTAGGAAGGGAAGACCTGTTTAACATTCCATTCATTGCCGCTTCAGGTCAGTCGATTCTCGATCAATTGCCGATCATCTTTGCGATAGGTGTCGCCATCGGCCTGTCAAAGGACGGACACGGCGCCGCCGCCCTATCCGGAGCCATCGGCTATTTTGTGCTGACAGGCGGCCTTGCAGCCATTAATGAAGACCTCAATATGGGGGTTCTCGGCGGGATCATCTCAGGCGTCGTCGCCGCCGTCATGTATAACCGCTTTAAAGATGCAAAACTGCCGGACTGGCTTGGATTTTTTGGCGGAAAACGCTGCGTTCCGATCATGACGGCCTTTTCTTCCATCATCCTCGCGGGCATTTTCGGGTTTGTCTGGATATACGCACAGCAAGCAATCGACGCCGTCGGCACCTGGATCATTCATGCTGGGGCATTAGGAGTCGGAATATTCGGTCTTTTGAACAGGCTGTTGCTTCCGCTCGGTCTCCATCATATTTTAAACAACATGGTTTGGATGGTCTTTGGCGAATTCGCCGGCAAAACGGGTGATATGAACCGCTTCTTTGCCGGAGATCCGAATGCGGGCGCATTTATGACCGGTTTCTTCCCGATCATGATGTTCGGTCTGCCAGCGGCGTGTCTTGCGATGATCGCCGCCGCTAAAAAACACCGCCGTAAAGCAACGGCCGGTTTATTAATCGGACTCGCGTTTACATCGTTTTTAACAGGGATAACAGAGCCAATTGAGTTTACATTCATGTTCCTGTCACCGCTCCTTTTCGGTATTCACGCCATTTTAACGGCTAGCGCGATGACCGTGACCAACATGCTCGGCATCCATCACGGCTTTACCTTTTCAGCGGGAACGATCGATTATCTCTTAAACTATGGAATCGCCACAAAACCGCTATTGCTGCTTCCGGTCGGACTGGTGTACGGTATCATCTATTTCATCATCTTTTACTTCTTAATTACAAAGCTGAATTTGAAAACACCGGGACGAGAAGATGAAACCGAGCAGGAGGCCGCGCCGGTGAGCGTGGAAACGGGGTCTTCCAAATACGAATCGCTTGCGGTCCAATACCTTGAAGCGCTGGGCGGAAAAGAAAACATCGACACATTGAACAATTGCGTCACCCGGCTGCGCCTTAAGATCCGCGACGCATCCAAATTGGATGAACAAACATTGAAAGCGCTGGGCGCCAAAGGCATCGTGAAGCTCAACCAGCACGAGCTCCAGGTCATCGTCGGCACAGATGTCGAGTTTTTGGCAAATGAAATGAGAAAACATACGGAATAAAAGAGAATCCCCTTCACTAGAAGGGGATTCTTTTTTACGATTGCTCTTTCACATGAACTTTCAGTGTCGCTTGAACTTCCGGATGCAGCTTCACCGGAACATTTGTATATCCTAACGAACGAATCGCATCGTTCAATTCAATTTTACGTTTGTCTATTTTTAATTGATGGGCCTTTTGGAGCGCATCGGCAATTTGTTTGCTTGTGACAGAACCGAAGAGACGGCCGCCTTCCCCGGATTTTGCGGAAAGCTCCACCGTAATGGTTTCAAGCTTTTTCTTCAGCTCCTGCGCTTGCTTTAATTCTTCAGCCGCTTCTTTTTTCTCTTTTTTCTTCTGTCCTTCAAGCGCGCTGATATTAGAAGATGTCGCCTCAACAGCAAGCCCTTTTTTGATCAGAAAATTATGAGCGTAACCATCCGCTACATTTTTCACTTCGCCTTTTTTCCCTTTGCCTTTAACATCCTGTAAGAAAATTACCTTCATTTTTGAATGCCTCCTTCAAAATACTCGTCTATCGCTTCCTTGAGGCGGCTGAGCGTCTCCTCAACAGAGATATCCGTCAGCTGTGTGGCGGCGTTTGTTAAATGCCCTCCGCCTTCAAGAGCCTCCATGATGATTTGAACATTCACTTCGCCAAGCGATCTGGCGCTGATGCATACCGTGCTGTCATCCCTTCTCGCTACAGCGAAGGAAGCTTCCACATCACTCATGGAAAGAAGGGAATCCGCGGCTTGCGCAATGATGACCTGGTCAAAATATTCGTCCGCCTCACCGTTCGGCAGAGACGCGATGGCGATGCCGTTTTTATAAAAAGACGTGTGCTGAATGAGCCTCGCCCTTTTAATAAAATGATCAGCTGTTTCTTTTAAAAACTTTTGCACCAATACGGTGTCAGCCCCCTTCGCACGGAGGTATGACGCCGCATCGAATGTACGGGAACCGGTGCGCAGCGAGAAGCTTTTCGTATCCACAATAATTCCCGCCAGCAGCGCGGTCGCTTCGATCATATTGATTTTCAGGCGCTTCGGCTGGTATTCAAGAAGCTCTGTCACAAGTTCTGCCGTAGATGAAGCATACGGCTCCATATAAACAAGCAGCGGGTCTTTAATAAACTCTTCCCCTCTTCTATGATGATCGATCACGACGACATTTTCAATTTTATTGACCAGCCTTTCTTCGATGACAAATGAAGGCCTATGTGTGTCAACAACGACAAGAAGCGTGTCATCGTTAGCGATCTCCAGCGCCTCTTCCGGCGTTATAAAGCGTGACCAGAGGTCTTCGTATTTTTTGATTTCCTCAATCAAACGCTGGACGCTGGCGCCTATCTGACCGGGGTCGATGACGACAAATCCGTCTTTTCCATTGGCCTGTGCGACTTTTAAAATCCCGATGGCTGAACCGATCGAATCCATATCGGGAAACTGGTGCCCCATGATGATCACATTGCTGCTTTCAGAGACGATTTCCTTGAGAGCGTGTGAAATGACTCTGGCCCTGACGCGCGTGCGTTTTTCCATCGGATTTGTTTTCCCGCCATAAAACTTCACTTTTCCGTTTGGCTGTTTGATCGCCACCTGGTCCCCTCCGCGTCCGAGCGCCAAGTCAAGGCTTGATTGCGCTAAATCGCCAAGCTCCTTCAAAGATGCAACAGATGCACCAATCCCGATGCTCAGTGTCAGTGAAATTGTATGAACGGACGTTTTTTCGCGGACTTCATCCAGAATCGAAAACTTCGATGCTTCCAGCTCGCTTAAAATATGCTCATTCAAAACACCGATAAACCGCTCGGAAGATACCCTTTTCAGGAAGATCCCGTACTGCTTAGCCCATTGATTCAGAAGGGATGTCACTTCACTGTTCATCGTGCTTCTCGTCTGATCATCAAGCCCTTGTGTCACATCATCATAATTGTCTAAAAATATGTAGGCGAGAACCGTTCTTTCATTCTCATATTGCTTTTCAATCTGTATTTGCTCTGTGACATCAAAGAAATACAGCAGCTTTTCTTCTCTTTTGATGACAACGTTGAATTTACGGTCATTCAGCGTAATCGTTTCTGTATCCACTTCCTGCTTAATCAAAGGAACGACAGACTCGCAGGTATCGTAAAGAGAACGCCCGACAAGCGTGCTTTCATTAAAACAAGACGCCATAAACGGATTGGCCCATTCGATGTAGTATTGATCATTAAAGAGCATGATCCCGATCGGCATTTCCAGAAGCGCCTCTTCTCCGACTTTTTTCAGCCGGTAAGACAAAGTGGATATATAGTCGTCCAGCTCTTTTCTGATTTGAGAGTCGGCGCGTTTTAAAAAGTATAAAATGACGCCAAGAATCAAGATGCCGGCCGCTCCTGCCATCCAATTAAAATAAAGGTTGATGAGGACAGAAATGATTGTGACGATAATTAATGAATAAATGGGATATCGAAATAACGGTTTTTCATAAAAATTTGGCACTCAAATCAACTCCTCACCATGGAGAGAACATTTACTTTTTTTTAATTTTCTCTCTCAAGTTAAAACCTATGTCCATTATACCTAAGATGCGTACAAGGTACACCAAGGGTGAAAACAGCGCAATAATCAAAAAAATAACCGGCAGAACCGTTGGCATCTTCTTCGCGTGGCAAAAATAAAACACAAATGAAAAGCCTTGGATGGCCATGATGAATCCCAGGAGCATACTCGCATTTAATAAAATGGAATAGAACACGCTTCCCTCTTCAGCAGGAGCGAGCGAAAGAAGAATCGTCAGCAAGTAGACCCAGATGATGCTTTGCGGAAGCCTCAGCTCCCTAAACGGTTTTAAAGACGGCATCTTCACTGCGGTACGCCGAAGGATCGGTTTTGCAATCAGATGATTCAAAAAAGCGGCAATGCCGGAAAACATCACAATCATCGTCGGATATAAATAGCGCATCTGCTGCAACTGTTCCTTCATTTGCTCCATCTGTTTTACCGTCTCTTTATCATTTCCAAACTGTTTTAAACTCGATTCAAACATGTTGAATGTTTCATTATATGTTTGATTAGCCGTTTCTATTAAGTTTAACCCGAAAAATTGAATGCTGACGAAAAGCAGCAGAACCATTGAAACCATGTATGTAACAGCTGCTGAAGTAATCGCATATCCGGGCTCTTTTTTCCTATAGTGAAAGCCCATCATAATTCCGGCAGCACTGACCGGAAATGCCAGAATCAGGCCGCTCAAAGAACCGGCCACCATAGAAACCGGCAAACTGACAAGGCCCATGAAAAGGCCGGGCTTCACCCCATGCCTGATCGTCAGCATCATCACAGGCAACGGCAATGCAAATAAGAGAAACGTTCCGATTAACGGAATATAGAGGCTGATCATCATCAAAACGGCAAAAAGACTGAGCAGTATAGCGCCTTCTACCAAAGCTCTTGTTTGTTTCACTTGTCCACCTCGTATTTTTTGTTTTCATGAATCAAAAAGAGCAGCATAAACGACTGCTCTTTTTTACGTCGCATTTCCGTTTTCAATCAAACGAAGCATGAGCAGGTACTCGACCTTCTCTCACTGTTTCTTTATTTTAACATAAGGGCAAATCTCAAGTAAAACGATCCCAAGACACAGATGTCTGCTGTCATACCCACTGTTGTTCCATGTGAAACATCCAATATATTGGGACCTCGTTGCCGCTTCACGAACCATTTTCCCGCTTTGGGCATATGTTACCTTTGAAAAAACGCGGAGGAGAATCGATATGAATACAAAAACATTGGCTTGGCATGAAACAATGGAATTGCATGAATTGATTGCAGCCCAGTCGGTTGGCTTGGTAAAGCTGAAGAAAAGCCTTAAAAAGATCAGTGATCCCCAATTAAAACAGCTATACAGCACATCTGCAAAAGCGCTGGAACAGAATTTAAGAGAACTGCTTCCCTTTTTGCCCAAGACACCGGCTTTTCAGCGGGAAGAAGAACGGGCGGACGTCTATTTTGAAGCAGGAGATTTATTAGTCTTAGCGAAAACGACCGTTCGGAACTATGCGATTGCCATTACGGAAACGGCAACCCCTGAGCTGCGCAGAGTGCTGGTGAAACAAATCAACGCGGCCATCAAACTGCATGAACAAGTATTTAATTATATGTACCATAAAGGATTGTACCCATCCTACAACCTTGTGGAGCTCTTGAAAGGCGATGCCATGCACGCGCAAAAAGCGATCTCGATGCGTTAAAAAGCCGGCAAGGATTGATCCCTGCCGACTTTCTCATCATGTTCTGCTATTTCACGATTAAAACGGGGCATTTCACCCTTTTGGCGACTTTATGGCTGACACTTCCGAGTACCATTTCTTGCAACGTGTTCAGCCCCCTGCTTCCTACAATCACGATATCAATATCATGATCGTTTGCATATGCGACAATTGTCGGGCCCGGATCTCCGTGTTTCATCGTCATTTTATACGGAACGGCTGAATGCTTCAATTTTCTTTCGACTGCCAAGATCCTGCTGCGCCTCTCGCGTTCCAGTTTTGCGCGATTTTCACTATGCAGCACTTCGCTTTTCGCTTTATCATAGTCCAATACATAAATGACCTCGACCATCGCCTGATCTGTGAGAGAAGCAAGACGAATCGCTTCATCTGCCGCCCTTTCTGAATGAATCGATCCATCCGCAGCCAACAAAATGTTTTTGTACACCCTTCATCACCCGTTTTCTTAGTGATTTGATACTGAACGATGAGGCTGATCATAAGTTGCCAATTTTTTGACGAGCTGAAAGCTTGATTCATTCAAGCCGAACAACTCAACATCAATTCCCTGATCCTTAAACTTCAAAGCGACTTTATCGATCGCCGCCACAGCAGAATCATCCCAAATATGGGCTTCTGAAAAATCCAGGACAACCTTTTTCGTATTTGCATCCACATTGAAGGAATTGATGAAATCCTGTACAGACGCAAAGAAGACTTGCCCTTTGATCGTATACTTCATTTCGTTTCCTGTCGATGTTTGCTCAATTTTCACTTTGGAAATTTTCGCGACAAAGAAGATTGCGCTTAAAATGACTCCGGCAAATACACCTTTGGACAAATCATGTGTAGCCACAACCGTAATGACGGTCACCAGCATCACGACCGAATCTGTAAGCGGCACCTTCCTTAACATGTTAAATGAGGACCAGTCAAATGTGCCGATCGATACCATAATCATCACGCCGGCCAAAGCGGCCATCGGAATTTGCACAACCCAGTCACCGAGCACCATGATGAGAAACATGAGGAAGACTCCGGCCACCAACGTGGACAAGCGACCTCTTCCGCCTGACTTGACATTGATCACCGATTGGCCGATCATCGCACAACCCGCCATGCCCCCGAAAAACCCGGCGACGATATTAGCGATTCCCTGTCCGCGGCTTTCCCTGTTTTTATCACTTTCCGTATCTGTCATATCATCGACAATCGAAGATGTCAATAATGACTCAAGCAGACCGACGATGGAAAGCGCAAAGGCTGTCGGAAAAATGATCGACAATGTCTCAAAATTGAAAGGAATATCAGGAATCATAAAAGCAGGTAATGATTGCTTTATTTCTCCCAAATCCCCGACAGTGCGCAGATCGAAATGGCCGAAAATCGCAAATGCCGTCATCGCAATAATGGCAACAAGTGCGGACGGAACGGCTTTTGTAAAACGGGGGAGAATATAAATAATCAACAATGTTATACCGACCACAACATACGTCATATACGAAACTCCAACAAAATGAGGAACCTGGGCCATAAAAATTAAAATGGCCAGCGCATTTACGAAACCTACCATAACCGACCGCGGAATAAATTTCATAAAGCGTGCGATTTTCAGTACCCCAAATATCAATTGGATCATTCCGGTCAAAATTGTCGCTGCAAATAAATACTCAATCCCGTGATCCTTCACCAATGTACCCATTAAGAGAGCCATCGCTCCTGTTGCCGCTGATATCATCGCCGGACGGCCTCCTGCAAACGAAATCACAACGGCAATACAAAATGACGCGTACAACCCAACCATCGGGTCGACACCCGCAATGATGGAAAACGCAATGGCTTCGGGAATGAGAGCTAGCGCTACGACGATACCCGAAAGGATATCCCCCCGCACATTTGAAAACCATTCACTATTTAATTGTTTAACACTCAAAGAATCAACACCTCGTTTGGATATATTTGCTTCTAACTCTCATAGAAGCCGTCTGTTTTTAACATGTTTCACTTTAGCAAACATGTATACAAATGTCTATAAGGTTTTTTTGCCACATCTGTTGGCGTGAGGGTCATCATCTTAAAAGAGAATGGAATTTCAAAAAGAGCCCATTCTAAGTGGAAGAGGAGGTTTCATCATGACGCAAGAGCTCGAAAAACGCCCGGGACATACGAGATGGTATATTTCATCCTTATTAAGCAGCATGATTATTTTAAATTACTTTGACCGTGTCACCATTTCAGTTGCGGCTCCTGCGATACAGGATTCCTTTCAATTGACGGCAACACAATTAGGCGTTGTCTTTTCAATTTATACGTATTCCTACACGCTGATGCAGATTCCGGTGGGCAGTCTTTTGGACAAGTACGGCGTTGCCTGGGTGACACGAATCGGAATGGCGGTTTGGAGCGTTTTAACGATCTTTTTAGCTTTTTTGCAGGGAAAACTGCTTTTATATATCGTTCGCTTTTTAATCGGTTTAACAAGTGCATCAGCTTTTCCAGCCGCTTCGAAAGCCACGGCCTTATGGTTTCCAGCAAATGAACGGGGGCTTGCCAACTCGCTGTTTGATTCGGCTGCGAAATTCGCAAACGTGATCGGCGCTCCTCTCATTGCATTTTTAGTTACCACGTTTGACTGGCGGGCTGCTTTTCTGACGATCGGGATCATCAATGTGCTATTTACGGTTTTTTTCTGGGTGTATTATGAACAGCCTGAACGGCATAAGCGGATATCAAAAGAAGAGCTTCATTATATTCAAAAACACAATGCCGTTTCCAGTGAAGAGATATCAGAACGGACAATAACCGCTCTGAAAACGATGCTGACAAATCGAAAAGCGTGGGGGCTGATGATCGGATTTACGGGCTATGGCTATACATTTAACCTGCTGCTTACATGGCTTCCGACGTTCTTTAAAGAAACCTATGGGATGGACATCATGTCTTCAGGGCTGTTTACGGCCGTTCCCTGGCTGATTTCGACGCTTTCCGGGATCATCGTCGGCGGATGGCTCGTCGATTTCTTCATGAAAAAGGGCTATTCAAATACAAAAGTATATCAAACGATTATCATCATCGGAATGAGTCTCGGCTTTGCTTTTTTAGGCGCCGTTTTCACAGACCATATCATCATCGCAGTCATCTGTATTTCCGTCGGTTTGGCCGGAATTTCCGCAACGGCGCCCGTCGGCTGGTCCATCTCGGCGGACATTGCACCGGCGGGCTCAATCTCGCTCCTCAGCTCCATGGTCAATTTGGCGAATAACCTGTTCGGCGGCATCATCGCGGTATCGTTGACAGGTTATTTGGTGGATGTCACCGGCTCGTTTACGCTCAGCTTTTTAGCGGCGGGCTTTGTTTTATTGCTGGGGCTGATATTTTATCTCGTTGTCCTTGGCGACATTGAGCGGATTCAGATTAGGATACATGAATAAAAGAGCCGTTATGACGGCTCTCCTTGTTTGATAGGCTTTCGGGCAAGCAAGGCGCAAATAAAACCCGCCCCGGGCAAAATCATCAGCATCACTAAAACGGGCGTATAGCTTTGGAAGATGTCAAATCCCACACCGAACGGCAGCGGGCCAAACGCGGACCCGACGACAGTTACAGCCATCGCGATCCCTTTGATGCTGCCGATATAACGGCGCCCAAAATAGTTCGGCCAAATGATATTGAGCGTAATTCTCTCAAGGCCGCTGGCCACTCCCCAGACAACACCGAAAAGAATAGCGGCTCCTATGCTGTTTGTCCCCAAAAGGAGAAGCAGCAATATCAATTCCAATATAAAAATAAACGCAAGCAGCAAATTGGTTTTTATTTTTTCTAATAAAAAACCTGAAACCATTGTAATCGGAAATCCGATCAATGCCATTAAACTGAGAACGTTGGCGGCAACCTGCGGTGAAAGGCTGTTTTCCCCTAAAATCGACAGCAAGTGAAAAGTGATCCCCGTATTGACTAACGCTGGGATGCTGACACATATCAGGACATACCAAAATGAACCGGTTTTCATTGCTTCTTTTAATGTCCAGTCCTCTTCGGCAATCGGCGCATGCAACCGCATGGCGATATCCTTTTCATCTTCGCCGTCTTTCGTACCGCCATCCGGCAGCAGCCCAATATCCTCTGGCCGGTTTCTGACGATCAAAAATGCGACTGGAGCAAAGAAAAACACCAGCAAAAAGCCCCAGACCTGCCATGTAAACTGCCAATTCCATTTCTCGATCATCCAGGCATTCAGCACAGGGAATAAAGCCGTGCTCGCAAAACTGCCGACAGCCATAAAGCTCATCGCCCGGCCTCTTTTTCGAATAAACCATTGTGGAACAAGCGTGTTGGGCAGGAGTGTCATGCTTCCCTGTCCGAATAGACGGATCAGAAAGAACCCGACGGCCACCATCCATATATTCACCGCAAAGCTGTTAAAAAAACAAGCCGCGCCAAGAGCCAAACCGACAATCACCATCATGTTGCGCTGACCCAGTTTATCTATAAACCGGCCGACAAACATCATCAGGATGCCCGCACATAAAGTGGCGGCTGAATATATGCCCGACACTTCAGACCGGGACCAGCCAAAATGGTGTATGTATTCGTCAATAAAAATAGAATTGGAATAAGTTTGACCGGGACCGGAAAAAAACACGCCCAAAGCGGAAATCAATACGATCATCCAACCATAATAAAAAGGTGCCTTTTGTATGTTAGCTTCCACGAAAAATTCCCCCCTTGTTCCTTCATATAGAAAACGAAAAACCGACTTTCCCCAGCTTTACGGGAAAATCGGCTTTCTTTCTATAGGCCTCTACTTAATGATCATCACAGGACAATTCACACGTTTTGCCACTTTGTGGCTGACGCTTCCCAGCACCATTTCCTGGAGTTTATTCAACCCTCTGCTTCCAACAATCACAATATCAAATGTGTGATCATTAGCGTAGGAAACAATGGTTGGGCCTGGTTCACCGTGCTTCATTGTGACTTGATAAGAGATATCTGCTGTTTTAAATTTTTCTTCTATATGTTTCAGTTTATTTCTTCTGGCATGTTCTAATTCTTCCAAACTTGTACTATGCAAAACTTCACTTTTTGATTTTGAATAATCGAGTACATAAATGAGCTCAACTTCCGCTCCTGATGAAAGCTTAGCAAGTTTTATAGCATGATCTGCCGATCTTTCTGAGTGAGCCGATCCGTCGACGGCCAGCAGGATTTTTCTGTACATCAGATACTTCCTCCCTTTTAGTGGCTTGACGCTTTTGCATTCGGCTGGTCATAGGTCGCCAGCCTTTTCACAAGCTGATGGCTCGACTCATTTAAGCCTGCCAGCTTTACATCCACATTTTGATCTTTGAATTTCAAAACGACTTTGTCAATTGCAGCCACAGCAGAATCATCCCAAATATGTGCGTCTGCAAAATTCAGCACGACTTTTTCTCCCGCGTTATGGAAAGAAAATGATTGAATAAAGTCCTGGACTGAAGCAAAGAATATCTGTCCTTTTATATCATAAACGGTTTCCCTGTCTGAAGGAGTCTTTGAAGCTTCCACCCGGACTTTCGATATTTTTGCGACAAAGAAAATGGCGCTTAGGATAATCCCCGCAAACACTCCCTTTGATAAGTCATGGGTGGCTACCACCGTCACAACTGTGACAATCATGACAATCGAATCTGTCAGTGGCGCTTTTCTCAACGTTCTTAGGGATGACCAATCAAATGTACCGATCGATACCATAATCATGACGCCGACCAGGGCTGCCATCGGTATTTGCACGACCCAATCGCCGAGCACCATAATCAAAAACATGAGAAAGACTCCGGCTACAAACGTGGACAAGCGGCCTCTTCCGCCTGATTTCACATTGATCACAGATTGGCCGATCATCGCACAACCCGCCATGCCTCCGAAAAATCCGGCCACAATATTGGCGATTCCTTGTCCGCGGCTTTCCCTGTTTTTGTCGCTTTCCGTATCTGTCATATCATCGACAATGGAGGCCGTTAAGAGAGACTCCAACAGGCCGACAATCGACAAGGCCAAAGCGGTCGGGAAAATAATCGAGAGCGTTTCAAGGTTAAACGGAATATCCGGAATCATAAATGCAGGCAAAGAGCTTGAAATCTGCCCCAAATCTCCGACAGTCCGAAGATCAAAATGGCCGAATATCGCGAGAACGGTCATCACCACAATCGCGACAAGCGGAGCAGGTACGGCTTTTGTAAAGCGAGGCAGCAAATAAATAATCACAAGCGTAATTCCTACAATGACATAAGTCATATTGGAAATTCCAACAAAATGAGGCACTTGGGCCATAAAGATTAAAATGGCCAGCGCATTTACGAAACCTACCATGACCGACCGTGGAATAAATTTCATAAAGCGCGCGATTTTCAGGGCCCCAAATATGAATTGGAGAATTCCAGTCAAAATCGTCGCCGCAAATAAATACTGGATGCCGTGATCTTTCACCAAAGTCACCATTAAAAGAGCCATCGCCCCGGTTGCAGCTGAAATCATCGCTGGACGGCCGCCCATAAATGATATGACAACAGCAATACAAAATGACGCATACAGGCCGACCATCGGATCTACACCGGCTATGACCGAGAAAGCAATCGCCTCGGGTATAAGCGCGAGAGCAACAACTATTCCGGCTAAAACGTCCCCTTTCACATTGGAAAACCATTCATTATTTAGTTTTGTTAACAACAATTGAAAAACACCTCTTAATTTTTATTTTTTTGAATGACTTCTAACTCTCATAGAAGTCGGGGCCGTTTACAACATATTTAAATTTAACAGATCACCAACTAAATGTCTATGATTTTTAGTACCAAAAAAGATCGTTTTTGGTACTAAGTATAGAAAACATACAGGCATGAACAATATTTTGATATAATGACTCAAAGCGCTCTTTTTGGAGATGATAACGTTGATTTTTGGTTATGTACGTCCATTTAGCCAAGATAAGGAATTAAAACACCAATTGAAATTAATCGAAAAGTACGGATGTGACCAGATCTATAAAGAACAAACAGACTCGGCGAAAAATCGTCCGGAATTAGAACGTCTCCTAAACACCCTTAGTAGTGGAGATCTAGTGGTCGTGTATAAGCTGTATAGTCTCGCTGATTCTACCCGGCATTTAATTGACTTAATTCAAAAGTTTCAGGAGCAAAGGGTAGACTTCGTTTCAATAGCTGACGGGGTGGACACCTCAACTGCGGAAGGGAAAATATTCTTTCATCTGATGGAAAAAGTCGGGGATTTTCAACATGATGTCATAAGCGAAAGTACAAAAGCGGGGATATATGAAGCAAAAATGAAGGGAAAAACCGGAGGCCGCCCAAGAAAGCCGGACCATAATGTTAGACGTGCATTAGACATGTACCAAAGCAAAAAATACACCATTGCCCAAATCACTGAGGAGACGGGAATCAGCAAAACTACGCTGTACCGCTATTTAGAATATGGGTCCTAAAAACTCATCATAATAAACAAAAAAGAACAAGAACCTCATAGGCTCTTGTTCTTTTGCTAATCACGGCTTACTCGCCTGCTACGTAAGGAAGTAAAGCCATTTGACGAGCACGTTTGATTGCAACAGTCAATTTGCGTTGGTATTTCGCACTTGTTCCTGTTACACGGCGTGGTAAGATTTTACCGCGCTCAGAGATGAATTTTCTAAGAAGATCTACATCTTTGTAGTCGATGTGCGTAATTCCGTTAGAAGTGAAATAACACACTTTACGGCGTTTCGCACGACCGCCTCTGCGTCCTCCTGCCATCGTTATTTCCCTCCTTTCTGTTCTGTTTTATTCGTCCGTCATCCATTAAAATGGCAAGTCGTCGTCTGAGATGTCAATCGGCTTTCCATCATTGGCAAATGGATCATCATTAAAGCTGTTGCCTTGATTGCGATTCTGGTTGTTCTGACTGCCTCCGAATGGATTCGGTTCGTTTTGTCCGCCGCCAAAGTATTGGCCTCCCTGGCCTCCGCTGTAACCGCCGGAACCAGAACCGCCGCCTTTAGGCTCCAGGAATTGAACACTTTCAGCTTGAACTTCTGTGACATACACACGCTGTCCCTGCTGGTTTTCGTAGTTCCTCGTTTGCAAACGTCCGTCAACACCTGCAAGGCTTCCTTTTTTAAGGAAATTCGCTACGTTTTCGGCTTGTCTTCTCCAAACGACACAGTTGATAAAATCCGCTTCACGTTCGCCCTGCTGATTCGTAAACGTACGATTCACAGCGAGCGTGAAGGTCGCAACAGCTGCACCGCTTGGGGTATAACGAAGCTCTGGGTCCTTTGTCAGTCTGCCGACTAAAACAACTCGGTTAAGCATATTGAGAGACCATCCTTTTGCTTTAGAGTATATCAATCAATTCTGTTTATTCTTCTTCTTTAACCACGATGTGGCGAATGATGTCATCACTGATTTTAGCTAAACGGTCAAATTCTTGAACTGCTTCAGCTCCAGATTGAACGTATACGATTTGGTAGAATCCGTCGCGGAAATCGTTGATTTCGTAAGCAAGACGGCGTTTTCCCCAATCCTTCGTTTCAGTGATCTCCGCACCGTTTGTCGTCAGAATGTTGTTGAAACGTTCAACAATAGCCTTTTTAGACTCATCATCAACGTCCGGGCGGATGATGTACATGATTTCGTACTTTCTCATTTGTATTTGCACCTCCTTTTGGACTAAGCGGCCCATTACCTGGGCAAGGAGCAATAATCCTATTACTCACAATTTTATATTATATCAAAGCTCTTGTCCCTTTTCAACTGTGTTATACATTGAAACGGAAATGAATGACATCGCCGTCTTTCACGATGTATTCTTTTCCTTCAAGGCGGACTTTTCCCGCTTCTTTTGCAGCGGACATGTTTCCGGCTGCAAGCAGGTCGTCATACGCCACCGTTTCCGCGCGGATAAAACCGCGTTCGAAATCGGTATGGATGATGCCCGCACATTCAGGAGCCTTCATTCCCTTTTTAAACGTCCAGGCTCTGACTTCCTGTTCTCCCGCCGTAAAATAAGTCGCAAGACCGAGCAGAGAGTAGGATGCTTTAATCAGCTGGTCGAGACCTGATTCTTCAATGCCAAGCTCTTCAAGGAACATCGCCTTTTCCTCACCTTCAAGCTCGGCAATTTCGGATTCAATTTTAGCGCAGACGACGATAACCTCGGCTTTTTCGCCGGCGGCGAATTCCCTGACCTTTTGGACATATTCATTTCCTGAAGGATCAGCCACTTCATCCTCACTGACATTCGCTACATATAATACAGGCTTTGTCGTCAACAGGTGAAGCTGCTTCAGCACTTTTTGCTGCTCTTCCGTAAATTCAACGGAGCGGGCAGGCTTTTCCTGTTCAAACGCTTCTTTCAGCTTGGTCAAAATCTCAAATTCAAAAACTGCTTCCTTATCCTTCTGCTTCGCCATCTTACCTACGCGTCCGATCCGCTTTTCAACGGTTTCCAGATCAGCCAAAATCAACTCCAGGTTGATCGTCTCAATATCGGAGATCGGATCTACCTTTCCGGAGACATGTGTAATGTTGTCATCAGCAAAACAGCGGACAACATGACAAATGGCATCCACTTGGCGAATATGTGAAAGAAACTTGTTTCCGAGTCCTTCACCTTTGGACGCTCCTTTTACGATCCCGGCAATATCGGTAAATTCAAATGCAGTAGGAATCGTCTTCTTCGGATTGACGAGCTCTGTCAATTTTTGCAGCCGCTCATCAGGCACTTCAACGATCCCGACGTTTGGATCAATCGTACAAAACGGGTAGTTGGCCGATTCTGCCCCGGCCTGTGTAATCGCATTAAACAAGGTTGATTTCCCAACGTTTGGCAAACCAACAATCCCAGCTGTTAAAGCCATTCTTTCATCTCCTCTATCATTAAACATGCGTGTCTTAGTCGCGTAATGTAAACCTGCAACAATTATAAGGATGATTAAAATAAAAGACAAGCTGACAAAACTTGCTTTTCAATAACAAAAGCAGTGTGAAAATCCAATTTTACCCTTAGAACGATAAAAAACATGAGGGTCCGCTTTGGATTAAGAATCGGACTCCTCATGCTTGACCAAGATTTTTTTCATCTTTCTTTGAAAATCTTTGCGTGGAATCATGACGCTGTGAGAACAACCTTCACATTTTATCCGGATGTCCATTCCCATCCGAATGATCTTCCAGCGATTTGTCCCGCATGGATGCGACTTTTTCATTTCAACCACGTCATTCAGGCCAAATTCTTTGTCGGCCAAGCTCGTTCACCTCTTTGCTTCCTTTATCGTGATCTTATTGTACAAAAAACGACATGGAAAGAGCAATTATTCAATAAAAAACTTTTTATATACTATATACCAATTAAATATAAAAAATATTATGTCTTCCATTTACTCAACAACGGATAAAGTAAAATATTGACTAATAGATATAGGTTTAACAATCCATAAATAGGATATAAAAAGGCGATTAAATTGGAAAATCCAAACGTTGTAAAAGGCAGCATGATGAAAAGAAGAAGGAAAACCATGATCCATCTCGGCCAGTTCACAACTGACAGAAAACGGCTTGAAAGACCGAGGATGCTTGAAATCGTCGTCGTATAAATCGCCACGCACAGCACCGCTGTCATGAATAAAAAGATAGGGAAAGGAGCTCCCTCCAAAACCGCAAATAAAGGGATTTCATAATGGGATAATTCACCGGCGAGCTCCACGAGCGTCTCATTGTACATATACGATATTGCACCGAAGATCAAACCGCTTAAAATGCTTGCAATCCTTGCCTCACCGACTCCTTTGATTTCTTTTCCGACCGCAGATAACACGGCCACGACGGATAAAATGTTGAGGGAAGCGAACGCGATGCCGGCGGGCCAGTTATACTGCTGGTTTAGGTTGAGAAGCCATGGCTGGTGGTGAGCTGTTTGAAAGGAAATCAGCACGTACAAAAGCCCCGCAACCAAAACCGGAATCAAGTAGCTGTTGACCGATAAAATCCCTTTGATTCCCCATAGAAAAAGCAATCCGGCACACAGTGAAAATAAGATGACACCGGCCCAAAAAGGAATATGGAATATTTGCAGTGTGACACCCCCGCCGGCAATCATCACAATCGTCGTCGTAAACAAGTAGAGGATGATCAAAAAATCATATACTTTCGCCAGGAGCGGTCCGATCAATTTTTCCAGAACGGGCAGAAAATGCACCGATTTTTCTTCATAACTGATCCTCATGACAATATAAGTCGACAGGCTGAACATCATCGTGAACAGGAGGATAGCCAGTCCGCTTTCATCACCAAAAAACTGCCATATCTCCTGGCCGGATGCATATCCTGCGCCTATTAAGCTTCCTAAAATGAGAAGCATCCACTTCATTCCGGCTCTCCACACGATTTTTCACCCCATCAGCAGCAGTTTTTAATGCTTGTTTACGCATTCACTGACACTATATTGTCCTTACTTGATAAAAATTCATGAATTCGCCGAAAGTGTTTTTTTGCAAGAGACTTTTAATTATATTGATATAACAAAACATCCAAAGCATAAAAAAAGAGACTGCTGGATATACTGTAAACAACCATTGATTACTAAAAAACACACCAAAGCAATGCTGTTACCACGATGACAAGGATGTGAACCTATGAATCGCAAAGGCGGGATTTTCTCTCAAGAACCGATAAAAGAATACATCTCTCATTCAGATCCGTTGGCAGTAAAACAAATTGAGAAAGTTCTTAGCGTTTATTTAAAAGAGGCAGCCGGACGGCCCATTGTCGTCGTTTGTATCGGCACAGACCGCTCAACAGGTGATTCTCTCGGTCCTCTCGTTGGCATGAAGCTTGCCGCCAAACAGCCGGCTCGTTTTCACGTTTATGGAACACTGGCTGATCCGGTTCATGCCGTCAACTTAAATGAGAAGCTGGAGAACATTTACCTGGAGCATGACAACCCTTATATCATCGCCATTGATGCTTGTCTGGGACGGACAAAAAGCGTCGGTTCTTTTCAAATCGGCAAAGGACCTTTAAAGCCCGGAGCCGGCGTCCAAAAAAGCTTGCCGGAAGTCGGCGATATACACATCAACGGGATAGTCAATGTCAGCGGTTTTATGGAATATTTTGTTTTGCAAAATACCCGTCTCAATCTTGTCATGAGTATGGCAACTGTTCTCGCCGAAGGTTTATCACATCTGGAGAAAGCAGGAGGGTGGCATCAGCGCCATGTCACACCGATTCAGCGGATGACAGGAAGAATGTAACACGAAAAAAACCATCTGTATCCATTCAGATGGTTTTTGCACTTTATGACTCTTTTTCTGATAAAAGTTCAAGAATGCGGTCCAAATCTTCATTTGAATAAAATTCGATTTCAATTCGGCCCTTTTTCTTTTGCTTTTTAATGGTGACAGGTGTTCCAAAGTAATTTTGCAAGTATGACTCCCGCTCTTTAATGACGGCATCTTTTGCTTGTTTCGGCTTCTTTGTTTCACGTGGAACATCAGCATTCAGCTGTTGAACCAACTTTTCAAGCTGACGGACGTTCAGCTGTTCCGATACAACCTTTTGAACCAATGGCTCGAGCTTTTTCTTATTTTTCAGCCCCAGTAACGTTCGTCCATGCCCCATTGATAATGTACCGTTGTCAATTAACTTCTGAACCTTTTCAGGCAGCGTCAGCAATCGCAAATGGTTGGCGATGTGAGGTCGGCTTTTTCCAAGCCTTTTCGCCAGCTGTTCTTGTGTCATATCAAGATGTTTTAGCAAAGATTCGTACGCTTTGGCTTCCTCAAGCGGAGACAGGTCTTCACGCTGAAGATTTTCCAGTAGGGCAATCTCCATCATCAGGGATTCTGACAGCTCTCGGACAATCGCAGGAATCGTTTCTAAACCGGCTTTTTCAGCAGCTCGAAAGCGGCGTTCTCCGGCTACAATGTCATAGCCTTTGATAGACTTTCGAACGATAATGGGCTGCAATACTCCATGCTGTAAAATGGACTCCTTTAAATCTTTTAACGATTGGTCATCAAACGTTTTTCTTGGCTGATAAGGATTGGGCCGCAAATCGTGCAGCTTGATTTCCTCAACCGTCTCTTCGGATAAATCAACATTTGAAAACAGTGCATTAATCCCTTTTCCGAGACCTTTAGGCATTCGCAGCCACTTCCTTTGCTAAATCTAAATAGACTTCCGCTCCCCTGGAACGCGGATCATATAAAATAATCGGCTTTCCATGACTCGGTGCTTCACTAAGTCTGACGTTCCGAGGAATCACCGTTTTGTATACTTTATCGCGGAAATACTTTTTCACTTCTTCAATGACCTGTATGCCTAAATTTGTTCTTGCATCGAGCATTGTCAGCAATACGCCGTCAATCATGAGATCGGTATTTAAATGTTTTTGGACGAGCCGCACCGAATTAAGCAGCTGGCTCAATCCTTCTAAAGCGTAATACTCACATTGAACAGGGATCACGACAGAATCTGAAGCCGTCAGTGCATTGATTGTCAGCAATCCAAGTGAAGGAGGACAGTCAATGATCATAAAATCATAATTTTGTTTGACGGATTCCAAAGCCCGCTTTAATCGCACTTCCCGGGAAATGGTCGGAACCAGTTCAATTTCTGCACCTGCAAGCTGAATCGTTGCAGGAATGACATCCAAGTTTTCTACAGATGTTGTTTTGATGACATCTTTGACATCTGCATCATCTACTAATATATCGTACACACAGTGATCGACATCAGCTTTTTCTACGCCGATTCCGCTTGTTGCGTTTCCTTGCGGGTCTATGTCGACTAGCAAAACCCTTTTCCCGATATAAGCCAAGCAAGCTCCGAGGTTAACAGAGGTTGTTGTTTTGCCAACGCCCCCTTTTTGGTTTGTGATCGCAATAATTTTCCCCACAATGTCACCTACTTTCACATTGAACAAGTTTCTCTCATTTCTCTATTTTAACAAAAAAAGAATCAGACGTTTGCTTTTTTTGAATTTTTGTTTTGTCTATTCTGCATATGTTGACATCCATGTAAAATAAAAGGGAATTTTGACGAAATGAAAATAATATAAAAATTATTTTAATATAATTAAAAAAGGATAAAAAAACCCCTGAAACATCTCATGCTTCAGGGGCTGTCGCTTAATCGGCTGCAGGCATCTTCCGGGTGGCAATGGCGATGCGGTTCCAAGCATTGATCGTCACGACCGCCATGATAATTTCAGCCGTTTCGCTTTCGCTGAAATGAGCCCTTACTTCGTTGTAGATATCATCCGGCAGCCCGGCATCTGCAATTGTTGTTACAGCTTCGGTCAAGGCTAATACGGCCCGCTCCTTTTCCGTGTAAAAAGGGGCTTCACGCCAAGCGTTGAGAGCGTATATCCTCTGTTCTGACTCTCCGTTTTGCCGCGCATCCTTCGTATGCATATTCAGACAGAAGGCGCACCCGTTTAATTGTGACGCGCGGATTTTGATAAGCTCTTTTAACACCGGATCAAGGCTTGAAGAGGCCTGTGCTTTTTCAAGCTCAACCATACCGGCATAGCCCGCCGGATTTACTTTTTCCATTAAAAATCTCGTTTCCATATCAATTCCTCCTTTGCTGATTCATTTATATAACAAATGAGGCGTTCGGTTTGTGACAAAAAACACTATATTATGATGCGTTTTAGTTTATCCGGATTGGAAACGATATAAATATGTTTGACAGCATGCCCTTCAGGATCCCAGGCAAAACATAGAGCGTAAACCGGGCGGTTGTTCCGTGTGATCAGCACACCGTTTTGTCCATTGATATCGGCGGAAATAAAACGGCCTGAAAAGCTCCCTTTTTTGACCACTCCCGTAAAGAAAGCAGAGATTCGACTTCTGCCATAGATTGGTCTTAAGGCGCTGCGCACTTTTCCGCCGCCGTCCGTAAATAATATCGCCTCTTCTGCCACTCTTCTTGAAAACTCTGCAAAATTCCCTGTTTTTGCTGAATGGATAAACAGCTCTGCCAGCTCCTGTTCTTTATTCGGTTTGGATAAAACAGAGACTTCTCCGCCCAATTTATGTTTCAGCCGGCTGTAGATTTTCCGGCAGCTCGCTTCCGATTTTTCAATAATGGACGATATTTCCTTATACTGATAGCCAAACACATCCCTGAACATGAACACCGCCCTTTCTACAGGATTGAGCCGGCTCATCATCACCATGAACGCATAGGAAACCATTTCTTCTTTTTCAATGAATACAGCCGGGTTCTCCTCAGAGAGTGTCACCTGCGGTTCAGGAAGCCACTCTCCGACATACATTTCCCGTTTGTTCCGGGCTGAGTTCAAAAAATTAATGCAGCGGTTTGTGATCGATTTTGTCAAATAGGACTGAACATGATCCATTTGACTGATATCTTTCTCCTGCAGGTCAGCGAATAAATCATGCACCATATCCTCGGCATCTTGAAATGTTCCAATCATCCGATAAGCAATTGATAGTAGCAATGAACGATATTTTTGATAATATTCCATAGCTGCTCCCTTTCTGGATATTTTCTTTCAAAAAAAAAATAAAAGCTCCCTTTAGAGCTTTTATTTCGGTATCCTGATCGTAAACTGAATGTATTCTTCAAATTCCTCTTCTTCTGTATTCAGTTTGACGCCGCTGTCTTCGACCATTGACAGGGACTGGCGGATCGTATTCATCGCGATTCTCGCGTCTCTGCTGAACGCTTTTCTCTTTGGCTTAGGCTTTCGTTTGCCCTGTTCAAGCATTTTGACGACACGGTCTTCGGTTTGTTTAACATTTAAATTCTTTTCAATGACCTCGCTTAACAGCTTAACCTGGAGTTCGGGCTGTTTTAACGGGATGAGCGCTCTGGCGTGACGCTCGGAAATTTCTTTTTTTAAAATCGCTTCCTGAACCTCTTCCGGAAGCTTTAACAGCCTGAGTTTGTTGGCGATCGTGGACTGCCCTTTGCCCAGCCTTTGTGCGAGGGCTTCCTGGGTCAAGTCATGAAGCTCAAGCAGCCTTGCATATGCATGCGCTTCTTCAATCGAAGACAATTCCTCCCGTTGGAGGTTTTCAATCAGTGCGACAGAAGCCGTCTCTGTATCTGAAAAATCTTTGATAATGGCGGGAACCTTCTCCCAATTGAGCGTTTGAACCGCCCGCCAACGCCGCTCTCCTGCAATCAGTTCATATTGTCCTTCACGCTCTGTTTTTCTGACGACAATCGGCTGAATGATGCCGTGTGTATGAATGGTTGCGGCTAATTCTTGAATTTTTTCTTCAGAGAAAATGGTGCGCGGCTGAAAACGGTTAGGAATAATATCGCCTACTGGTATATCTTGAATTTCTTCTTTATTCGTATCATGTTCATTAATCTCTGCTTCTTCTTCCTTCTCACCAATGCCGAAGAGACGAGAGAATGAATGCTTCATGTACCTACACCACCTTTAAACACTGCCATTTTTATAATTCTATTTTCTCATGAATTTTCCTTCTGTGTCACCGCGAATTTTGAAGAAAACGAATATTTTAACCTTCAATAGGAGATTTATTAGGTGTTCCAGGTTTTCTTGGAAATTTCTTCGGTGTCTGCGACTGTTTTTTAATGACAATGATGTTTCTGTCGCTTTCTTCGATCGGCAGCTGAAAGGAATGTACGGCTTCAATTTGGCCGCCCAGCGCTTTTATGGCTTTTTTGCCCGTCTTTATTTCCTCTTCGGCGGAAGCTGCTTTTAAGGCTACGAATAAACCGTTTTTCTTGACGAGCGGCAGGCAAAGCTCACTGAGAACGGAAAGCCGTGCGACCGCCCTGGCTGTTACAATGTCAAAGCTTTCCCGCTTGTCTTTCAATCTCCCGAATGTTTCCGCACGGTCATGGTAAAAAGCTGTGCTTTCCAATTTTAAAGCAGCGGAAAGCTCGTTTAAAAATTGAATACGCTTGTTTAATGAATCGACGATTGTCACGTGAAGGTGAGGAAAACAGATCTTGATCGGAAGGCTGGGAAACCCGGCGCCCGCCCCAACGTCACACAAACTGTCCAGCTTGTTGAAATCAACATAAAAAGAAGCGGTGATCGAGTCGTAAAAATGCTTTAAGTACACTTCTTTTTTCGCAGTAATGGACGTTAAGTTCATCTTCTCATTCCATTCAACAAGCCATTCATAATAGGTTTCAAACTGCTCCAGCTGGAAGGGGGAAAGGGAGATGCCTTTCTCCTTCAGGCTGGCTGTAAATTGCTCAATGTTCATGCCGTCATCCTTTCTATTCCGCAACCTTGGCGATCCGGCCCTGTTCAAGGTAAACAAGCAGAATCGAAATATCAGCAGGGTTTACACCGGAAATCCTTGAGGCTTGTGCAACTGACAGCGGTCTGACCTCTTTTAGCTTTTGACGCGCTTCGGTCGCAATGCCTTTAATCGCATCATAGTCGATTCTGTCAGGAATCTTTTTGTTCTCCATTTTCTTCAGCTTTTCGACCTGCTGTAAGGATTTTTCAATATAACCTTCATACTTAATTTGAATTTCAACCTGTTCGGCCACGTCGGCGGGGACTTTTTCTTCCGCCGGTGCAAGCGCTGTAACGGTTTCGTAATTCATTTCCGGCCGCTTGATGAGATCGGTGGCGCGGATGCCGTCCTTCAGCTCGCTTCCGCCAAGTGAGCGAATGTATTCCTGATTTTCCTTGGACGGTTTGATAATAACAGAATGCAGGCGTTTTTTCTCTGCTTCAATGGCCGCTTTTTTCTCCTGAAACTTTTGATATCTCTCTTCAGAAATCAGACCGACTTTATAGCCGATCTCCGTCAGGCGCAGGTCGGCGTTGTCATGACGCAGAAGCAGGCGGTATTCCGCGCGGGAAGTCAACAGCCGGTATGGTTCGTTCGTTCCCTTGGTGACAAGGTCGTCAATCAGCACGCCGATATAGGCATCAGAGCGGCTGAGAATGACTTCCTCTTTGCCAAGCGCTTTGCGGCCCGCATTAATGCCGGCCATGATTCCCTGTCCGGCCGCCTCTTCATATCCTGACGTGCCGTTGATTTGTCCCGCGGTGAACAGTCCCGGTATTTTTTTCGTTTCCAGTGTCGGCCAAAGCTGTGTCGGTACGATCGCATCATATTCAATCGCATACCCGGCACGCATCATCTGCACGTTTTCAAGTCCCGGTATGGTTGACAGCATTTTTTTCTGTACATCTTCAGGAAGGCTTGTTGACAATCCCTGGACATAGACTTCCTGTGTGTTGCGTCCTTCCGGCTCGAGAAAAATTTGGTGTCTCGGTTTGTCGTTAAAGCGGACGACTTTGTCTTCAATGGACGGGCAGTATCTCGGCCCCGTTCCTTTGATCATTCCGGAATACATCGGTGAACGGTGCAGATTGTTATCGATGATCTCATGTGTTTCCGGGCTCGTATACGTCAGCCAGCAAGGCAGCTGGTCTGTAATGTATTCGACCGTCTCATAGGAAAAGGCCCGCGGCACTTCATCACCAGGCTGGATTTCCGTTTTGCTGTAGTCGATTGAATGGCTGTTAACCCGCGGCGGTGTGCCTGTTTTAAAGCGGACTAGGTCAAATCCGAGCTCTTCGAGATGTTCAGACAGCTTAATAGAGGGCTGTTGGTTGTTCGGTCCGCTTGAATAAGACAGGTCGCCGAGAATAATTTTTCCCCGCAAAAATGTCCCTGTCGTCAGGACAACCGTTTTGGAACGGTATTCCGCACCGGTTTGGGTGATAATCCCGCGGCATTCGCCGTCTTCAATCAAAAGGCGTTCAGCCATCCCTTGCAGCAATGTCAAATTCGGTTCGTTTTCAAGCGTTTTTTTCATTTCATGCTGGTATTGGAATTTGTCGGCCTGTGCACGAAGGGCTCTTACGGCCGGGCCTTTCCCCGTATTTAACAGCCTCATTTGAATGTGGGTTTTGTCAATATTTTTAGCCATTTCTCCGCCCAACGCGTCGATTTCGCGGACGACAATCCCTTTCGCGGGGCCGCCGACAGACGGATTACACGGCATGAAAGCAACCATATCAAGGTTGATGGTTAAGACAAGCGTTTTGGCGCCTTGTCTGGCTGATGCCAGCGCCGCTTCAACACCGGCGTGTCCGGCGCCGACGACAATAACATCATATTGGCCTGCTACATAGCCCATATGCTTTGTTCCTCCTTTATTTTCCTAAGCAAAATTGGGAAAAGAGCTGGTCGATCAGGCTTTCGTGTACAGCGTCGCCAATGATCTCCCCTAGTACTTCCCAACATTTTGTTAAATCGATTTGCACCATATCAATCGGGACATCGTTTTCAATTCCCTCAAGTGCGTCGGTAATGGCGCGCTTTGCCTCATGCAAAAGCGAGATGTGCCTTGTGTTGCTGACATATGTCAAGTCGCCGCTCTCGATCGCCCCCGTAAAAAACAGCGATTGAATCGCTTCCTCAAGCTCGTCAATTCCTTCTTCTTTCAACAGCGACGTCGTGACGACAGGACGGCCGCTTGCCAATTCCGCGACACGGTCGAGATCGAGCTGTTGCTCGAGGTCGGTTTTATTGACGATGACGATCAAATCCATCCCCTTCGTCGCTTCGAAAAGCTTGACATCTTCTTCTGACAAAGGCTCGCTGTAATTGAGGACGAGCAGGATCAGATCCGCTTCTTTTAACACCTGTCTGGAGCGTTCGACACCGATGCGCTCGACGATATCCTCTGTCTCACGGATTCCCGCTGTATCAACAAGACGCAGAGGCACGCCTCTGACATTCACGTATTCTTCAATGACATCCCTCGTCGTACCGGGGATGTCCGTTACAATGGCCTTCGTTTCATGGACGAGGCTGTTTAACAGCGATGATTTGCCGACATTCGGCCGCCCGATAATCACCGTTGAAATGCCTTCTCTTAATATTTTACCCTGTTCTGATGTCGTAAGGAGCGCTTCGATCTCTTTTTTGACTTTTGTCGCCTTTTCAATCAGCATGTTGTGCGTCATTTCTTCAACATCATCGTATTCCGGGTAGTCAATATTTACTTCAACATGCGCCAATGTCTCAAGAATCTCGGCTCTCAATCGTTTGATCAGTGAAGAAAGCCTTCCTTCCATCTGATTCATGGCGACATTCATCGCGCGGTCCGTCTTGGCTCTGATCAGATCCATAACAGCCTCAGCCTGGGAAAGGTCGATTCTTCCGTTTAAAAAGGCTCTTTTCGTAAATTCTCCAGGCTCTGCAAGTCTCGCTCCTTCTCTTAAGACAAGCTGGAGCACTTGATTGACCGTCACGATTCCGCCGTGGCAGTTGATTTCCACGATATCTTCTCTTGTGAAAGTTTTCGGCGCTTTTAATACGGAAACCATGACTTCTTCAACGACCTTTTCCGTTTCCGGATCGACAATATGGCCGTAATTAATGGTATGTGAATCAACAGAGCGCAAACGTTTTCCGCTCGGGCCTTGATATACTTTATCGGCAATCGAAATCGCTTCAGGGCCGCTCATCCGTACGATCGCAATCGCTCCTTCACCCATCGGCGTTGAAATCGCAGCGATTGTATCCATGGCTTTCACCTCTCTTTTTCATTCCTTTATCTATTATCCCCATTTGACGGATCATCTTCCAAACATCATAAATGGATAAAAACTTTTATTGTAATCAAAATTTAAAGATAACATAGTTTCAATTGAAGTGAAAGTGACTTGAATCGTTATCCACAACTGCAGAAAGCCACCATTACTTACTTTAACTTATCCACATGTGAATAACAATTAAATTTGTTTTTCATCAACAGCTTACACCTAAAAATAAGGAACTTAAACCGACAGGCGCAGCATAAATCATTTTTGACAATACAAAAAACCGAAGTCCCGTTTTTCAGAACTTCGGTTTTCATGTTATTTTTTATATGAGATGACGAGGTGACGGTTATGATCTTCACCGGTTGAATACGTTTCAATTTCACTGGAATAGCCCGAAAGCGTGTCATGGATCACTTTGCGCTCACTGGAAGGCATCGGTTCAAGATGAATGTCTTTTTTCTGCCTTCTCGCCTGATCGGCCAGCTTCATGGCCAGCTGCGCCAAGGTTTCCTTCCGCTTTGCACGGTACCCTTCAGCATCGACTACCACATGAATATAGCGGTCGGAGTGCCGGTTGATGACAAGCTGTGTCAACGTTTCAAGAGCGTTTAACGTTTGTCCTCTTTTTCCGATCAAAAGCGCCGTTTTGTCACCTTTTAACAGGAAGGTGACCTTTTTCGGCTCAACTGTCGCCGTCACCTGCGCTTCTATCCCCATGTTCTTCACAACATTTTCCAAATACTGTTTCGCTTCTTTTACAGGATCTATTTTTTCTCGAATTTTGACAACTGCAGGCTGATGTCCGAAAATGCCGAATAATCCCTTTTTGCCTTCATCGATTATGGCGATTTCAGCATCGTCTGCTTGGAGTTCCAGCTGTTTAAGCCCGGATTGCACTGCTTCATCGACGGTACGTCCAGTAGCAGTCAGTTCCTTCACTTTTTCTTCCCTCCGGATTTTTTTCCTCCGGCTGTCGCTTCCTGCCTCTCCGCCTTCAAATCAGGTCCTTTGATAAAGAAGGTTTGAGCAATCATAAACAAGTTTCCGACTACCCAATACAGAGAAAGAGCCGCCGGGAAATTGATGGCAAATATGACGATCATAATCGGCATCAGCCAAAGCATCATCGCCATTTGCGGATTTTGCTGAGCGTTTCCGGCCATCATCAGCTTTTGCTGAATGAAAGTGAACACCCCCGCCAGAATCGGCAGGATGAAATATGGATCACGCTCTCCCAGGTCAAACCATAAAAAGCTGTGCTCTGCGATCTCCCGCGTTCTCATAATGGCATGATAGAATCCGATTAAGATCGGCATTTGAATTAAAATAGGGAAACATCCCGCAAGCGGGTTCACGCCGTGCTTCTGCATGAGAGCCATCGTTTCCTGCTGAAGTTTTTGCTGTGTTTTCTGATCTTTTGAGCTGTATTTCTCGCGAAGTTTTTGCATTTCAGGCTGCAGCGCCTGCATCGCTTTTGAGCTTCTTGTCTGCTTGATCATCAGCGGCAAAATCAAAAGTCTGATTAAGAGCGTGACGATGATAATTGCAAGCCCGAAATTTTCATTCATCAAATTGGCAACATACGTAATCAGCTGTGACAAAGGATAAACGATGTAGCTGTTCCAAAATCCTTCACTCTCTGCAGTGATCGGCTGGTTGATTTGCGTACATCCAGCTAACAGCACGAGAACGCCGATCATACTGAATAATAATAAAATTCGCCTCTTCAACAACATTTCCTCCTAAATCTTCATTCTTCAACCGTTTTTTTCATTCGGTTATGAACATTAAAAAGACATACTTTCTCGTATTTTATCATCTTTCCCCCTAAAATGGGCGCCGACATTTTTCAACCAAAAGGAAGCGCTTAAAAATGTCTGAACTCTCCCTTATATAATCGGGTTATGATGGCTTATTCGATTGTTTTCGGTACACAAATGACTTTCTGAAAAGATGCTGCAGACTTTTCTTTGTTTCTTCATATGTCAAATCAGCAGCGGGTTTTCTCGCAATAATGATATAGTCATTTTCCTGTTTTAATTGATCCCGCTCTTCTTGGATGACCTGGCGAATCAGCCGTTTTACCCGGTTGCGCACGACGGCGTTCCCGATTTTTTTGCTGACCGACAGCCCGACCCGAAACTCCTTCGCTTCAGGCTGGTGAAGCACATATAAAACATACTGCCGGTTTGCCATCGATTTGCCTTTTTTAAATACCTTTTGAAAATCTTCATTTTTTTTTAATCGATTTCGCTTTTTCATCTCTTCCTTCACTCCGATAACAAGCTGGCAAAAAAGGCCTGGTCATTCCTTTATGTAAAAAAGACCACTGACATTATTCAGTGGCCTAAGCTGATAATACTTTTCTTCCTTTGCGGCGGCGACGTGCTAATACAAGACGTCCATTTTTAGAACTCATGCGGCTGCGAAAGCCATGAACTTTGCTGCGCTTACGGTTATTTGGTTGAAATGTTCTTTTCATGTATGACACCTCCCTCGAGGAATAGCTGTTAAAGACAGTCTAATTTATTATATTTGGATGAGCAGTTCATTGTCAACTTCACTCATACATTTCTTTTTGCACCATAATAGGATAACACAGATGGATCGACTCCGAAAGCTTATTTTCATTTTTCCTCATTTTTAGCTTAAAAGATTTTTTTGGAAGCGGGAAATGTCGACTTGATCATCGAAAAATAACCGATGTGGATATCTTTCGCCTTATTTTTTCTATCCACAACCATTATCGACAACATCTTCACAAAACTAACCCTTGTGGACAAACTTTTTTCAACAGTTTGTATAGAGTGTGGATAAGTTCCTGTCAACCATTGCAACGTCTCGCTTATTCTGATATTATATTTGTGTTTTAACTCTTGATAACAAATTGGCTGCTATACCATTATCCACAAACTGTGGATAACTTGTGGAAAGATTTTTCACAGGGTGTGAAGGAAATTGTCCACATCTTGTGAATGGTGTCGAAAAGACGTTTTTCTACTATATTATATGTTTTCAACATTTCATTCACGAATGGAGCCATCCATTTGCTCTTTTTTTGTGTTCTATAACAGTCTGAACGAGCAAATACCGCCGGAAAAGGAGGGACGAACCGCCATTATGAAAAACATTTCGGATCTTTGGAGTCAAGCCCTTGGGCAGATCGAAAAGAAATTGAGCAAGCCCAGTTTCGAAACATGGATGAAGTCGACAAAGGCTCATTCCTTACAGGGGGACACGCTGATCATCACCGCTCCGAACGAGTTTGCAAGAGACTGGCTCGAGTCGCGTTATCTTCACTTGATTGCCGAGACGATCTACGATCTGACCGGAGAAGAATTGAACATCAAATTTGTCATACCTCAGAATCAAAATGAAGAAGAATTCATGCCAAAGTCTCCTATCAAAAAAATGTCGAAAGAAGAACCTGCCGACTTTCCGCAAAATATGCTGAATCCCAAATACACATTCGACACTTTCGTTATCGGTTCAGGAAACCGATTTGCCCACGCCGCGTCTTTAGCCGTTGCTGAAGCGCCTGCGAAAGCGTACAATCCGCTGTTTATATATGGGGGAGTCGGACTTGGAAAAACGCACTTGATGCATGCGATCGGCCATTATGTCATCGATCATAATCCGTCTGCAAAAGTCGTCTATTTGTCTTCTGAAAAATTCACAAATGAATTTATCAACTCGATTCGTGACAATAAGGCTGTCGATTTTCGCAATCGCTACAGAAATGTCGACGTTCTTTTGATAGATGATATTCAGTTTTTAGCTGGAAAAGAACAGACGCAAGAGGAATTTTTCCATACGTTCAATACGCTGCATGAAGAAACGAAGCAAATCGTGATTTCGAGCGATCGGCCGCCTAAAGAGATCCCAACGCTTGAAGACCGTTTGCGATCCCGTTTTGAATGGGGACTAATCACAGATATTACGCCTCCTGACCTGGAAACGAGAATCGCCATTTTAAGAAAGAAAGCGAAAGCAGAAGGACTTGACATCCCAAATGAAGTCATGCTTTATATTGCCAATCAGATCGACAGCAATATCAGAGAGCTTGAAGGGGCTTTAATCCGGGTTGTCGCATACTCTTCTTTGATCAATAAAGACATCAATGCCGATTTGGCTGCCGAAGCTTTGAAAGATATTATTCCTTCCTCAAAGCCGAAGGTCATCACGATCAAAGACATTCAGAGGGTTGTCGGCCAGCAGTTTAATATTAAGCTGGAAGATTTCAAGGCGAAAAAACGGACAAAATCCGTGGCATTTCCGCGGCAGATCGCTATGTATCTATCAAGAGAAATGACAGATTCCTCGCTTCCTAAAATCGGCGAAGAATTTGGCGGGCGCGACCATACGACGGTCATCCATGCCCATGAAAAAATATCGAAACTGCTGAACGAGGATGAACAGCTTCAGCAGCAGATTAAAGAAATTAAAGAGCAGCTCAGATAATGTTCTGTGGGAAAGTGTGAATAACTCAAACATGGTCTTACACAGTCTGTCCACATGTGGATAGGCTGTGTTTCCGTTCGTTTTTAACACTTATCCACAAATCCACAGCCCCTACTAGTACTTCTGCTATTTTTTAAAAACATAATAATTATAGATTCCGTAAGGAGGATGATTATGAAATTTACAATTCAAAAAGACCGTTTAGTCGAAAGTGTCCAAGATGTGTTAAAGGCCGTTTCTTCAAGAACAACGATCCCGATTTTAACCGGTATTAAAATCGTTGCCTCTGATGAAGGGGTTTCCCTTACAGGAAGCGACTCGGATATCTCGATCGAATCGTTCATCCCTAAAGAAGACGGAGATTTGGAAATCGTCACAATCGAACAGCCGGGAAGCATCGTTCTTCAAGCGCGTTTTTTCAGCGAAATCGTTAAAAAACTCCCAATGTCAACGGTGGAAATCGAGGTCCAAAATCAATATTTGACGATCATCCGTTCAGGAAAAGCGGAATTTAACTTAAACGGCCTGGATGCGAGCGAATATCCGCTTTTACCGCAAATCGAGGAGCACCATGCTTTTCAAATTCCGACTGACCTGCTAAAAAATTTGATCAGACAAACGGTTTTTGCAGTGTCCACCTCAGAAACACGCCCAATCTTGACAGGTGTAAACTGGACCGTTGCCGACGGTGAATTAATATGCACTGCGACGGATAGCCACCGTCTCGCACTTAGAAAAGCGAAGCTCGATATCAGTGAAGACAGTTCATACAATGTCGTCATTCCGGGAAAAAGCTTGACCGAGCTGAGCAAGATTCTCGATGATCACCAGGAGCTTGTCGACATCGTCATCACTGAAACACAAGTGCTGTTTAAGACGAAAAACGTGCTGTTCTTCTCAAGGCTGCTTGACGGAAATTATCCAGATACAAACCGCCTGATTCCGCAGGAAAGTAAAACAAACCTTGTGGTCAATACGAAGGAATTCCTCCAGGCGATCGACAGAGCATCGCTCTTGGCGAGAGAAGGAAGGAATAACGTGGTGAAACTTTCCGCGTCCGCCAATGAGTCCATCGAAATCTCTTCAAACTCTCCGGAAATCGGAAAGGTTGTCGAAACGGTGAATGCCGAGCAAATTGAAGGGGAAGACTTAAAAATATCGTTTAGTCCGAAGTATATGCTGGATGCCTTGAAAGTTCTTGAAGGAGAGGACATTCATGTCAGCTTCACAGGCGCGATGAGACCTTTTCTGATCCGCACTCCGAACGATGATTCGATCGTTCAGTTAATTCTTCCAGTCCGGACCTATTAATTTGAAAACTGGGGAAAGTTGCCGGATATGTCCGGCAGCTTTTCTCTTATTTCATGGGAGAAAAGCTGTTCTCGCTCGCCCTGTTTTTGATGCCGCAAGTTTCCCCTTTCCTTCTTTCCCTGTTTTTTAGTACAATTAGATATTAGTGATATGAAAGAGGTCGATAACATGACAAAGACGGTGGCTATTGATACGAACATGATTACACTCGGTCAGTTTCTGAAATTGGCTGATGTCATTCAATCAGGCGGAATGGCAAAATGGTTTTTGTCGGAATATGAGGTGCTTGTCAATGGTGAGCCCGATAACCGCCGCGGCCGGAAATTATATGTCGGAGATGTCGTGACGATTGAAGGGTTCGGTTCTTTTCAAGTCGGCGGCTAAAGCAGGTGATATTGATTGTATATCCAAAATCTTACATTATCATCTTACCGTAACTATGAGCGCCTTGAGCTCCAATTTGAAAACAAAGTGAACGTGATTATTGGAGAAAACGCCCAGGGCAAAACAAATTTGATGGAAGCGATCTATGTGCTTGCGATGGCAAAATCCCATCGAACTTCAAATGACAAAGAACTCATACGATGGGATGAAGACTATGCTAAAATAGAAGGCAGGGTCATGAAAAAAAACGGTTCTGTTCCCATCCAGCTCGTGATTTCCAAAAAAGGAAAAAAAGGCAAGGTCAATCATATTGAGCAGCAAAAGCTGAGCCAGTACGTCGGGGCTGTTAACACGATTATGTTTGCACCGGAGGATTTGAACCTTGTAAAAGGAAGCCCTCAGGTCAGAAGAAGGTTTCTCGATATGGAAATCGGCCAAGTATCACCAGTCTATCTTCATGACCTTTCCCTTTACCAAAAAATCCTTTCACAGCGAAATCATTTCTTGAAGCAGCTTCAAACGCGAAAACAAACCGATCAAACGATGCTTGACGTGCTGACGGAACAGCTTGCGGAATTTGCAGCAAAGGTTGTGATCAAACGCCTTCAGTTTGTCGATCAGCTCGAAAAGTGGGCGCAGCCCATCCACTCCGGAATCTCAAGAGGGCTGGAGGAACTGACCTTGAAGTATCATACATCTCTTCACGTATCAGATTCGCCTGATTTGTCGAAAATGATCAATAGTTATCAAGAAGCGTTTTCTAAATTGCGAGATAAAGAAATAGACCGGGGAGTATCCCTTTCAGGACCTCACAGGGATGATGTTCTTTTTTATGTCAATGGACGGGATGTGCAGACTTACGGTTCACAGGGTCAGCAGCGGACGACCGCATTGTCGCTCAAATTGGCGGAAATCGATTTGATTCAGGAAGAGATTGGGGAATACCCGATTCTGCTTTTGGATGATGTATTATCAGAGCTGGATGACTACCGGCAGTCCCACCTGCTCCACACCATTCAAGGCCGCGTTCAAACATTCGTAACAACGACAAGCGTTGATGGAATTGACCATAAAACCTTAAATGAAGCAGCTATCTTTCGTGTAGAAAATGGCACGCTATTGGACTGAGAAAAATGGGGTGAGGGATTGTATATCCATTTAGGTGATGACTTTGTGGTCTCAACACGTGAAATTGTGGCAATTTTTGATTATAAGGCAAAGGCATCTCCGATTGTTGATGAATTTTTGACGAAACAAAAAAAGCGGATTGTCTCTTCCAACGGAACACCGAAATCAATTGTTGTCACAGTGCAATCGATTTATTTTTCTCCTTTAGCCTCAGGCACGTTGAAAAAACGGGCGCAATCCAAGCCGGAAAACGATTCTTAAAGAATCTTTACTATAAATTTATTAGTTTTGAGAAAAGTGTAGGTGAATGTGCGTGGCAATGGAACAGCATAACAATTATGATGAAAATCAGATACAGGTTCTAGAGGGATTGGAAGCCGTTCGAAAAAGACCGGGAATGTACATCGGGTCAACAAGCGGCAAAGGTCTGCACCATCTCGTATGGGAAATCGTCGATAACAGCATCGATGAAGCTTTGGCCGGTTACTGCACTGAAATCAATGTTGTCATTGAGAAAGATAACAGCATCACGGTAAAAGACAACGGGCGGGGCATCCCGGTCGGCATCCATGAAAAAATGGGCCGTCCGGCTGTCGAAGTCATCATGACGGTCCTGCACGCCGGAGGTAAATTCGACGGAAGCGGATATAAGGTTTCCGGCGGTTTGCACGGCGTGGGGGCTTCTGTCGTTAACGCCCTTTCAACCGAGTTGGATGTAACGGTTTACAGGGACGGAAAGATCCATTATCAAGAATTTGAACGGGGCGTTCCAAAAGCTGATTTGAAGGTGATCGGCGAGACCGATAAAACGGGAACGACCACACACTTCGCTCCTGATCCGGAAATATTCACAGAAACAATCGAATATGACTACGATACACTTGCCACTCGCGTTCGTGAGCTTGCCTTTTTGACAAAAGGCGTCAAAATCACGATTGAAGATACGCGCGAAGGAAAAGAACGGAAGAATGAGTATTGCTATGAAGGCGGAATTAAAAGCTATGTTGAGCACTTAAACCGCTCACGGGAAGTGATCCATGAGGAGCCTGTCTACATTGAAGGATCAAAAGACGGCATCACGATCGAAGTAGCGCTCCAGTACAATGACAGCTACACAAGCAACATCTATTCATTTGCCAATAACATTCATACGTATGAAGGCGGAACGCATGAAGCCGGGTTTAAAACAGGCTTGACCCGCGTCATCAATGATTACGCCAGAAAGAATGGGATTTTCAAAGAAAACGATCCGAATTTAAGCGGTGAAGATGTCCGTGAAGGGTTGACAGCGATCATTTCCATCAAACATCCGGATCCGCAATTTGAAGGGCAAACGAAAACAAAGCTCGGCAATTCTGAAGCCCGCACGATAACAGACGCCTTGTTTTCAGAAGCATTGGAAACATTCCTGCTGGAAAACCCGGATTCGGCGAAAAAAATCGTTGAAAAAGGGGTCATGGCGGCAAGAGCGCGGATGGCGGCCAAAAAAGCGCGCGAACTGACGCGGCGAAAAAGCGCTCTGGAAGTCTCCAATCTGCCTGGTAAACTGGCCGACTGTTCTTCTAAAGATCCGTCGATTTCCGAGCTCTATATCGTTGAGGGTGACTCGGCGGGCGGCTCAGCTAAACAAGGCCGGGATCGTCATTTCCAAGCGATTTTACCGCTTAGAGGTAAAATTTTAAACGTCGAAAAAGCCCGTCTTGATAAAATTTTGTCCAACAATGAAGTCCGGTCAATGATCACTGCGCTTGGTACGGGAATCGGCGAAGATTTCAACCTTGAAAAAGCGCGTTATCATAAGGTCGTCATCATGACGGATGCCGATGTCGACGGCGCCCACATCAGAACGCTGCTCTTGACCTTTTTCTACCGCTACATGCGGCAGATTATTGAGCAGGGATATGTCTACATCGCACAGCCGCCGCTTTACAAAATACAGCAGGGCAAACGCGTCGAATATGCGTATAACGACCAGCAGCTCGAAGACATTTTAAAAGAGCTTCCGCAAACCCCTAAGCCTGGACTTCAGCGCTATAAAGGGTTGGGAGAAATGAACGCGACACAGCTGTGGGAAACGACGATGGATCCTGAAACGCGAACATTGCTTCAAGTGACGCTAAAAGACGCGATTGATGCTGATGAAACCTTTGAAATGCTCATGGGAGACAAAGTGGAACCGCGGCGGAACTTCATTGAAGAAAATGCACGTTATGTAAAGAACTTGGATATCTAATGCAGATAAGACCTTATTTTCACTCAACCTGAAATAAGGTCTTTTCTAGAATATGAGCAGGCGGATCCTATAACATTCCCGCAATTTAATGTGTATAAAATTAAGATTATTGATATAATGGAGAATAGCCTAATTCGTTGAAGAGTATAAATGCAATTCTACTCCCACACAACTCATGTATATTCTCCAGGGAGGTTTTTTAATGAGTGAACAACAAAAGCCCCAAGTCCAGGAAATCAATATCAGTCAGGAAATGCGCACGTCTTTCTTAGACTATGCCATGAGTGTTATTGTTTCGCGGGCCCTTCCGGATGTAAGGGACGGTCTGAAGCCGGTGCATAGAAGAATATTGTACGCGATGAACGACCTTGGGATGACAAGTGACAAGCCATACAAAAAATCGGCGCGGATCGTCGGCGAAGTCATCGGTAAATATCACCCGCATGGTGACTCTGCCGTTTATGAAGCCATGGTCAGAATGGCGCAGGATTTTAACTATCGGTATATGCTTGTTCAAGGCCATGGAAACTTCGGTTCTGTCGACGGCGACTCCGCTGCGGCCATGCGTTATACAGAAGCAAGAATGTCGAAAATATCCATGGAAATCCTGCGAGACATTAATAAAGATACGATCGATTATCAGGACAACTATGACGGGTCTGAAAAAGAACCGGTTGTCATGCCTGCCAGATTTCCAAATCTGCTGGTCAACGGAGCTGCCGGGATTGCGGTAGGTATGGCGACGAATATCCCGCCACATCAGCTTGGTGAGATTATTGACGGGGTTTTAGCCGTCAGTAAAAACCCTGAAATCACGCTTCCGGAGTTGATGGACATCATTCCGGGACCGGATTTCCCGACAGCAGGGCTGATCATGGGCAGAAGCGGAATCCGCAAAGCTTATGAAACAGGAAGAGGTTCGATCACGATTCGGGCAAAGGCTCAAATCGAAGAAACATCCTCCGGCAAACAGGTCATCATTATTACGGAAATACCTTATCAGGTGAATAAAGCGAAACTGATCGAAAAAATCGCCGATCTTGTCCGCGATAAGAAAATCGAAGGGATAACAGATCTCCGTGATGAATCAGACCGAAACGGCATGAGGATCGTCATCGAGCTGAGACGAGACGCAAATGCAAATGTTCTGTTAAATAATTTGTACAAGCAGACGGCACTTCAAACATCATTTGGGATCAATCTTTTAGCGCTCGTCGATGGACAGCCGAAAGTCTTGAGTTTAAAGCAGTGTCTCGAGCATTATCTCGATCATCAAAAAGTCGTGATCAGAAGGCGTACGGCATTCGAACTTCGCAAAGCCGAAGCAAGAGCCCATATTCTCGAAGGCTTAAGAGTCGCTCTTGATCATCTTGATGAAGTCATTTCCTTAATCAGAAATTCACAAACGGCTGAAATTGCGAAAAACGGGTTAATCGAGAAATTCTCATTGACCGAAAAACAAGCGCAAGCCATTTTGGACATGCGTCTTCAGCGGTTAACAGGACTGGAGCGCGAAAAAATTGAAGAGGAATACCAAGACTTAATCAAACTGATCGCAGAATTGAAAGGGATCTTAGCGGACGAAGAAAAAGTTCTTGAAATCATCCGTGAGGAACTGACGGAAATTAAAGAGCGTTTTAATGATGAACGCCGTACAGAGATCGTGACATCAGGCCTTGAAACCATTGAAGACGAAGATCTCATTACGAGAGAAAACATCGTTGTCACATTGACTCATAACGGATACATCAAACGTCTTCCTTCTTCTACTTACCGCAGCCAGAAACGGGGCGGAAAAGGAATTCAAGGTATGGGGACAAACGAAGATGACTTCGTTGAGCACCTGATCTCCACATCTACGCATGATACGATTCTCTTCTTCTCAAACAAAGGGAAGGTATACCGTGCCAAGGGATATGAAATTCCTGAATTCGGCCGAACGGCAAAGGGAATTCCGATCATTAACCTGCTGGAAGTAGAAAAAGGGGAATGGATCAACGCGATTATCCCGGTGTCCGAGTTTGATGAAGAGTCATACCTGTTCTTTACGACAAAACACGGCATCTCCAAGCGCACGCCGCTGTCTCAATTCGCAAATATCCGCAACAACGGCTTGATTGCCTTAAGTCTCCGCGATGAAGATGAATTGATGGCCGTGCGTCTGACTGATGGGAATAAACAAATCATTATCGGAACGAAAAACGGTCTGCTCATCAGATTCCCTGAAACCGATGTAAGGCAGATGGGAAGAACCGCAGCCGGTGTGAAAGGAATCACACTGACAGATGATGATATGGTTGTCGGTATGGAGATTTTAGAAGAAGACTCTCATGTATTGATCGTCACGGAAAAAGGGTATGGAAAACTGACACCTGCTTCTGAGTACAGAACTCAAAGCCGTGGAGGAAAAGGGCTGAAAACCTGCAAAATCACGGAAAACAACGGTTCTCTTGTGACAGTTAAAGCAACGAGAGGAGAAGAAGATTTGATGATCATCACCGCCAGCGGAGTGATCATCCGGATGGATATTAACGATATTTCCATTACCGGCCGTGTAACACAGGGGGTTCGCCTCATTAGATTGGGTGAACAGGAGCATGTAGCGACAGTAGCCTTAGTCGAAAAAGATGAAGAAGAAGCCGCGACTGAATCAGAAGAAAATGAAGCGGATGAATCATAAATGAAATGCAGCCTGCGGGCTGCATTTTTTTATTGCCTTATTCGTTATAAGGTCTTTTCGATAAATGCATCATGTGTTATAATACTTCTTGGTCGCTTATATAAAAGCTAATAAAAACTTTTCGAAAAAAAGTGTTGACCGCTTGTCTATTAAATGTTATATTTAAGTGGTCGCCTTGAGAGAGGCAACGAAGTTCTTTGAAAACTAAACAAGACAAAACGTACCTGTTAATTCATTTTTATAAATCGCACATGCGAGTGTGCGTAGTCATTATCAAACTTTTCATGGAGAGTTTGATCCTGGCTCAGGACGAACGCTGGCGGCGTGCCTAATACATGCAAGTCGAGCGGACCGATGGGAGCTTGCTCCCTGAGGTTAGCGGCGGACGGGTGAGTAACACGTGGGTAACCTGCCTGTAAGACTGGGATAACTCCGGGAAACCGGGGCTAATACCGGATGCTTGATTGAACCGCATGGTTCAATCATAAAAGATGGCTTCGGCTATCACTTACAGATGGACCCGCGGCGCATTAGCTAGTTGGTGAGGTAATGGCTCACCAAGGCGACGATGCGTAGCCGACCTGAGAGGGTGATCGGCCACACTGGGACTGAGACACGGCCCAGACTCCTACGGGAGGCAGCAGTAGGGAATCTTCCGCAATGGACGAAAGT